>JAFQBM010000050.1 GCA_017399685.1 Lachnospiraceae bacterium
AGAGCAATTAAAAACTCTCATCTGGAGATACTTCATTAGTTATTGGAATAACCGAAGAATCTGTTCTGCTAATGGTGGATTACCTCCGATGGTTAAACGACAGCAGTACTATGCTTCACAACAGAAGGCAGCATAAGGTCAAACATTCTTGAGAAAAAAGTGTAAACCAATATTGACAATATCAAGATTATATTTTGCCCAATTGCTCATTTCACGTAACATACTGCTTTGTTCAAGAGGCCAACATGCTCCAACGCATCCCTTATCGCCTTTTCCTTCTCTTCCAGACATTGAGGCTGTCTACTATCCTCTGACTTAGGCAGGTTATAATTTTCCCCAACCTCTATTCCACACTTTCTTTTTATCTGTGAAATATACAGATTAGAAACCTTCAACCCATGCTCCTTTAAGACATAATCCTTAATCTCCGCATAAGTTGCCTTACTCTCTGCTGAAGTCAAATCAAGCTCATCCAACTCTATTTCAACCTCAATCACATCATCCGGTTTTTATTGGGACAAGAGAACAACCGTCTCAACATGCGTTGAAAGTTTCTTCTTATACTAAATAGCGAAACCGAAACCTTTTGCGAAAAGGTTTATACCCCACTTAGGGGGATGTCCTTTACCCCCCACTTCTGTATCACTTATCTGTAATTCTGTTCTTTAAATCCATATCATTCATCCAGTCTTGAAAAACTGAATAATTTTTTACATCTTCTCCAGCAGCCTTTATTCTATCCTCTGCTTTCTTTTGTTGTGCTACACTCATAGCTTCAGATGCTTTCTTTGCTGTTTCCATGATATGTATTAACTCATTTCCAAAAACACTCTGTATCTGCTGTTCTTTCGCTTCAATACGCCCCACGCCATTCAAAATCTCTGTATTATTCCATACTTCTCTTTGCCCTTTATGATAAAAAGTAACAAGTATTACTCCCAGCATATTTGTTAAAGTACCATAGGTCTTTTCATCTTCGTAACAAAAAGTGTAACTACCTATCCCTCTATGAAAAGTCGCATGCGGTTTCAAATCTGCAAAATTGCTCGCACCAACAGATAATTCTTTTATGTCATCAAAAAAGAAAATGTGATTTTCTATTTTCCCTAAATCATTACGTTTTCCTCGCAGGAACTCATTCATTATTTTTTCAGATTCAATCAAACATTCCAACGCATCTATACCAACCACTGAATGCTCAACAAAATCTAAAATATCCAAATAAAGACTTCTCCAATTAACAGAAGTTATAAAGTAAGCCAAATTCTCATCGTAGTCAAAAATAGTTTTCTCCTTTTTTAAATAAGGATGAAATATTTTGTTAGCAAACCAAGTTTCTTTTTCACTAAATAAATCCTCGCAATCTCCACACAACATATACAACTTCTCGCTATCCTGTATGGTTTTGTTAGGGTTCTCTGTACTCCGAATATTACCTATTGCTGTTTTCTTTAATGTCCTTACAGCCATCTTTGGCACTGTATGGCTCAATTCCAATTCTGCTTCATTTCCACACAATGCACATTTTGTTAAGTTATACATTCAAATCACCTCTGAGCATACTCGCACATTTATCATACCATATCTAACATCTTTCACTATCATAGAAGCTTAAGTAAAAGCTAACCAGAAATTGTGACTCCTATCAGTATCCTTTCTTAGTTGCACGTCATCAGTTAACCTTTATCAATGTTTCTTCATTAAATATTCAGTAGCAAAACACTTCTTTTGAATTCTTATTAATTATATCAGATATGTCGAATCCAATTACATCCGATATCCTCGACATGGTTCTTTTGAGTTCCTTTTCTATTTCATCTATGTGTTGAACTTTGAGTGCAAATGGTGCATCCGTCTCTAACAACACATGATCAATTGGTATAGCTTTTATCACTTCCATTCCCGATTTTGTTTTCAACATTCCCGGATTTATTGAAAAGTAGCATCCCAATTCAATCGCTTTTTCTAATTGTGGCATAGAACCTGTAAACCAATGAAATATATATTTATTACTCTTTTGTCTTTTGTATGTTCTTAAAATTTCAATTACCGTACTTGTCGATTTAAGTGAATGAATAGAAATCACTTTTTCACTGTATTGTTCACATAACTTAACAATCTCACTAAAAATATTTATTTGTAATTCTTTGGTCTGAATATATCCTTTACTAAAATCCAATCCCACCTCACCAATATAATGGCTTTTTTCAATGAGAGATTTAAATAACTGCATATCATCATAGCCACTAGATACTAATTGCGGATGCATCCCTAAACCAACATGAATATTTCTAGCATTCTTGCAAAATTGTATTTCTCTACTATATGCCTTCGGTGTAGTTCCAACCGCAAATAAATTCATATCAGAATTCTGTATTTCATTTATAAACTCTAGCATATTATCCATTAAATCCAAATGACAATGTGCATCATAAATCATTATTCTCATCCTCTTGTGCTAAATTATCCTGTATAAAAGCATCTACTTCTAATAATCCTCGTATATATGTATCAGCTAATTCTCTCAAATACTCATCATCCTGCGGTAATGGACCTGGCTTATGTATATAAAATAAAGCACGATTTCTATCCTGTTTTATTTTATCTATTGCATACTGGAAAGAGCGCAATTGAATTCCCATTCCTTCTGCATTTTTATTCTGCATTTCATAAATAGACGTTTCGGTATACACTGTTCCATCATCCCCAAACGCTTTATGCATTGCAGCTCTTCTAATTAAACAAGGAACACAATAACCACAATGTTGTTGACTGAGTTGTTTCCATCTTGCTTTTCCTGGTGAAGAACATGAGAATGATAATTTCATCGTCTCATAAAGAACATCCTTGTTTTTACATTCCCCTGCCATTTCTCCCTTTGTTTTATTCCAATAAGGATTTTTTACTGATAGATTTAACCCTAATCCCACTAATAATTCATTCCACAAAGAAAGATAAAATGGATGCGTTGTTCTTGTACTAAATGAACCTACTCTTGTTTCATCCAATGGTACATTCAAAGCAATCAGACCATTTTCCGGAACTAACAGTTCATTGATATTATCCATGCCAGTCATTGCAAAAAGGGCATAACCGATAAATAGGAATGATCTACTCCTTGTATTGTTATCATTACCACCTGCCGGAATATAATCACGTGGAAACACCATCCACAAATCTAACCATGTATGTAAAACATCTGGATATAACAAGTCAAATTTATTCACAATATTTTTTTGAGCATTTTTAGTAAGTCCTTCTCCAGCATGACTTATTAACAAGGTATTTTTCTTATTCTCCATCAAATTAATGGTACTTATAAGACTATCCATTCCACCGGAAAATAATGATACTTCATCATATTTATTTGATTTTTCTCCTACTTCCTCCAAATTATTAAACTGCCATGCTCTACTCGACAACGTAATTTTCCATAAATCTCCTGTAAGAAATTTTAACATACGTTCAACCGTATGAATCTGTGAGTCCCATATCTCTACATTTGATACCGGTATTTCTAGTTCAATTTCTCTCGTCCAAGAGTCCTGTCCATGCACCACTCTCTCAATTCGCGTATCAGCCATATAAACCATTGTTGCAAGCGACATGATATCAAATCCAATTTCAGAGGGATACACATTTTCTTCATATAATTTTTTCTTAATGTGGCTTAATCCATAGTTTAGTTCGCCATTAGAAAGCATAGGGACATCAACAATAACTGTGCCATCCATTTTCTGCGAATCTATATTTTCAATATCATAATTTGCTCTTAATTTATATCGATTCATTCATTTTCACCTGCGCTTACCATAATTTCAAACGCTGCCTTATACACCTGGTCCACTATTCTTAAAGAATCACCTTGTCGAATATTTCCAGCCTTGATATCTAAATTGATAACAGCATCCGATACAGAACCCTTAACAAAATCCTTCATTTGAACAATTAAGCTGTCTGATATAGCTCGTTCTTGCGGCAACAATATAATCTTGTTACCAATATCATTCGTGATTCTATTAAATATCGCATTTGCCATGGTACGTTCCACAATCACCATAATCTGCTCTGAAGTCAAATCCTCAAATTTAATTGTAGCTATTTCTGGTGATTCTTCGATTGCGGAAATATAAGCCGACCTCGCAATGCCTTCATCTTGTGGTCCCCCATCTGGACAGATAAAGTCTGTAATAGCTATAAATGCGTCACTAGCTGTCTTATGTGAGAGATTCTCTATAGAAAGATACTGTTCAACAGCCCTTGCACCACCTGAAGCAAATACACCTGCAACATTTAATAATCTTGCAGAACTGCTTCTAGCAGCTCCCATTCTCTGTGTCGCATTTGAACTACCACCCAGAGAATTTCTTATGTAATTAGAGACACTTTTACGGCCTAAACTGCTATCCCGTCCTCCTGAATTTATATACCTCGTGAACTCTCCTCGTGGTGCTCTAAAGCGATCCACATCACCCACTGGTGGAATTTGACTACCATCGGGACCAAGTCCATTTTCATTTTGTGGATTTACATCTGGTTGCTCTAACCATGACGGTACCAAAGGTGTTCCACCTTTTTGTCCTCCATTATGTGTTGATGTTCCCATTTATTAATTACCTCACATCTTCTTTAAAGCTGCTTTAACAATTGCCGTCCCACTGCTTTTCAATTTATCAAAATATTGATTTACTCCTTTTCTTTCATCGCAATCTTTTGGAATTGCTTTATCCCAGCCATGTATAATCCACACTCCAGCCTTATCTACAGGAATAGCATCTATAAAGTCAACTAAACTTTTACGGAGTTCCGGCTTATTCTGTACCAATACAATCAAACCATCAATCCCTTTTGGTTTCATATCAAATTGCCCTTTTTCCATAATTTTTTGAGCAACAATTCCGAACACTTGATCTGATTCTTGATTTGTCAAATTTTTCAAATCCTCAACACGACCTACAATAATCATTTCATCTCTAAAAAGTAGATCAACTATTTCTGATAGATCATTTCTAGAAGTTTTACCTGAAAAATAATCCATTTTTTCTTTACATGCATAATAATACGGTCTTAAGTCCTTATATGTAATTTCTGGTTCTGTAGTAATCCATTTCCAAATCTTGTTTAAATCATACCATCGCTCTTTTGCTTCTACTGTTTTCTTATCTTCGACCATAGTTTTTATATCAGCTAGTATTTCAGGAACTTCATCCCATTTCCCTTCAGAATCCAAATGATTAGGTAATGCCTTATAAAAATCTGGTTCATAGTATTCTGCCAACATCATCTTTGCCAAAATCGCAAGTTCCAGTTCGTCTCCAAAGCCACGATTCTTAGCAATCTCATAACGTAACAAGAGCATATTTACAAACCTTTTTATCTTTCTAGGATTTCCATCTGTATTTTGTGCTAATAAATGGCATATTTGAGTGGCAATTAATACTTCCTTCGATGACTTTTCATAATCATTTCCGAGAATTTCTTTCACGTCATCAACCGTAAGACTTTCTACATTCCAAGGCTTTCTGATTCTAGATAATCCCTCTTCTCTCAGCTTTTTATAGTTTTCATTTTCATCTGGCAAAACAGAACCCACCATAAGAAGCATTATGTATATACACGCTTCTACCTCACCTAATGCTGGAATTCTAAACGGAACTTGAATCAACTTTTCCAAATACTTATTTGCAAAGGCCTCACCTGCATTAAACTTATTTTCATCTGTTGCATCGGGAAAATGTTTTTTAACCGCATAGCGAATCATTCCCTCGTCTGCTGCAATTACAAATGCTGTTTTTTCTGTAAACATAAACAGTCTTACAGCCTCTAACGTATTAATCGCCACATCAGGTAAACATCTGTCAAGATCATCAATTAAAACAATAAGTTTCTCAATAGCTGCATCTTTTAGCAGTTCGGTAAAATTTTCCTGAAACTCCGAAAATTCTTTATTACTTGATATGTCCTCTGTGATTTTTGCGTCACTTAAATAACCTCCAATAGATTCAATTGCTCCAGCAATTCCCTCTTCTGTAGTTACGGTTGATTTTAAAATATCCATTGTTGAAGATAATAACGTAAGCGGTGCTGTACCTGTCGCAATTCCTAAAGCGGTTTTACCCGCAGTCTTAGCAACAGTCATCCAATTTATATTTTTCCACAGTTTTTTTAATATTTCCCCAGACTTAACACCAAGTTTCTCTTTCTTCTCAAGCTCTGAAATAATAGAACTCATCAAAGCTACTTTTGAGTCTTCAAATCCCTGATGCTTCCAACCGTTAAATCGGATACAAGAATACTTCTTTCCTGACACTGAAGAAGCCAGTTTCACTTCATTTTCTACCATTTCAAGAATGCTGGATTTACCAGCACCCCAGTCCCCATGAATACCGATAGAAATCGGTTGTTCTTTACTATCCTTAATAAGAGAAACTATTGTCTTTGCTATCGCTTCATTATTAAGTAAATCAACTTTGGTTTCATTATCAGATAAAATCATATCTTCAACCCCTTCATTAATTTCAATTCATATCCTCACTAATAACTGTAGCAAGTAACGGTTTGTATAATTATATATATTAAAAATACTCAATACCTTAATTTCTACATTATTTTACCATATTCCCGTTTATTTTACCATCTGCAAAAGAGCAAGAAAAAAAGCCGATCAGGAATGCCAACTCCCAATCGGCATCTTTTCTTACTCCTCTTCATTTTTACATTCAATCTCCGTTCCGTCCAGGAACACCACCAACAATGTTCCATCCTCAAAAACCTTGATGTGGTCCAGTGTTTTCAGCATGAAGTCCGTATCCATCTCTGTCAGAGGTTCTGCTCCATCGGTGTATTCTATGAACTTCTCTGCCCGATAACTTTCCAATAGGTTCTCGCTCTGCAATTGTTCTGTCCACTGCTCCATGAAATCCTCTCGGTTCTCCACCAATGCGTTCCAAGCCATCCTCCTTCCTTTTTATTACATGCGTAAGATTTCGCAACAAAAAAATATCGTTCGAACTCCTGCTGCACTTGTGTAAATATTACATCAGTAAGATTTAGAAGTCAAGTTATCTTTATACAAAAAGGCTCCTGCCGGGAGGTATCATACATTTTCGCAAAAGTGATACCTTTTAGCAAAAGCCTATTATTCAGCAGAGTTACAAAACACCCCACTGCTACGATATTCAAATGGTTCATTCATAAGGCTACAAAACACACATCCATTTTCGCTCCTTAATATCCCACAAACCGCAGAAAATCAAGGTTTCCTTGAAAGCAGACAAACGGTTTCAATATTCCTCTGAACTTTGATTTTATACTGCATAGCGAAAGTATGCAATGGGTTTTCAAAGTGGGGTAACATATTTAGCCCGTTTGAAATACTCCCCACCAAATAATCATCTAATCGCCCTAACTTCTATATCACCCAATTTTTTGTCACATGCCCTATGTGAAGGAAACGCTGTAAATCCTGGTCTTGAGATATAGTTACGAGTCTTGTCATAATAAACACTCAGAATTCCTGTTAACAAAAACTGAAATCCCATGTGTACTTCTTCCTCACTGTGATTAAAAAATATATATTCTCCAACTTCTCCATCCTGAGGACGTCTTTTAAAAATGCTCCATTTATTAAACGAACCAATATATCCTATTAGATCATCAAAATAATCATCTTCCTTAGAATAAACTCCTTCTAATTTTTCAAAAATCCATTGTTCCGTAGTTTTCTCTTTTTTCTCAAATGCATCCATTGACACCAAAGCCAAAAATGGACCTCTTAAATGTTGACCATTATCATCGACACAACGACATAATTTTGATGCAGCCTTCAATGCTTGAGCTTCATGTACTATGTCATTTTCATGTAAATTCTTTTTCACAGAAATAATACCTACAACGCCCTCTGGTGGAACTATAACATTTTCTCCAAATCTCTGAAAAATAGGATATTTAGCACTATCATAAATTAATATATCTAACTGTGTGGAATGGCTGTCCACTTCATTTTTCCTGCTTCTATTTTTCAATCCTGTTTTTACTGCTGGTCTCAAAATAAATCCCGTTAAAACTTCCAAATCTTTTGGTAAATATCTCTTCAGATATTCTCGTATTAATGTTTCTACATATCTTCCATCTTCTCCGTTATGGGCAGCTCCATTTCTATTTTCTGCTGGAATTAATATTTGAAATTGTTTATAAGTATCCAACATGGCTTGCATCTCATTTGACCAATAATCCTGGATTCTTTTACCATCCATATTATTACACCTCCAACTCCTCTTAGCACCATTTATGATTATAACTCGAACATATCATAGGAAGGCGCTTCTGTTCTATCAACTTTAATCCCCATTTCTTGAGCTATTATTTCCATCCCCCAAACATATGAGCCAAACTCGTTCTTCTGTGACTGACTGAGTTTTTCCCATGCCCCTGGATTAACAACCAAGTTTTCACTTATCATTGGTAAGAGATTATTAATAAAATTTCTTTTCTTTACTTCGTCCAAACCATTTAATTGTTCAAAATATGACGAAAACATTCCATCATTTTTCTTAAACCACGAAATAATACAATATGTTTTCTCATTTTCAGGAAAAACACAGACATATACATGTTGTGCTGGCTTACTGAAATCCAGCAAATCCTGCACTCTCCTACTATTCAAATCATACTGCAATGCCTCAAACCCTGTACAAGCAAATTTTACCGCTTTGTCAAATTCCCAAATAATACTTGTTAAAACAGAATAGTCTTTTTCCAAAATAGCTTTATCAAAGATTTTTTTGTCCTCAATAAAATCCTCAATCGCCAATTTATTCCCTTTAAAAGGGTCCTCTGCATCCGGCATATTAACCAGCGATGGCCTCTTTGCAAAAATAATCTGTTCCATTTTTTTAACTTCCTGCTTTTTATGATATTCTAAAGCAAAGCATCTATATGTATACAAGAAAACTTGTTCTTCAGTTTTCTCAAAATCTCTATCCTCAATTGGTTGAAATAAAGTTTTATCATGATGACCACAAAATCCAGTGAATACTGTCGCTTCTTTTCTTCCATAACTCGACATTGGTGCAAAGGGATTATCAGGTTTCGGACATGGCATAAAAACCATTCCGTTACTAGATATCCTTTTTAGTATTTTATTATTTTGGATTGAATGGGCTCCTATAATTTTCTCTGAACACTCTTCATTATTAGGATGTAAACATTGTTTTATTCTGGACTCTTTTCGAATCAGTTTGTAATTGTCTAATAAATTTAGCGGGTTTACAAAATCTGCATCATCTTGTTTTCCTTTACAACAAAGCTTATATTTTTTTCCACTCCCACAAGGACATGGATCATTAGGATATACTTTTTTACTCGTAAATATTCCCCTTTCTTCTTTTGCGAAAAAGTATCCTTTCGCCAAAATGTATATCTTCCATTCTCAAAAGCCTATCCCATGGGGTAAACCTCCGGTTATATCATTACTCTACGAAAACAGAAACACACATCTATTTTATTCCCAAAATGGCAAAATCCTTTGATTTATTGGGCTTTTTTCGACAGAAGGCAGACTGTCTCCACATGTGTCGTAAAAGGAAATAAATCAAAAGGTACACTTTCTTTCATCTCATATCCCTGTTTCGTTAAATACTTTAAATCCCTTGCCTGGGTTTCCGGATTACAGGAAATATACACGATTCTCTTTGGCTTTAATATCGCCAAAGAAGAAAGAAATGCCTCATCACTTCCACTTCTGGGTGGGTCCATAAATACTACGTCAATCGGGGTTTTCACTGCCGCCAGTTCCCTCATAAATTTTCCGGCATCTTTCTGATAAAATCTGGCATTCTTTACCCCATTCTTTTTCGCATTGATAATAGCGTCTGCCACTGCATCTTTATTTAGTTCCACCCCAATAACTTCTTTGGCTTTCTTCGAAGCAATTAACCCAATGGTTCCAGTTCCACAATATGCATCCAGTACTACCTCTTTCTGATGCAAATCCGCCAGTTCTATGGCTTTTTCATATAGAAGTTCTGTCTGTTTTGGATTTACCTGATAAAAAGACTTCGCAGAAATCCGAAAGGTCATGCCACAAAGAGAATCCTCAATATAACCCTTTCCAAACATTACCTGTTCCCGTTCCCCTAACACCATACTGGTCTTTTTATCATTAATGTTTTGCACAATAGTAGTAATTTCAGGATGTAGCTTTCGTAATGCCTTTACAAAATTATTTTTGGACGGAAAAATCACAGAACTTGTTACCAGCACTACCATAATTTGTCCGGTATAATATCCGGTACGAATCAAAACATGGCGAAGAAGTCCAAACCCGGTATCTTCATTATAGGGCTGTATTTTAAAAGATTTTAAAAGTCCTCTAATGTCACGGATAATGGCATCCGCCTTCTGATTTTCAATCTGGCATTCTTCCACCGGAACCACAAAATGAGTCCCTTCTTCATAAACCCCGGAAACAATACTTCCATCCTTCTTCCGATGAAACACAGCATGTACCTTGTTCCTGTAATAATATGGATATTCCATTCCCACAATACTTCTTGTTTTACCAAAAGGTTTTAAAAGATTTCTTACCTTAGTTTCCTTCTTTTTTAACTGTTCTTCATAGGATATTCCCTGATACTGGCATCCCCCACACTTCTTTTGGTGTGGGCAGGCAGGAAGCTGGCTGCTTTTTTTCTTCTCTTTCTCCATTGCACTTTCACCTTTCCGTTCTATCTAAATCAGGCAATTACGAAACTACCGAAAACTTATCTTAAGTGATGCAAAAAAACAAATACATTCGCAGGTGCTTTGAGGCCGTCGGTGTTCAGTAACCTGACACTTGCTGTCAGGTTACGTAATAGGATGATTCAAGGGTTGGTTTCTGCTTCGCGAAGCGAATTTGCATGCAGAAACCAAGATTACTGTTCACATGAACAGTAATCCGCTACGAGCCGAACGCAGCAAAAGCGTGCCTGCATTGTTTTGTTTCTTTTGCATCACTTTCACAAAGAATATGATAGTTTCATAATTCCCTGTTCCTTCACCTTCTGTTCCTTCGCCTTCTATTTCTCATCACATACCTGGAAAATATAAAATTTCAAATAATAAGATTCATCTGCTGCCCATAAAATCGGATGGTCTGGTGCCTGGGTACGAAATTCCACCTGTCTTAGACGTTTATGAACATTTCTTGCCGCTTCATTGATGGTTTTGGTAAACAACTCATAGCTCATAAAATGCGAGCAGGAGCAGGTTGCCAAAAATCCACCATCCTTAATTAATTTCATAGCACGAAGATTAATTTCCCGATACCCTTTTATGGCATTTTTAATGGAATTTCTGGATTTCGTAAAAGCAGGCGGATCTAAAATCACTACATCAAACAACTCCTTCTTTTTTTCCAATTCCGGCAACAACTCAAATACGTCAGAACATTGAAACTTTACAATGTCAGACAAATCATTTAACGCAGCATTTTCTGTTGCCTGATCTACCGCAAGCTGGGAAGCATCCACACCAAGAACAGAACTTGCTCCCGCAATTCCTGCATTTAAGGCAAAGGAACCGGTATGGGTGAAGCAATCCAGTACTTTCGCATCTTTACAGATTTTCTGAAGGGCAAGACGATTGTACTTCTGGTCAAGGAAGAATCCTGTTTTCTGACCATCCTTTACGTCTACCATATAATGTACCCCATTTTCCACGATTTCCACTTTTGTATCAAACTCATCTCCTATGAATCCTTTGGTACGTTCTAATCCTTCATTCATACGAACTTTTGCATCGCTACGTTCATAAACGCCACGAATCTCAATGCCGTCTTCCTTTAATACTTTCACCAGACTATCTAAAATGGTATGTTTTAGACGGTCAATACCCAGTGCCAAAGACTGCACTACAAGAACATCTGAAAATTTATCCACTACTAATCCAGGTAAAAAATCAGCTTCCCCAAAAATAATACGACAACTGCTGATATCTACAGTCTTTTTCCGATATTCCCATGCGTTCCTTACCCGCATTGCAAGAAATTCTTCATCAATTATTTCATCACTGTTTCTCGTCATCAATCGAATGGTAATCTTAGAATTGGTATTAATAAAACCCTTACCCATCTTATATCCGTCAAAATCCTGAACTATGACCATGTCACCATTTTCGAACTCACCCATGATACTCGCAATTTCATTGTCAAATACCCACATGCCACCGGCTTTTATGGTTCTTCCCTCTCCCTTTTTTAAAGTTACCACTGCTTCCATATCCAGTCCTCCGCTAAATTTTTATCATTACTTAAATCCATTGTTTCCAGCCTGTTACAACTATAAATTCCGAATCTGTTTACACTGTTCTCTCATATTCTATCTCACCCACACAATGCAGTCAAGAATAATACAAAATCCCTTACTCCACAGTTTTTACACTGTCAAATAAGGGATTCTAATTTTTATAAACTCTGCCTGATTTACGCCTCAATTATCAGGTCACTAATCATTTTCATTAAATATAATACTTAAACCAGTTATCTACGATTTCCTTGGCCTCAGCTAAGCCACATCCTGTAATATCACGTAATGCTGCAATTGCCTGAACCTTTTCACCACCAGAAAGGAAAGCATCTACTCTTGCAAGTTCGCTTCTTGGGTAAGAACCGATTGGAAGGTTAATGTAAACTTCATCGTTGTTGATAACCTGTACCTGTTGTCTGAATGCTTCTTCCTGCGCTTCTAATTTCTTGTCTCTCTTTCTACCAAGAATAAAGAATAAGATAGCAAGACCAAATAAGACAACAAGGACAATAATCATAACATTACGACCTGCAAAATTCTTTTCTTCCAAAGAAATCTGTAATACATACTCATCAATATCAGCATCGCTTTCGAACCATTCTGCTTCTTCAAACCAGTCTTTCATATATTCATAAACTTCATCATCCAATTTCTTGGCAGTACCGGTAAACTTAATACCAGGATGTTCGATTTCTTCTGCTGTTTCATCAGATAAATAATCCCATGTCGCATCTACCAATGCATCATACGGTGTTGTATCATGTTCGTTAACTTCAACACAAACATAATATTCATTATCATCTGCATCATATACAGGAACAATGTAATAATAATTAGTAGTAGAAGAAGTAGTTCTTCCTCTTCTTGAACTTGTAGTAGTTAATGACGCCGCTGCATCCAAAGATGCAAATAATGTAGTATCAATATGTCCGCCTTTTCCGGCTTCTACAAAATCATAACCTTCTTCGTAAATATCCACCGGCTCATAGAAACTATATAAAATCGTATCCCAGCTAAATATAGCCATAACAATTCCAAAAATCAAAAAAACACCTGCAAAACTTGTAAAATAATTCTTATTCTGTTTCATTTTCCTTATCCCTTCTGTTTTTCACACAATTCCTTAAGCTTTGGTAACACCTGATTTAATCTTTCTCTTTCCGCACTCTGATCTAATGCGAAAGGTGCCTGGGTATCATCCGTACCATCACTCTTTACAACATCTTCTACCCAGAAGCCCAAAGGTTCTCCTGCAACATAGACATTAACCGTCGTCTGGTCTTTGCTGATATCATAGGAAATCTTTGCTTCCGATAAATCAACCTGCATTTTGTTTCTTAACATAGGAACATGGTTCTGACATACATAAGGACAAATCCACAACTCCCCGTTTTGATGAAAGGCAACCACATAAGAATAATAGTATGTGGTATATGTATCCCCCTCACGAGTGTTTCTAATAAAACTTCCAGCCACATAATCATACTGCTCCGGACGCTCAAACAAAGACTTTGCAAAATTCATAAAAATACGCTTATCTTCACCTGATTCCAATTGTACCTGAGTATACTTCTTTTCTTTTTTGTTTCCAAGTATAACCAAAAAAACAATAACCACAATGATTCCCACCGGAATCAAACCGGCTATAAAAAAAAGCAAATTATCCATACTTATACCTTCTCCCTTCTATTTCTTTAACAACTTAGGATATGGTATCATAAGAAAAATCTAATGTCAAACCTTTTGTTCAAAAAAAGTTCACATTTTTTTAATATCCTTCTCTTATTTGTCTTTCTTTTCCTCACTGTTTTTTGCAGTATCCGGTTCTGTTTCCTTCTTGTTCACCGTTTCTTTCACTTCCTGAGTACTTACACCGCTTTCTTTCCGTGTCTTTTCATTCTTCTTGTTTTTTGATTCCGTTTTTTCTCTGCTTCCCAGATTTTTCTTTCCCTCAGCAGTTGCATACACTATTCGCCACTTACTTTTATCAATTCCTTTTTCTTCCAAACGTTTTTTTACATACTCACGCATTAAAGAGTAGATTAGAGATACCGTCGGTATAAATACAATCATACCTACCACACCAAACATACTTCCACCGGCACTTACTGCGATTAATACCCAGATTCCCGGCAAACCGATAGAATTTCCTACCACATTCGGATAAATTAAATTCCCTTCTATCTGTTGTAATACAAAAAACATGATAATAAACCACAATGCCTGCATCGGGTCTACCATTAGAATCAAAAACGCACCTACTGCCAGTCCGATAAATGCACCAAAAATAGGAATTAACGCAGTGACCGCAATCAATACCCCCACCAGCATTGCGTATGGGAACTTAAAAATACTCATGGCAATAAAGAACATACTTCCCAAAATAATGGCTTCCACAACCTGTCCGGATAAAAAGTTTGAAAAAATATGATTGGTAAGTTTTCCAACTCTTATGATTTCATCTGCTTTTTCTTCCTTGAATACAGCATAAAAGAACTGCTTACACTGGCTGGTTAATTTTTCTTTTTGTAACAAAATATATAAGGCGAACACAAAACCAATACCAAAATTAACCACACCGTTTACTACGTTTCCAACAATGTCAATAGTGGTATTTACAAAACCTCCTACCCCATTTTTTAAAAACTGAAAGGATTGGGATAATGTTTCCTTCCAGTCGAACTCAGAAAGTATTTTCTCAGCCTCTGTAATATATCCACCAATCTCAGGATATTTTTCTGCCATTTTATCTCCCCACTGAATTACCTTTTCTATCACACCGGGAACTCTTTGTCCCAAACTGTCAATCGTACTATATAATTCTGGAAGAATCATAGTAAATACTGCCCATAACACCAACACCAAAAGTACCAAAGTGGTGAGCAGACTTAAAATCCTCCTTGGTTTCTTTCGCTTCATCTTCTTAAACATTCCTGTTTCTAACGACCTCATCGGAACATTGATAATAAAAGCAATGACAGCACCAATAATGAAAGGCTTAATAATCGCAAAAATATATCTGATACCTATTAACAAACTGAGGTAATTCACTGCCACTACATATAATAGCACGCCAAACGCTACTAATAAAAAATAAGACTTTATCTTTTTCTCGTTTTTCATTGATATCCCCTTTCTTTTTTCATTTCCACAGACAAAAACATCTCTGAAAATCCTCTGTTATAACTAGTGATTTTATCCCAATTTTCATATAAATGCAAGATACAAATGTAATTGTAGTTCTTTCTCTTCCATATTACGTCTTAATTCTTTATTCCATATCTCTTTTTATGAACCGTATGTTTCATTTCATAACTTTATTCTTAGTGAAAATGAAACACTTTTTTCTTGCGAAAGTCGTTTTTTATCCCTATAATAATACTAAACAAAGATAACTCCAGATTTAATCACAAAATAAACGGAAAGGAAAAATGTATCATAATGAAAAAGCAAACCATTGGATTTATTGGCTTAGGATTGATTGGAGGTTCCATTGCCCGTTGTATCAAAGCCAGCGCTCCGGAACATTCCATTTATGTATACAACGCACGTCACCCTTACATAAAAGAAGGGCTTAAATTAGCCTTGGAAGAACATACCATAGATAACATCATTTCTGATTTATCCGATTTTTCAGACTGCGATATTATCTTTTTATGTGCTCCTGTTATGGTAAACGTATCTTATCTTGAAACGTTAAAGTCTATCATTAAACCGGATTGTATTCTTACAGATGTTGGAAGTGTAAAAAAAGACATTCATGATGCCGTGAAACGATTGGATTTAGAATCCCAGTTCGTGGGTGGACATCCTATGGCAGGCTCCGAGAAAATAGGCTATGAATATTCTTCCCTGGATATGCTAAAAGATGCTTATTATTTGATTACACCTACCGCAAAAACCCCGGAATCCATGGTACATACTTTAGTGGAGATTGCTGATTATTGCCACTGCCGCACCATGATTCTGGATGCAGACCAGCACGATGATGCTACTGCTGCCATCAGCCATGTTCCCCACGTCATTGCTGCAAATCTTGTAAATATGGTAGCAAAACATGATAATTTAGAACAACACATGCGTCATTTAATGGCAGGAGGATTTAAAAGCACTACAAGAATTGCCTCTTCCTCTCCTGAGATGTGGCAGAATATTTGTCTTACCAATACAGAAAGCATCTTAAAATATTTGGATTCCTATCAGGAATCCTTGGCTGAATTTAAAGAAGTATTAAAAACCAAAGACGAGGAAAAAATCATGGAATTTTTCGCCCAGGCGAAAGAATATCGTGATTCTGTATTGTAAAAAAATTGCACCAAGACAGAAAAATCAACATATCAAAAAATGCACTTTACAGATATAATCTGACCGAAACAGTCAGATAAAACATTTCTGAAAGTGCATTTTTATCTTTCGTGAATTAATAAAATCCGGCAAAAATATTTGCCGCAATTACCGTTAATAATCCGGTTATTACAAGAGATAAACTGCTCATAGCTCCTTCGATTTCCCCCATATTAAAAGCTTTCGCCGTTCCCATTGCATGGGCCGAAGTACCCAGTGCCACTCCCTTTGCAATAGGATTTTTTATTTTAACTAACTTCATTACTGCCTCTCCTGCCATATTTCCTATGATGCCCGTCAATACGATAGCTGCTACGGTAATGGTTACAATTCCTCCCAATTCTTCAGAAACCCCCATTCCTATGGCTGTGGTAATAGATTTCGGAAGAAAGGTTACATATTCTTCATGGCTAAAGGAAAAGGCTGCTGCAAGTCCTAAAATACTGATTGCACTGGCAACGACTCCAGATATTACTCCTGCCATAATTGCCATGGCATGTTCCCTTAATAAATTTATCTGCCGATATAATGGAAGGGCAAAACATATAGTAGCCGGCGTCAACAGAAAATTAATATAGGAACCCCCAATCTCATAAACACTATAATCAATTTTTCCTACAATCAGCACAAGAATCACCAGCAAAATACCAATTAATAAAGGATTGAAAACCGGTGAACGAAATTTTTTATTACACCAGACTCCAATCCAATAACCAGCCAGACTAAGTGTGATTCCAAAAAAAGCTGAATTCATCATTGCCTCTTTCACTTGTTCTGCACTCCTTTTTTCTTTAAAATTCCATCTGTTACCTTCCCTGTCACCACCATGGTAAAAAACGTTCCTAAGGTGATAACCAAAATCAATGGCAGCAATAATTTTTTCAAAGCTTCCCACCGGGTCATTAATCCCACACCTGCAGGAATAAAGAGAACCGGCATAATTTCAACTAAAAAATCTGCCGTTTCTTTTATCTGATTCTCTTTTATGATTCCGGTAAATAATGCAACAAACAACAAAATTAACCCATAAATACTTGCCGGCACCGGAAGAGGGAGTAATCCGTGAAGTAGTTCCCCTAAAAAAGAAAATAACATAATAATCATAAATTGTTTTACATACTTCATATCATCACCATTTTATTCCCTCTTCCACTTAATAACTACCCGTACCATATAAACAATGGTTAATACATAGCTCAGATAATAAAATACCGTTGGTTCATAATCCACTCCCCGGAAGATATGCCAAAGTTGGAATAACTGGCAAAGAATTCCCAAAGTAGAGGCATAAATACCACACTTAAACAAGTTTCCAAAAGCAATCCTTTTTCCCATAAATTTCGCTACGATATCTGCAATAAACACCGTCATTAAGATATGCATCATGGTCTGTAAAAAGAACGCAAAACCTTCCAATACTATCATAAGCAATGAAACAATCCATACAGAAATATAAATGGATTCCACAAAAGTTTCCTTGGTCATTCCATCCATACCCAGCAAGGAAATGTCCATGGTGTTGTATTTTTCTCCCAAAAGATAAACGGTGATTTTATTCTTTGTAATATAAATTTCCTGAGTTGCAGCTCCCTTTATCTCTTCTTCAGAAAAATCTGCTATGCTGGTATCTGCCATAATATAAATGGAACTTTCCTCATCCGCAAATTCATATACACCGCCTTCGATTTGCAATACTCCGTCCTGAATCTGGAACTCAGGAATATTTTGGCTGATTTCTTCTTTTTCTATTCCATTCATAACGAGGTTGGTTAAATTTACCACTGTTGTCACAAGGAAAATCCAAAAAAGAATATATAAAATGACTTTCCACCATTTTTTCTTTGCTAATTCATCATACTTCTCCGGATGGAAAAGTGCCGTTATTAATTGCATACTTTATACTGCCTCCTACATACTAGTCCTCAATGATTCCTACTCTTTTTAACCATGAATCATCCCGCCTCATTCTTTTATGTGGTATGTGCTATCGCTACTGTAATATCGTCCCCACATCCCATACGACTGGTTTCAATTAACCAGTTTCTAAGATTTTTCGATACTTTTTCTCCCCCATAAAGATTAATGGCTTGGTAATATTCCCTGCACCCTAAGTAAAACTCTCTTTGATTCAAATAACTGTTAGCAAAACCGTCGGTAGCAAGTAAAAACATATTCGGAGTGGTTCTTGGTCTGGTGGTATCGTACAACTTCGTACAAACATACTTCCACGGTGCAGGTAACGCTAAAGAATTGGTTTCCACCCCTAACATCTTTTCACCCATGGTAAGTTCCATCAACTTCCCATTCTCAATATATACTATATTTCCATCTCCAATCTGGAATACATAAAAAAAATCCTTTGCTATTACAATGCCAAGTAAAGTACTTCCGTATAACATTGCAATATCATCCATATCTTCTGAAGAATGCAGAATTTTATTTGTTCTGACTTTCCCTGCATGTGCCCGGGCAACCCTGCGTCTCCACTCCTGTACAATGGCTTTGGCAAAAGGCTTATCTCCTTTTTCTTCAAAGAAACCACGAAATTCTGTCATATTCCCTCGTTTCCGGTATACATTCAGAACTCCGTCACAAAATACATTGACTGCTATTTTCGAACCGGTATCGCTAAAGGGACAGCGGGCAGAACCATGACCATCTGCCACCGCCATCACTGTAAAATCCTTAAACACCAACGTTTTCCCGGCATCCTGACAACGTATCCGCTGCCTTACATGATTGGCTCCGGTCACACTCCTTTTCAGAGTCGTAATTGGCATGGTACCCCTCCTTGTTATCTTCTACCATACATCTGCTGCATCAATATCATCTTCCGTTGGAATGGTGTTCATATCCAATGGCAATAAAGAATTTGCAGTTGGATTACTGTTTGGTGCAGATACCTGTTTCGCCACGGTACTTGCCCATTTAATCATTTTAACCAAAGCCTGAGGATTGTTTGCCTGTAATACTAAATCCTTATTTCCGGTAAACTCTGTCAGCATTTCATCATCTGCATCCGTACCAATGGAAATCGCAATCTTTACGGCTTTCTTTCCCCATGGCAATGCCATTAATTTCTGAATGGCAGCACGGTAATCATCCGTAGGTCTTCCATCGGAAAGAACCACGATAACCGGTGGTAATGCCCGGTCTGACATTGGTGGAATCCTAAGCTGTTCCGCCAGCATACCAAACGCTTCTCCAATGTCAGTCAGTCCATGTGCCTTAAATGGCTTAAAACTAAATTCTTCGATTGGGGTAGGTTCTTCCTGTACCCACTTTGCTCCTGTAGAAAACGCAATAGTTCGAATCAAAAGCTGGGCATTTGGATTATCCGCTGCTGCTGCCCTCATATCGGGAATGGTCTGCTTAATAGCATAATTCACAGACTCCATTTTTTCACCTTCCATAGAACCACTACAATCTACTAACCAAAAAAAATGCAATGGTCTGCTTGCTAACTGTCCACCTGGTCTTTTTAACATTTCTATCATATCTACACCCATGCATCTCGCAAGCCTGCTTGCGAAACTGCCCAAATAAAATGAGTTGAAAGAATGGGCAATTGCACTTTTCCTTTCTGTTGTTAATTTCTTTCAACCTTTGTCTTAATGTATCTTCTAAAATAACACTACCGGCTTCCGGCAATGATAAAATCTCCTTTTACAGAACCAAAATCGATTTCGCTTTCACCTACCACAGGAGCCTTTTTTCCCTTAGGTACCTGACTTTTCACTCCATCCGCCTTTTTATATTGCCAAATGGTATCTGTATCATTGCAGATTCCCAAAAGACTCGGATTGTTCGGATTCACTTCTACATGTCCCAAGTAGGAATCTAAATCGTACTCTCCAGTGACATAATACCTTCGAATCTTCTTATGTTCCTCCAATAATATATGATGTTTCCCTATTCGTAAGCGGTCCGGAATCAAAAGGTCTGCTTTACAGCACCAGCACTTATGCTCCTCATCCTTCTTTTCCTGCTCATAAAAATTCTCCACTCCACATTTTTTACAAATCACAATGGAATCCATTAGCCGAAGGAAGGCTGCCTGCCATTGACGTTCCACAATACGGTTTTCTCGCTCTTTGATTCCTTTTGTAAAGGCTTCTACAAATAAATCTTTAAAAAACTTCGGATACACGTTCCAATATGCCAAGGCATTATCATGATATCCGGGAAGTGCTTCGTTGGATGTATCCTCCGGATCAAAAATAAATACCGGATTGCTTCCATACAACAGATTCATGGCACTGACATCCATGCACTTAATGGAGGCTTCTCTCTTTCCTTCCAATGGATGATGCAGCATAAACATATAAAACAACAACACTGCCATGGAATATAAATCCGTATCTGTGGAAGGCTTTGCCTCTCCCACTACAATTTCCGGTGCCATAAACCGTTGCGTACCATAAACACTGGTATCCTGTTTCCCATTTACTGCCACATTATCATTGTCACAAATCAGAACATCCCCATTTTCCGGGTCAAAAAATACATTGCCAAAGGAAATGTCTCTATAACAATGTCCTTTGGAGTGTAGTTTCTGATACCCCAAAGTCAAGTTAAATCCTGCCTTGCAAAGATGGTAAAAACTTGGCTCCGCAGTTCTCTTCATCAAATCCACAATACTTTTATAACGGTCTGGTCTTAGTGGCATCACGTAACCATAGGTGTTTCCATCATCGATGATATCCATAGGCCAAAGAAAACTTTCATCCGGTGCCCCCTGGTCAATGAGCCGGTCCAGATTATCCTTTTGTATACCACTGGCCATATGCTTAAAATACCATTTCAAAGCATAATACTGCCCCTCAGATTCCACCTTGTAAACTTCACCCTGTCCACCAGAACCTAGAAATTCTATAATTTCATACTCTATATCATTTTCAGAGAACATTCTTTTTCCAATTCTAAGGGTTCCTTCCATCCTGCTCCTCCACGTCTTTCTTACTTAACTGTTCGGAATCAAACTGATAATTACCATAAGTTACTTTTACTGATTTTCTGGATAATACAGACTCGAATACAAATTCACCTACTCTGTTAATGCTATATGGTAACACGATTTCTTCTAACTTTGCACATTCTGAAAAAGCATAATCTCCTATTGCCATAACCCCGGAATCAATCTGAACCTGGGATAGCCGGTTACAAAAGCTAAACATTCTTTCATTAATAGTAGCTAAAGTTCCAGGAATATGAATAGATTCAATTCCACTCATGGCAAAAGCTTCGTTTCCCATTTCTTTTAACATAGAAGGCAGGGTAACAGATTTTAGCTGGGTACAGTTATAAAATGCCTGTCTTCCGATGTATTTCACTGTATCCGGAATCTGAATCTTTTTTACATCATTTCGATGGGCAAAGGCTTTTTTCCCAATGGCAACCACCGGCTTATCGTCGATTTCTTCCGGAATCTTAATTCCTTTTCCAATATTTAAAATCCGATCCACTACCATGCCATGATGACTGACCTGATAGGAATACAAAAAGGAACAGTAATTATTTTGAAAAACCTTAAATTTACTTTCAGCCGGTTCCTCTGTCTCATCTTTCGGTTTTGTCAGCTTTACTCCTAATAATTCAGAAATATTCGCAGGCAAATTTAATATTTGGACACCATAAGCAAAACACCAGAAATTTACTGCCCATCTCGCCATTTCGGAATGGGTAGCATTGGCATCTATCATTCTTTTCACAAATCTGGCTGTAAATTTCTGAGTGATTTCTTCTTCTTTTCGTAATGCATCCACAATACCGGTATCGTAAGAAGCAAGCAATAAATTACTCTCTAACACATACCCTGCCAAAATATCCTTCAAACAATTGGTTAATATGCTCTTACTTTTTATAATTTCAGGTCTGTCTATTAATAATTGTATAAATGTATCTTCAAAAATCTGTGTATGATACTGTCCCAAGATTTTTTCCTCCTGCACCCTGTTTCTTGTGATTTTACCACAAAATCTGTCTTTTGTGAACTACTAATAACGACAACGCCTTTGTATTAACGACATATCTGGCTATTCTCTGTTGGCAACCGATATCCTTGTCTTTATATCTTTTTCGCCTTTTCCAGCAGTTCTTTTACTTTTTCTACTCTCTTTTGTTTCATTACTTCCTGACATAGGGCTTCCGCTTCCGGTATCGTCCATTTTCGAATCAGCCCTCGTACTTTTAATACCTCAGAAGGTATCACAGAAAATTCCCTTAATCCCATTCCCATCAATACCGGGATAAAATAAGGGTCACTGGCGGCCTCCCCGCACATTGCTACTGGAATTTTATTCTTATCCCCTTCCTCAATAATACGTTTCATAGCTCGTATCACGGAAGGATAATATACACTGTATAAATCAGAAACCTTGGAATTTCCACGGTCTACCGCCATAGTATACTGTGTCAGGTCATTGGTTCCAATACTGAAAAAGTCTGCATACTTCGCTAAAATATCCGCCATCATAACTGCTGACGGGGTTTCCATCATAATCCCAACAGGAATTCTTGCATCAAAAGGAATGTCCTGCATAATAAGGCGAATCATTTCTTCATCAATCAGTTTTTTGGTTTCTTCAAATTCTTCCAGACAGGTGATAAATGGAATCAATATCTTTATCGGACCAAAGGCACTTGCCCGAAGAATCGCCCTGATTTGTACGGTGAAAACTTCCGGATTCTGAATGCAATATCTTATGGCACGATAACCAAGGAAGGGATTGGATTCTTCTTTTAGCCCCAAGGCTTCCACCGGCTTATCTCCACCGGCATCCAGGGTACGAATCACCAAGGGCCGCCCCTCCATACACACCACCGCTTCTTTATATGCGGTAAATTGTTCTTCTTCGCTGGGAATGGTGTCCCGGTTCATAAATAAAAATTCAGTACGATAAAGCCCGATTCCCTGTGCATCCTGCTCCATGGCTCTTTTCGTATCCTGTAAAGAACCTGCATTTGCCTGTACCTCAAATAAAACTCCATCTTTTGAAATGCTGTTTAAGCCAATGTATTCTTTTAAACTCTCTTTTTCCGCCTGAACCTTCTTTTTTCTTCGCTCAAAACTTTTTCTGGTCTTTTCTTCCGGATTCAGGATAACGGTTCCGTTTTCCCCATCCATAACCACAAATTCTCCTTCCGGAATCAATTCCACCGCGTCCTCCACACCTACTACGGCAGGAATTTCCATGGCTTTTGATATAATGGCAGCATGGGAAGTAGGACCTCCCCTCTGGGTAATAATCCCGGCTATCTTATCTCCATCCAGCATAGCGGAAACGTGGGGAGATAATTCTTTTGTCACCAAAATGGTATTCTGGTTTATCTTACTAAAATCCATTTCTCCTATATTCAATAATAACCTTAACAGCCCTTGTTTCACATCTTCTAAATCCGATACCCGTTCTTTCATTCTGTCATCCTCAAGAGATGACATGGTCTGAATCGCCTTATTGAATACTTCTTCTACTGCTGCCTCAGCATTTACCCGAAATTCCTGTATCATCTTAAGAATCGGTTCTATAATCTCCGGGTCCTCTAACACGGCATTGTGTGCCAGAATAATCTGTCCATCTTTTTCTCCAACACTTTCAGATAATTGCTCCGATAGCTCTTGATTTTTCTGTTTCAATGTGGAAACTGCTGCTTCAAACCGTTTTCTTTCCTTTTCCTCATCTTCCACCAGAATGTGTTCTATTTTTAGTTCTTCTTCCTTTAATACAACGGCAGTTCCAATTCCTACGCCCCTCGATACCCCAATTCCTTGTAACCTGACTTCTCCCATGGTATCCTCCAACACTTTTTTATTACTTCTCTAACACTTATCTGAAATTTCTTTTGGAATATATGCCTTTACATAAATTCCATCATCTCTATATTCCTCTTCCAACAGTTGTCCATATTTACGAATCAAGGAAATTACCCCCGCATCCTTGTAATCATAAACTTTTTCCAATAAAATTTTCTGTTCTCTTAACACAGCTTCAATGGTTTCTAACACCTTGTCTAATCCATCTCTGTTCTTGGCAGAAATCGGAACCGTGGTCTTAGCCTTAAAGTCCTTAATAATTTCCGCTTTGTCTATCTTGTCCTGTTTGTTAAACAGGGTAATAATGGTTTTATCCATGACTCCAAGCATTTCCAAGGTTTCATATACCGCATGCATTTGTTTTTCTACCCTTGGATTGGAAGCATCCACCACATGTAAAATCAAATCACTGTATTTCGCTTCTTCCAAGGTAGAACGAAAGGCATCTACCAGATGATGCGGCAATTTACGAATAAAGCCTACGGTATCTGTTAGCATAATCTGCTGTCCACTGGGCAGGGTAAAACTTCTGGTGGTAGGGTCTAATGTCGCAAATAACTGGTCTTCCTCTAACACCCCTGCATCCGTCAAACGATTTAACAAAGTAGACTTTCCGGCATTGGTATACCCCACAATACAAACCACCGGAGTCTGATTCTTACTTCTTTGCTGTCTTTGTACTACCCTGTGACGTTTTACTTCTTCCAGTTCCCTACTTAACTGTGCCACTCTGTCCTTAATCAAACGGCGGTCCATTTCCAGTTTCTTTTCACCGGGACCTTTACTTCCAATCCCACCTCCAAGTCTTGATAAGGAACGACGTAACCCTACCAGACGGCTGGCACGATATTTTAACTGAGCCAGTTCTACCTGTATGATACCTTCTCTGGTTAATGCTCTCTTCGCAAAAATATCCAAAATTACCAAGGTACGGTCCATAATCTTTAATTCCAAAGCATCCTCTAAATTACGAATCTGTGCCGGGGAAAGTTCATCGTCACAGACAATTCCATCTGCTCCCGTTGCCAAGGCAAGTTCCTTAATTTCTTCTATCTTTCCCTTTCCTACATAAGTAGCCTGGGAAACATTTTCCCGCTTCTGGATGACTTCTCCTACGCAGATTCCCCCTGCCGTCTTCACCAGTTCCTCCAACTCTTCCAAAGACTCTACAGAATCGTCATAATCGCTGGTACTTACAGAAACTAAAATTAACTTCTCCGCTTCCTCTTTGTTTTCGTACATTTTTGCGTTTTTACTCTCTTCTATTTCCATGTTATCCTGAGACAAACTCATAACGAACCTCCATTAAAACCTGCTGTCTAATTTTTCTTCTATCAGGCTTATTCTTATACTTCGATACTCAAAATACGGATAATCGAAGTTATATTTTTTATTATTTCCTCTTGCTTATTTCGCAATCATAATGTTTTTCCGTTGGTATCATTCTACCACGTTTTTTCTGCTCTATTCCATTCCTTATAATTTTACCATTCAATAATATATCGGTCAATTTCTTTCTTCTTGAAAATTTGATATGGAAATTTGGCAATGTAAAAGGACAACCATCGTAACTTGACCCTTTATGGTCTTCAATGGTTGTCCTTTTTCAGCATTATATAAATCCGTAGCAAAAATGTTTCTAAAGTGGAAACTGTGCATTAATTCTTAGTACAACAGCCCCATAAAAGTCATATGCTTCATCCTCAATCCTTCATTATATATAATATAACGGCTATATCATCTATATTATGGGACAATTTGGCATATATACGTAAACGACCTCATAGCTCTAACCTCAAAATCTTATATAAATCAACATCTATCAATAAAACCACTCTGTTGGCAGATAAAATAAATATGGTGCTGTAAATATCGCCAATGACAACGCTACTTTTTTTCTTTCTATATCATTAAATTCTGCTTTTTTTAATGCCCATTTATAAT
>JAFQBM010000051.1 GCA_017399685.1 Lachnospiraceae bacterium
ACTAAAAGAACGAAAGGAGATGATGTCCAACACCAATACAATTGTAAATACATTATTTGAGTCAGGCAGTTAATTTTTTTTGCCTAAAAAGTGCAAAATTTAAACGCCATAAAAGTACAAAATCAGAATGTCATTGACAGTTATCGGCTCGGAGCAAGGCGGCAAGCGACCTGTACTTATCATCTCTAACGATATTGGGAACAAGCACAGCCCTACGGTTATTGTCGCCCCTATCACAAGCCGAGTACACACAAAGGCAAAGTTACCTACACATACCTTGATTAAAGATTTTAAGGGTCTGGATAAGAACTCAATTATTCTGCTTGAACAAATCCGTACCATAGACAAACAACGCTTGCGAGAGTATTTAGGAACTCTTGACAGGCGTTTTCTTGATAATGCAGACAAGGCACTTGCTATCAGCATCGGTCTTAGAAAAAAGGATTAGCCCTCTCGTTATACCGTACAAGCAATAGCTCATATATTGGAAACGAGGGAGGTGTTGACTACTGAAGCATAGAGAATTTGTTTATGTTGGCGACCCTGTTCCAGAACTGAACGAACAGGAACACGCAGCGTTCCTTATGAATATTCAAAAGTCAATACTTCTTTCTTTGGAGCAAAGAAAGCTATTGACCCACTCTCAGCGTGAACGCTGTTTGGTAGAGCTTGAAAAACAATACAGTGAAAGTCAGAGAAAGCAACGCCGAGCATAACGCTTGGCGTTTTTACATATACGAATGTGTAAATTGCTAATTTGCACATTCGACACTAATATCCCTTTTTCCTATAATAAATACAGTAACACAGGTTACTGAGAAAGGAGCTTTGCTATGCTAAATAGATATGAACGCTTAAATCAAGAGCGAAAAATGATTGAAGCGAAAAAGCGTGTTGCGGCGTATTGCCGTGTTTCCACGGATAATGAAGACCAAGCCAATTCGTTTGAAAGCCAACAGCGATATTTCAGACAATATATAGAGCGTAATCCAGATTGGGAGCTTTATGAGATTTTTGCTGATGAGGGTATCTCTGGTACTAATACAAAGAAGCGAAAAGAATTTAACCGTATGATAGCCTGTGCCAAGAATGGCGATTTTGATTTGATTATCACTAAGGAGATTTCCCGTTTTGCGAGAAATACCCTTGATAGTATATATTACACCCGTGACCTTAAAAAGCACGGTGTCGGTGTTATCTTTATGAATGACAATATCAATACTTTAGACGGCGATGCGGAGCTTCGACTGGCAATTATGTCCTCTATCGCACAGGAAGAAAGCCGTAAGACTTCTGAGCGTGTAAAATGGGGTCAGAAACGCCAAATGGAGCAAGGTGTCGTGTTCGGCAGAAGTATGTTAGGGTATGATGTTGAGGGCGGCAAAATGACTATCAATGAGGAAGGTGCAAAAGTTGTACGCCTTATCTTTCATAAGTTTGTCAATGAGGGCAAAGGAACACACGTCATCGCCCGTGAGCTTCGTGAGGAAGGCATTAACCCTATGCGTGTAAAAGAATGGAGTAATACGGTTATACTGCGAGTAATCCGCAATGAGAAATACTGCGGCGACTTAGTACAGAAAAAGACCTATACTCCAGACTTCTTATCCCACGAAAAGAAATACAATCGGGGACAAGAGGAATTTGTCATTATCAAAGACCATCACGAGCCAATTATATCCCGTGAGTTGTTTGATGAAGCAAACCGTATATTAGATGCCAAATCGCTCTCACAGGAGGGAAAAGCAAAGCACAGCAACCGTTATCCGTTTTCTGGTAAAATCAAATGCGGCTGTTGCGGTTCAAGCTATGTCGCAAGATATAAAAAGCGAAAAGACGGTAGCCGTTATAAGGCGTGGCGTTGTCACGAAGCAGCAAAGCACGGTAGTCCTCATATTGACAAGGCAGGAAACAAAGTCGGTTGTACGGGCTTGTCTATCCGAAATGAAGATGCGACCCATATTATGTATCTCGTGACGAAAGACCTTAAATACAATAGAGAGAAAATCACAAATAATCTGATTTCCATTATCAAATCCATAATCGCTATGGATACAACAGGAACAGATGTTGAGAAACTGAAAGCCCAGATTAAGACTATCGAGGATAAGCGAACAAAGCTAATTGATATTTATATGTCTGGGGATATAACCAAAGAGGAATTTACTGCGGCACGGTCTAAGTGTGATGCCGAAATCGCACAGCTTCAATCTGTTATTGACAGCATTGATAAACAACAAGCTATGATAAAACAGCAACAAGAGCTTGTGCGTGAGATTAGCGAAGCAATCAATGAGATTGTCGGCGGTGTTGAGTATGAAGATGAGTTTTACAAGCAGCTCTTAGATAAAATGGTCGTTATCGACAAGGACAATATTGATGTATATTTGAATTTACTTCCTATTAAATGGAGCTACACGGTTGCAAAAGCATCAAAAAAAGCGGTAGCCTCTGAATGGAACATTTCAGAGGCTTCTCTACCAATGTCGGTAAGAATTCCTGCCACTTCGCGGTAAGGCATGGTATAACGCTGGGAAATATATCTCATGGAAGCTGCTAATTCTCCATCGGGACCGCCAAATTGACTCATGATGTTCATGGCGAGTCTAGGATTTGTCTCCTTGATGTTTACCGGATATTGTAATCTTTTTTCATAATTCCACATATATTAACACTCCCCTTCCCAAGGCCATGGAGTTTTTACCCATGACCATCCTTGATTTACATCAACCTGGTCTGCCAGCAATGGTCCGAACATCATAGTATAGCTTCGAACGGCATCCCGTCTTAATTTACTGTAGTGTTCATAAGCAGATAAGGCTTCTACACAATTTGGATGAGTGTCTAAGAATAAATTTAATTCGTTCACCATGAAACTATAAGAGTTTATCATGGACATTAATTGTCTTTGATCCTGTTTGTTAGAAAAGTTATTCATGAACAGCCACCTCTTACTCCACAAAATGGGAAATCTAATTCTGGGAAGGCAGTGCCTCTTTCTAATGCTTTCATAGGTTCATACATTTTTGAGAATTCCTGCCATGGGACGTAGGAAATTCCTAAGGGCATTCTACGTTCTGATTCATTGCTGTTTTCTGTTCTTGCCATTCTATCTCTGTCACAAGAAGAAGGATATCTTCTTGCATAATTACGACTGGTATCCAAAGAAAAAACTCCTTTCATATTGTTTGTAATAATAGTTTATGGGGAAAGTCCGCATGGGTGTATAGAAAAATAAAAACTTATGCTAGTCTTAGCTTATAGGATTTGTTATAATAAGGGGGAAAAGGTCGAAGGAACACTATTAAGAAAGACAAAAAAGTGTTTCGATAAAAATTGACTGACTTGAGAAAAAAGCAATTATTATATTGATGTGAAGAAATAATCGTAGATGAAAGTAATAAGGGAGTAAGAATGGATAATAAGAATTTAGTGGAAGAAAAAAAGAATGAAATGATAAATGAACCTGTAAATGAAACAGAAGAACGAGGGGTAACAAAAGCAGTATTAGATCAAAGTGCAACTTTAGAATTAGATGTGCCTGTATATGTTGACCGGGTGAGAAGAAAGAAGAAAAAGGGAGTGAGGGTAAGAGCTGTAGTAGCTGTTCCTTTTACAATTCTCATATTTTTCTTAGGAATGATAGCAGAGCATTATCGGGTTTTGGGGAATATGGAAGTGAATGACCAATATTTCCTTATGGATGATACGAAGTTAAGCGAGATAAAGGAAGAAACGGGTCAAGAAGCTACAGCTGAATTTTATGAAATGGTGAAGGATTACGGGCAGGAAACCCAGGTAAATGTAAAATTTATGAGAAAAATGTTTCCTGATAAGCTGGTTTTAAAGTCAGATGGGGAGTTTTTATATCTTCCGATTGATGAAACCATTGAAGAAAGTTCTTATGATTATTCCAGATTAGAAAAAGAAGATGAATTTTTTATCTATAAGGATGAGGAAGGAGAAGTAACCTCTAAAAAGGGAATTGATGTATCGAAGTTCCAGGGAGAAATTGACTGGGAGCTGGTAAAAGAAGATGGGGTGGAATTTGCAATTCTTAGAGCTGGTTATCGTGGATATGGAAGCGGGAAATTAGTATTGGATGAAATGTTTATGGAGAATCTGGAAGGGACAAAGGCGCAGAGTATTGACATAGGGGTATATTTTTATTCCCAGGCCACCAGCAAAGAAGAAGCGGTGGAAGAAGCGGAAATGGTAATAGAAGCTTTAAGAGGGTATGATGTTACATATCCGGTGGTTTTAGATACAGAGTTACCTTCTGGAGATGGGGCAAGAACGGAAGGCTTAACAAATGAAGAAAGAACGGAATATATCCTTGCTTTTTGCGAAACCATTGAAGAAGCAGGATATATTCCTATGGTATATTCTAATTTAAATTGGTTTATCTTAAAAACAGATTATAAAGCATTATCGAAATATGATATCTGGCTGGCAAATTACGATACACAACCATACTTCCCATATGATTTCCAAATGTGGCAATACAGTGAGAAGGGACAGGTAAATGGTATTGAAGGAGATGTGGACCTTAATATCTGTTTTAAAGATTATTCAAAGGAAGAATAAAAAGGTTATTGTTTAGCAATAAAGGTGCTTATTACTAAGTTACGTCGTGAATAATTATGGTTTAGATAAAAAAAGCTTTTAGCAACTTTTTAAGACTTTCATAATCATCACAACCACATAATTCCCTTGCGGAGTGCATACCTAAGATAGGAACTCCCAAATCAATGGCAGGAATTGGCAGATACGAGGAAACGATAGGTCCAAGTGTTTGTCCTCCTGCCATTCCTGTTTTATTGACCTGCTCCTGATAAGGGATGTTGTTTTCTTGACATAGTGCTTTTATAATGGCAGTTACCCTGGCGTCTGTAACATAACGCTGCGAGGAACTGGATTTTAGAGCAATTCCCTGATTTAGAAGAACAGGATTGGTAGGATCGTGTTTTTCTGTATAGTTTGGATGCAGTCCATGGGCACCATCTACGGAAAGCATAATACTGTTTTGAAGTAAATAAGGATATCTGTGGGATGCAATATTTTGGTCTTCCAATAGTTTGTCTAAACACATTCTTAAGGTGTTAGAATCAGCACCTTCTTTAGAACGGCTTCCGATTTCTTCGTGATGAAAAATGGAAATCATGTTAAGGATATTGCTGTCACCGGTAGTGGTGATTGCTTCCAACATAGCAGCAACAGAAATTAAATTGTCTATTCTGGGAGCACTCAAAAATTCCTGATTAGCACCAATCAGTTCTCCTTCTTCTTTATTATATAAGGTAATATCAAAAGAAAGAATATCTTCTTTTTTAGAATCTGTTTTTTCTGCAAGAAAATTAAGAATGGAAAAATTTTCATCTTTTGATACAGAAAATAAAGGCATATATTCTTTCTGGGGATTTGGTTCTGCGTTCTTTTCGGAACGGTTTAAATGAGGCGCCAGAGAAGGAATGATGCAGACTCCTTCTTTGGTATCAAAAATCTTTTCTGTAGGTGAGAATACATTGTTACTCTTTAAAAATATTTTTCCAGATAGTCCAAGAGGACGGTCGAACCAGGTGGAAGGAAGCATACCACCATACATTTCTACATTAAGGTTATGATATCCTGACTTTACAATGTCTGCTTTGCTTTTTAATTTAAATGCAGGGGAATCATCATGGGCTAAAGCCAGGTGGATGGATTCGATTTGTGTCAATGGTTTTGGAAGAGTAAAAGCCACTAAAAAGGAATCATACAGATTAAGAAAGTATTTTCCGGAGGAAAAGTTCCATATCTGTTCATAGGTAATTTCCTGAAATCCTGCATCTTTTAAAAGTTTTGTTGCATTTCGAATAGAAAGAAAAGGGCAGGTGGATTTGTTGATATATTGTAGACATTTCTTCATAAAATAAAAAACTCCTTTGCTTTTTCTTAAAGTATAACACAGGCAATGGTAAAAAAATGTACGAAAATAAATACATGAAAATAAAGGTTGCAAGGGATTTCAAATTGTGGTAACATCTTTCTAGGAAAAACAAGTGTATTTCTTATGCGTACAAAGGGGAAGTCATGATAGAAGATACGAAGTATTATCTGGTGACAAAAAACGCGTTACCGGAGGTTTTATTAAAAGTAGTGGAAGCCAAACAGCTTCTGGAAACAGACAAAAACATAACCGTACAAAAAGCAATCGATATGGTAGGAATCAGTAGAAGTTCCTTCTATAAATATAAAGATTCGATTGTTCCTTTTCATGATACCACAAGAGGGCATGTAATTACATTTACGGTGGAAGTTGCCGACAGACCTGGCTTGTTATCTTTGGTTCTGAATCTGGTAGCAAGTTATAATGCGAATATTTTATCCATACATCAAAGTATTCCAATGTATGAAGTGGCATTATTAACCCTAAGTGTTGATTTAGGAGAATCCACAGGGGACATCAATGACATGTTTAAGAAACTGGAAGAAATTGATGGAATTTATTATGTGAAGATATTGGCAAAAGAATAAGCCAAGAGAATTCACGACCTTAATTAAAAAGACGTGGATTTTAGGTTAGCAATAGTGCGAAAAGCAAAAGAAAAACGAGATTGAGGAAAAAAATGAAAGGAAAATAGCTGCCAATACCCTCAATCAGTAAAATGGCAGTTTTAACGCTAATTTGCGTTAAAGAAGGGAAAACAATGATAAATATAGCAGTATTAGGATACGGTACAGTTGGTTCAGGTGTGGTAGAAGTAATCAATACAAATCATGCCAGCATTAATAAAAGAGCGGGGCAGGAAATCAATGTCAAATATGTACTTGATTTAAGAGATTTCCCTGGTGACCCGATTCAGGAAAAAATCGTTCATGATTATTCTGTAATCTCTAATGATGATGATATTAAGATTGTAGTAGAAGTAATGGGTGGCGTAGAGCCGGCTTATACTTTTGTAAAAGAAGCTTTGTTAAAGGGAAAGAGCGTTGCGACTTCTAATAAAGAATTAGTTGCAAAGCATGGAGCAGAATTATTGGCAATTGCAAAAGAAAAGAAAGTAAATTTCTTATTTGAAGCCAGTGTAGGTGGCGGAATTCCAATTATCCGTCCATTGAATAATTCTCTTACTGCAGATAAGATTAGAGAAATTACAGGAATTTTAAATGGTACTACCAACTATATGCTTACAAAGATGGCAAATGAAGGAGCAGATTACGACAGTGTATTAAAGGATGCACAGGAAAAGGGATATGCTGAAAGAAATCCAGAAGCAGACGTAGAAGGTTACGATGCATGCCGTAAGATTGCAATCTTAACTTCTTTAGCATTTGGGAAACAGGTAGATTACGAAGACATTCATACAGAAGGAATCACAAAGATTTCTGATGTTGATATGAAGTATGCAAAGGCAATGGAATCCAGCATTAAGCTGTTAGGAATTTCAAAGAAGGCAGACGGAAATGTTTATGCCATGGTTTCACCAAGAATGGTTGGTAAGAATCATCCGTTATATAGTGTAAATGATGTATTTAATGCTATTTTTGTAAATGGTAATGTTTTAGGAGATGTTATGTTCTATGGAAGTGGAGCAGGTAAATTACCAACTGCAAGTGCTGTGGTATCTGACGTAGTAGATGCAGTAAAACATACCGGTACAAACATTATGACCATTTGGGAACAGGAAAAATTACAGCTGGGAGATTTTGGAGATTGTAAGAATCAATTTTTCGTTCGTGTAGCAAAAGACAAAGAAGCAATGGCAAAAGAATTATTTGAAATTGCAAAGGAAGTAAAATGCGAAGAAGTGTCAGGGGAATACGCATTTGTAACCGAAATCATGACAGAGGCTGAATTTAGTGAAAAAGCAGCAAAGGTAGAAGCGATCAGCTCTATCCGTTTGGCATAAGTCCGGAAAGGAAGATAGAAATGAAATATGTGATTGTATTAGGCGATGGTATGGCAGATTATTCCATTGATGAGCTGGGTGGTAAGACCCCATTGGAATATGCGAAAACCCCAACCATGGATGAGTTAGCAGTAAAATCTGAAATTGGATTAGTACATACGATTCCGGATGGAATGTCACCAGGAAGTGATACTGCGAATTTATCCGTAGTAGGTTATGACCCTAAGATTTATTATTCCGGACGTTCTCCATTGGAAGCTTTAAGCATTGGCGTTGATATGAAACCTACGGATATCTCTTTCCGTTGTAATATTGTGACAGTATCCGATGATGATTTGCCATATGAGCAAAAGACCATTATCGATCACAGTTCCAGTGAAATTTCTACTGAAGATGCAGCAGTATTGTTAGATGCGGTAAAGAAAGAATTAGAATCTGACCTTTATAAGTTTTATGTGGGAACCAGTTATCGTCACCTGACTATCTGGGATAAGGGAGAAGTGGTGGAATTAACTCCACCTCATGATATCTTAGGTAAAACTATTGGTGAATATTTACCAAAAGACCAGGCTCTTTATGATATGATGAAAAAGAGTTATGATATTTTAAATGAACACCCTATTAATGTAGAACGTGCCAAAAAAGGATTAAACAAGGCGAATTCTATCTGGTTCTGGGGCGCTGGAACAAGACCGGCGTTGTCTTCTTTTGAAGAAAAGAATCATAAAAAGGCTGCCATGATTTCTGCTGTAGACTTATTAAAGGGAATTGCAGTAGGAGCCGGAATGACTAATATTAATGTAGAAGGTGCTAACGGTGGCTTACATACGAATTATGAAGGTAAAGCAAATGCAGCAGTCAAAGCATTGGTGGAAGACGGATTTGATTTTGTATATATTCATGTAGAAGCACCAGATGAAATGGGACATCAGGGAAGCGTAGAACGTAAGGTACAGTCTATTGAATTTTTGGATGAAAAAGTAATCAAGGTAGTAAAAGAAGGATTAGAAAAAGCGGAAGTAGAATTCCGTATGTTAGTTCTTCCGGATCACCCAACTCCAATCTGTCTTAGAACTCATGTAAATGAAGCAGTACCTTATATGTTATATGACAGTACCGATGAAAAAGATGGCAAGTACCTATATAATGAGAAAGATGCAAAGGCATCTGGACTTTATATTGAAAAAGGCCATACTATGGTAGATCATTTGTTTGAAAAATAGGAATTCTTGTTTGAATCGAGATATTCTCTGGATTGAGTAAAATTTTAATTTCATAATAGGATAGAAACAAAGACAGACAGCATTGTTAGTTCTTAAAAAAGAGATGATAATACTGTCTGTCTTTTATTTGTCACAAGTAAGTATATGTGATGCCTTAATCTCTTGATAGGGATAGGTCATTAAAAGTTGTTATAAATCAATGGTAAGTTCTACCGGACAATGGTCAGAACCGTAAACATCTGTGTGTATCTTTGCATCCAGCAACTTGGCTTTTAATTCGTCAGATACTAAAAAGTAATCAATACGCCATCCGGCATTTTTTTCTCTGGCACGGAAACGATAAGACCACCAACTGTAGGTATCAGTTACATCCGGATAAAAATGCCGGAAGGTATCGATGAATCCGGTTTCCAGCAAAGCGGTCATTTTGCCTCTTTCTTCATCAGTAAACCCTGCATTTTTGCGATTTGTTTTTGGGTTTTTTAAGTCGATTTCCTTATGAGCTACATTCATATCTCCACAAACGATGACAGGTTTTGAGGTGCGCAAGTTATTTAAATAAGAAGAAAAGGCATCTTCCCAAGTCATACGATAAGGAAGTCTTGCCAGTTCGTTCTGAGAATTTGGAGTATATACAGTAACCATAAAAAACTCAGGAAATTCAAGGGTGATCACACGTCCTTCCTGGTCATGCTCCTCTATTCCGATTCCATAAGAAACGGATAGAGGTTTTTCTTTTGTAAAAATAGCAGTTCCGGAATAACCTTTCTTTATCGCATAATTCCAATAGTCATAGTATGGTTTCTGTTCCCACTTAATTTGTCCTTCTTGTAATTTAATTTCCTGTAAACAAAAAATATCTGCATCTGCCTGTTGGAAAAAATCCATAAAGCCTTTTTCCATGCAGGCTCTTAATCCATTTACATTCCATGAAATTAGTTTCTTCATATTAATAATCCTTTCATTTTTGTTTTCTTAACTTTGATATTTTCAAAACATTCTGCGTTTATTATGTTTTGAAAATTAAGGATTTTGATAAGTTCTTTGCTATTTCTCTGCTTCCCAGCGACCGGATGCACCACAAGGTAATACCAGACCATTGGATTTCACTCTAAGACCGATTTCATCAGAAATCACATGACCTCCAAATTTTGATTTTACTTCCGTAGAAATCAGGTAGGTAAGAACAGCAGGAGCAAGTCCGGTGGTGTAGGAATTTACTAAGAAGAATAAAGGCTTGTCACTTAATAACTGTGAACATAAAGCAATAAAATTATGAATACAGTCTTCGATTTTCCAGATTTCTCCTTTTGGTCCTCTTCCATAGGAAGGCGGGTCCATAATAATGGCGTCGTATTTATTGCCGCGGCGGATTTCTCTTTCTACGAATTTTACACAATCGTCTACCAGCCAGCGGATAGGGGCATCTTCTAATCCGGAAGATTTTGCATTTTCTTTCGCCCAAGCAACCATACCCTTAGATGCATCCACATGGGTTACTTTCGCACCGGCTTTGGCAGCAGCACAGGTAGCACCGCCTGTGTAGGCAAATAAATTTAGTACACTGATAGGTCTGTTTGCAGATTGAATTTTTTCGCGGAACCAGTCCCAGTTAGCAGCCTGCTCCGGAAAAAGACCGGTATGTTTAAAACTAAAAGGTTTTAACTGAAAAGTCAAATCACCATAGGTAATACTCCATTGTTCTGGGAGATGGAAAAATTCCCATTCACCACCACCTTTGTTACTTCTATGATAATGTCCGTTAAGCTTTTTCCATTCAGGCAGTTTCTTTGGGGTATTCCATAAGACCTGTGGATCCGGACGAAGTAAAATGTATTTTCCCCAACGCTCTAATTTTTCACCACAAGAAGAATCTAACACTTCGTAATCCTTCCAATTATCAGCTATCCACATAATGTTCCTCCATATTTTTTATAGATAAATTATATTTCTTCTATTATAAGAAGATTAGAAATTGATTTTATATTAAGAAGATGGTAATATGAGTTTCTTCTATATAAATATGTGTCAGATTTAATTATTCACGAAATCTGTCATAGAAAAATTATAATTTGACTTAAGCATAAAGTCAACAGACATTTGTTTGTAGACAAATTGATACTGTTTATATGAACAGTAATAACAAAGTCTTTATTTTACGCAAAAAATTTTAAAAAAGTACTTGCATATTAAAAAGATATAGTGTATACTTTGTACTGTTGTGACATAAGAGCGATGAAGCGTGAGGTTGCTGCACAAGATGCAGGTTTTCCGTGGAGCAAATGTCAAGTTAAGAAACTGGCGACAAGTCACTGTACTGAATATCGTCTGCAAAAGCAGAAAACACGCTAAAACTATGTAAAGTACATAGAGGATACGCGTGGGAGAGTGTACAGTCACCACTTGTCGTGCTGAAACAATAGTGCGAAAAGGAGGCGGCTTTTTTTATGGCAAGTCAAGTAATGAGAATCACTTTAAAGGCGTATGATCACAATCTAATCGATCAGGCTGCAAAGAACATCATTGAAACTGTGAAGAAAACAGGAGCAAAGGTAAGTGGACCAGTTCCAATGCCTACTAAGAAGGAAGTAATCACTATTCTTAGAGCAGTTCACAAGTATAAGGATTCTAGAGAGCAGTTTGAACAAAGAACTCATAAGAGATTGATTGATATCATTCAACCTACTCAAAAGACTGTTGATGCATTACAAAAAATCGAAATGTCAGCTGGTGTGTACATCGACATTAAGATGAAAAACAAGTAAGAAAAATCCTAAGGTATCGAACGAAGTTGCAACGTTTGGTTCATCTAGGATGATTACACGAAATGTGTAATCCGCTGTAGATTAAAATAGGAGGAAAATCTATAATGAAGAAAGCAATTTTAGCAACAAAAGTCGGAATGACTCAAATCTTCAATGAAGACGGAGTATTAACTCCAGTAACTGTATTACAGGCAGGACCATGTGTAGTAACACAGATTAAGACTGTAGAAAAAGACGGTTACGATGCAATTCAGGTTGGTTTTGGTGACAAGAGAGAAAACTTAGTTAACAAACCACAAAAAGGACACTTTGCAAAAGCAGGTGTTGCTACTAAGAGATTCGTTAGAGAATTTAGATTAGAAGACGTTTCTGGATATAGTTTAGCTCAGGAAATCACAGCTGACATATTTGCAGAAGGTGATAAAGTAGATGCGACTGCAAAATCAAAAGGTAAAGGATATGCAGGTGGTATTAAGAGACATGGATTAAAGTCAGGTCCTTCAGCTCATGGTTCTAAGTATCACAGACATGCAGGTTCTAACGGTTCTGCAACTACACCAGGTAGAGTATTCAAAGGTAAGAAAATGCCAGGACATATGGGTGCAGTTAGAGTAACAGTTCAAAACCTTGAGATTGTTAAAATAGATGTAGAAAACAACATTATTCTTGTAAAGGGTGCTGTTCCAGGTCCTAAGAAGTCATTAGTAATGTTGAAAGATACAGTAAAAGCGTAGGCTTAAGGAAGGAGGAATTGACAGATGGCATCAGTATCTGTTTATAATATCGAAGGTAAAGAAGTAGATAAGTTAAACCTTAACGATTCTATTTTCGGTGTTGAAATAAATGAACATTTAGTGCATATGGCAGTTGTTGCTCAACTTGCTAATAAGCGTCAGGGAACTCAAAGTGCAAAGACTCGTGCAGAAGTTTCTGGTGGCGGAAGAAAACCTTGGAGACAAAAGGGAACAGGTCATGCAAGACAAGGTTCTAACAGATCTCCACAATGGACAGGTGGTGGAGTTGTATTTGCTCCAAAGCCAAGAGATTATTCTATTAAGTTAAACAAGAAAGAAAAGAGAGCAGCATTAAAGTCTGCACTTACTTCAAGAGTATTAGCTAACAAGTTCATCGTTTTAGACGAATTTAAGTTAGATGAAGCAAAGACTAAGAAAGTTCAAACTGCATTGAACAACTTAAAGGTAAACAAAGCTTTAGTAGTATTAAGTGCAAAGAACGAAGAAAATGACAAGGTAGTTATTGCAGCGAATAATATTCCAACTGTAAAGACTGCATTCGTGAATACAATTAACGTATATGACATCTTAAAGTACGACACTATGGTTGTAACAAAAGATGCAGTGGCAACAATTGAGGAGGTGTACGCATAATGGCAGATTTAAAATATTATGACATTATACTAAAACCTGTAGTAACAGAAAAAAGTATGAATGCTATGAGTGAAAAGAAATACACTTTCTTAGTTGCTCCAAAGGCTACTAAGACTCAGATTAAAGATGCAGTAGAAAAAATGTTCGAAGGAACTAAGGTAGCAAGAGTAAATACTATGAACTACGATGGAAAGACTAAGAGACGTGGTATGACTTTTGGTAAGACTGCAAAGACAAAGAAAGCAATCGTTTTCTTAACAGCAGACAGCAAAGATATCGAAATTTTTGAAGGTCTGTAAGAAGTAACTAAAATATACGCAAAGCAAGCGTGAGAATAAATTGGCGAATTGAAAGGAGTAGAAAAAATGGGAATTAAAACTTATAACCCATATACACCTTCTAGAAGACATATGACTGGTTTAGATTTCTCTGAAATCACAAAAGATACTCCAGAAAAATCTTTAGTAGTTTCTTTAAAGAAGACAGCTGGTCGTAACAATCAAGGAAAGATTACAGTAAGACACCACGGTGGTGGATCTAGAAGAAAATATAGAATTATTGACTTTAAGAGAAGAAAAGATGATATTCCAGCAACTGTAACAGCAATCGAATACGATCCAAACAGAACTGCAAATATCGCTTTAATCTGCTATGCAGATGGACAAAAAGCATACATCATTGCTCCAGTTGGTTTAACTGTTGGAACAAAGATTATGAATGGACCTAACGCAGAAGTAGCAGTAGGTAACTGCTTACCATTAGAAAACATCCCGGTTGGTACTGAAGTTCATAACATTGAATTATATCCAGGTAAGGGTGCACAGTTAGTTCGTTCCGCTGGTAACTCAGCTCAGTTAATGGCAAAAGAAGGTAAGTACGCAACTCTTAGATTACCATCCGGTGAAATGAGAATGGTACCAATCGTTTGTAGAGCAACAATCGGACAAGTAGGAAACATCGAACATGCCCTTGTTAATGTAGGTAAGGCAGGACGTAAGCGTCACATGGGTATCAGACCTACCGTTCGTGGTTCTGTTATGAACCCTAATGACCATCCACACGGTGGTGGTGAAGGTAGAACAAGTATCGGTCGTCCGGGCCCTGTTACACCTTGGGGTAAACCAGCGCTTGGCTTAAAGACTAGAAAGAAGAATAAGAAGTCTAACAAGTTAATCGTAAGAACAAGAGACGGAAAGAACTTAAAGTAATATAAGGAGGTAAGAACCTATGGCTCGTTCATTAAAAAAGGGACCATTCGCAGATGCAAGCTTACTTAAAAAAGTAGATGCTTTAAATGCAAAGGGTGACAAGACAGTAATTAAGACTTGGTCACGTCGTTCTACTATTTTCCCATCTTTCGTAGGACATACTATTGCAGTATATGATGGAAGAAAGCACGTACCTGTATATGTGACAGAAGATATGGTTGGACACAAATTAGGTGAATTTGTTGCAACTAGAACTTATAGAGGACATGGAAAAGACGAAAAGAAATCAAAAGTACGTTAATAAGGATTGAAAGGAGGTTCATCCATGGAAAAGAAGATTCAACACAGATCACAAGTGAAGAGAGCAAGAAATGCGAATAATAAAGAAACCAGACCATCAGCAAAGTTATCTTATGCTAGAGTTTCTGTACAAAAGGCTTGTTTCGTATTAGATGCCATTAGAGGAAAAGATGTTGAAACTGCAAAGGCAATCTTAGCATACAATCCAAGATATGCATCTAGTTTAATTGAAAAATTATTAGATTCAGCTATTGCAAATGCTGAAAACAACAACGGAATGAACAGAGATAACCTTTATGTTGCAGCTTGTTATGCAAACAAAGGACCTACAATGAAAAGAATTAGACCAAGAGCACAAGGTAGAGCTTATAGAATCGAAAAGAGAATGAGCCACATTACAATCGTGCTTGATGAAAGATAAGGAGGGCAATCATGGGACAAAAAGTTAATCCTCATGGCTTAAGAGTCGGTGTGATCAAAGATTGGGATTCCAAATGGTATGCTGATACTAAGAATGAAGAATTTGCGAACAACTTAGTAGAAGATTATAACATTAGAAAGTTCCTTAAGAAGAAGTTATATAGCGCATCAGTTTCTAAGATTGAAATTGAAAGAGCATCAGATAGAGTAAAAGTTATCGTTTACACTGCTAAACCAGGTATCGTAATCGGTAAAGGCGGAGCTGAAATTGAAAAGGTGAAAGCTGAACTTCAAAAATTAACTAAGAGCAAGTTAATGGTTGATATCAGAGAAATCAAGAAACCAGACAACGATGCACAATTAGTTGCTGAAAACATTGCTGCTCAACTTGAAAACCGTATTTCTTTCAGACGTGCAATGAAATCTTGCATGAGCAGAACAATGAAAGGTGGCGCTCTTGGAATTAAGACTGCAGTATCTGGACGTTTAGGCGGAGCAGATATGGCTCGTACAGAATTCTATAGCGAAGGAACAATTCCACTACAAACACTTCGTGCAGACATTGATTATGGTTTCGCAGAAGCCGATACCACTTACGGAAAAGTTGGTGTAAAGACTTGGGTATACCATGGTGAAGTACTTCCAACGAAAGGAAATAAGGAAGGGAGCGATAAATAATGTTAATGCCAAAGAGAGTGAAGCGCCGTAAACAGTTTAGAGGTTCTATGGCAGGTAAAGCTTCAAGAGGTAATAAAATCAGCAATGGTGAATATGGTTTAGTAGCATTAGAGCCAGCTTGGATTAAGTCAAATCAAATCGAAGCAGCCCGTATTGCAATGACTCGTTATATCAAGCGTAATGGTAAAGTTTGGATTAAGATTTTCCCAGACAAGCCTGTAACTGCAAAGCCAGCTGAAACTCGTATGGGTTCCGGTAAGGGAACATTAGAATACTGGGTAGCAGTTGTTAAGCCAGGCCGTGTTATGTTTGAAATTGCAGGCGTACCAGAAGATACAGCTAGAGAAGCGTTACGTCTTGCTATGCATAAATTACCAGTAAAATGTAAGATCGTATCTCGTGCAGATTTAGAAGGCGGTGAAAACAGTGAAAACTAAAGAATACAATAAAGATTTAAAAACTAAGTCAATGGATGAATTAAATACAGAGCTAGTAGCTGCTAAGAGAGAACTTTTCAACCTTAGATTCCAAAACGCAACAAATCAGTTAGAGAATACAAGCAGAATCAAAGAAGTTAGAAAGAATATCGCAAGAATTCAGGGAAGAATCTCTGAATTAGCTAAAGCTGCTCAATAATCGGAAAAGGAGGAATTAGTTGTGGAAAGAAATTTAAGAAAAACACGTGTAGGAATCGTTACAAGTGATAAGATGGATAAGACAATTGTTGTATCAATTGTAGACAACGTAAAGCATCCTTTATACGGTAAAATCGTTAAGAGAACTTACAAATTAAAGGCTCATGATGAAAATAATGAATGCAAGATTGGTGATAGAGTAAGAGTTATGGAAACAAGACCTTTATCTAAAGATAAGAGATGGAGACTTGTTGAAATCGTAGAAAAGGCTCAATAATCACAGACGAAAGGAGATATCAGTCATGGTTCAACAAGAAACAAGACTTAAGGTTGCGGATAATACCGGAGCAAAGGAATTACTTTGCATCAGAGTATTAGGTGGTTCAACTAGAAGATATGCTAACATCGGTGATATCATCGTTGCTTCCGTTAAAGATGCAACACCAGGTGGAGTTGTAAAAAAAGGTGACGTTGTAAAAGCTGTTGTAGTACGTTCTAAAAAAGGCGCTCGTCGTAAAGACGGTTCATATATCAAGTTTGACGAAAATGCTGCAGTTATCATCAAGGATGACAAGAATCCAAAGGGAACTCGTATTTTCGGACCAGTTGCTAGAGAATTGAGAGAAAAACAATTCATGAAGATCGTTTCTTTAGCACCAGAAGTATTATAAGGGGGTGCACACTGTGTCGACTATGAAGATTAAAAAAGGTGACTTGGTTCAGGTAATCGCAGGTCACAATAAAGGTAAGCAAGGCAAGGTTTTAGCAGTTAATGCAAAAAGTAATACCGTTTTAGTAGAAGGCGTAAATATTATTCATAAGCATGCAAAACCAAGCGCACAAAATCAACAAGGTGGAATTATCGATAAAGAAGCTCCTATTGATATTTCAAATGTTATGTACGTTCATGATGGAAAAGTTACCAGAGTTGGATTTAAGACAGTGAAAAAAGGCGATAAGGAAGTAAAAGTTCGTTTCGCTAAGACTACTGGTAAAGAAATAGATTAATTTGAAGAGAGGAGGCCATTCAGTTGAGTAGACTAAAAGAACAATATTTAAAAGAAATCGTTCCTGCTATGCAGACTAAGTTCGCATATAAGAATGTTATGCAAGTACCAAAGCTTGATAAGATTGTTATCAACATGGGCGTTGGTGAAGCAAAGGACAATGCAAAGATTTTAGATTCCGCTGTTAAGGATCTTGAAATTATTGCAGGTCAAAAAGTAGTTGTAACTCGTGCAAAGAAATCAGTTGCTAACTTCAAACTTCGTGAAGGTATGCCAATCGGATGTAAGGTTACATTAAGAGGCGAAAAAATGTATGAATTCGCAGATCGTCTTATTAACTTAGCATTACCTCGTGTACGTGACTTTAGAGGTGTAAATGCAAATGCTTTTGACGGTAGAGGAAATTATGCATTAGGTATTAAAGAGCAACTAATTTTCCCAGAAATCGAATACGATAAAGTTGATAAAGTAAGAGGTATGGATATTATTTTCGTAACTACTGCTCAATCAGATGAAGAAGCACGTGAATTATTAACTTTGTTCGGTATGCCATTTAAGAAATAGTTAGGAGGGTTCCCATGGCTAAGAAAGCAATGGTAGTTAAACAACAACGTAAACAAAAGTTTTCAACTAGAGAATATAGCCGTTGTAAAATCTGTGGACGTCCACATGCTTATATCAGAAAATACGGAATCTGTAGAATTTGTTTCCGTGAATTAGCGTATAAGGGTCAGATTCCAGGAGTTAAGAAGGCAAGCTGGTAAGGCGTATAGTTAGGAAGGAGGAATTTTAAAAATGACAATGAGCGATCCAATTGCAGATATGCTTACAAGAATTAGAAATGCAAACACTGCAAAACATGATACTGTAGATATCCCTGCTTCAAAAATGAAGATCTCTATTGCTGAAATTCTTTTAAAAGAAGGTTATATTAAAGCATTCGATATCGTTGAAGACGGAAATTTTAAAACAATCCATGTTACATTAAAATATGGTAAAGATAAAAACGAAAAGATTATTACTGGTCTTAAGAGAATCTCTAAGCCAGGTCTTAGAGTATATGCAGATACTGAAAATTTACCAAAAGTACTTGGTGGTTTAGGTATTGCTATCATTTCCACAAACAAAGGTGTTTTAACTGACAAAGAAGCTAGAAAAGCTAATGTTGGTGGAGAAGTTTTAGCTTATATCTGGTAAGAATAAAAAAACTAATAACCAGGATAGACAGGAAGGGATTTTCCCTGTCTGCCTATTCCATATCATATAGGAGGTGCCGGCATGTCACGTATTGGAAGAATGCCTATCGCTGTACCAGCAGGAGTAACTGTTGATATTGCAGAAAATAATAAAGTGACTGTAAAAGGTCCAAAGGGAACACTTGAAAGAGTATTACCTGCAGAAATGGACATTAAATTAGAAGGTTCAGAAGTTGTTGTAACAAGACCAAACGACTTAAAGAAGATGAAGTCTTTACACGGCTTAACAAGAACATTAATCGCTAACATGGTAACTGGTGTTACTGAAGGTTACGAAAAGATATTAGAAGTAAATGGTGTTGGTTATAAGGCACAGAAACAAGGAAAGAAGTTAGTTCTTTCATTAGGATATTCTCATCCTGTTGAAATGGAAGATCCAGAAGGTCTTGAATCTGTAGTTGCCGATAACAAGATTACCATTAAGGGAATAGATAAAGAAAAAGTTGGCCAATATGCTGCTGAAATCAGAGATAAGAGAAGACCTGAACCATACAAAGGTAAGGGTATCAAGTATGCTGATGAAGTTATTAGACGCAAGGTTGGTAAGACTGGTAAGAAATAATTGGAGGTAAAATAGAATGGTTAGTAAAGAATCTAGAAGCAAAGTTCGTGCTAAAAAGCACATGAGACTTCGTAGCCGCTTAAGTGGAACTGCTCAGAAACCACGTTTGGCTGTATTCAGAAGTAACAATCATATGTACGCTCAAATTATTGATGATACAGTTGGTAATACTTTGGTTTCAGCTTCTACTCTTCAAAAAGATGTTAAGGCTGAATTAGAAAAGACTAATAATGTAGATGCAGCTGCTAAATTAGGAACTGTTATCGCTAAGAAAGCATTAGAAAAAGGTATTACAACAGTTGTATTCGATAGAGGCGGATTTATATATCAAGGAAAGATCAAAGCTTTAGCAGATGCGGCAAGAGAAGCTGGTCTAGAATTCTAATAAGGAGGAAAACAACAAATGAAGCATACTATTATTGATGCTAGTCAATTAGAATTAGAAGAAAAAGTAGTAGCCATCAAACGTGTAACAAAAGTTGTTAAAGGTGGTCGTAACTTTAGATTTGCAGCTCTTGTAGTTGTAGGTGACAAAAATGGTCACGTTGGTGCTGGACTTGGAAAAGCAACTGAAATTCCAGAAGCAATCCGCAAGGGAAAAGAAGATGCGATTAAGAAGTTAGTTGAAGTACCTATTAATGAAGATGGTAGTGTACCACACGATTTCATTGGTAAGTTCGGTAGTGCATCCGTACTATTAAAGACATCTCCAGAAGGTACAGGAGTTATCGCTGGTGGTCCATCTCGTTCTGTTCTTGAACTTGCAGGATATAAGAACATTCGTTCAAAATCCTTAGGTTCTAACAACAAACAAAACGTTGTATTAGCAACCATCGAGGGACTTGCAAACTTAAAGACTCCTGAAGAAGTAGCTAAGCTTCGCGGAAAATCTGTTGAAGAGATTTTAGGCTAGGAGGATAAGAAAAATGGCAAATAAATTAAAAATTACTTTAGTTAAGTCAACAATCGGTGCTGTACCTAAGAATAAAAAGACTGCAGAAGCATTAGGTCTTACTAAATTAAACAAGACTGTAGAAATGCCAGATAACAATGCAGTTAGAGGTATGATTCATCAAATCAAACATTTAGTTAAAGTAGAAGAAATCTAATTTATAGATAAGGAGGTGCAAGGGAATGAGTAAAGAGTTAAACTTAAGTGCATTACAACCTGCTGAAGGTTCAAAGCACAGTGATAACTTTAGAAGAGGACGTGGACACGGTTCAGGAAACGGAAAGACTGCTGGTAAGGGTCACAAAGGTCAAAAGGCACGTTCAGGTGCTCCAAGACCAGGTTTCGAAGGTGGTCAGATGCCTTTATACAGAAGAATTCCTAAGCGTGGATTTACAAATAGAAATACCAAGGATATCGTTGCTATTAATGTTTCTGCATTAGAAGTTTTCGATAACGGAACAGAAGTTACTGTTGAAACTTTATTACAACAAGGTATCATTAAGAATCCTAGAGATGGAGTTAAAATTCTTGGAAACGGAGAATTAACTAAGAAGCTTACAGTGAAAGTAAATGCATTCAGTGCATCTGCAAAGGAAAAGATTGAAGCTCTTGGTGGAAATGCAGAGGTGATTTAGTATGTTCAAAACACTTCGAAATGCATTTAAGATAAAAGACATTAGAAGTAGATTGTTTTATACATTCATCATGCTTATTATTGTTAGATTTGGCTGTCAATTACCAATCCCTGGTATTGACAGTGCCCAAGTCAAAGCATTTTTACAAGAATCTTTGGGAGATTCCTTTAGTTTGTTGAACTCCTTTACTGGTGGTTCGTTTGAACAAATGTCAATATTTGCTTTAAATGTTAGTCCATATATTACATCTTCCATTATGGTTCAGTTACTTACTATTGTAATTCCTGCCCTAGAGGAAATGCAACAGGATGGTGCTGAAGGAAGAAAGAAAATGAATCAGATTACAAGAATTATTACGATATTCTTGGCGGTTGTACAAGCTTTAAGCATTTCCATTGGATTCGGAAGAGCCGGAGCTTTGGGACCAAACAATTATAACGCAATGACAATTGTAACTATGGTAATCTGTTTAACAGCAGGTAGCTCATTGGTAATGTGGATGGGTGAAAGAATCACAGAAAAAGGAATTGGAAATGGTATCTCTATCATATTATTAGTAAATATTGTATCCAGTATGCCAGGTGATTTTTATAACTTATATTTAATGTTTATGAAAGGGAAAACCTGGGTGCAGGCGATTGAAGCGGCTGTGATTATTGTTGGTGTTGTATTGCTTACTATCGTATTAGTTATTCTATTACAAGATGGTGAGAGAAAAGTACCGGTACAGTATGCTAAGAAAATGCAGGGAAGACGTTTAGTGGGAGGACAATCCAGTGGTATTCCGATTAAGGTAAATACTGCAGGTGTGTTACCAGTAATCTTTGCATCTTCCATCTTACAGTTCCCATCTGTAATCATTAATCTGTTTGGAATACAGACAACCAATCCTACTGTACAAAAGATTTTAATGTTAATTAATTCAAACTACTGGTTTAATAAGTCATATCCTGTGTATACATGGGGTGTATTGATTTATGTATTATTAATTGTATTTTTCGCTTATTTCTATACTTCCATTACGTTTAATCCGTTGGAAATTTCAAATAATCTGAAAAAACAAGGTGGTTTCATTCCAGGTATTCGTCCAGGAAAGCCAACCACAGAATACTTAAACAAGATATTAAATTACATTATTATTATTGGTGCGGTTGGATTAACCATTGTTGCTTTAGTTCCGGTATTTTTTGCAGGAATGTTTAAAGCAAATGTAACCTTTGGAGGAACTTCTTTAATCATCGTTGTAGGTGTTGTACTTGAAACGATTAAGAATGTAGAATCCAAGATGTTAGTTCGTAATTATAATGGATTTTTAAGTGAATAAAATTTTAAGCTGTAGTATATCTTACTACAGCTTATTAACTATAGGAGAGTGTGCATAAGTACACCGTTACTTCTGATTGTTTAAAGCAAAGTAAAACAGGGAGGTATTCATATGAAGATTATTATGTTAGGAGCCCCAGGGGCAGGAAAAGGTACTCAGGCAAAAATGCTTGCTGCAAAATATGACATTCCACATATCTCAACAGGAGATATTTTCCGTGCAAACATTAAAAATGGAACTCCTTTAGGGGAAAAAGCAAAAGAATATATGGATAAAGGATTATTGGTTCCGGATGAATTAGTAGTTGACCTGGTAATTGACCGTTTCAAGAACCCGGATTGCGAAAAAGGATATATTCTTGACGGATTCCCTAGAACCATTCCACAAGCAAAGGCATTGACAGAAGCATTAGAGAAAATTGGAGAAAAAGTGGATTTTGCCATTAATGTAGAAGTTCCGGATGAAAATATTATCCGAAGAATGTCAGGAAGAAGAGCCTGTGTTGGCTGTGGTGCAACATACCACATTAAATATAATCCTACCAAAGTGGAAAATATCTGTGATGCCTGTGGCAAAGAATTAATCCTAAGAGATGATGATAAGCCGGAAACAGTAGAAAAAAGATTGAATGTTTATCATGAACAAACTCAGCCTTTGATTGCATATTATACAGAACAGGGTATATTAAAAGAAGTAGATGGAACTGTTGATATGAACGTGGTATTTGATGCCATTGTGGATATATTAGGTGAATAATATATGGCAGTGATAATAAAATCTCAAGAGGAAATTGAATTGATGCGTGAAGCAGGCAGGCTGCTTGCAATGACTCACAAAGAATTAAAGAAAATCATAAAACCGGGAATCACTACCATGGATATTGATAAAAAAGGAGAAGAAATTATCCGAAGTTTTGGATGTATTCCTTCCTTTTTGAATTACAATGGTTATCCTGCATCGATTTGCGTATCCGTGAATGACGAAGTAGTACATGGCATTCCTTCCAAGGAGAGATATCTGGAGGATGGGGATATTGTAAGTCTGGATGCAGGTTTGATATACAAAGGATACCATTCCGATGCTGCCCGAACTCATGGGGTGGGTGAAATCAGTGAGGAAGCGAAAAAATTAATCCGAGTAACGGAAGAAAGTTTTTTTGAAGGAATTAAGAATGCAATGCCGGGAAAATATCTTGTAGATATTGCAAGAGGAATTCAAAAGCATGCGGAAAGTAATGGATTTAGTGTGGTCCGGGACCTGTGTGGACACGGAATTGGAAGAAATCTTCATGAAGACCCACAAATATTAAATTATGTTACTTTCAGAAAAGGGACCAAGCTGAAAGAAGGAATGGCACTGGCAATCGAACCCATGATTAATGAAGGGGACTACCATGTTGCATGGTTAGATGATGATTGGACCGTAGTTACAGCAGATGGTTCACTGTCTGCTCATTATGAAAACACAGTGATAATTACCAAAGATGGCTGTGAGATTTTAACCTTAGAGGAATAGATTGACGTATCAAATAATAAGGTAGTAAATATAAGATTACCAATAGGAGGTTTTAACATGTCAAAATCAGATGTTATTGAAGTAGAAGGAACAGTAGTAGAAAAATTACCAAACGCTATGTTTCAGGTAGAATTAGAAAATGGTCATAAAGTATTAGCACACATTAGTGGTAAATTAAGAATGAACTTTATTAAGATTTTACCTGGAGATACAGTAACCATCGAATTATCACCATACGATTTAACCAAAGGAAGAATCGTTTGGAGAGATAAATAAGAAGAAACCATAAAATCTTAAAACTTTCGCTTGCATTGTGTGGAAAATAATGCTATAATGCAATACGAACGTTTTTGAAAGGAGAGATTGCTGTGAAGGTTAGAGCATCAGTGAAACCTATTTGCGAAAAATGCAAAGTTATTAAAAGAAAAGGAAGCATTAGAGTAATCTGTGAAAATCCTAAGCATAAACAAAGACAAGGTTAATTGTTGCCTGATAAGATGATAGCCCATCTTAAAGACAAGTAACCTTATATTTGTTGTGCAAAAATATCTGTGAAAGATATGATGAAAACGAAGCGGCTGTAGTGAAACACCAGGTTCGGTGTAACACTATTTTAACATACCAAATTAAAATTATTGTAACTATATGGAAAGAAGGAACGAGACACGTAAGTCATTTCACCGTACTGCGGTTACGATGGATGGTTCCTTTAGAATGAACAAGTGGAGGTGTGCGTATAATGGCACGTATTTCTGGTGTAGATTTACCAAGAGAAAAACGCGTTGAAATTGGTCTTACTTACATTTATGGTATCGGTAGAGTCAGTGCAGCACGTATTTTAGAAAAAGCAAACGTAAATCCTGATACAAGAGTTCGCGATTTAACTGATGATGAAGTTAAGAAATTAAGCGAAGTTATTAATGAAAACTATACTGTAGAAGGTGATTTAAGAAGAGAAATCGCTCTTAACATCAAACGTTTACAGGAAATTGGATGCTATAGAGGAATCCGTCATAGAAAAGGTCTTCCAGTTCGTGGACAAAAGACTAAGACAAATGCTAGAACTCGTAAGGGTCCTAAGAGAACAGTAGCTAACAAGAAGAAATAATGATAGATAAAGTTAACCTATAAGGAGGTTTAGGTTCATGGCAGCAAAGAAAGTTACTAAAAAAGTGACAAAAAAGCGTGTTAAGAAGAACGTTGAGCGTGGACAAGCTCATATCCAATCTTCTTTTAATAATACAATCGTTACATTAACAGATGCTGAAGGTAATGCATTATCTTGGGCAAGTGCAGGTGGATTAGGATTCAGAGGATCTAGAAAGTCTACTCCATACGCAGCTCAGATGGCAGCTGAAACTGCTACTAAGGCAGCTTTAGTTCATGGATTAAAGACAGTAGACGTTATGGTAAAAGGACCAGGTTCAGGTAGAGAAGCAGCTATTAGAGCTCTTCAGGCATGCGGTCTTGAAGTAACTAGTATCAGGGACGTAACTCCAGTTCCACATAATGGATGTCGTCCACCAAAAAGAAGAAGAGTTTAATAGGAGGTACGGATAAATGGCAGTAGATAGAACTCCAGTCCTAAAAAGATGTCGTTCATTAAATCTTGACCCAATCCATTTAGGAGTTGATAAAAAGTCAAAGAGAACTTTGGCAAGAGCAAATAAAAAAGTAAGTGAATATGGTCTTCAGCTTCGTGAAAAGCAAAAGGCTAAATTTATTTACGGTGTATTAGAAAAGCCTTTTAGAAACTACTTCGCAAAGGCTTCTAAAATGAGAGGACTTACTGGTCCTAACTTAATGATTTTATTAGAATTAAGATTAGATAACGTTGTTTATCGTATGGGATTTGCAAGAACTAGAAAAGAAGCTAGACAAATCGTTGATCATAAGCATGTATTAGTAAACGGAAAGTGCGTAAACATTCCTTCTTACAAAGTAAGTGCTGGTGATGTAATCGAAATCAGAGAAAAGAGCAAATCTTCTCAAAGATATAAAGACATTCTTGAAGTAACTGGCGGAAGATTAGTTCCAGCTTGGTTAGAGTCTAATCAAGAAGCTTTATCTGGTACAGTAAAGGAAGTTCCTACAAGAGAACAAATCGATGTACCTGTAAATGAAACATTAATCGTCGAATTATATTCTAAATAATAGTCTGAGTGTTTTATAACAACCCTCATAAACTAACCCATAAAGGAGGGTCTATCGTGTTTGAATTTGAAAAACCAAATATTGAAATTGAAGAAATTTCAGAGGATAATAAATACGGACGTTTTGTTGTAGAACCTTTAGAAAGAGGATACGGTACCACTCTAGGTAACTCATTGAGAAGAATTATGCTTTCTTCTCTGCCTGGAGTTGCTGTAAGCTCTGTAAAGATTAAAGGTGTTTTACATGAATTCAGTTCTATTCCGGGCGTAAAGGAAGATGTTACTGAAATCATCATGAATATTAAGTCTTTAGCATTAAAGAACAATGGAACTTTCAATGAAGTAAAACATGCATACATTGATTTTGCTGGTGAAGGTGTTGTAACTGCAAAAGACATTAATTTTGACAGTGATATCGAAGTAATCAATCCAGACCAGGTAATCGCAACTTTAAGTGGCGGTGCTGACTCTAAATTAGAGATGGAATTAACCATTACTCAAGGCAGAGGTTATGTAAGTGCTGATAAGAATAAGTCCGAAGATATGCCTATCGATGTAATTGCAGTAGATTCCATTTATACTCCGGTAGAACGTGTAAATCTTACTGTACAAAACACTCGTGTAGGACAGATTACTGACTATGATAAGTTGACTTTAGATGTATATACAAATGGTACTTTAGCACCAGATGAAGCAGTTAGTTTAGCTGCTAAGGTATTAAGTGAGCATTTAAGCTTGTTTATTGACTTGTCTGAAAATGCAATACATGCAGAAGTAATGATTGAAAAAGAAGATAATCAGGCGACAAAAGTGATGGATTTAAGCATTGATGAGTTAGAATTATCAGTGCGTTCATATAACTGCTTAAAGAGAGCAGGTATCAACACTGTTGCAGAATTAACAAACAAGACTCCGGAAGATATGATGAAGGTACGTAATTTAGGACGTAAGTCTTTAGAAGAAGTACTTGCTAAGTTAAAAGAACTTGGACTATCCTTAAGTAACGGAGACGAATAAGAATTGTTCTTAATTACCACTAAAGCCCAATAATAGTAAGCATAGTGAAGAAGCACATGATATGTGACTTAAATTTAGGAGGAGCCCAATTATGGCAATGTATAGAAAATTAGGAAGAACAGCTAGTCAAAGAAAAGCATTAATTCGTAATCAAGTAACTCAATTAATTTATAAAGGTCAAATCAGAACTACTGAAGCAAAGGCAAAAGAAATCCGTAAAGTTGCTGAAGGTCTGATTGCATTAGCTGTAAAAGAAAAAGATAATTTTGAAGAAGTAACTGTAGAAGCTAAGGTTGCTAAAAAAGTTGACGGTAAGAGAGTAAAAGAAACTGTAGATGGAAAGAAAGTTACAGTATACGAAACTGTAAATAAGACTGTAAAGAAGGATAAGCCTTCTCGTCTACATGCAAGACGTCAGATGTTAAAGGTATTATATCCTGTAACTGAAGTACCTGCTGAAGCAGCTAAGAAGAAAGCAAACACTAAGAAAGTAGATTTAACTGAAAAGTTATTCAACGAATTAGCAGAAAAGTACGCTGGACGTAATGGTGGTTACACAAGAATCATCAAGATTGGTCAACGTAAGGGTGATGCTGCTATGGAAGTTATCTTAGAATTAGTATAAGATATTTATAGATGATAAACCGGGCTTAGGCTCGGTTTATTTCTTTATTGTGAAAAGGAAACATATATGTTATTTGCAAAAACCAAAAAATTAACATTTGATTATATAGAACGAAATGAAAACGAAGAAATAGAAAAGATTACCACTGCCTTAAATGAGGTAGACATTGACATAGAAGAAGGAGAATTTATCGCCATTCTTGGAAAAAATGGTTCTGGAAAATCCACTCTTGCAAGGCATCTGAATGCCTTGTTGCAGCCAACACAAGGAAGCGTTCTTATTAACGGGAAAGATACCAAAGATCAGAACAAGATTTTAGCCATCCGAAAAGAAGTGAGCATGGTATTTCAAAACCCGGACAATCAGATCGTGGGAGTAACAGTGGAAGAAGATGTTGCCTTCGGTCTTGAGAATTTGGCAGTAGAATCAAAAAAAATAAGAGAAAAGGTAGATAAAGCTCTTTTCAATATGCAGCTTAGCGAATATGCACAAACTGCTCCTAACCGATTATCAGGTGGTCAAAAACAAAGAGTAGCTTTGGCAGGTGTGCTTGCCATGAATACAAAGTGTATTGTTTTGGACGAACCTACAGCCATGCTTGACCCAAATGGAAGGCAGGAGGTAATGGAAGCGATTTCCTACCTGAATCAAAAGAAAAATATAACTATAATATTAATTACACATAACATAGAAGAAGCAATGAGAGCGGATAAAATACATGTCATGAAGGAAGGAAAAATTGTGTTATCCGGAACTCCTAATATGATTCTTTCAAAGTCGGAACTTATGGAGGAAATGGGGTTAGCACTGCCTTATGCTGTACGATTTGCGAAGATGTTTCAAATAAAAGCCCCAAATCTTGATGAAAATGATTTGATACAATATTTTATTCGGGAAAAAAATAAAAATCCGATTTTGAGCCAGTTAAACGCTTTAGAAGGCAAAGAAAAGTTAAAGGACAGCAAAAACGAAAGCAAAGTAACAGATCCATCCAAAGGATTATACTTTGATAAAGTTTCATTTTCCTACCAGCCAGGCACCGGTTTTGAAAAAAAGGCAGTAAAAAACATAAGTCTGTCCATCCTTCCTGGCGAAAAAATAGCACTGATTGGGCAGAGTGGTTCTGGAAAATCTACATTGTTTCAACTTATGAATGGATTACTGAAAACCCAGGAAGGAACTATTTATTATAATGGTGAAGATATTTCTGCAAAGAATTATCCTATCAAGGAATTAAGATGTAACATAGGACTTACCTTTCAATATCCAGAGAAACAATTTTTCATGGATACAGTCTACGATGAAGTAGCATTTGGACCTAAAAATCTCGGAATTTCTAAAATTGAAGCACAAAAACGTGCTTATGATGCCATTGAAATTATGGGTTTACCCTCTGATTTATATGATATTTCTCCCTTGCATTTATCCGGTGGACAAAAAAGGTCGGTAGCCATCGCTTCGATTCTGGCAATGAAGCCTGAGATACTTTTGCTGGATGAACCAACGGCAGGATTGGATGCTGCAGCGAAGAAACAATTATTTGAAAAACTGGATATGATTCATAAAAAGTGGAAAAAGACAATTATCATAAGTTCTCATAATATGGATGACATTGCAAATTTCGCGGACAAGGTAATTGTCATGAAACAAGGGGAACTGATGTATTTTGGAGATACTAAATCCTTTTTTGGTAACATAGATTTCGTGAAGGAATGCGGGTTAAAATCAACTTTTTGTGTAGAACTAAATCATAGATTACAGGAATATGGCATGAAGCTGCCGAAAGGAATTGTATCTATGAACGATTTACAAAAATGGAAGGATGAACTTTAATGATAAAAGATATTACATTAGGGCAATATTATCCGGTAGATTCAGTGTTGCATGAATTAGATCCCAGAACGAAACTAATCGCTGCACTTTTGTATATGATGACTTTATTCTGCTGGCAGGATATCAGAGTGTATCTTCTGGCAGTGTTGGTTTTGATTCCGCTTCTTTTTATATCAAACATCCCCATAAATTATCAATTACGCGGATTAAAACCAGTAGTGCCGATTATGATTTTTACCGGCATATTGAATTTATTTCACGAAGGCGAACAGGTACTGGTTTCTATTTTAGGGCTAAAAATTACGAAAGAAGGAATTGTATTAACCCTTTATGTTACCATACGTTTTGTTCTTCTTATGCTTTGTGCTGCTTTATTAACCAACACCACCACACCTACCAGGCTCATGGATGGTTTGGAAAGTATCTTAAAACCCTTAAAGAAAATAAAAGTTCCTGTGCATGAAATGGCATTGATGATGTCCATTGCTTTAAGATTTATTCCTACATTGGTTGAAGAAATGGATGTTATTACAAAAGCACAGATGGCACGGGGAGTTGATTTTCAGACAAAGAAGCTTTCTAAAAAAGTAAAACAGGTTTATGCGGTATTTGTTCCGCTGTTTCTCTCTACCATACGCCGTTCCAGGGAACTGGCAGAGGCTATGGAAGCCAGATGTTATGCTGTTGGTGTAGAACGAACCAAATTATATCCATTAAAATTCCGAAAAAAAGATGTGATGGTATTTATATTCATAATCATTTATGTAGCAGCGATTTTGATGATGAAATCAATATAAACAACGAATAGAAAGGTTGAAAGAACAATGCAGCGTATAAAATTAACAGTTGCCTATGATGGAACTAATTATGCCGGATGGCAGATACAAAAAAATGCATTAGCAATCGAAGAGGTTTTAAATAAAGCCATATCTGATTTAACCGGAGAAGATATTGTAGTCATTGGCGCCAGCAGAACTGATTCCGGTGTACATGCTTTGGGAAATGTGGCAGTTTTTGATACAGAAAGCAGAATTCCAGGCGAAAAGTTTTCTTACGCACTGAACCAAAGATTACCTCAGGATATTAAAATTGTAGATTCTAAAACGGTAGAACCAGATTTTCACCCAAGATATTGTGATACAAGAAAAATATATCGCTATGACATTTTTAACCGAAAGTTCGAAAATCCATTATTACGGCTTTATTCTCATTTTGTATATTACGACATTGATATAGAGAAAATGAAAAAGGCAGCAAAGTACCTGGTAGGAGAACACGATTTTAAAAGTTTTTGCACCCCTAAAACCCAGGTGGAATCCACTGTTCGAACCATATACCGCATCGATATCAGTAAAACAGGTGATATGATATCCGTGGAAATCGAAGGGAATGGCTTTTTATACAATATGGTAAGAATTATAGTAGGAACCTTACTGAAAGTCGGCATGAATTTTTATCCACCGGAATATGTACTGGAAATACTAGAAGCAAAAGACCGGGGAAAAGCAGGCCCCAAGGCACCGGCAAAAGGGCTTACCCTTGTGGAAATAATCTATGAATAAACTTGACGAAAAGTTAGGAACATACTATAATTTTCCTAACAAATGTAACTTAAAAAAAGTCAGATAAAGTTACTTGAAATGCCCTTTAGAACAGTTAGTATAAGAGGTGAAGATTTAAATGAAACGAACAGATTATCTATCCTGGGATGAGTATTTTATGGGAATTGCCATTCTATCTGCCCAAAGAAGTAAAGATCCTTCGACACAGGTAGGAGCTTGCATCGTGAATGAAGATAAAAGAATTTTATCTGTGGGATATAACGGAATGCCAAGAGGCTGTGATGATAATTTCATGCCATGGGAGCGAGAAGGAAATCTTCTGGATTCCAAATATGCATTTGTCTGTCATGCAGAATTAAATGCGATTTTAAATTATGGAGCAGGAACCTTAAAAAATGCTGTTTTATATACCACATTATTTCCATGCAATGAATGTGCGAAAGCAATCATTCAGTCCGGTATTAAGGAAGTAGTGTATTTATGTGATAAATATGCCAAGACAGAGGGAAACATTGCTGCAAAGAAAATGTTTGGACTTGCAGGTGTGGAATTAACAGAATTTAAATCCAATCATAAGAAAATTACCATAGAATTATAAAACTTTATAAGAAATGAAGAAAGGAAAAGCAGACACACCTATGTTTTTTTGTGTTTGCACTCCGAATAAAAGGGAAACCGTTTTATTTGGGGTCTGGTATCAAATTATGAACATTGAACAAATCATTGCAGATGAGTTAAAAATAAAAAAAGAACAGGCAAAAGCAACCATTGAATTGATTGACGAGGGCTGTACCATTCCATTTATTGCCCGTTACCGAAAAGAAAAAACAGGTGCTTTAAATGATGAAGTACTAAGACTTTTAGAGCAAAGATTAACCTATCTTCGGAATCTGGAAGATAAGAAAACTACCGTTTTAAATACCATTGAAGAACAAGGAAAATTAACGGAGGAACTAAAAAAACAAATTGATGAAGTACTTAGCATGGTGGAACTGGAAGATATTTATCGTCCATATAAGCCAAAACGCAGAACCAGAGCAACCATAGCGAAGGAAAAGGGCTTAGAGCCATTAGCCAATATTATTTTGCGCCAGGAAACAAAACTATCCATTCAGGAAGAAGCGAAAGCCTTTACTTTGGCTCCGGAAGGAAATTTAGAAAAAACTACAGAGGAACAATTACTTCCGGCTACCATAGAAGAAGCCATTCAGGGAGCTATGGATATCATTGCAGAAAATATCGCAGATGATGCCACGCTTAGAACCATGATTCGTGAGTATACGCTGGCATATGGTATGGTAAAAAGTCAGGTAAAAAAAGATATGGAAGAGCATACTACCTTTGAGATGTATTTTGATTTTTCCATGCCGGTGAATAAAATGTTAGGTTACCGGGTACTTGCACTAAATCGTGGAGAAAAAGAAAAGGTTTTAACAGTCAATGTTGAAGTAGAGAAAGAAAAAATCATAAACAAGATAAGTAAAAATGTAATAAAACCAAATCATCCCGTTACCGAATCTATTTTATTAGATGCCATTGCAGATAGTTATGATAGATTGATTGCACCATCCGTAGAGCGAGAAATCCGCAATATTTTAACGGAACAGGCTCAGGAAGGAGCTATTAAGGTTTTTGGTAAAAATTTAAAACAATTACTGATGCAGCCGCCAATCGCAGGAGAAACCGTTTTGGGCTGGGACCCTGCATTCAGAACCGGATGTAAGCTGGCAGTGGTGGATGCCACAGGAAAAGTTTTAGATACCGTGGTAGTATACCCTACTGCACCACAAAACAAGACAGAAGAAACCAAGAAAGTATTAAGAAAATTAATCGATAAATACAATATTACCTTGATTTCAGTTGGAAATGGTACTGCTTCCAGAGAATCGGAGCAGTTTTTGGTGGAATTTTTAAAAGAAATACCGGAACAGATTTCTTATGTTATTGTAAGTGAAGCAGGAGCTTCTGTTTATTCTGCCAGTAAACTTGCCACAGAAGAGTTTCCGAACTTTGATGTGGGACAAAGAAGTGCAGCTTCTATTGCACGAAGACTGCAGGATCCATTGGCGGAATTAGTAAAAATCGACCCTAAATCCATCGGAGTAGGACAATATCAGCATGACATGGATCAAAAACAGTTAAGTGAAGCTTTGGGAAATGTGGTAGAAGACTGTGTAAATCAGGTGGGTGTTGACCTGAATACCGCTTCTGCTTCCCTTTTGGAATATATTTCCGGAATTAACAAAACCATTGCCAAGAATATCGTGGCATACCGTGAGGAAAATGGAAAGTTCACAGAAAGAAAAGAATTATTAAAGGTATCGAAGTTAGGTCCAAAAGCATACGAACAATGTGCCGGATTTACCAGAATTATGGATGGAAAGAATCCGTTAGACCGGACTTCTGTGCATCCTGAGTCCTATGAAGCAGCAAAGAAGCTAATGGAAACGCTGGATATAAAGCCAGAAGATTTAGGAAAAGAAGATAAAATCGATACCACAGGAGTCGATTTGTCAAAAATGGCGAAAAATCTGGAAATTGGGGAAATTACATTAAAAGATATCATAAAAGAATTGAAAAAACCTTCCAGAGACCCTAGAGAAGATATGCCGAAACCAATATTAAGAACGGATGTATTGGAAATGAAAGATTTAACAGAAGGCATGATATTAAAAGGAACCGTGCGTAATATTGTAGACTTTGGTGCTTTTGTGGACATCGGAGTTCATCAGGACGGATTGGTTCATATCTCACAGATAACAAACAAAAGAAGAATCAATCACCCGATGGAAGTTCTGAATGTAGGAGACATTGTAGAAGTAAAAGTATTATCCGTAGACGAAGCCAGACAAAGAATACAATTATCTATGAAATAAGGGAAAGGCAAAAAAATGCAACCAATGACGTTTGAAGTAAAAATTAAAATAAAAGATGTGTACGCATACCTTATGTATCACATGTATAAAGGCAGTGGTGCATTCAGCATTGTACTAAGTATCATTGCACTGGTGATGCTGATTCAGGGAGGCAGAAACCAGGACAGTATGAAGGCTATGATTTTACTGTTTATCGCACTGTTTTTTACGATAATCCAGCCTGTTTCCTTGTTCCTTAAGGCAGCACAACAGGTGACAGGAAATCCAATGTTCCAAAAACCGATTACCTACACCTTTACAGAGGAAGAATTCATCACTGCACAAGGGGAAGAAAGTATGTCCGTAACCTATGAAAATATCTGGAAAATAAAGATATCTTCCAAGAGAGTTTATATTTACACAGGACGTTTAAATGCCAGCATCATACCTCTTAGAGATATGGCACAAGAAGAAAGGGACAAATTGGTCGCTTTCCTGAATGAAAAGAAAAAAGAAAAAGGGAAACAAAAAAATGATAAACAGATTGCAGAATGTGACGATAACGAAAGAAACTAGTACACCAGAGGAAACCAAAGAATTAGCAATCTCTCTGGCAAAAGAGGCAAAAGCAGGAGATGTTATTTTACTGCATGGTGACTTGGGAGTGGGAAAAACTGTATTTTCCCAAGGGTTTGCCCAGGGACTTAAGATAGCGGAACCAATCCAAAGTCCGACCTTTACCATTTTACAGGAATATGATGAGGGAACCCTGCCTTTCTATCATTTTGACGTGTATCGTATCAGCGACCCGGAAGAAATGTATGAAATAGGCTTTCAGGATTATTTGTATGGAAATGGGGTATGTCTCATTGAATGGGCAAGTAAGGTAGAAGAATTGTTACCGGAAGAAGTCATAGAAATCGAAATAGAAAAGAATCTGGAGAAAGGTTTTGATTATCGTATGATAACCATAACCTACCCAGAGGAAAGAAATATAAATATATAGAAACAGAAAGACAGGTTTTAAAATATGAGTATAGTACAAGATAATCTTAAACTTCTTGCAATTGAAAGTTCAGGAAATGTGGCATCTGTTGCAATTTTGGAGCAAGGAAAAATGATAGCTGAATTAACTATGAATAACAAAAAGACACATTCTACCACATTATTGCCAATGATTGATCAGATGATAAAAATGTGTGAAAAAGATTTGGCTGATTTTGATGCCATTGCAGTTACCAGAGGACCAGGTTCCTTTACCGGACTTAGAATTGGAGCAGCAACCGTAAAAGGATTGGGACTGGCAATGGAACTTCCTGTTATACCGGTTTCTACACTGGAATGTCTTGCCATGAATGTATCAGAAAGTAATGATATTATCTGCCCTATTATGGATGCCAGAAGAAATCAGGTTTATACCGCAGCCTATGAGGTAAAAGATGGAAGATTACAGGAAGTATTAAAAGAAGAACCTATGGATATCAAAGATTTAATTGAGAAATTAAAAGTGTTAGAAAAAAACGTATTGTTCTTAGGTGATGGAGTAGCTGTATACAGAAATGTAATAGCGCAGGAGTTAAAAGAAAGAGCATGTTTTGCAAAAGAGCATAATATGGTGCAAAGAGCTTCCTCTTTGGCTGTTTTAGCAAAAGAAAAATGGGAACAAAGAGTCACATCAAAAGAGTTTCATCTTGAATATTTACGGGCTTCCCAGGCAGAACGTGAGTGGAAAGAAGAACATCAGGGAGAAGAATTACCATGTCTATCCTAATTCGAAAAGCGAAGGAAAGCGACAGTGAGCAGATTTGCAAATTGGAACAAAAAATTTTTTCAAAAAACAGCAGCCTGGAAGAAATAAAGAGGCAGATAGCATTTGAAGATGTCTATTATTTTGTTGCAGTAATAGAAAAGAAAATAATAGGATATCTTTCTGCAAAAGCAGTATTAGACGAAGTGGATTTGTGGTACATCGCAGTAGAACCGTCATATCGGAATCAAGGAATTGGAAGCCGGTTGATGACAGAATTTATGAACCTTATAAATTTAAATGGGATGCAAAAGATTACATTAGAAGTACGACGAAGTAATCAAAGTGCCATTCATTTATATGAAAAAAATAAATTTAAAGAAATCAGCATACGAAAGGATTATTATAGGAATCCCATAGAAGATGCTGTTATATTACAATATGCGAAGAACGAAGATGAAATGTAACAATCCAGAATAAATGATTAAAGAGAGAACGTGAAATTATGTTAGAGATATATTTATTAGGTACCGGGGGCATGATGCCACTGCCAAATCGCTTTTTAACGTCCATGTATCTTAGATATAATGGAAAAGCGATATTAGTAGATTGTGGTGAAGGTACCCAGATTGCAATGAAAAAGTGTGGTGTAAGTTTTAAAGCCATAGATGTGATATGTATTACCCACTTTCATGCAGACCATGTAAGTGGATTACCAGGGTTACTTTTGACCATAGGAAATGCAGAACGAACAGAACCTATTACCATTGTGGGGCCCAAAGGAATCGAAAAAATAGTAGGGGCACTAAGAACCATAGCTCCAGAACTTCCTTTTCCGATTCAATACCGGGAATTACAAGAAAGCGAAGAAGAATTTCAAATGTGCGGGCTGGATGTAAAGGCATATAAAGTAAAGCATAATGTCATCTGCTATGGTTACTTCTTTGGATTAAAAAGAGCAGGAAAGTTTGATTTGGAAAAAGCAAAAGAACAAAACATTCCGATGCAATATTGGAAACGACTGCAAAAAGGAGAAGTGATAAAAGACGGAGAAAATACCTACACTAGTGATATGGTATTAGGACCGGCAAGAAAAGGGTTAAGGGTGGCATACTGCACCGATACCAGACCGGTTCCCGCCATTACGGAACATGCCCGAGAAGTTGATTTGTTTATATGTGAAGGCATGTATGGAGAAGATGGTAAGGAAGAAAAGGCAAGAGAATACAAACACATGACATTTTATGAGGCTGCACAAATAGCCAAAGAGGCAAAAGCAAAGAAAATGTGGCTTACCCACTATAGTCCTTCTTTAGTACGTCCAGAGGAATACCTAGATAAAGTCAGGAAGATATTCCCGGAAACTTATACCTGTAAAGATGGAGAATATGTTTTGCTTGAATTTGAGGAAGAATCTGAAAACTCTTAAATGCAATTTTTATTTGGGGAAAATCTGAAAACTTTTAAATGAGTTGTCCATACACGGATACTGGCAAATACAGAAAGTGAGGGATTACTATGAAGAAAAATATTATTATCGGTGTAGTCGGAGCAGGTATCGTAGTTGCATTATTATTTGGATTTAAAGCATTGATAAATCGATCAGATGACAGAGAATCCTTAAACGGCAATAAGAATGAGTCTTCATTGGAATTGGATATAGAAAGGATATACCCAAAGACTCCAACAGAAGTAATAGAAAAGTTTGCTCAAATCAACAAATATGTATATAGCAATGATGTATCAGAAGAAAAAATGGAAGAGATTGTTGAAAATCTTAGACTATTATATGACCAGGAATTGTTGGAAAAGAATAGTGAAGATGTTCAACTAAGTGCATTTATCAGTGAGTTATTTAGAGCGGATTCAGTGAATCGAAGAATTATGAATTATGAAGTAGACGGCAATGAAAAAGTAGAATATAAAGAAAATAAGTATGGAGAACTTGCAACTTTAAATGCCACATTTTATTTTAAGGAAGACGATGGATATCCATATGTGGAATACAACTTTGTCCTTAGAAAAGATGAAGATGGTAAATGGAAAATTCTGGGATGGGATTATGCAGAAAAAGAGAGTGAAGAACTGAAAGAGCAGGCTTCGGAATAATGAAACATTGATTATTTGCGACGTATTTTTTTAGCAATAGCAGAATGGGAAAGGATAATACAGACTACGTTTTTATGAATGTGATGATACAATATTAGTGAGAGACGAAATTTAGCCGAGATTATTCAAGTTGTGAATAATGGGGGTTAATTTTGTTACTCATGTCATAATATTCATAGAAAACCGTTTGTATTCTTGTGGTAGAAAAATGGAAAATAAGAATCAGACAACAAAAGAGAAAGAAGTTAAAATATTAGCAATAGAATCTTCTTGTGATGAAACTGCAGCAGCAGTTGTAGTAAACGGGAGAAAAGTATGTTCAAATGTGATTTCATCTCAAATTGAGCTGCATAAGCTATTTGGGGGTGTTGTTCCTGAAATTGCATCCCGCAAACATTTGGAGAAAATTAATCAAGTAATAGAAGAAGCTTTATCAGAGGCTGGGATGACTTTAGATGACATCGATGCAGTGGGTGTTACATATGGCCCAGGACTCGTAGGAGCTTTGTTGGTTGGCGTTGCCGCAGCAAAGGCCATAAGTTTTGCAAAGAATAAGCCATTGGTGGGTGTGCATCACATTGAAGGCCACATCAGTGCAAATTATATTGAACACGAAGCTCTGGTTCCGCCTTTTATCTGCACTGTAGCTTCAGGTGGGCATTCGCATATTGTGCTGGTAGAAGATTATGGAAAATATAAAATAATAGGACGCACCCGTGACGATGCAGCAGGAGAAGCATTCGATAAGGTGGCACGTTCGATTGGACTGGGATATCCAGGCGGTCCTAAAATTGATAAGCTGGCAAAACAGGGGAATTCTAAGGCGATTATGTTTCCTAGAGCGAAAATAGAGGATGCACCTTATGATTTTAGCTTTAGTGGATTAAAGTCGGCGGTATTAAATTATTTAAATCAATGTGAAATGAAGAACATAGAAGTGAATAAGGCAGATGTGGCGGCTTCTTTCCAAGCATCCGTTGTTGAAGTGCTGACTATGCATACTCTTCAGGCAGCGCAAGACTTTGGAATAAAAAAAGTAGCCATTGCAGGAGGAGTAGCTGCGAATACATCCTTTAGAGAATCTATGGAAAAGGTATGTAAAGAAAAAGGTTTCGAATTTTACTATCCGTCACCAATTTATTGTACAGATAATGCAGCAATGATTGGTGTAGCGGCATATTACGAATATATAAATGGAACAAGACATGGACTGGATTTAAATGCGGTTCCGAATTTAAAAATTGGACAAAGATAATGTATAGGATTTTATTATTGTGAGCATAATACTATCATAGAAAGGGTACAAAAGACCAAGGTACGAAGGAAAATCAGATACAAAAGAATTTTCCACAAAAGATAAGATACCAGTCTTTTACAATTAGAATGAAAACGAAAGCAATGATACTATCAGCAGGAAAAGGGACAAGAATGAATCAAAGCATTAGCAAACAATACCTGATGCTTGGAAATCAGACTATTCTTTCCTACTCCTTGGAAGCGTTTCAAAAAAGTCCTATAGATGAAATCATATTAGTAACTGCGAAAGAAGATATGGAATATGTAAAAAACAATATTATAGTACCACACAAAATAGATAAAGTGACAAAGATAGTTGCTGGTGGACAAGAAAGATATCTCTCTGTTTATCAAGGCCTGTTAGCAGCAGGGGATTGTGATTATATCATGATTCACGATGGTGCAAGGCCTTTTTTAACGTCAGACATAATAGAAGATTCTATCCGGGCAGTACAAAAATATTATGCCTGTGCCGTTGGTGTACCGTTAAAGGACTCGATAAAAAAAGTAGGGCAGGAAGGATACATAGTAGAAAATATAGAAAGAAAGGATGTCTGGCAGGTACAGACTCCTCAAAGTTTTTTTTATCCTTTGATTTTAGAAGCATATGAAAAATTACTGCATTCTGATATGGAACCTACTGATGATACCTCGGTGGTAGAGTATTTTACAGAAACGAAAGTTAAAATGTTATTTGGCAGTTATGAAAATATAAAAATTACAACACCAGAAGATTTGGAATATGGGGAATATATAATAGAAAAAAGAAAAAACTAAAAACAACAAGGTGTTGCAAAGCCTTATTTTGTGGGGCTTTGCAACGTGCGCTGAAAAAAAGTAAAAAAAAATCAAAAAAAAAGTAAAAAAAGTGTTGACATTAGTTCGAGATGATGATAATATACTAAATGTCGCTGGCGAACACAGCGAAACAAAGAAAAGAAAATTAAATATGGAGAGGTATCGAAGTGGTCATAACGAGGCGGTCTTGAAAACCGTTTGTCCGCAAGGGCGCGTGGGTTCGAATCCCACCCTCTCCGTTAGTTATTGAATCATATTTGATGACGCTTGATGCTTGGAGAAGTACCCAAGCGGCTGAAGGGGCTCCCCTGGAAAGGGAGTAGGTCGTTAATAGCGGCGCGAGGGTTCAAATCCCTCCTTCTCCGTTTAACTTTTAGAAAAATAAAAAAAGTTAAAAAAGTGCTTGACAAGTGATTGAAACTTTGATAAGATATACAAGCTGAGTTGAGAAATGAAGCAAATAACGAAAAAGAACATTGATAACTGAACAATATAACAACCCTGAAAATTCTAAAGAATTTCAGAACGAACAGCCTATAAAAGGCAACCTAAAACAGTAAAAAGGGAAAAATTAGCCAGAAGTTAAT
>JAFQBM010000052.1 GCA_017399685.1 Lachnospiraceae bacterium
AGCTGACTGCTTTGTTTGAAGAGTTTGCATTAGAATGTAAAAGATAATAAAAACAGTAGTAGAATAATGAATCATATAGCCTCAATGATTCATGTCCTGAATCATTGAAGTATAGATATTCTTATTTGAAATAGGGAATGCCAACTGTAAAAAATGAACCATCCGTATTAGAAGTCAACAATTTTCTAATACGGATGGTTTTTTAATCCGCTAAATTTTATTGTAATTCGGATCTTCTTCGTCTCATACCATCCAAAATAATATTCTTTGCCTTGATGGCATCATTAGAAGTAAGGGCAGGTACGCCTTCTAATGGATAATCAATTCCAAGATTTTGATATTTCACGGTTCCCATGGTGTGGTATGGAAGAACATCCAAAGCTTTTAAGTTCTTTAAATCACCAATAAAATATCCAAGCTGATCCAGATAGGAATCAACGTATGTGATTTCCGGCACGATGACGTGACGAATCCACAGGGTAGTATCAGTAGTACCGATGTATTTTGCAAAAGCAAGAATATGGTCGTTTGGCTGTCCCGTAAGTTTCTTATGTTCTTCCGGGTCAATGTGTTTAATATCCAGCATAACTAAATCCGTTACCTTCATCAGTCGGTCGAATTTTTTCATTAATTCCGGATTGTTTTCGTTAAATACGATTCCGGAGGTGTCCAGACAGGTATGAATGTCCTTTTCCTTCGCTTTTTCAAACAATTCCGTTAAAAAATCAATCTGAAGCAAAGGTTCCCCGCCGGTTACGGTAAGCCCTCCGCCACTTAAAAAAGGACGGTAAGTTTCGTAATCTGCTAAAATTTCCTCTACAGTTTTCGTTTCTCCAATTCTAGGTTCCCAGGTATCCGGGTTATGGCAAAACAAACAACGCATAGGGCAGCCCTGCACGAACACAACATATCTGACTCCGGGACCATCTACAGTTCCAAAGGTTTCTATTGAATGAACATATCCTTCCATTATAGTGCCTCACTTTCCATCTGATAGGTAAATTTCAATCATCTCAGCTAATCTTAACATATATGATATCGGAAAAAAAGAACTAAATTGTGAAAAAAGCTTGTTGGGATATAAAATAGATGTTATAATACCATAAAAGTAAATCTCATATCTTAGGAATGGATGTTTAGTGAATGAGTTTGCTGTTCATTCATCCTACTTTTGAATCTTTTTTTCGCAACATATCATGTTTGTGATAAATTCTAAAGTTTTTTGTTTCTTTGTAAAATTACCATATACAAGTAAGGTACCTTGTCAACTTAATAAGACTTTACACCCTTTGAGAAAATCGCTATAATTATGTATGATAGTGAAGGCGGTGATAATATGGAGGATATAGACTATATGGGTGAAAATGCTAGTGAGATGATTAATAAATTATCAAGACAACTTGAGCATTCAAGGGACTTGAATGAATTATTTATAACTTTTATTGATATTGATGGATTAGACATTCCGGAGGAAGTAAAAAAGCTAATTAGAATAAAGATGCAGGTTTGTCAGGATGATAAAGAAAATTAAATGAAATAGTAACAAAAAACAAGGTGTAAAGTCTTATTTTTTATATTAAGTTTGTAGAGTTACTATACACACAGCACCAAAACATTTACTGTTTTGGTGCGTAAGAACATGATTCAAGTGTTCGCAGGCTCCTTTTGCGAAGCAAAACTTTAAATGAGCCTGCGAATCGTTACTGTTCACGAGGTACGAGTGTACAGTAACTTTGTAGAGGCTGGATGGAACGATAAAGATGAAAATGCTTGCAAATTTACCCGTTATTAGTTACAATAGACTAGATACAAGTCATTTTAATGGTTGAATAAAAGGAGGGTTATACCATGGCATACGTTATTTCAGATGCATGTTTATCATGTGGTTCCTGTGCAGGAGAATGTCCGGTAGGAGCAATTAGCGAAGGAGAAGGACAATTCGTAATTGATGCAGATGCCTGCATCGAATGTGGAACTTGTGCAGCTGTTTGTCCAGCTTCTGCAATTTCACAAGGCTAAGAGGAAAGAAAACAGGGAAAGCTATGATGGGAGTAATATCTTGTCATAGCTTTTTTCTTTGCAAAATTACTAATTCTAAATCGATTTTTTGATAAAATAAATAAAAAAATCAAAAATGGGACGGAAAATCAAAAAAAGATTGAAATTCTCCTTATTCTATGATAGCATAAGAACTAAGTGGGATTTGTTAAACTATTAACGTGATACCAAGGTCAAAAGATTCATAAATTACATGACATCATGTTATTTATGAATCTTTTGACCCAAAATCATAAAATACTAAAACGTGCCAATTACAGGAGGTTAATTTATGAGCAAGAAGGCAGCTTTTAACAAAGATGAATTCAAACAAGAAGTAATAGACAACGTAAAATCATTGTATCGTAAAGATATCACTGAAGCTACAAATCAACAGCTTTATCATGCAGTAGCTTACGCTGTAAAAGATATCATCATCGATCAGTGGATTGCTACTCACAAGGAATATGAAAAGAAGAATGTTAAGACTGTATACTACTTATCCATGGAATTCTTAATGGGTAGAGCATTAGGAAATAACATTATCAACTTGACTTATTATAAAGAAATCCAGAAAGCATTAGAAGAATTAGGATTCGATTTAAATGCAATCGAAGATCAGGAACCGGATGCAGCATTAGGAAACGGTGGTTTAGGACGTCTTGCAGCATGTTTCTTAGATTCTTTAGCAACTTTAGGCTTACCAGCTTATGGTTGTGGTATCAGATACCATTACGGTATGTTCAAACAACAGATTAAAGACGGTTACCAGGTAGAAGTACCAGACGAATGGTTAACTGACGGAAACCCATTTGAAGTAAGACGTGCAGAATATGCTGTAAACGTTAAATTCGGTGGAAATGTACGTGTAGAAAAGGATGCAAACGGAAAGGACAAGTTCGTTCATGAAAACTATCAGGCAATCCGTGCTATCCCTTATGATTTACCAATCGTAGGTTACGGTAACAATGTAGTAAATACATTAAGAATCTGGGATGCAGAAGCAATCCAGACATTCTGCCTTGACTCTTTCGATAAGGGTGAATACCAAAGAGCAGTAGAACAACAAAACTTAGCAAGAACTATCACAGAAGTGTTATATCCAAACGATAACCACTATGCTGGTAAGGAATTAAGATTAAAACAACAATATTTCTTTGTTTCTGCATCTGTTCAAAGAGCAGTATTAAAGTACAAAGAAAATAATACAGATATGAAGAAATTCCATGAAAAGGTTACATTCCAGTTGAACGATACTCACCCAACTGTAGCTGTAGCTGAACTTATGAGAATTTTAGTAGACGAAGAAGGCTTAAGCTGGGATGAAGCATGGGAAGTTACTTGCAAGACTTGTGCTTACACAAACCATACTATCATGGCAGAAGCATTGGAAAAATGGCCTCTTGAATTATTCTCAAGATTATTACCAAGAATCTACCAAATCGTAGAAGAAATCAACAGAAGATTCATCATCAAGATTCAGGAAATGTATCCAAATGACTGGTCTAAGGTTGAAAAGATGGCTATCATTTATGATGGACAGGTTAAGATGGCTCACCTTGCAATCGCAGGAAGCTACTCTGTAAACGGTGTTGCAAGACTTCATACTGACATCTTAATGCAGAGAGAATTAAAAGACTTCTATGAAATGAATCCAAAGCAGTTCAACAATAAGACAAACGGTATCACTCAGAGACGTTTCTTATTACATGCAAACCCATTGTTAGCTGACTGGATTACAGATAAGATTGGTAACAAGTGGATTACTGACCTTCCAGAATTAAAGAAGTTAGAAGTATATTTGGATGATAAGAAAGCTCAGCAGGAATTTATGCAGATTAAGTATAAGAATAAAGTTCGTCTTGCTGAATATATTAAAGAACACAACGGTGTTGAAGTAAACCCTGATTCTATTTTTGATATTCAGGTTAAGAGACTTCATGAATATAAGAGACAGTTATTAAACATCTTACACGTAATGCACTTATACAATGAAATCAAAGAACATCCGGATATGGACATCGTTCCAAGAACTTTCATCTTTGGTGCTAAGGCAGCAGCTGGTTACAGAACTGCAAAATTAACTATCAAGTTAATCAACTCTGTAGCAGATGTGATTAACAATGATGAAAGTATTAAAGGTAAGATTAAGGTTGTATTCATTGAAAACTATCGTGTATCCAATGCAGAAATTATCTTCGCTGCAGCAGACGTTTCAGAACAAATCTCTACTGCATCTAAGGAAGCATCTGGTACAGGTAACATGAAGTTTATGTTAAATGGTGCTCCAACTCTTGGTACTATGGATGGTGCTAACGTGGAAATCGTAGAAGAAGTAGGTGCTGAAAACGCATTTATCTTTGGTTTATCTGCTCAGGAAGTTATGGAATACGAAAAGAACGGAAACTACAATCCACGCGAAATCTATAATACAAACCAGGCAGTAAGAAGAGTTCTTACTCAGTTAGTAGATGGAACTTACTCTAAGGATACTGAATTATTCAGAGAATTATTTGACTCTTTATTAAACAGAGATCAATACTTCATCTTAAAGGACTTCGATGCTTATGCAGAAGCTCATAAGAGAGTAAACGAAGCATACAAGGATCAAGAATCATGGGCTAAGATGGCTATGACTCAGACTGTAAACGTAGGTAAGTTTACTGCAGATAGAACTATCGCAGAATATGCAAAGGATATCTGGAAATTAAAGAAAGTAACTGTTAAGTTACCAGCAAAATAAATTGCTAAAGGCTACCGCAAGGTGCCATAAAGAATAAAGAACGAAAGAAGAGAAACCGGGAAATTCCCAGTTTCTCTTCTTTGCTTTATAGAAAGTTCGATTTTTGGCGTTGTGTTGCTGTTAAACAAGTTTATCTTTGTTTGAAAAAAATCTATGTTCATTCTATGAATTGATGGTCATTTGGCATTTGATTAGTTAGATTTAAAGGCTTCATTTTCTTACTATACCAACTTGTAAATTACTTACTCTACATTTGAATGATTGAAAAATATATAAAAATGATATAGGTATAATGATTTTTTTTATTATAGCAATAGATAATAATTAATAAATATTTTTGGTTAAAATAACTAATTTAGATTATTTACCAAATATAACTAGAAAAAATATTGACAAAAATAGACTTTATTGCTAATATGAAATAAAATTAATTTTTGATGGAAGGGCAAATAGATATGAATTTGTTATGTAATGATAAAACGGGCTATTATCCACATTATATTAAAGAACTAGATGGTTCATTCTACCTATATAATATAATTACAAATGGTATTTTTTTAATAGAACCACAAGAGCATGATATATTAATTGGTAAGGCAGATATAAATACTGTAGAAAATGTTGATATTAAAAGATTCTTTGAGGACAATTTTATAATAATCACAGAAAAGAATAAAAAATATTTAGATGAATTATATCAGAAAGCAATATCAAAAAAGAAAAGTTTAAATGCAACAAGTTTGACTCTTATGGTTTCGCAAGCATGTAATTTGAGATGTAAGTACTGTTATGGTGATGGTGGGGAGTATTCTAATAAAGGTTTGATGTCATATGAAATTGCTAAAAATGCAGTAGATTTTTTTGTGTCGAATACAGATGAAAAAAGATTGAATATATGTTTTTTTGGTGGGGAACCTTTGTTGAATTTTGATTTAGTAAAAAAGGTAGTTGAATATACAAAAGATATAGCTAGTTTAAGGGATAAGGAATTTACCTATTCAATGACTACAAATGCAACCCTTATAACACCAGAAGCAGAACAGTTGATAAAAGAAAATAAAATTTCACTTACAGTTAGTATGGATGGAAAGAAAGAGACAAATGATATAAATCGGTACTATGCTAATAAGAAAGGAGTTTATGATGATATAAATTCTAAAACAATAAATTTGAAGAATTATATTATTGTAAGAGCAACAATTGCACCACCGAATCTGAATCTTGATGAGAATTTGTTACATATTATAAAAGACTTAAAATATAAGAAAGTAGCTTGGGCTGAGGCTGATAATTTATTATCAGAAGATGATTACAATGTGCTCTTAGAGTATACCATGAAGCTGTATGATAGATTGGAAAAAATGATAAAAGAGGGGAGATTAGAAGAGGTAAAAAAATATCATTCCTTTGTAAATGTTTTAAGAAAATTTAATCATGATGGGATAAGAAGTAAGGGATGTGGTTCAGGAACTAATATGATGGCTGTTGACATTGATGGAAAAATATATCCATGTCATAGGTTTGTGGGAATAGAAAATGCTGTTTTAGGTGATGTTTGTACTGGAGAGTTAGCAAGCACGGATTTTTATTCAGATGTAGAATTGGCTAACTTTGAAAAATGTAAATATTGCTTAGCCCGAAGTGTTTGTGGTGGTGGTTGTATAAATGAAAATTTTTTTGCGAATAGCTATATAAATGAGCCATCTGAAAAACATTGTAATTATAGAATAAAACTTGTAGATAGACTTCTAGAAATATATATTTGTATGTCAGAAGAAGAAAAGCAGATATTATTGGATTAAATGGTTATATGTAATAAGATTTATTTACATATAAAATCAAATATTAGGAGGTGAAAGTATAATGAAGCAGATGAATAAGAGTGTTATTGCAAACTATAATAATGACAGAGAGCCTTCATGGTGTATTTTCTGTGATGCAAAGGATCGTTGTGATCGTTGCGATGCACCGGATTTTAGTGATAACGATTGTGGCAATTGCGATTTAGGGACTGAGTGCACGCGTATTGGTTAGTTGAGAAATTGACCATAAGAGTAGGCTCTGTAAACTTTATAAGTTTATAGAGCTTTTTCTGTGTATATTATTGAAAGAATTTAATGGAGTTAAAATGATAAAAGAAAAAGATGTATTAATTCGAATATTAAAAATATGTTGGAAATGTCAAAAAAAATATTTAATCTTGATTTTTTTTGTGTTACTATTAAAAACGATTATGCCATTTATTACATTATTATCTTTGCAAGAAATACTTAATATAGCACAAGGCGATATTGGTGAAGAAAAGAATATTTTTGCTTTAGGAATGGTAATATATTTTTTATCTATTATTTTTAGTAGTTTGTTTGGTGATTGGTCTGAGTATCTTCAAGGATTGCTCAAAGTGAATCTTAACTTTGATTTTCATAAAATGATCATGAATCAGTCAATGCAATTGTCATTAAAAGCATACGAAGATTCAAAGACTTATGATAAGATGCAACGAGCTATACAAGAGACGCAAACACCATATCAGTGTTTGATAAATATATTTAATTCTTTTTCTAATTTGTTCTCACTATTTGGAAATATTGTTATTTTGTTTGCTTGGAAATGGTATATTGTATTAATTTTAATGGTGTTACCGATTATTTCTGCTTTTTTTACGGTTATTATAGGAAAATATGAATATAAAGTAATGCGTGAAAGGGTATCTGATTCCAGGAAAATAGGATATTATAGAACTTTAATAAGTGATGTGTCGTCTTGCAAAGAAAATAAGTTGTTAAACATAGAAAAGGATTTGTTTACTAAATTTAAAAAATTGTATTCGGATTTTGTATATAAAGATAAAAAAATATTAGGATATAAAGTGTCTAATTCAATCTTATTTAATTTTTTGGAAAATGGTTTGGGAATTGTAATTATTTTTAGGGTGCTTCTTTCAGTATTATATAAAAAAATATATATAGGTACAGCTAATACATACATAAATTGTGTATGGAATTCAATAAAGAGTATTAACATGGTTATTGATAGTATTGCAAATATTTATAATAAAATACGATATGTATCTAATATATTGGAATTTTTAGAAACAAAGAAAGAAGATAAGATTTGTAATGAAAAGAAAATTGAAATTCATGACATACAGAAGATTGAATTTCTAAATGTAAGTTTTAGATATAAAAAAGAGTTACCTTATGTATTAAAGAATATCAATTGCACAATTGATGGATTGGAAAAAATAGTAATAGTAGGTGGAAACGGTTCTGGAAAAAGTACATTTATTAAATTGCTTTGTGGTCTATATGATGAATATGAAGGAGAGATTTTAGTTAATGGAATTTGTTTGAAAAAAATAGATAAAAATTCTTATCAAAAAAAGCTAGGCGTGGTATTTCAGGATTTTGTAAAGTATGAGTTTTTGTTAAAAGATAGCTTATTACTTGGGAATAGATGGTATGAAGACAATGAACTTGTATCCAAATTGGATAAAATTCAGCAAAAAGGTATTATGAATTTTGTTGAAAAACTACCACAAGGACTTAATACTCAACTAGGTAGTAAATTTGACAGAGGTGTTCAATTATCAGGAGGAGAATGGCAACAAGTTAGTTTTATACGTGCTATCATAAAAAATGCACAAGTATGTGTTTTTGATGAACCTAGTTCTGCATTAGATATTATTACAGAAGAAAATATGTATAAGATATTAAAAGAACATTTAAAAAATTCTATTTGTATTCTGGTAACACATCGTTTGTATATTGTTAATGATTATGCCACACGAGCTGTTGTTTTTAAAGATGGAAAAATAATTGAAGATGATAAATTGGAGACTTTACTTAGAAGGGATAGCAACTATAAGCACATGTTAGATAGAGTAAAAAAGATTGAGATAGATATGAGGGGAGAATTTTAAATGCCGATTGTAATTGAAAAATTGTCTAAGAAATATAATAATGGAAGAGTAAATGCACTGGCAGAAATAAGTACTGTTATTCCGGAAGGAACGTTTGGATTATTAGGAGAAAATGGTGCGGGAAAAAGTAGTTTATTAAGAATATTAGCTACGATTTCTACTTTGGATAAAGGAAAAGTTACATACGACAGCTATGATATCGTTAATGATACAGGCATGATACGAAATATGATTGGATACCTTCCGCAAAAATTTGATTTTTTCGAAAAGTTGACTGTGTATGAAATGTTGGAATACATAGCACTGTTAAAAGGAATAAAAAATTACAAAGATGAAATTATGAGTTTGATAGAGGATTTTAACTTGAAGGAAAAGGAAAATGTTAAAATCAGTAAATTGTCTGGTGGAATGAAGCAGAGAGTTGCAATTGCACAGGCATTATTAGGAAATCCTAAATATGTGATATTGGATGAACCAACAGTTGGACTTGACCCGACGGAAAGATTGAGATTTAGAAATGTTTTGAATAAAAGGAAACAAAATTCAAATTTAATTATTTCTACACACATTATATCTGATGTTGCAATGATGTGTGAAAATGTGGGTATTATGAAAGCCGGAAAGATTATATTTTGTGATTCGGTAGAGAATTTGCTCAAAAAAGTTGAAAATAAAGTTTTTATAGAAACTGTCTCCAATAATAGCGTCATAGATGAAAAAAAATACAATAAAATCATATCTATTTTAAGGAAACCGGAGGGATTGGAAATCAGATACATAGCTGAAGAAGGAGAAAATAGTGTAATGCCTACTCTTGAGGATGCTTACTTTTATATGATTAATTTGAATGAAGGTTGAAAAAGATGATGAAATTGATTAGGAAAAGTTTAAAAATTGTAGAAACGGAAATATATAACAATAGGACGCTGGCGCTATTTGTAAATTTTAGCGTATTTCTGTTAGTTCTGGCTTTGCAGTTTGGAGATATTACATTAAAAGTGACAGGCAATTATTTAGTACTGGTATGGGTAGCTATGAATGTTTGTTTTACTTTTCACATTTTTTTTAGAAGTAATCGAGAGTTTATTTTGTGTATTAGTGGATTTAGGAACCGCCATAGATATCTTTTTTTAATATCACTTGCATCAATTATTAATATACAGTGGTTTTTTGTTATTTTCATACAACTTGTGGTGTGTTTTAAAGCTAATGTTGGAAATGCACTATTGATAACATTGACACAATACATATATGCAGTTGCTTTTGGTGCATTAGCGGGAGTAATTCAGGTAAAAGGTGTAGGAGTGTTCCTTATAGGCGCATTTGGACTTTATAACTTTATTTTTTGTAATCCATATAATTATGAAGCATCCAGCCATATGTTTATGAACAGTGAAATAATCTTTACTGTTAATGATTTGAATATAGAAAGTATTATTAATTCTTTATTATTTTCTATATTCTTTTTCATATTAACCTTTTTAGGAATTAAGTTGAGTGTAAAGAGAAGGATAAAAACTGTTTTATTATATATGTTATGTTTCGTTGTAGTTTATACCGTTTTTTTAGAAGGTACAATATATGCATATGAAAATGCTGATACAGAACGAAATATGTTATATGAGCAGAATGAAAGGATAGAGTATAGAGGACTTTCAAACAGTGAAATAAAAGATGTAGCATGCATAATGCTTTTGTTTGAAGATGAGTATAATAAGATAGAAGGCAATCTGGCTAATGAAAATACCTATATGATACAAAAAAAATATTTGCCGGAGATGGTGTGGCTGATAAATGGAGGGAGTATTTCTCCAATACAAATATTGAATGATCATGTCGATGTTAATATATTATCTCGTAATATGCTGTATTTTGAACATTCAGATCTTTTGAGAAGTTTTTTAGAAGAAGTTTGTGTAGAAATGGAAGCGAATGTCCAGGGATATAACAGTAGCAAATATACACGACATATGATAAATGGATTTAGCATGTGCATTTTGGAAAATGTCTCTGGAAAGTTAGAAATAAAATCAGCCAAAGAAGTTTATGATTACTACGATGAGTATCATAATGAAATGTTAATATTGCCATCAACAGAGTATAATTTTGTTAAGAAAATAGGATATATTGTATATTCCCAATATCCTGATTTAGCAAATAAATTATATATTAGTATATGGGAAAATGAAGTAAGTACAGATGATGAATTTATTGATTTATTAAAAAATGATTTCAAAGAGATATATGAGGATAGTGAAGTGATTGATATATTAAGTTATATACGTTAGGAGATTTATTATGAAGTTAAGAAGAGATTTAATTACAAAAATCAAATTAATAAAAAGAAATCCTGTGTTTTGGATATTGTGCATATTTGATTTTTATATATTGGCTTTCATTGATAATAAATCATATTTTATGACAAATAATTATGAACAAAGTATTTACCGATATAATTTTCAACAGGTATTTATTGTTTTTACCTGCGTTTTCATTGTACATATTATTTTTAATGAAAAAGAATTATTATCAATAAAAAATTATAGAATTATATATACTAGAGGCATAAAACAAGAAATGAATGCCTCTTTGTTATCTAATATTACAATAATTCTTGCTTCATTTTGGTGCGGTCAATTTATCTCATTGCTAGTAAATCTATTATTAGGCGGAAAAATATTTGTGCAATTATTTTTTGTGAATTTACTTGTTGTTTCGATGGAAATAATAGCTTCTATATTGTTAACAATGGGATTTAGAATGTTATTTGTTAAGGATATGGTGGTATATGGAGTGTATTATGCATTAATTGTTTTTTTCTTAATATTCAATAATGTATATATAAGTATTCCATTAACAATAAATATATTAGGAATAGAAGAACAAGGATATTATGTATCATTTGACAAAGCATTATGGATAGGAAGAATCATTTTAATTTTGATAGGGACGATAATTTATAAATTAGGCGTCAAAAGATTTGAGAGAAATATTAGTGAAAGTTAATTTTGGGGTAGGTTAAAATGATTGTAAGAGTGGGAAAAACTTATAATATTAATAAAATAGAAGGGTGTAGTTTGGAAATTTCATTTAGTCCACCTAGATCGGGAAGTTACGAATTGATTTGCTGTGGCAATAAAAAGATGGAAGGAATTATATATAGTGGAAATGATAAAGAAGTTTTGCATAGTAATTATAATAATTCTATGTATACATTAAAATTTGCTAAGACATTATTGTATCAATGTGTATATATTGTAAAGATTAATATTATTGAGGTGAAGAGTGTACAGACGCATTTGTCTCTGCGAATAGAAGACATTCAGGAGCCTACTAATTCATTGTTTAAATATCAATGGGGGATATTGAATAAAAGTAATGGGTTGGACATAAATATTTTACCATTATGGAAGTATATAAAAGAATCAAATGTAAATATAGGGATTGCAGATACGGGGATAAATTATAATCATTGTAATTTGAATGGTTATATTAATTCTGATTTAGCATATAATTTTGTCACTGAAACAAAAGATATAAAGAGAAAATATGGAACAGAATATGAACATGGAACGCACGCAGCTGGAATTGTGGCAGCACAACCTTGCAATAATTGTGGAATTTATGGAATAACAGAGAATTCTAATATAATTTCATTAAAAATTTTTGGAGAAAGTAATGACAGTGGTATTAAAGTATCGGATGCGTTTGTTTCAGCAGTTGAGTATTCTTTGAAACATAATATAAGAATAATTAATTGTAGCTTTTGTGGCACAACTTTTTCAGAAAAAGAGAAAAAAATTATGGAGGAAGCGAAGGATATTTTATTTATTATTGCAGCTGGAAATAATTCTTATAACTTAGATTATAAGAAGGTGTATCCTGCGTGTTATGAATTAGAAAATGGGATTGTTGTTGCTGCAATGGATAGGGAGGGGAAAATGTATCCCACTTCCAACTATGGACAATGTATTGATATTATTGCACCGGGAGAAAATATAGTAAGTTTATATGGAGATGATAAATTTATTAAAGCAAATGGTACATCAGTAGCAGCACCATTTGTTACAGGTGTGTGTAGCTTAATGTTAGCATGTAGACAGGATTTAAAGCCCAGAGAGATTAAAAAAATTATTACAAGTAGAAAAAATGTTACACCAATAGAAGGAATAACGAACTGTGTAATATCAGGAGGACTTCTTAATGCTTACAAATCATATGTTTCGTTAATGGAAAATTGTGAATGAAAATATTTTGATAAAAGTTTCATATACTAAAAGAGGCTGAGCAATATAAGGAACAATATTACTGCATTGCGGCATAACAATTCGTGATAATGTTACATCATTATAGTTTTGAAAGTGGGGGGATAGTATGAAATTACAAGACATGGTGGTTACGGCTTTTGCTTTTGTTGCGGCACTTTTATTAATTCCGTATGTCATTACCTGGGGCATGAATGGAGTGGGGAGTAGGAAGCAGCAGACAAAACAATTAAATTATAATATTTCCTTGGAAGTTGCCCTACAGGATGGGAAGGAGACCATGAATCTGGAGACTTACCTGTTAGGAATTCTTCCGGCGGAAATTGATGCGGATATGCCTTTGGAAGTGATAAAAGCCCAAGCGGTTTTGTTACGGACAAAGTTATGCAGTGAGGGAGCAGAATTATCAGCAGAAGAGTTAGGGGAATGGTATTTAGGGGAAAGTGAATTAAAAGAACGATGGACGGAAGATAAATACGAAGAAAATATCGAGAAGTTCCGTCAGGCCATTGCTGCAACAGCAGGGGAAACGCTTTGTTACAAAGAAAATTATATTTTAGTAAAATATCATAAAGGTAATGGTGGAATGATATTAAGTGCCGAGGAAGTGCTGGAAGAGAAAATTCCTTATTTATCACAGCTAGAAAGTGAAAAGGAAATTGAAGAAAAAGACTGTGTTCAAATGGTGGAATATGATAAAACCCGGGTACAGGAGTTGCTTGGCATTACTTTTTCTGAAAAAACCTTAGAAGAGCAGTTTTTTGTAAAGAAAATGACGGAGCATGGTTTTGTAAAAGAATTATTTGCAGCAGGAGAAATTCTGGATACGGAAACTGCTATGGAAAAATTACAATTATCATCCCCTATATTTTATTTGGAGTACTTGGAGGACAGAGTCAGGATTGTAACTCTTGGACAGGGGGTACCTTTAGGAATGAGCCAGTATGGAGCTTCATTGCAAAAAGGCGATTATCAGGAAATCTTAGAGTATTATTATCCGGGAACAAAAATAAAACAAATCTATTCTGATGTATAGATTGAAAAAACTGGGGAATACTTCTATCTATAGTTTAAGATAGGAGGATAATAAAAGTGGAAGATTTTTTGGCTTTTATAAAACGTAATGGATATTATTTGATGCTTGCAGTAGGAGTGATTGCTTTAGGGGCTTTGGTGGTAAGTTATAACCGTAAAATGGAACTTACTGATAAAGTGATGGATTTGCAGGAAGACCAGGAAAAAATTCAGTTGGTACAGGAGGAAGAGGAGGTTCTTTTGTCTGAGGATAGGAACACGGAAGAAGATTCCCAGCAGGAAGTAATCAGTAATAATGTAGAATTAGATGTTCCATCTGCACCAGCAGATCAAAAAAATGAAACCATGAATGTTACCCAGGAGGAAACCGGGGAACAAACCACGGGAGAAACTTCAACAGGAGATGCAACCACAGAAAAGAAAGAAGAATTACATTTTGATACAAACAATCCTATGACCTGGCCGGTGGTGGGAAACGTAATATTGCCATTTAGTATGGATGCCACGGTTTATTATGTCACATTAGACCAATATAAAACAAATCCGGGAATTTTAATTCAAACCATAGAAGGAACAGAAGTAAGTCCGGGAGCAGAGGGTGAAGTAATTTCTGTTCAGGAAGAAAGCGGATATGGAATGGTGGTCACTTTGGATTTAGGAGATGGCTATGTTGCTAAATACGGACAGTTGAAGGACGTTCGTGTAGAAGAAGGTCAAAGGGTGAGTGCTAATACAGTCATTGGTTTGGCTGCTAGTCCTTCGAGTTTTTTCAAGAAAGAGGGTTGCCATATATTTTTTCAAATAAATAAGGACGAAGTGCCGCAAAATCCTATGGAATATTTAGAATAAAATCTTTTTCTCATAAGAAAAATGTGATATGATAGGAGTAGGTTGAGAGTTAATGTTTACACAGTAATCTGGCACTTGGTGTTAGGTGATGTAAGAGCAAGAGTTACGATTGAGAAGACGTATCCGTATGTTTTTTGAGGTGACCGCATTAAGCAAAAATGATACAAGATATGACGTGTTTTATATAAAATGCTCATACTATGTAGTTTTTTTCTAGGTGCGGTCTCCTTGAATTGAAATTTTGGAATGGAGGGTAAGATGCAGAAAGTAAAGTTTGATAAAGTAATTACAATTTTGGGCTTTATAGCATTTGCGTTAAGCATACTCTTTATTATTGAAAAGCTTATTAATGTAAAAAGTGATAACATAGAAGCGTTAAAAGTTCAGGGGAATGCACGGATTGTAAGGAATGACGAGATACCTTGGGAGGGAAATTATGAGGAAGCTACCTTGCTAGACGCATCAAGGGGCGATGTCATAAAGCTAACCATGGAAATGCCCATAGAACAGTTTCAAAATCCGGTTTTGGTGTTTCAGTCTGGGAATAATAGAATTAAAGTTTATCAGGGTGGACAGTATATTTATTCTTTTGGAGAGTTACAGTATAAGAAAAATGCTCCCATAGCAGATACACAACTTATCGTTCCTTTGGATTTACGGAAAGGAAATGAGATAACCGTTGAAGTTACCGTGTCCAAGAGTGTATTTTTGTTTGATTTTCCGGAAATGTTGCTGGTGGAATCCATGGATGTAGGGCATTATAAATTAATCGGAAATGCAGTACATACTTATATTGGTTTGTTTCTTATTTTGTTCGGTATTATTTTGTTTGCATTTTATGGTGCTAATTTTAGAAAGGATTACCTTAACGATAATCTGGAATTGTTAATTTTGTCTGTTTATTCCGTGCTTGGTGGTGTATGGATGTGGACACATTATGGAATCCTGGAGATGTTTTGGGATAATACATATGCCATTGATTGTTTGAACATCATAAGCGAATTTACGATGCCGATATTGGTATTATTCTTCTTTTGTATAAAGTTACATCATCAAAAAGCAAAATTATGGTTCAAGGCCTTGGCAGTGTCTGCTGTTATTTTTGTCATAGTGGTGTTACTTTTGCTGTCTGTGAAACGATTTTATTCGTTTGTTAGTTATGTTATATTGTGGTTTTATTTTATTTTAATTATTACAATTTTTGAATGGTATCTGGCACGGGGTTATTTTAAAAATAAAAGTAAGTTGAATGGATTTATTCTGGCGTCGGTAATTTCTTATTATATTTCAGTTGTTATGTGCTTTTTAACATTGTTAACGGATGAATTTACTTTTGCACTCTTTCATAAAATATATTGCAATACCATTGTTTTCGTCATTGTGCAGATGTTTTTAGCCTATGTTCTTCCAATGTTGAATCATTTACGAGGAAGAACGGAAAGAGAAGTATTGATTGAACTGGCGTATGTGGATGGTTTGACAGGATTGTTAAACCGGAACCGAAGCGAAGAAATTATGAATCAGATTCGATATGACGAAGAAAATTTTTACTATGTGATAGAATTTGAAATTATCAATCTGAAAAAAATTAACAGAACCTACGGATATGCCAAGGGAGACCAGATATTGATTCGGTTTGCTCATGATTTAAAGAATGCATTTGAGGATGCCATGTTGGTAAGCCGTTATAGCGGAGATGAATTTATCGTGATTTTAGAAAATGAGGACCAGCAAAAATTGGATGATTGCTTGGAAATGTTTATGAAAAAGATAGATTTATATAACGAAGGACAGGATGAAGATGCAGTGATTCAGTATGTATATGGCATAGGTGAATGTAACTGTATGCTCAAAGGTCACGATATTTATAAGATGTTAAAAGTGGCGGATAAACGTAAATATGAAAAGGCAAAACAGGTTACTTTTGATAAGTAAACCGGCAGGATTGTGCGGTATTTCATGGACGGGTTTGTGATGATAAAGAATCCGTCTGGTGGATAGAAACAGAAGAAGAAACAGGAAGAGGAGGGATATGATTGAAAAAGATGTTAAAATGGACACTTGTGTATTTGTTCATAGGTGTAATAGTAGGTATTTCTTTGCCACAGATAAAAAAAGATAATGTTTTGTATCCTTCCTATCAAATCAGGGATTCTATAGATATTTTATATAATGAGGAAGAATTGACGGTTGTTGATTTAAGTACTTATGAATTTTCGGGATTAAAGAAGGGGGATGATCTGGAACTGTATTTTCAGGTAGGAGAACTCGATTTGGAACAGCCTATGATAGCCTTTTTAACTTATCATTGTAATGTCCGGGTTTATGATAATGGACAGGTGATGTATGAATACGGATGGGATGAGGGCGAAGGAAAAAGAATGGCTCCTAGTGGGATACATATGATTCCGTTACAAAATACAAAGAACCATCAGATACGAATCTGTCTGGAGGTATTAGAGGATAATCCATTTACTTCTATTGACAAGGTAGAAATTCATGAAAGTTCTGTCTATTTTAAAGAATTTTTGCGAGAAAATGCTTTTAATGTGGCCATAGGTGTGTTTATGATCGCGTTGGGTATTCTGATTCCTTTGGTGGTGATTGCCGTTGGAAAAATAGGAGGACAATACCGAAAAGCATTGTGGTTGAGTGGTTTTTGTATTTTGGCAGGAATCTGGATGGAATGTGACATTCATTTGATGCAGTTTTATGTGGAAGATTTATATTTTGTGTCAGAAGTGAAATATTTTAGTCTTTATGCTTGTATCATACCATTACTGATGTTTTGTCAGGAAACCTTTCGTAATAAGAAAAAGAAGAACATTGTTAAAATCTGTACCATTGTTTCCAGTGTGCTATGTGGAGTGGTAATTTTACAACACTTTACAGGAATGGCCACCTTTGCTTCTAATCTGGTAAAGTATCAATTGATGGCGATAATCTGTGTAGGAATTGTATTTTTCATTGCGATTTCAGAATGTGTAGGGGAGGAAAATTCAGAAAGAGTATTTTGTCAGGGAGTTTGTCTTCTTTGCTGTTGTGTTTGTCTGGAATTAGTGCGTTTTAATGTGGCAAAGTATCTTTTTGCTAATGCGGAATTTTTGAAGTTCAGTCTGGCTTACATGGCATTTCTAATCTTTATTATCGTTATGCTGCATTCGTATTTTATGAGTCTGGTAGAATATTTTTCTGCACAAAGAAAAGCGGAAGTATTAGCGGAGTTGTCCTCTGTGGATATATTAACAGACGTTGCAACCAGAATGCAGTGTAATAAGGAAATAGAAGCTCTGAAGGCCAAAGGACAAAAAGACTTTACTGTGATTTTGTTTGACCTGAATTATTTAAAGCATATCAATGAACGGTTTGGACATGAAATGGGAGACGCCTATATTTATGAGTTTGCGCAGATTTTAAAGTATTCTTTTGAAGATTGTTATCTGATTGGAAGAATGGGCGGCGATGAATTTATGGTGGTTTTAGAACAGGATGATATGAAAAAAGAAAAGGAATATCTGAATAAGGTTCAGGCTTATACCAACGAATATAATGCGGACAAGAACAAAGTAATCCGCATCTCCTATGCCGTAGGAAGTGCCTCTAGTACAAAAATTGCACCCGTAGATTTCTGGGAGGTATATGACTTGGCAGACGACCGGATGCATGAATGTAAGAAGAGGATTAAAGCAAACAAGTAGACAGGTGGCACGAGAACGTGATACCTGTCTGGTTTAGTGGAAATTTATAGAATGAGTCAGAAATCATCAAGAAGAAATGAAGGAAATTAGGAACGATGGAACATATTTTAATCCATGAAATGATTGAAGATCATAACGAAAGAATGTTGAATCTTAGGAAGTATTATCCTTTTTTTCAACTGATGAATACGAATTTTACCACATATAAAGAAGGACGATATGAAGTATTGGACATGGCATATCTTACGATGGCTGTAATCCGATACTTTATTCATGAGAATAATTTTAACGACCAGGATGTAAGCTATGAAGAATATGCCACATTCCTGTCCTCGGTATTACAGCGGGATTTCTCTTTGCTGTTGGAGATAGAAGAAGAACGGGAGTTAATTCGCTATATTTTTGAAAAATTGTTTCATGATGGAAAACCTTTTGAATTTACTTATTTTGACCCGAAGGATAAAAAAAGAAAACTGGCAAGGGTGAAGTTATTCGAAAGTGACGTAAAAGAAGGAAGAATCTTATACCACCTAACCAAAGAGGCAGTGGAATTTTACTTATATACCAAGGAAATGAAGGAAGAAAGCAAGATTAGTGTGCAGCAGCTTCTGCTGGAAAAGATGATTCGTACCAATAACTTTAAGGGTGGTATCGAAGTAGTCCGAAGAATGAACAATGAAGTAAAGAAGATTTCCTATGAGAAACGGGATGTGGTGAAGCTTCTTTCTGAGGATATTTTTGAGGGTGTAAAGGCCTATGATGCTTATGTGGAAAATGTGGCTGGCTGGTTTGCCCAAGAGCAGAAATTATTTAAGAAGAATCAGGAACTGGTAAAAAAAGCGTTGGAAAAGGCGGAATTAAAAGAAGAAACCTCCTATGATGCGGACAAGTACCAGCAGGCACTGAATGATATTTCTGCTCTGGAAGTGGAGTTGAAAAAGACCATTTACCGTCACTCGGAACTGATGAGAGAGTCCGTAGAACTGACTGCCTCCATTGATGGCATGATAAAGGCGGCAAAGTTGCGGAAATTAAGGCCTGTCTTTGATTTTAAGAAGGCTGAGGCCATGGCGAAGAAAGAGGATACCCCAAGTGTATTTGGGGAGCTTTTAAGTCCGTTCTGGCTGCCAAACAAACAAAAGAAGTTCAGCTTTGATTTATTAAGCGAAGGACTTTCTTTTAAGCCGAAGGAAGAAAAGAAAAGGGAAAAGATAGTAAAAGTCGTAGATACGGAAAACTATGTATTTGAGGATGAACTGGAAGAAGAGCGAATTTCCAATAACTTTGAAAAGTTATTAGGAGAATTGTTCCGTCAGCTAATGAAAAAGGATAAAATCACCTTAAGAGAATACAATGCCATCCTTGAAATTAAGTTTGGAAAAGAGATTTATCAGAATGGGGATTATTATTCCTTCCTGGTGCATTTAAGTCAGAAGAAGGAATACCATGTGGATAAATTACTTTTGGCTTCTGAAACCTTTTTAGAAGGCATGGTTTCCGGCATGATGAAACAGAAAATGGGGAAGGAATATAAAGGATTGAAGTTTACCTTACATTTTCTGGAGGAAGAAATTGCCTTACATGGTGCCTTTAAGGTGACGGATATGATATTTGAAAGGATTTAGGTATGGATAGCAGAAATTTAGAAAAGGCATTGGAGTTATATGCAAAATTAATTGCAGGAGAAAACGTAAGCAAGGTGGAAGGAAAAAACAGCCGCTTATACGAAGAATACAGTGAAAATCCGGAAGTCTATGAGATTCTGAATGTAATGTTAAAAAAATTGAATTTATCCATTTATGAATACGAAGAGTCTCTTTATGTCACCGCAGGACAGGGAAACCGGGTCTTTGGATATCAGAACGAAGAGTTAAAAAGAGCCATGGGAGTGCGTTTAAATAAGGAACTTTACCTTTGTTATTTTATTATTTATCAGGTACTTTTGTCCTTTTATTCTGATTCAGCTACCCTGTCTTATAAAGAATATGTAAAATTAGAAGAAATCGCTACCAGAGTGACGGAAAGTATCCGGTCCGTAAAGGAGAATATGCAGGTATTAGTTCAGGCGGAAGTGGAGGAAGACAGTTTTCTTGCCATTGCTTTGCTTTGGGATGAAGTACCTTATACTACCGGAACCGAGACTTTGGAGGTAAGGGCTTCGAAGGCTTCGAAGGCCGGTTATGTGAAGCTGGTCTTTAATTTCTTAAAATCCCAGGAATTATTTTTAGAAAATAACGAGCGGTATTATCCGACTAAGAGATTTCGTGCATTGGCGGAACGCTATTTTGAAGAAAACAGAGGAACCTTATACGAATTATTTGGAGGAAAACAGGATGCCTAAGATAAATCGAATCCGTGTGAATAATGTAAAATATAATTTTGGCACACAGCAATATGATGATTTTGTGATGAAACTATATGGGAAAAATACGATTTATGATTTGGCAAACGGTGGTGGAAAAAGCGTTTTGATGCTTCTTTTGCTGCAAAACCTGATTCCAAATTGTACGTTGGACGAAAAACAACCCATTGAGAAATTGTTCCGCGGAGACAGTAAAAATACCACCATCCATTCTTTGATTGAATGGGAACTGGATGAGAAGGATAAAAAAGACGGATATCTTTACCTTACCACAGGCTTTTGTGCCAAAAAGGCAAAGCAGAGTGAGGAAGAAAAGGACACCGCCAGCATTGATTATTTTAATTATTGCATTTTTTATCGGAAATACAATGAAAATGACATCATCAATCTTCCTTTGGTAAACGAAGAGGGAAGAATTACTTATAGTGGCTTAAAAAGTTATTTAAAAGAACTGGAAAAGAACGATTTAAGCCTAAAAGTCTATGTCTTTGATAAAAAGGGAGAGTACCAGAAATTTATTGCCAGATACGGGTTAATGGAAAGTCAGTGGGAAATCATCCGTGGAATCAATAAAACCGAAGGCCATGTAAGAACTTATTTTGAAACCAATTATAAGACCACCAGAAAAGTGGTGGAGGACTTGTTTATTGAAGAAATCATTGAAAAGGCATTTTTAAACCAGATTGATGGGGAAAATGTCACCCAGGATATGGCCCAGACTCTGTTACAGATTAAGGATAAACTCATTGAATTAACCAAGAAAAAGAAGGAAATTTCCTCCTATGACCGCCAGCAGGAACTCATCAATGTATTAATTGCAAGAATTGGCACTTTTTTAGAGCAGTATCAGGAAAAAGAAGAAAGCCTTTTCGGGTTAAAAAGGATTTATCATAGTCTGGAATCCTGTTTAAAAGAAATAGAGGATGGCATTGAGGAAAAGAATCAGAAGCTGGAACAGATAGAAGAAAGCAACTTAGAGCAAAAGAAGAAAGAAGAAGTATTAAAACTAAACATCAACGAGCGTCAGAAAGAGGAACTGACTTTTGAACGGGAGACCTTACTCCAGCAAAAAAATACCGTGGAAGAGAAAATGGAAACCCTTTTAAAGGATTTAAACAAAAGGGAAAGTGTGAATGAATATCTGCGGTACTTAGAGGATGAGAAGGAACGGAAAGAACAAGAGGAAATTCTTCAAAGTTTTCAGGAGGGTAAGAAAGGCAGCAGGGAAGAGGCGGCTCTTTATGCCTATAATATCAAACTCCGTCTGGATGAGACATTATCTGAAACCGTAGAGGAAGAAAAAAGTCTTGCGAAGAAACAGGAAGAAATCGCCAAGGGACTTCAGGGATTAAAAGAGTCCGAGAAAGAACTGGAGTTAAAATTAAACCTTTCAAAGCATACCCTTACCATGCTTTCCAAAGAAGAACAGCAATGGAATCAGAAGATCAGCCGGTTGCGAAATGAATTATTACATCCCGTGTTAGGTTCTACGAAGGATGCCCTGCATCAGAATGAGGAGCGGATGCGAAAACTCCAGAAAGAAGCAAAGGCAGTCAGGGAACAGGAGAATGGATGCCAGGAAATTTTACTGGAACTGGGAGTACAAAGGGAAACCCTAAAGAAAGAAATCAAGGATTTGTACGAAAAGAAGGATGAACTCTTAGACGAAGAGAAGGAAATCGCAGAGGCTCTCAATAAACAAGAGAGATTAATGGAAATCTACGAGGTGAAAAACGAGAAGTTTTTAAAACAGGCGATTTTACAAAAAATCACCCTGAATCAGGAAGAAACCCAGAAATTACGAAAGAAGCAGGACGAAACGAAAAAGTTCTTAAGAGCCTTGGAACAGGGAGAAAATCCTTATGTAGGAACCGGTGCAAAAACAGTAAAAGAGTATATTAAAACCAGACATGGAATGGATGCTATCCTTGGAATGGAGTATCTTCAAGGGTTAAAGGAAGAGGAACGAAAACGGCACCTTGAGAAACAGCCCTTACTTCCTTACGGTGTGCTGGTAGAGCATTTTTCCGAGTTATCCATGGATGAAAATCTTAAAAATCTGGAACTGGAAGAGGATATGGTTCCGATTTTTAATCTAGAAATGGAGAAAAAAATACAAAGTTCCTTTGAATCCAACTATATGTTTTTCGTAAGCCGGAAAAAAGAAGGCTTTGAACCTTGGAACAAAGAGGAAGAACAACTGAAAAAACAAGCAATACTGGGAGAGCTGAAAGTCTCCATTGAGGAAAAGGAACGACAGCTTTTCGCTTATGAGGAAGACTTAAAAGAAGTCCTTGCCATGAAGGAAGTAAGCAAAGATTCTTATGTGAAACGACTTGCCCAGTTTCGAACTTTTATGGAGGAAAAAGAAGAAAAAGTAAGTCAGGTTCTGGAAAAGGAAAAAGAACAAAAACATAAACTTTTGGAATACCAGAAAAAAGGTCAGGAATTCAGTGAAAAATTATTGGAAGGAAAGAAGGAAGAAAACATTCTTCTTGAGATTCTGGCATTGCAGGAGGACTTAGAGGAAAAAGAAAAGGAAAGAAAAGAGGAACAGGAACAAATCCTTCTATGGAGCAAGGAGTTAGAAGAGGTCCAGAAACAGCTTTGGAACCTGCAGCAGAACTTATTAAAGGGAGAAGAAAAACGAAATGCCCTAAAAGAGAAGATAAACAAGGAATCAGAATTCTTCGAAAAGGAAGTTAAAGAGTATGTTCCGGAAGATGGGGACTGGGAGATTCTTACCCTTGTGGATTCTGTGCTTTTGGCGAAGTTTACCGCAGTGAAGGCATTGCTGAATAAGGCAGAGGTTTCTTTCGAGGATAAGAAGAGATTAATTAAGAGTTTAAAAAACAGCCAGGAAACTTCTTTGAAACGAATGAAAAAGAAGGGATTTACCTTAGAAGCCATGATGCAAATGGAAAAAGAGGAAGGCCTTATTGAAACCAAGGAAGAAGTCTTAGAAACCATGGAACGGGAAGTCTTGGAACTTCAAAAAGAAGAAGGGGAATTTAAGACAAAACTTGCAGCCAAAGACACCAAAATCAGCCATATGGAAGGAAGAATCGAACTTGCCAGAAATGAATTGCAGGAAAAATTCCAGATGGAGGATGAGGATTTTTATCAGAATGGAAGCATAGAGGAATTAAAGAAACAGCTTGACTCCTTGAAAGAGGTATATGAAGAACTGAAAAAAGGGAAACAAAGTTGTAAGGAAGAACTGGCAGCCCTTAACCGGGAGAAGGAAAAGCAGGAAGGCTGGTTCAATGAGACAAAGCATTATCTTTTCATGTATGAGGTAGATTTGCAGGGAGACGCGGTCTATGAAGGCACGAAAGAGAAAATGCAGGAGGATTTTAAACACTATAAGAAAACTTTGGAACAGAACCAGAAAAAGACTGCCAAGGCAATTCAGGAGTTTGAAAGTTATAAAATGCAGACCGTGGACAGCTTGAAGGAGCTGGATGCCTATGAACTGGCACAGACCATCAAGGAACAGGTGGTTTTGCCAAAGGATTTGGATACTGCCAAAGAATTAATGGAAAATCTGGATGCCATGAAGGATTACATCCTGCTGGAAAAAGAGCGGATTCAAAAGGGCATCGTGGATATGGAATTTATGAAACAGAATTTCGAAAGCCAATGTCTGCAGCGGTGTCAGGATGTAAAGATGGAATTAGACCGCTTATCCAAGCTTTCAAGAATCCAGTTAGACGGACAGCTGGTGCAGATGATTCAGTTAAACATTCCTTATGTAAAGGAAGAATTATGCGCCCAGAGAATGTCATTGTATATTGATGAAATCATTGAGCAGGCGGATAAAAAGAATTCCCAGGCAGAAGTGGTACTTTATCTAAAGGGACAGTTGTCTTTGAAGAAGTTGTTTTCTGTGATGGTAACGGATATGAATGGCATCGGACTTTACCTTTATAAAAGGGAAAGAATCAAGGAACAAAGCCGTTTCTTACGGTATGAAGAAGCGGTGGGAAGTACCGGACAGTCTCAGGGTATTTACATTCAGTTCCTGATTTCAGTCATTCATTATATTGCAAACATCAATTCCCATACTCAGGAGCAAAATGGAGTGTCCAATGTCATCTTTTTGGATAATCCTTTCGGTGCGGCGAAGGACGTGTATATCTGGGAGCCGATTTTCGAACTCTTAAAAACCAATCAGGTACAGCTCATTGTTCCAGCCAGAGGAGCTACTCCTGCCATTACCAACCGGTTCGATGTAAATTATGTCTTAGGACAAAAGCAGGTAGGAAAGGTGCAGCAGACTGTGGTGGTGGACTACCGCAGTGAAGTGGAACAGGAAAGACTGGAATATCATAGGTTGGAATTTGAACAGGAAACTTTTGATTTCGTGTAAATTTCGCATTTTTCATGATAAAGGAAAAAGCCCCAAGAGAGCTGTCCATGGCTTGCTTGGGGCTTTGCCGTATATCCTTGTACGGCAATTTTTATTTTTTTATCATAATGCTTCACATTCTTTTAAAAATTCTTTGTATTCTTCTGTCTGGGAGGTCATTCCTAACTGTTCATAGCAATTTATGATACCTTTCACAGGAATTTTTTTGGAGTATTCTATGTTTAGAATACATTCCTGTTCGTGAATGGCGTTGTAATACCACATAACGGCTTCTTCAAAGTTTTCTTTCTGACGGTAGTACTCCCCAAGCAGGGTACAGATTTCTGCCGGGGGATTGTCAGCGACTTCTTTTAGGCAGGCAGTGAAAAATCCTTCCCAGTCGTTACGTAAAAAACAGGTTTTTGCAAGAACGCAGTCGGCGGTTTTGTATTCTTCCAGACTACGGTCTTCTTTTAACGCGTTTTTGAAAAAATCTTCTGCCTGAAAGAAGTCATCAGGTTGTCCGGAAATAAATAATTCTTTTGCATACATATCCAGTAATTTTTTGGATAACTGCTCTCCACGTTCTAAAATTCGGGTAAAGATGGCGAAATCTCTTCTATCGTGTTTTTGCAAAGGTTTATGTATAATTTCTATATCGGAATCAAAAACAATGGGTTCCATTTTTATGGTTTCATGGATTGGGTCAATCCACTGGAAGGTACGAAGTCTTTTATAGAGTTTTCCTCGATACTCTACATCAAAATTGTAAACACTTCCAAACTCTAACTGGTTACAATATTTCATTTGTACAATCTCGATTTCAGGAAGCAGCGCCTGCTTTAATAATTGAAAACGGGTTCGGTTTTCTTCGTCGATGATTTCATCTGCATCTGCTACGTAAATATAGTCCATGGTAGCCTTGGAAAAGGAAAAATTTCTGGCTGCCGCAAAATCATCAATCCATGGAAAATCATATATTTTGTCCGTATATGTTCCGGCAATTTCCTTTGTAGCATCGGTAGAACCGGTGTCTACAATAATCATTTCATCTACGATATCTTTTAAGCATTCTAAACATCGTGTCAGTACTTTTTCTTCGTTTTTTACAATCATACATAAACTTATGGTTGCCATAGTATCCTCCTATGAAGGAGCTTTCGCTCGTTTTGTTTATTGTTTCTCCTTCTCTTGCTCTTTCGCTTCTTTCTGTTCTTCTAAATACACGAGAATACCGAATTTGCAGAACGGACAAGTAATTGCCGTTTCCGGTACTTCTGATTCACATTGTGGACAAATAACATATTTCATATTATAAAATCTCCTTTCTTAGAAAGCGGTTACATTATTTTAAATTAATTTATACAGTATAAAACAATTAGCAGTATAATGAATACTATCATATAAAAAATGGTAAATCCGAACATCTGCAATTTATTCGCTTTGCTTCTTCCCATATTCTCCTGAAGCTGATTTATTTTAATCAGTCCACTAAATGAGGCGGACATTCCCATGAAAGATAGTATGATAAAAGTATCTTTGCACCAGCCTTGTAATTGTGCGATACCTGATATACTAATCATATAGATGTAGGTAAAAACTGTCAATCCTAATCGGACAACGAGTTTTAATGCTTTTAAAAATTTTTCCTTTTCTAAATTGGTATATGCTGCTGCCTTTACTAATACGTCTTTTGTTTCCTCTGTCATATTCTCACTTTTCCTTTCTCCATCGATGATTTCACGGATATCTACATCATAGAACTCTGATATCTCAACTAAAATACTGATATCTGGCATATTGTTGCCATTTTCCCAGCGTGAAACAGTTCTGCTTGATACATTAAACTGCTCGGCTAATTGTTCCTGAGTGATTCCTTTTTCGTTTCGTAGTTTCTTCAAAAAACTCCCTATTTTTTGTTGATTCATTTTGCTTTTTCCTTTCACCTGTAGCGTATCATCTGCTCCGGGAAAACAACACGACACAAAGTGAGAAATGCCGTATTTATGGGAACCGGACACATTATGTCTGGTCAGGTTTTCGTCTGATATTTTAAGCAAATGAATAATAAAATGAGAATTTTTAATACACAATCATCGATTGACCTCTTTAACCATAGTATCATATTTATCCCTGTTCTACAAATAATTTTGCAGATTAAAAATCCCTCCGTTAATGGTGAAGCGGTTTACGAATTTGAAAAGAAATGTTGTACTATAAGTTACAACTTCAGACTTGCTACACCTTATTGATGTGGGAACAGTAGACCAATTTTATCCATCTGCATTGTTTCCTCCAATAAATAAACATACTAGAATATATCTGATGTAATTTCTCAATAAAGGAATCTGCCAGACATTCCCATTGACAGGGAGGCTGGCAGATTATTATAATACCATTGAATTAGTAATGACTAACTCGACAGTATTTTTTATTAAGTTGGAGGATGGAATATGAACAAACAATTAATTACAGAGGATAAAAAACTTAAAATTCCGGATTTGATTTCCATAGGAGTCTATACGGCGGTTTATTTTGTGATGGTTACTATTGCCACTTTTGGCAGCAACCTTTTACTTCCTGGATTTTCCTATGTTTTTTTGCCTGCAGTATCAGCATTGATTTCAGGATGTATTTATATGCTTATGGCTGCAAAGGTGCCAAAGTTTGGTGCAATTACCATTATGGGAACTGTAGTAGGCTTGTTCCTGTTTTCTTCGGGACATTTTGTATTATCCCTGATTGCAGGAGTGTTGTGCAGCCTTTTAGCGGATTTGATTGGAAAGGCAACTGCCTATAAAAACAAATTATGGATTCTTGCAAGCTATCTTGTTTTTTCTTTCGGACTTATGGGGCCGGTGTTGCCTTTATGGTTTATGAAGGATACCTATATTGCGAAGTTAGAGGCAAGGGGAAAAGATGCTGCATACATAGAAGGTGTTTTTGCCAATATTAATCAGGGAACTTTTGTGATAGCAGTAGTATCTATCTTAATTTGTGCAGTTCTTGGGGGAGTATTTGGACAGAAAATGATGAGAAAGCACTTTGAAAAAGCGGGGATTGTTTCATGAAAATTCACTTAGACCCGAGAACGAAGCTATATTTCTTGCTTTTGGCGAATCTTTTGTTGTTTTTTCATGTGGATACGAAGACAGAGGTGATGCTTACCATTTTATTTTTTATTCCTTTTTTCTTTTCTGAGAGAAGAAAGACGGGCATAGGATTTGGGGTGGTGTACGTAATCCTTTTGGCAGTGGAGTATGGAATGGTATTTCTAGGGCAAAGTGTGTTGCAAAATTTTGTTTCCATGGTGCTGGTGGGAATACGAATGATATTTCCCTGCTTAATTACGGGAGCTTATGCATTTAGCACTACCGGAATCGGGGAATTTGTCTGTGCTTTGCGGCGAATGGGAATTACGGAAAAGGTAATCGTTCCCTGCATGGTGGTAATTCGTTTCTTTCCAACGGTGAAGGAAGATTACAGGCAGATTAAAAATGCCATGGCATTAAGGGGAATAGCAGTGGGAAATTTTGCATTGTTAAGGCATCCGGCACAATCTTTGGAATATATTTTGATTCCATTGTTAATGAATGCCAATAACGTAGCCCAGGATTTATCGGTAGCTGCTTTGACAAAAGGAATTGGTATCAAAGGAAAGCATACCAGTATGGTGCAAATTAGGATGAAAGCATTGGACTTAGGATATATGATACTTTGTAGCCTGCCTTTTGTCTTGTTTCTAGGAGGGAAATAGTATGGAGAATAGGATGACAATGCTGGAAAGCAGAGAGTGTTCTTTTGCGTATCCCACTATGGAAGAAAATGTTCTGGAGGACATCAGTTTTTCGGTGAAAGCAGGAGAATGCGTTTTGTTTTGTGGCTGCAGCGGATGCGGGAAGAGTACACTGTTAAGGCTTATGAATGGGTTAAGTCCTGGATTTTTTAAAGGAAAGATGTCCGGAAGCTTTGAAACCATAGGAATGAAGGCAGGGGAAGTGCCGATAGAAGAGTATGTTCCTTTGGTGGGAAGTGTATTTCAGAATCCGAAAACCCAGAATTTTAATGTAAATACTACTTCTGAGCTTGCTTTTCCCTGTGAGAATACGGGGATGGATACAGAAAGAATGAGAAAACGGGTGAAGGAATGTGCCAAGGAGCTTAAGATAGAAGGTTTATTAAACAGAAGTATTTTTTGCCTGTCAGGGGGCGAAAAGCAAAGGGTTGCCTGTGCTTCGGCATGTATGTTGGAACCGGAACTTTTAGTATTGGATGAGCCTACCAGTAATCTGGACGAAAAAGCCATAGAAGATTTAAGGCAGTTTATTGCCAGGAAAAAAGCTCAAGGAGTAACAGTGGTGATTGCAGAGCATCGGCTGGAATGGCTGAAACAGCTGGTGGACCGTTGTTTTTATTTTGAACAGGGGAAGTTATCAAAGGTGTGGAGCAGGGAGGAATTTCATCAGCTGACCATAGGGCAGTTATATGAAATGGGACTACGAGCCATAGATTTGAAGGGGCATAAAGAGAAAATTGAAAGAAAACAAATAGAGGCAGGGGAGCAGACAGAGATAGCGGTATCTGTTTCAGAATTAAAAATAGGTTATAAAAAACAAAAGGAAGTATGTACCATTTCTTCTTTTGACGTTTGTCATGGAGAAATTGTAGGACTTATGGGTCAAAATGGAGTGGGAAAAAGTACTCTGGCAAAGACTTTGTGCGGATTAGTGAAGCCGCTTTCCGGAAAGATTTACTGGCGTGGAAAAAAGGCTTCTGGAAAGGAAATGATAAAACATAGCTTCATGGTCATGCAGGATGTGAATTATCAGTTGTTTTGCGAGAGTGTGAAGGAAGAAGTAATATTAGGAAGTCGGGGAGAACAGGATTATAAGGTGATTTTAGAGAAGCTGGACTTACTGGAATTAGAGGAACGTCATCCTATGAGCCTGTCAGGAGGTCAAAAACAAAGAGTTGCTGTGGCGTCAGCCATAATGAGCGGTAAGGAATTTATTGTATTTGATGAACCTACCAGCGGTCTGGATCATTTGCATATGGAACAGGTAGGTGAAATGCTGGAGCTATTAAAAGAGCAAGGAAAAGCAGTACTTGTCATTACTCATGATGAGGAACTGGCAGCAGATTGGTGCGACAGAGTAGTGAAACTTTACCTATAGATACGATACAGGAGGAAGATGAATATGAATATGGAATTTTGTAAAGAGGACTGGATTGGTGTCTGGGATAATTTTGAATCTTATCTTTATAGTGAAGAGGAAATGCTGGTTCATACCTGGGAACAGGTGGAGGAAGCTTGTAAGGCTGTGCCGGCTTTACAGGCAATGTTTCAGGGAGGAGCAAAAGACTTTTGGAAAAGAGCATGCAGAACCCAGACGGAGGAAAACCCTGTTATGTTGGGAAAAATAAAGGTGGAAGGAACCGAAGAAGGGATTTGTATTCTTTTTCTAAATAGCCAAGAGGAAATAGTGGGAAAATGTTCCTATATTCTTTTAGAAAAATTGGAGAAGGGACTGGAAGGAAAAGAAAATTTATTGTTTTTTGCTGAAAATGTGGAAGAGGAGTGTCCATTTCGGTATTTACTGGCTATGAATCCTATGCCGAATCCTGCAACACGGAAAAAAGATGAGGTGTTAAGTCATTTTCATTTTCAGTTCGCAAGTAGGAAGGAGAAATTGATTACAGATGGCAAGTTGCTGCAGCCGGGATGGTATGCAACGATGTGTGAAGGAGAGAGTAGTGAAGTAGAAAAATGCAACGTGGTGAGGGCATTGCATAGGATGCCGGTAATAGAAATGGGAAAGATTTTCTAAACTCTTTCCAAAGTCGTAATTGCACGGATATGGATGAAGGAATGTGACAATTTCATTTTTTGAAAAAATTTTAAATACCTTGATTAAAAAAGAGGGTTGTGTGGCATAGTCCAATTTTTTCAAGAGAGAATATAAAATGTGCTTTTTTGGAATGCTATATCATAATGATTCATTTCGGAAATCTTTTTTTGGTTTATTGAGAATTACTCTCTATAAGAGGTCTTGAATTAAGAAAATAGATATGTTAATCTATTTACAGTTAGTTCAAACTAACCATAAAAGAAAATCAGGATATAATACGAAAAGGAACGAAATATAGAAATATTGAGGTTTCGCATTTCTATGAGGGTTCCGGAAGAGAGATTAGAATGGAGGAAGTTATGGATACAGTTTATGTTATTTATTGGTCACAGACAGGAAATACACAAGCAATGGCGGAAGCGGTTGGAAAGGGAATTACAGATGCCGGGAAGGAGGCAAAAGTGGTTTCAGTGAGTGAGGTTTCTGCTGAAGAGTTAAAAGAAGTGAAGGGATTTGCCATGGGATGTCCTGCTATGGGTGCGGAAAATCTGGAAGAATCCGAAATGGAACCTTTCGTTTGTGAAGTAGAAGCATTTGTGAAAGGAAAAACCGTTGCATTGTTCGGCTCTTACGGATGGGGAAACGGAGAATGGATGGAAGACTGGACAGAAAGAATGGAGTCTGCCGGGGCAACGGTAATGGATGGAAAAGGTTTGATTTGCCAGGAATTGCCGGAAGCGGATACTTTGGCAGAATGTGAAGCACTGGGAAAACAGCTTGCAGCCCTTTAAGGAGGAGAGAAAAATGTTAGAGCATAGCATAATCGAACATTGTGCCCCTACATTGGCAGGAATAAAGAGTGGAAACCTTTTTCGGTATCGTTTTACTTTCAAAGAAACGGTTTTAAAAGAGTTGGCTGAAATAAATTCAAAATTGAACATACGGGGTGTCTTTATAGAGGTGGTGCGATGGGAAGAAGAAGCTGTGCTTATTTATGTCTATCGGAAAAGTCACTTAGAAAGGGAATTGAGACAGGATGGTGTTCATGAACTCCTTGGAGAATATGGATATCCGGATTGCGAAGTGAAAAATTGTCTGGAACATTTAAAAAAGAGACTCTATGAATATGAATGTTTTCCCCATGAGATAGGTGTGTTTTTAGGATATCCCTTGGAGGATGTGAAGGGATTTATTCATTATAAAGGGAAGGAATGCAAATACAGTGGATTATGGAAGGTATATTCCAATGAGCAGGAAACCAGAAAGTTGTTCGATAAAATCAAGAAGTGTACACTGATTTATTCTAAAGTGTTCGCCAGTGGCAGAAGCATTTCGCAAATGACAGTGAGAAAATAATGTAACTAGGATGATTTGCAGCCTTAATTCTGGGAATGTGATGAAGCAGGTATTACCTGCCAATAAACATAACTTTGTGCATGTTAGGTCAATAGACGTAGTTACCAAAATTTTTTGGTGAAAAATACAACAAAAACTTGACGAATTTTTAAGAGAGAAGTATAATAAAAGTACGATAATTAGTTACAAGTGACAACTCATTCGCGAAAGCGAGAATAAAAAAGGGGGTTGACGAGAAGGCTATTATCAGTTCCATGGTTTATCCTAAAACTTCGGAGAATGTTTTAACTTCATACCATATCGGTATCGCGTTTGGGGAGGCGGAAGCCATTCTTCTTCGAAGATAATTTCGTTACAGGATATGAAAAGTGGATAAAAAAAGCTTTTGCACAATAAAAGTGTAGGAGCTTTTTTTGTGTATAACGACTGATAATTTCGTCGATTTTTTGTGTAATGTGAAAGATAATTCAAGGTTGTCAATGGATTTTATTTGTGATAAACTATTAATATGTGACAGATTTGAGGTGGGATAATTTGAAAAATAGCTTAAATATGCAACATATCAATCTGGTAAAAGAATTAGTAGAACAGCAGAAGTTTCAAGATGCGGTAGAAGTGATTGACCAGGTAGATATTACAAAATCCTTAAATCCTCAATTTCTAAAGCTCTGTGGGGAAGTATTCATGGAGAATAAGAGGTATCGGGAAAGCAGAGATATTCTAGTGAAGGCACATAAGATGTCCCCGAATGGAATCCGTATCATTTATGAAATGGTTCGTTTGTATTTGAGAATGGGTTATTACACAAAAGCAGAGCTTTATTATATTTTATATGAAGCCTATTGCAATAAAGAGGGAAAAGAACATTATACCTTACTTTATCTGATGTCAAAGGCGAAACGAGAAGAAAACGAAGTGATACTCGATTATCTGGAAACGCTCTGTAAGTTAGAACAAACCGATAAGTGGGAAATCCAGCTGATGATGTTATATCGGAAGATAGGACAGGAGGAAAAAGCCCAGGAGGTTGCCTTAAAGATTAAGGAAATGTGGCCCAATTCGCCTTTTATTTCATACATTCCGGACATACAGAGAGCAGATTTGGAGTTGTTAGATTATTACTTTAACCGCTATCCGAAAGAAGAAATTGAAGAGGATTATTATCATGATAAAGCCTTGATAGATATGGAAGATGAGCAGCTAAAGAAGGATTTCTATCAAAAGAAGGTTGACTTTGAAGCAGTAATTGTCAGCGAAGAAGAGTATGACACCAATATAGAAGAAGATAATACGAGAGATTTGTATGATACAGAAAGCCTTCCGGAAGGAATTCCTTCGGTGGTAGGAGGGTTTGTAAATTCTATATGGAAAAAGGCAGCCAAAGCAGTAGAAAAGGCAGAGATAGGAAAGCATATAGAGAAGACCAAAAGTAAATTCCAGGAAGAGATTATTCCCAAAACATTGGAACTCACCGGTGATATTAAGAATAAAGCCTTGGAATTGACGAAAGAAATCAAAGAAGAAAGGGTTAGACACATGAATATCAAGCCAGATGATGTGCAACCTGAGATTTCGGAAGAAAATGACCTGATTCTAGCAAAGTTTGAAGAAGAGGAAGCGGCGAAAAAGCAGGCCAAGGAACAATTTGCTCATGAGCAGGAGGAACTTCGCCGGGAAGAGGGTGAAAAATTACAAAAGCTCAGGGAGCGGGAAGCGCAGGAGCAGGAGTTAGAAAGAGATTACGAACAGGAATTGCTCTTTGGCTTTGAAGAAGAGGAAGAAAAGGCCCGAAGGAAGGAACGTGAGGCGAAAAGCCGGGAACTGAGGGCCCAAAAAGAAGCCGAGTTTTTGGAGAAACTTAAAAGCCGCGAGCTTGAAAGCCGCGAAAAGTTAGCGAAAAGCGAGGCTCAAGAAGATATAGAAGTGAGAAATCATTTCGAACAAATGCAGCAAGACAACTTAACGAGTTTCGGGGATGAAAATCCAGATTTTGATGAGTTAAGAATTCAAATAGAAAGACGTGATGCAGAGATTAAACTACAATTTGGGAGGAAGAATTCCTCAAAGGAACAAGTTAAATATGATGCTCAGCAAGAAGAACTACTACTTGCTGAAAAGGCTCAGAAACTTCGTGAAGAAGAAGAAAGAAAACGTGAGGAACTTATCGCTGCAGTAAGGGCTCAGGTTGAAAGAGAAAGAGCGGCTAAGGGACAGCCTATAAAGAGAGAGGCTCCTAAGCCTGTAGAAAATGAAACCAAATCATCAGAAGAAGAAAAGCCTATTTTCCGTGCGCCTAAGAAGAAAGAGGAAACTCTTGCTACCGCAGGGTTAGAAGGTGATAAGCTGTCAGAGGTTGGAAAGACCAAGGAAGGCGAAAAGACACTAGCAAACATGAACAAGCCGGAAAAAGGTCTTGGTGGCACCATTGATTTAAGTGAATCAAAGACAGGAACTTCTAAGGAAGAGGTAGAAAACCAACTGTTTGGTGAAGGCAAGCATGATGATTCTAAGGAAGATGGTTGGGAAGAAATTAAGGCAACAGAAAAGCAGGCCACAGAAGAAGAACCACCGCAAAAGCCAAGAGGCTTGGCAGGCTTGGCAGGAAAAGGTTTCGGATTCAGCAGTGCTAACGGAAACAGCTTTGGAAAATCCATTAGTTCTAAGATAGGAAGCGGTTTTGCAAATGGTAAGACAGAGGCAGAACGAAGAATAGAAGAAGCCGAGCGTAAGCAGGCAGAGGCAAGAAAAGCGGAAGAAGCAAGACTTGCGGCAGAAAAGACAGGACAGGCTGGAGAAGCAGGAAATGCTGATGAAGAAGCAAAGAAAGCTGAGGAAGCAAGAATCGCAGCAGAAGAAGCGAAGAAGGCTGAGGAGGCAAGAATCGCAGCGGAAGAAGCGAAGAAGGCTGAGGAGGCAAGAATCGCAGCGGAAGAAGCGAAGAAGGCTGAGGAGGCAAGAATCGCAGCGGAAGAAGCGAAGAAAGCCGAAGAGGCAAGAATCGCAGCAGAAGAAGCGAAGAAGGCTGAGGAGGCAAGAATCGCAGCAGAAGAAGCGAAGAAAGCTGAGGAGGCAAGAATCGCAGCAGAAGAAGCGAAGAAAGCTGAAGAGGCAAATGGAATGCCAAAAGAGGCAGAGAAACTACTTGCGAAATATGCTGCCATTGGTTCTTTAAGCGACCAGGTTACCAATGCATATAAGATGGCGAGATCTAAGGGTGGAGCACAGAGAAACATTGTAGTATTAGGAAGACATAGTTTTGGTTCTACCTGTGTTGGTGCAGACTTTGCGAGAAGTTATTATGCTACCGGAATTGTAAAATCAAAGACCTTGGCTGTGATTAAGGCTGCGGCTTTTAACAGAGCAGATTTATCTACTGCGTTGGATAAATTAAAGGGTGGATGTTTGATTATTGACAATGCAGGTGCCTTACAACAGAATAAATTAGATGAACTTTATGATTTAATCAATCATAAAGGGTATGATATCGTTGTTATCCTGACGGGAGAAATTGAGACTCTGTCAAGATTGTTCTCTACTAATAAAGAGAGCATGAGTATGTTCAATCATTTAATCCAGATGCATCAGTTAGAGGATATCGAATTTTTCGAAGTTGCGAAGAATTATATTGCACAGCTTGGATATATGGCAGATGAGGTTACGATTTTACGTCTGAAGGAACAAATGAAGTCTGTAGAAGATGGAAATCTTGACCGTATCTTGAAGTTGGTAGATAACGCAGTGCAGAATGCTCAGAAGAGAGAATTAAAAGACATTTCTGATTCCAATGGAAGAAGTAATGGAGATGATATCTTAATTCCATCTGATTTTACAAATTAATTAAGATGATTCAGAATTCCGAACATTTAGACAGAATGATGTAGATATGTCACGAATTGTGGAGAATGAATAAGACATGAAAAAATCCCTGGCGAAGCAAAACTTCGGCAGGGTAAAATAATAAGTAGGCAGAAAATGTGTACAAGTACTTTGTCTGTCCACGAAGAATAGGATTTTTAAGAAATAAAGGAGAAAAAATAAAATGGCAAATGTAAAATTTACTTATGCAAATGCAATGGTTTCTAATGAAGAAATCCAGATGATGAAGACGCAGGTAGAAGCTGCAAAGGATGTATTGTTAGCAAAAACAGGTGCAGGAAATGATTTCTTAGGATGGATTGACTTACCAGTTGATTATGATAAAGAAGAATTTGACCGTATTAAGAAGGCAGCAGCTAAGATTCAAAATGATTCTGAAGTGTTATTAGTAATCGGTATTGGTGGTTCTTATTTAGGAGCCAGAGCTGCTATCGAAAGTTTAAGACACAGCTTTTATAATGTAGTAGATAAAGAAGTTAGAAAGACTCCTGAAATCTATTATGTAGGTAACAGCATCAGCTCTACTTACTTAGCTCATTTGATTGAAGTAGTAGGAGACAGAGATTTCTCTATTAATATGATTTCTAAATCAGGTACTACTACAGAACCAGCGATTGCATTCCGTGTATTTAAGAAAATCTTAGTGGAAAAGTACGGAAAAGAAGAAGCAGCAAAGAGAATTTATGCTACCACTGATAAGGCAAAGGGAGCGTTAAAGAATCTTGCAACAGAAGAAGGATATGAAAGCTTCGTGGTACCGGATGATGTAGGTGGACGTTTCTCTGTTCTTACAGCAGTAGGTTTACTTCCAATTGCAGTCAGTGGTGCAGATATTGATAAATTAATGGAAGGTGCAGCATCTGCAAGAAAGAGATGTTTAGAAAATGCATTTGAAGAGAATGATTCTTTATTGTATGCAGCAGTTCGTAACATTCTTCACAGAAAAGGAAAAGGAATCGAAATTCTTTGCAACTATGAACCTTCTTTACACTATGTTTCTGAATGGTGGAAACAGCTTTACGGCGAAAGTGAAGGAAAAGATGGAAAGGGTATCTTCCCTGCAGCAGTGGATTTAACTACTGACTTACATTCTATGGGACAGTTCATCCAGGATGGTTCTAAGAATCATTATGAAACAGTAATCAATGTAGAAAAGCCAAAGGCTGAAATTACATTGGAATTAGAAGAAGTAGATTTAGACGGATTAAATTACTTAGCTGGAAAGACCGTTGATTTCATTAATAAGAGTGCAATGAACGGAACTATCTTAGCTCACACAGATGGATTAGTACCAAACTTAATGGTTACTATGCCGGAAATCAATGAATTCTATTTAGGAGAATTGTTCTACTTCTTTGAATTTGCATGTGGTGTAAGCGGATATGTATCAGGAGTAAATCCATTTGACCAACCAGGTGTTGAAAGCTATAAGAAGAATATGTTTGCTTTACTTGGAAAACCTGGATTTGAAGAATTAAATAAAGAATTAACTGCAAGATTATAGAAGAAGAAAGACTCAAAGAGTGAAGGAATTCTAAATCTTAGGCATTCTAATTAAGGGTTCAAGATTAAGTATTGAATATAAGATTCAACATTTGTTCTTGAACCCTTTTAAATAATAAAAATATGTTCATTGAGGAGGGCTTTTATGAGAAAGAAATATTCAAAAGTATTGGCACTTGCATTAACGCTTGGCTTGTTTTTTACATCAACTGGAAGTGCTATGGCAGCAAGTGATAGTTATGAATCGATGAAAACAACCATAGCATCTGAAAGTGATGAGTCATCTGGTGATTTTGCAGTGACAAGTGGTGCAACTGCTTCCAATCCACTTACGAAGATTGATAATGTGGTAGTTACCCCTGAAAATCTTGGAATTCCGGGAGAGGCACATTATAGTACCGAGACTTATGAATCAGCTTACTATGCCAGAAATATCTGGGACATGGCAGCTATAGATGGAAAAGTATTATTATCTATGGGGGACTATGGTTCTAATACAGGAGCAGTTCCAATTTATTATTATACGAATGATTCTGCAGAAAAAAAGGAATGTATCTACGAAAGCTGGAGAAATTGCGCCGGCTTAAGTTCTGAGGAAATCAAGCGTTTTTATAATATAAACGGAACCATTTACGCTACTGCTACAGATCCACTAGGTTCTGGTTATGGTAGTTATTACATATTTGACAGTGCAACGAATAAATGGACAGATTATTACAAATTGACTGATAGCATTCATTGTTATGATATGGTGGAATATAATGGAGAGATATTTTTTGCTGGAATGGTAAGAGATAAGGAAAATGATAATCTCGTTATAAGTTGTGTTCAGAAACTTAATACAAATCATTTAGGGGGCTCAATGGATGCATCAAATGTTAAATTCTGTTATGCGGATGGAACGGAATTTACTTACGAGGTGAAACAGGTTGAGAATAATGGAACAATTTATACAGTTGCTGAATCGGAATACTGGCGTGCCTACGATATTTTTGTATTTAAGGGAGAATTATATGTTGCACATAGTAATACCAGTAAAAATACAGTAAATACTGAATCGGGATTATTTAAATATGATAAACAAAATAACCGTTTTGTTCAAGTGAGTAAGGGATCAGATATTAAGGGATTTATGTCGGTAACCAGAAATATAAATATACCTGGGTATATGAATAATGAAGCAAATGAAATAGTATATGGTAATATTCATTACTCTTTTGAGGATAACATCAAAAAGAAAGAAACGTTGATGGTAGGACAGGAAGCAATTTATAGTGAACCTATCTGTGGTGCAAAGATTTCTACCAACGATACTTTTGTGGCAGTTTGTAATGGGATTTTTAAATCCTCTGATGTTATTACTTTTGAACAGGTTTCTTTGGGCAACGGTTATGAAAATTATGTTACCCGTGATGCTTTTGAAAAGGATGGAAAATACTATTTCTTAGCATCTGTGAAAAACGGAACCCATGATTTTACTACTGCTGTTTTTGAAACAGATGGAAATTTCGAAACGTTTAGAAGGGTTCTTTATTTCGATACCCAGTCCTTTGCAAGAAGTTTTGTTTATAATGAAGGATATTTATATATTGGACTTGGTGGAAATGGAAGAATTGATAATATTGGGGACTCTGTGGGAAGTAAGTATTCAGGAACGTTATACAGAATCGATTTAGCGAAATTAATTCCATCTGATTCAGAAGATGAGGAAACAAAGAAGGAAGAACCAGAGACACCTTCCACTTCAGAAGTCACAACAGAAGAAAAAACTGAAACTCCATCTACTTCAGAAGTAACAACAGAAGAGAAAACAGAAATGCCTTCCACTTCAGAAGTGACAACAGAAGAGAAAACAGAAACACCATCTACATCGGAAGTAACAACAGAAGAGAAAACGGAAATACCATCTACATCGGAAGTAACGACAGAAGAGAAAACAGAAACACCATCAACTTCTGAAGAAACATCAGAAGAAGAGAAAACGGAAACACCATCAACCTCTGAAGAAGCATCAGAAGAAGGAAAAACAGAAACTCCAGAGGAAGGAAAGCAGATTGGATGGGTAAAAGATAATGGAAAGTGGTATTATTTGAATGCTGATGGCTCCAAGAAAACCGGCTGGGTACAGGATGGCAGTAAGTGGTATTATCTAAATGCAAATGGAATTATGCAAACCGGCTGGGTGAAAGATGGTGGCAAGTGGTACTACTTAAATGAAAATGGAACGATGCAGACCGGCTGGATAAAAGATGCAGGCAAGTGGTACTATTTAAATGCAAATGGCTCCATGCAGACCGGCTGGATAAAAGATAATGGCAAATGGTATTATCTGAATGGTTCCGGAGATATGGCTCAAGGATGGATTAAAGTTGCTGCGAAATGGTATTACCTTGGAAATTCTGGAGATATGGTAACGGGATGGCTGAAGCAGAATAACATTTGGTACTATTTAAGCGGTAATGGTGACATGTTAAATGGCTGGCAGAAAATAAAAGGAAAGTGGTATTATTTTTACACTTCAGGGAAAATGGCCTCCAATACGAAAATTGGTGCTTATTATGTAAATGCAAATGGTGAATGGGTGAAATAGTAGTACCAGTGGATTAAGGAATTTCGCTAAGCAAACGAATAGTTAGAACAGTAATATTTAGCGGTTTCGGCTTTGCCGAAGCCGCATTTTATTGCTATTACAAAGAGGGTGAAACGACAATTTTGTTTTCACTCTTTTTTTTCTGTCAAAGAATGGAAAATTATTCTGAAATGATTAATAAAAAAATTACGTTCACGGGGTTAAGTCGACGTTCACGGGGTTATTATTGCAATCATAAAATGAGTGTGTTATGTTAAGAAAGTTGGTAAATTAATGTGATAATAAAAAGTCTAATTGATGTCTTTATCACAAAATTAGAGTAGTATAGTTTTATGAGGAGGTTTCATTTTGCTAGAGATAAAAGAAAAATATCAAGTTTCAAAATATTGTGAGAGTATTATAAAAAATAAAAGAGCAATTTTATATCATAAATTGTATGGAAAAACCATTAAAATATCCGAAGAATGTTGGAAAGTAATAAAAGAGAATTTAGATGCCGGGTATTTGGATAAGAGAAATTTGGCTGATGTGATATTGAAGAGAAAAATAGTTTGTTCTTAATATCATGCTAAATGTAAGTCGATATATTGTGGTTTTACAAAATGTAAGACTGCTTTATATAAAAAGAGGACTCTGATGAAATTCGCGAAAACCCTCAGAGTCCCAAAACACATAGCACTTACGAAAAAGTACCTAGGTAAAGTATATCACTTTTTCGGATAAGTGTAAATAACATTAGTTATGGGTGTGACGTTTATAAGACACCTAACAAAAAAATCTTACAAGGAGAAGATCATGAAGAAAACAAACAAAAATCTTAGAAAAAAATTATTTGTTGTGGGCTTATCTGTAAGTATGTTATTATCAACAGCTGGATTATGTTTCGCTGCATCGGATAAAGGTTCATATACATATCCAAGAACAGGGTACACTATGGAATATACTATTGCAACTACTAAGCTTGCTGGAAAAAGTGCAGGATGTGCTACTACAACAGTAACATCTGAAGAAACGGATGCCATTACATTTGTTGGATTATTTTCATATAAAAATGGAAATTGCAAAAATAGTGGGTGCAAGCAAAACATCACTTATACCTATCTTGCAATAAAGGGAGAGGGAGGTAATCTTTACAGAAGTTTTCATGCACTTAAAGACATGGACTATGATCCTATGGGAACAAATATGGATTTAGAAGTAAAATAAAAATACGATTGCTCTGGTAGCAGTGCTACCAGAGCAATCGTATTAAAAGTAATAGCTAAGGAGTTTATTTAATGAGAAAACGACCTATTATTCTAATACTTATCACCTTAATCATTTGTATTATAGCCGGTATTTATTTTTCGCAGTCCATTTGGGAAAAAAGAGCCGGATCAGAGGGATATTATAGTAAAGACACCTATTTAGAAGGAGGAACCGGACGTCATATGTATTCTAAAGATGTTAGAATACATTACAATTATATAATAGAATCCGGAGGTCTTAAATACGAAATCTTAGATGAATTTGGAAATGTTGTCTATGAACTAGAAGTAACGGAAAGCTGTAGTGGATATATTACTTTTGATAATGAAACACCTATATTATATTATGAAAGTGAATATGCTCTAACTGAAGATACCATTGCACATTCCACTATTGCTTTTGAAGTAAGATATAGCAATTGGGAAATGTTTTTGATAACATTAAACAGTTGGCTAAACCTCGATTTATTAGATGACGATTTTATAACTAAAGGATATTCCAACACACCAGATACACCATTCCCTGCCTGGGTTTATGAAAATATCCGGTATCCGAAAGAATCACAGGAATAAATAAATACACTACATAAATACTAAGGTCAAAATATTTTTTTATTCAAAGAAAGGTTTTTACATGAAAAAACAATACATTATTATAGCGTTTATCACTATAATCCTTTTCATTGCATCCGGTATTTATTTTTCACAATCTACTTGGGAAAGCACAGCAGGATCAAATGGATACTATAATAAGGATACTTATTTAGAAGGAGGAATTGGACGAAGTATGTATTCGAAGGATGTTAGAATACATTATGATTATATAATAGAATCCGGAGGTATTAGATACGAGATTTTAGATGAATCCGGAAATGTTATCTATGAACTGGAAGTAACAGAAAGTGGTAGTGGATATATTACCTTTGATAATGAAACACCCAAATTATATTATGAAAGGGAGTATGCATTAACAGAGGACACCATTGCATATTCTAATATCTCTTTTGAGTTAAGATATAGTAACTTTGAAATGTTATTAAAAGCAATAAATCGTTGGTCAAATTATGATTTATTTAGCGACAATTTTCCGAACAAAAGATTTTTTGTAGATACAGACACACCATTTCCTTCATTTGCATACGAAAGCATATGGTATCCGAAAGAATCACAAGAATAAATACAAAAAGCTATATCACAAGAAAGGATAAACAACTTGAAATACATAAAAAAATTTTTGAAAGAATGTTTCAGATACAAACTTTCCGGATTTTCTATGGTTGCCTGTCTTAG
>JAFQBM010000053.1 GCA_017399685.1 Lachnospiraceae bacterium
GAGATATCCCATAGCATAAGCTAGTAAGACCCCTTGAAGACGACAAGGTTGATAGGTTAGAGGTGGAAGCATGGTAACATGTGTAGCTGACTAATACTAATAGGTCGAGGGCTTGACCAGGAACGTCATAGGAAGAGAAAGATGTTAGTAGGAATTCAATATGTGATTTTGAAGGTGTAAGAACCTTTAGAAGGTAATCCTCGATAGCTCAATGGTAGAGCACACGGCTGTTAACCGTGGGGTTGTAGGTTCGAGCCCTACTCGGGGAGCTTAGGCCCCATGGTCAAGCGGTTAAGACATCGCCCTTTCACGGCGGTAACAGGGGTTCAAATCCCCTTGGGGTCATTGTAACTTATATAGGAATATATAAGTTATTCTTGCATATAATACTATAGATAAAACATGGCGCCATAGCCAAGTGGTAAGGCAGAGGTCTGCAACACCTTTATCATCGGTTCAAATCCGTTTGGCGCCTTTTTTTATTTGTCTGGAGTTTTTAGGTAAATAAGAAACGAATATCTGTACAATGTGTAGATATAATTTAATAGTTATCGCGGGGTGGAGCAGTCTGGAAGCTCGTCGGGCTCATAACCCGAAGGTCGTAGGTTCAAATCCTGCCCCCGCAAGTAAATGGATACAGATTATGGGAAACCATAATCTGTATCTGTGTGTATGGAGAATAGAAAAAGGAGGGAGTTGTATTTTATGAAAAAGGCTATCATTCGATTGCCAGGAGTAGGTAGCGTTCAAAAGTTTGTACATAAGGTAAATGAATATGAATATGAGGTAGATTTATATTCACATAGATTTGTAATAGATGCTAAATCCATTTTAGGGGTTTTAAGTATTAATAGGGACGAACCTTTAGAAATGCACATTTATAATGATAAATGCGATGATTTGCTAAAAGATTTAGAAGAATTTATCTGCTACGAATAGTATAAGATGCAGTTCATAGGATAAAAGAGTGGTAACCATACAGAAAAAGTTGTTTGGTTACCAATTTTTATATACCAACAAATATGGTTAAGAGTTCAATGAGAGCTTGTTCCCTAGGTTTTTAATATGAGAAAGGAATGTGAAGCTATGGAATTTAATATAGGACAGGTTATAAAATTAAAAAAACCACATCCTTGCGGATCCAATCAATGGGAAATTCTCAGGGTGGGAATGGATTTTCGTCTAAAATGCCAAGGATGCGAACATCAGGTTATGGTTCCGAGAAAATTAGTAGAAAAGAATTTTAAAGGTTTTATAGAGGAGTAAAAACTTTGATTATATTTGAAATTAGTATGTTAAATCAGTTATATCATTTCAACAGTAAAAATATACCTGATTTGGGTATTATAGTCTGTACAGATTTAATAAAAAAGACTTGCTTTTGATTGATAAATATGATAAAATATCAAATTGTGATATGTAGTTTATTCCTTGTTCTTTCAAAAAGAAAGGACCAGAGACCAAAAGGAGGTGCAGATAACAATGACAAAGTATGAATTAGCGTTGGTTGTTAATGCAAAGATCGAAGAAGACGTAAGAGTAGCAACTGTCGACAAAGTAAAGGCTTATGTTGAAAAGTTTGGCGGTACTATTACAAACGTTGAAGAATGTGGTAAGAAGAGATTAGCTTATGACATTCAAAAGATGAAAGAAGGATTTTATTATTTCATCCAATTCGAATCAGCATCTGATGTTCCAGCGAATCTAGAAGCTAGTGTTCGTATTATGGAAAATGTCATCAGATACTTATGCGTTAAACAAGAAGCATAACGAATAGGAGGAATTTCCATATGAATAAGGTAATTTTGATGGGTCGTTTGACCAGAGATCCTGAAGTTAGATATTCTCAAGGCGAGAATGCCATGGCGATTGCCAGATATACCTTAGCAGTAGATCGTAGATTTGCAAAGCGTGACGGAAGTAATGAGCAGACAGCAGATTTTATCGGATGTGTTGCATTTGGAAAAAATGCAGAATTTGCAGAGAAGTATTTAAAGCAAGGTACTAAAATTGCGATTACAGGAAGAATTCAGACAGGAAGCTATACCAACAAGGATGGTGTAAAAGTATATACTACCGATGTTGTTGTAGAAGAACAGGAATTCGCAGAAAGTAAAGCAGCAGGAAATGGTGGAGATTATCAAGCAGCTGGCAGACCAGCACCTAGTGCGGCCGCAGGCGATGGATTTATTAGTATTCCAAACGGAATAGAAGATGAATTACCGTTCAACTAATCGTATTATTATAATAGGAGGTAATACAAATGCCAGTTAATAAGACTGAAAAGAGCGAACGTCCAGAAGCTCCAATGAAGAGAAGACCAATTCGCAGAAGAAAGAAAGTATGTGTATTTTGTGCAGATAAGAATGCTGTAATTGACTATAAAGATGTGAATAAGTTAAAGAGATATGTATCAGAAAGAGGTAAGATTCTTCCTAGAAGAATTACTGGAAACTGTGCAAAGCATCAAAGAGCTTTAACAGTAGCAATCAAGCGTGCAAGACACATCGCTTTAATGCCATATACTTTAGATTAATGAATCAACGGATTAGACCCATAGTTTGCAAGGATTATGGGTCTTATTGTTTTACAATAAATCAGTTCTGTTTTTAGAAAATAAAACTATCTGGAGGGAATTAAAAATGAAAATTTTAAAGCGTTCAAGCGTAATGCTTGTCACACTAGCAATGATGGTATTTGGTTTTACAGCTTGCGGTAGCAAGGGAGATACAAACACAGATACAACAAAACAGGCTGCAACTGCTGAAAAAGCAGAGGATACTACAGATGCAGCAGGAAAGGATGAAGCTGCTGAAAAAACAGAGGATACTACGGATGCAGCAGAAAAGGATGAAGCTGCTGAAAAAACAGAGGATGCTACAGATGCAGAGGGTACGGAAACCATAACAGTAGAAGAAGCGATTGAATTAGTCAAGCAGGAAGTTGGCGACGATTTCAGCTTTATTCCTGCTGATGAGCTTGAAGAGAAAGATGGTAGTCAGTATTATGTAATTTATGTTAAGACGCTCTTAGATACCGGCACCTTAACAACTCAAACTACATACTTAGTAAAAACTGATGGTTCGGAAGTTTTTGATAAGTATATTACTGACACTTACGTTGGCGAATATGTTCTTTCAGGTGTTACAGGTGAAACAGTATTTGAGGTTTTCGAAGATGGTACTTTTGAGATGACTACAACTGGTGATGTTAATCAGGTGGTCAGTGGAGTTTATGAATTTGGAATTACAGATTCAGCCAGTGTTATTGAACTGAAATTGTATCCAAGAAAAAACATTACAGAATATGATGGAGAAACAACAGAAGAAGAGGTATCAGATGTGGAAGGTACTGCAACTATTGAGGATGGTAAGCTTACATTAGCAATGGAAAGTGAACTCACTGTTTTTACAAAAAAATAATTAGCTGATAAAATAGGGAAATATTATGAATCAGTTAAGCCCTATAGTGAAGAAAAATTACACAAACTAATTGGAGTAAAATACTCCAAAATATTGAATGAATTTGGGAAATGTGGAGTAAAATACTCCAATTTCCCATTTGTTTTTAGGGGACGCGTTATTATTAGGCAGTCTTTTTTTGTTTACAGGCTGCGTCTACTGACCTTAACGTAGATTTGACTGCTTTATTTTAACGTTAAAATTTGTGTGGATTGTGAGGCAAGGTATGAATTTAGAGAATCCTTTTGGATTTAAAATAACTGTGGAAAAAGAAAAACAGCGAGTTGTTTTTTATATGGCAGGGCCGGACAGGCGTTATAATGGGAAAGAGTATATATTAGAAAAAGAAGAAATGGATGAATTTTGTTCGGCCTTAGAAGAAAATTTTGAACTTTATCTAAAAAAAAAGGCAGAAGGAAATTTGCAGCTCATACCGGGAAAGATGGGAATGACCATACGGTTTGGTTTGGTAGAGGGTGTTTGCTTTGGTGGAATTTACGGGCAAATTCGTTCAGAAAAGAAACTGAGAAAATGTATTTCTTATATTTCACAGATGAAAAAGGACATATAAGAATATAGCATAATGATGGGGGAAAAGGGATTTTAAGCCTATTATCATGGCAGTTCAGTTTCAAATATCATAAATTTATAAGTAGAATGGAAAAAAGTTTGGTAAATTTTTAACAAAGTGGGACTGCTTATCTTGACACTGTTACGAAAATGTGGCATAGTAGATATAATCTTTACAAACAACGGATAAAGAAAGAAGCGAAGAGATGATGGACATGGAATGGAAACCGGATATTATTATAGTAGGTACTGGTGCAGCGGGATTATTTACAGCCTTGAAATTTCCTGAAACTGCTAAGATTTTGATGCTTACGAAAGATGAGGTATTAAGGAGTGATTCTTATCTTGCTCAGGGAGGAATCAGTACATTAAAAACTCCGGATGATTTTGAGAGTTATTATGAAGATACTATGAAGGCCGGAAGGTATGAAAATAATAAAGACTCTGTAAAGCTGATGATTGAACGTTCTCCGAAAATTATGGAAGAACTGATGAATTATGGTGTTGACTTTGACCGGGAAGATGGGGAACTGTCTTATACCAGAGAAGGTGGACATTCAAAGTTTCGTATTTTGCATCATAAAGATGTAACAGGTAAGGAGATTACCACGAAATTATATGAATGTGTAAAGAAGAGAAAGAATATTGTAATTTTAGAACATACAAAGATGCTGGATTTTATCATTCGTGAGAATCGTTGTGTTGGTATTGTGGTAAAAGAGTCTGAGGGCCAAGTGCAGGCACTATATGGGAAATCTATCATTTTAGCCACAGGAGGAATTGGAGGATTATTCGTTCATTCTACTAATTTCAGACATATTACAGGAGATGCTCTTGCCATTGCTTTAAAACATGGTGTTGAAGTTGAGAATATCCATTATATTCAGATACATCCTACCGCATTGTATTCTACAAAACCAGGAAGAAGATTTTTGATTTCTGAATCAGTGAGAGGAGAAGGCGCTTATTTATTAAATAAGGATGGAGAACGGTTTGTGGACGAGCTGCTTCCGAGAGATGTGGTAAGCTGTGCCATTAAGGAGCAGATGGAAAAAGAGGGAAGTGACCATGTTTATTTATCCCTTACACATTTGGATGGAGAAGAGGTAAAACAGCGCTTCCCGAATATTTATCATCATTGTTTAGAAGAAGGATATGATTTAACTAAGGAGCCAATCCCTATTACTCCGGTACAACATTATCACATGGGTGGAATTAAAGTAGATTTAGATAGTAAGACTAATATAAAAGGTTTGCTGGCAGTAGGTGAAGCAAGCTGTAATGGTGTACATGGAGCGAACCGCCTGGCTTCAAACTCTTTACTGGAGAGTCTGGTATTTGCAGAATGTGCTGCCAACTATGTAAGCAGTCATTTGCTGGAAGAAGAATTACATATGGAGAAGGATGAATATCCACAGCCTGATTTAAGCAGTTATCAGGAAGAGGCTTTGAAAAAGGAATATAAAAAGATTATTTTAAATGAAATTAAACGAAGGGATGGAGATTTTTATGCTAAATGGTGTAACAATGAAAATTAATATTGATGAATATATTTTAAATGCGTTAAAAGAAGATATTACCAGTGAGGATGTTACAACCAATGCCATTATGCCGGAAGAAAAAGCAGGAAAAGCAGATTTAATCTGTAAGGAAGATGGTGTGATTTGTGGTTTAGGTGTATTCCAAAGAGTTTTTGAATTACTGGATGATCATGCACGTTTTGAAACCAACCTAAAAGATGGTGATGAGGTAAAGAAAGGTCAGTTAATGGGTGTTATTTATGGAGATATTAAGGCACTCCTGACAGGAGAACGTACCGCTTTAAATTACCTGCAAAGAATGAGTGGAATTGCTACCTTTACTAAGAGCCTGGCGAAGGAACTCGAAGGCAGTAATACAAAACTTCTCGATACCAGAAAAACCACTCCGAATATGAGACCTTTTGAAAAATATGCAGTAAAAGTCGGTGGAGGAACCAATCACAGATATAATTTATCAGATGGTATTTTAATCAAAGATAATCACATTGGTGCCGCAGGAAGCATTAAAAAAGCAGTTCAGATGGCAAAGGATTATGCTCCATTTGTGCGTAAGATAGAGGTCGAAGTAGAAAATCTTTCCCAATTAGAAGAAGCTTTAGAAGCTGGTGCAGATATTATTATGCTGGATAACATGGATAACGAAACCATGAAAGAGGCAGTGAGAATCGTTGGAACTAAGGCTGAAACAGAGTGTTCCGGTAATGTTACCAAGGAACGTTTAAAAGAAATCAGGGAAATCGGAGTGAATTATGTTTCTTCCGGAGCATTGACACATTCGGCTCCAATTATGGATATTTCATTGAAAAATCTAGTTCCTGTGGAAGAATAATAGGATGAAAGTTACTGGTTACGCAGTAAACAGTAACAGGTAAGAGAAGGTAACATTCAAAGCATTAAAATGTTGCCTTTTCTTTTTTTTCTTTTTGTGATATGATGAATCATGGGAAATCGGAGAGTGAAGTATCCGAGGTATTATTTAAGGTAACATTTGAGGTTAAAATATCTTTTGACCTTGATAATATATATTCTGTTCATAGAAAGAAGGGATAGTTTGAAGAAAAAATTAATGAAGCAGATTTTTATTGTGGACATGATTCTGGCAATTGCAGCAATCTGCTTATATGCGGAACCATTGATTGGTCTTTCTTTTTCTGGTTCTGATTCGAAAGAAGTGGTTATGGCTTATGTGATGCTGCTATTGATTTTGGTGGTATTCATCGCTGTTAATATCCGCCTGGTTACCACCAGATATGAAGAAAATGAAATTATCATTGATGATATAGAAAATGTAGAGCTGTTAAAGGAAGAACTGAAGAAATTACTGAAACTGAAGCCTAATTTTGGGCAGGAGATTCACCTTTCCTTAGAACAGATGGAGCGACTGGCAAGAAAATATGATATGTTAAGTCAATTATTATATCAAAGTTTTCATCAGAATGAGGATATGCTGAATACGAAACAATGTATGAATGAGATGCAGGAGATGTTGTATGACAATGTAAAGCAGCTGATTAAGTGTTTAAGGGTACTGGATGCTAAGGAATACATAAGTCTCCAATCCGGATACAAGACCATTGACAATGAGGTTATGGCGAAAAAGCAGCAGCAGTTGCAGGAAAATGCAGATTATATCCGGGAAAAAGTAAATAAAAATGAACAGATTTTATTGGCGTTTGACCATTTGATGACAGAAATATCCAGAATCAATGATTCTGAGGAAGAAAATGATTTATCAAAGATTAATGATATGGTGTCAGCATTAAGAAAGTTAAGAACAGCTTCTAGTGAAGACCCTATCGAAGAGTTAATTGGAAAATATCAATAATCAAGGATGATAAGAAAAAAGGAGAGATAGAATGGAACGTTCAAATATAACAGGTAAAAAGGCAGGAAGCTTTATTATAGTAGTAGCTATATTTTTTATCGTAATCTTTACGGGTATTTCATTGATTAGTAAATTTTCCGGTTCTGGTTCCGGTGGTAAAATTGAATCAGAGGAAGAGGCACAAAAACAGCTTACAAAGTTATTGGATAAGGTAAAGATAACAGAGGTGGATCCGGTTCGTGGACAGGTAGAATTTGGTGCCACTTCATTGGCAGATGAGTTGCCGGATATTTCGAAGTATGACTATACCGTAGTTGGTAATGGGGAAATTAACGTAGAGATTATTTCTTCACCGGAGAAAGCGGGAGATGGAACAGACGGATGGATGAATGAGATGGCAGAAGAGTTCAATCGTTCCGGCTATACCTATGATGGAAAATCGGTGTCTGTGTCTGTTCGTAATATTACTTCCGGTCTTGCCATGGATTATATTGTTTCCGGTAAGTATGTTCCGGAAGGATTTTCACCTTCAGCCAACATGTGGGGAGAAATGACCATTGCCCAGGGCAGTGATTTAGAGGTAATTACAGACAGAACGGTTGGAAATGTTGCAGGTATTCTGCTTAAAAAGAGTAAAATTGAAAGCCTGGAAGAAAAGTACGGTAGCGTAGATATGAAAACAGTAACACAGGCAGTGGCTGATGGAGAACTGCTGATGGGATATACGAATCCCCTTGCCAGCTCCACAGGATTGAATTTCCTGTTATGTACCTTATATGCTTACGATAGTGAGAATGTATTAAGTGATACTGCTATTGATGGATTTACCACATTCCAGCAAAATATTCCTTATGTTGCTTATAATACCATGCAGATGAGAGAATCTGCGTCTTCCGGTTCTTTAGAAGGAATGATATTGGAATATCAGACATATGTAAATAGTGACCTGCAATCTACTTATGATTTTATTCCTTTTGGATTAAGACACGATAATCCGCTTTATGCGACGGAAAGTGCCACTGCAAGTGAAAAAGCAGTACTTACTATGTTTGCAGAATTTTGTTCATCAGATGCAGGTAAAAGTTTAGCAGACGAATATGGATTTAATGGTCTGGATTCTTATGTATCTGAACTGCCGGATTATAGTGGAACTACTATTGTAAATGCACAGAAACTATGGAAAGAAAACAAAGACTATGGGAAGGAGATTATTGCAGTTTTCGTGGCTGACGTTTCCGGAAGTATGTCGGGAGATCCTATGAATCAGTTAAAGGATGCGCTGGTAATCAGCAGTCAGTATATTAATGAAAATAACAGCATTGGTCTGGTAAGCTACAGTTCGGATGTATATATCAATCTTCCAATTGGAAAATTTGATTTAAACCAGCGTTCTTATTTCGTAGGAGCGGTAGACAGCCTGATGGCGAACGGAAATACTGCGTCTTATGATGCGTTATTGGTTGCAGTAGATATGATTGAAAAGGAACTGGAAAATAATCCGGATGCAACACCTATGATTTTCCTACTTAGTGATGGAGAAACCAATGTGGGAAATAGCCTGAAAAGCTGTATTCCTATCTTACAGTACTATTCTATTCCAGTATATACCATAGGATATAATGCCAACATTGAGGCTTTGGAAGAGATTTCAAGCATCAATGAGGCAGTCAGCATTAATGCAGACAGTGATGATGTAATTTATAAGATTAAGAGCTTATTTAACGCACAGATGTAAAGATGTTGAAGAGGATTTTAATTGGAGGAAAAAGATATGATGAATTATAAAAAGTATAAAAGAGGATATTTTATGCCCCCAACACAGTGTTTGAAGTGGGCTGAAAAAGAATATATTGAAAAGGCACCTGTCTGGTGTTCTGTAGACTTAAGAGATGGAAATCAGGCTTTGATTATACCTATGAGCTTAGAGGAAAAGGTAGAATTTTTTAAGTTATTAGTGAAGATTGGCTTCAAAGAAATTGAAGTAGGTTTCCCTGCCGCTTCAGAAACAGAATATAACTTTTTAAGAAAGTTAATTGAAGAAGATTTGATTCCGGATGATGTTACCATTCAGGTACTTACTCAGGCAAGAGAGCATATTATTAAGAGGACTTTTGAAGCTTTAGATGGTGCGAAAAAGGCCATTGTGCATGTATATAATTCTACTTCTTATGCACAAAGGGAACAGGTATTTAAGAAATCGAAGGAAGAAATTTTAGAGATTGCAGTGAGCGGGGCAAAACTTTTGAAGGATATGGCGGAAGAAACCAATGGAAACTTCCAGTTTGAGTATTCTCCGGAAAGTTTTACAGGAACAGAAGTAGATTATGCTTTGGAAGTGTGTAATGCGGTATTGGATGTATGGCAGCCAACCGCAGAGAATAAGGCTATTATTAATTTACCGGTTACGGTGTCTCATTCTATGCCTCATGTTTACGCGAGTCAGGTAGAGTATATGAGCGACAATTTGAAATATCGTGAGAATGTAATTTTATCGTTACATCCACATAATGACCGTGGTGTTGCCATTGCAGATTCTGAGTTAGGATTACTTGCAGGTGGTGACCGTATTGAAGGAACTTTATTTGGAAACGGAGAACGTACCGGTAATGTAGATATCATTACTTTGGCTATGAATATGTTCTCTCAGGGTGTAGATCCGGAACTTAATTTTGAAAATATGCCGGAAATCGTAGAAGTATATGAAAAAGTAACCCGTATGCATGTATATGAGCGTTCGCCATATTCCGGACAGTTGGTATTTGCAGCATTTTCCGGTTCTCATCAGGACGCCATTGCCAAGGGAATGAAGTGGAGAGAAGAAAAGAATCCGGAATACTGGACGGTACCATATTTACCAATTGACCCTAAGGACATTGGAAGAGAGTATGAAGCAGATGTTATCAGAATCAACAGCCAGTCCGGTAAGGGTGGAATCGGATATTTATTAGAGCATAAATATGGATTTAAGTTACCGGCTAAGATGAGAGAGGATGTAGGATATTTCATTAAGGAAATTTCTGACCATGCCCATAAAGAATTGCAACCAAATGAAGTAGTAGAACATTTTACAAAAGAATATATGAACCGGGAAGAAAACACAAAGTTAGAGGAAGTTCATTTCGTACAGGGAAATGGCATTGAAACTAAGATTACCCTTATGAGAGGAGAAGTGTTAAAGCATTATTCCGGTAAGGGAAATGGACGATTGGATGCAGTAAGCAATGCCATTATGAAGCATTTTGATATTAACTTTAAGTTGGTTTCTTATGAAGAACACGCATTACAGATGGGTTCTGATTCTACCGCAGTAGCTTATGTAGGAATCGAAGATACCAATGGAAAGGTAACCTGGGGAGTAGGTACTGATGATGATATTATCAATGCGTCTGTGAAGGCATTAATCAGTGCTGTAAACCGTGCAGGTGTGAAATAAGGAGGATGCCTTTTGGCATCCTTTAAAAAGGAAATGTGAGCCTTTTAGGAATATGGAACCATTGTATCAGCAATAAGGAAAGGTGTTTTACGCATGAATATATGGGAAGTACTGGGAATTCAAAAATGCAAAGAGGAAAATACAATCAAACAGGCATATTATGAAAAGTTAAAGGTGACGAATCCGGAAGATCATCCGGAGGAATTTAAGCTTTTACGTCAGGCGTTGGAAGAAGCGATAAATTATGCCAGAGGGAATGTGGCAGCCACTTCGGATATGCAGGATTTTATGCAGAAGGTGGATGACATTTATCAGGACTACAGCAGAAGAATTCAGGTGGATAGCTGGGCTGAACTGTTACAGGATGGTTTGTTGGAGGAGGAAGATACGAAAAAACAGGCTTCCTTCTATATATTAAAATATATTACAGGTCATTCCTTTGTTCCTCACGAGGTACTTTGCTTTTTAAATGAATGTTTTGACTGGTTTAACAGTATGGAAGAATTAAGCAGAGAATTTCCTAGAAATTTCTTGGAGTTCATTATTGCCAATGTGCAGTATGAGGATATTTTCTTTTATCATAAAGTTCCAATCATAGAAGGTTTTGATTATGATGCGTTTATTGATAAATATTTTGAATACCGCAAGGCATATTCTCAGGGGAATTTGGAGCTGTGTGGGGAATTATATAGGGATTTTCAAAAGTATCCCTTTGATAATCTGAATGTAGACACCATCTCTTTCTATGTTTTTCTTTATTTGGAACATTCAGAAGAGAAAGCAGCCAGGGTGATTGAGAAATGGTGCGAAAAAGAGCCGGAGGCATATGAGAATTTAAGCAATACATTAGGATTTTTCCTCCAGTGTGAGAATAAATTTGAAGATGCAGTAAAGTGTTACAAGGATGCGGTTAAAAAATGTGAAAGTAATTATGAAAATTATGTTTCACTTTTGCGTTGTTTAAGAAGAATGAGTAAGTACGAGGAAGCAATTCCTGTGATAAAAGAGGCTTCTGCAAAGTTTCCGAAAGAGGCGACTTCCTTACATCGACGAATTGCAGATTTGTATTTTGATATGGGAGACTATGAAAATGCCATTGCAAGGTATCAGTTGCTAAGTGAAGTTGCGGATGCTGAAAATGAGTATCTTTCTGATATTGCTTTTTGCTATGAAGCCATGGAAACAGCAGATGAAAAGGCGGAAGAGTATTATTTAAAGGCAATTGAAATGAATCCGGAAGAAGCGGAATGTTATCGGATTTATGGTATGTTTTTATTAGAGAAGAAACGTACAGTGGAAGCGGTTTCTTATTTGAAGAAAGCATATCAGATGGATCCTGAGAATTCTTTTGTTGCTCTTTGTCTGGGAAAAGCCTGCAAAGAAGCCGGAGAGTTGAATGCAGCAGCAGTATATTTTGAAATCAGTTTAAGTATTGCCATGGATGAATTAAAAGAGGATGAAGAGGATCCATGTGTTTTAGAATCAGTATCTGACGCATTGGTACAGCTAGAACGTCTGGATGAGGCTTTGGATTATGCAAATCAGGCATTAAAGAACCAGTATTGTGTTACTTCTTGCCCTGGAAAGGGTTGTTTTGAGGCATATGAGCATATGGCTCAGGTGGCTGAGAAACGAGGAGAGAAAGAAGAAGCATTAAAATACTATGAAATTGCAGAAGAATTAAAACATAAGAAACGATTTGCAAAAGCAATTCACAGATTAAAAGAGGAAATGAATTAACATGAGTACACCCATACTTTCGGAATTGATTCGATATACAGATACTAAGGCTTATCCTTTTCATATGCCAGGGCATAAACGAAGATTTCCGGACTTTGATAAAAATATCTATGAAATGGATGTAACTGAGATTTCTGGAATGGATGAAATGCACGACCCGAAGGAAATCATTAGAGAGTCCATGGATTATTTAAAGGAAGTCTATGGAACCAAGGACTCTTTTTATCTGGTGAATGGTTCTACGGGAGGAATTCTGGCAGCAGTTTTTTCAGCGGTAAAGAAAAAAGAAGAAATTCTTGTGGGGAGAAATTGTCATAAAAGTGTATATCATGCCATAGAACTTTGCGAGGCGGTTCCAAGGTTTCTTTATCCTAAGTGGAAGGATGAATATGATTTCTATGGAGAAATTTCTCCGAAAAAGGTGGAAAAGATATTAAGCCGGAATCCTAACATAAAGGCTATGGTATTAACTTCTCCTACTTACGAAGGAATTTTATCGGATATAAAGAGTATTAGTGAAATCTGTAGGAAATATGGGGTCTTGTGCATTGTAGATGAGGCACATGGGGCGCATCTGCCTTTTGCTTCGAAAGTCGGAGATTTTCCTGTAAGTGCCATAGAATCTGGGGCAGATTTGGTAATCCAAAGTCTGCATAAAACTTTACCAAGCTTAACACAAACAGCTATTCTGCATGTGCCCAAAGACAGCAGGGTAGATTTGGATAGATTAAGGCATTATCTAACCGTATTTCAAACTTCTTCTCCATCTTATGTTTTTATGGCTTCCATGGAACGATGTGTGGATTTTATGGATAAGAATGGAAGGACACTTTGGAAGCGGTATGAAAGGTTATTGGATGAATTTTACCAGGATTTACAGGGAAAAGAAGGACAAGGATTAAAGTATTTTCGCTTATATCAAGGGGAAAAGGCTTTTGGCTTTGATAAAGGAAAAATCATTATTTCTACAAAGAATACGCCTTTTTCCGGAGCAGACCTTGCAGAACATTTAAGAGCAAATTATCAGATTGAAATAGAAATGGAAGCAGCGACTTATGTGATTGCCATGACTTCTCTTATGGATGAAGAGGAAGGTTTTCAGCGATTAAAAGAAGCGTTGCTTTCTATAGAAGAATTCCTGCGTGAGTCTTGTGTAGAGAAAAAAAATAAAAATGGTGAAACCGATTTAAATAATGGAAAAAAATCAGGTTCTAGTGAAGGCAGAGAATTAGATTTAAATGAAAATGGTGAATCGGTTATGAGAACCGGTAAAATCGGAAAGAGCAGCCGGGAGAATTTTAAAATTCCCAAGGCGAAGCGAAAATGTTCTTTAAAAAAGGCATTGAAAATGCCGGAGGAGGAAGTTTCTTTAAAGGAATGTGTGGGCAGAATCAGTAAGGATTATGTGTTTGTTTATCCTCCTGGAATCCCTGTTTTAACGCCAGGGGAAGGGATTCGAAAAGAAATTAGGGATTTATTATTAAAATATATGGATTTAGGGTTAAATGTCAAAGGGCTTTATGACGATAAAAAAATAAAGGTACTTTGCAAAGAGTCTGAAGATAGGTGAAAGGAACTAAGGGCATTATGAAAAAAGGAATATTTATTACATTGGAAGGACCGGATGGTTCCGGAAAATCTACACAGATTCAGTTGTTAAGTGAATATTTAACGAAAAAGGGATATGACATTGTTCTTACCAGAGAACCGGGTGGTACTGCCATTAGTGAAGAAATCAGAAAAGTGATATTAAATCCGGAATTAAAGGAAATGACGGATATGACGGAACTATTGTTGTATGCTTCCGCCAGGGCTCAGTTGGTAGGTGAAGTGATAAAACCTGCCTTAGAGCAGGGAAAGGCAGTCATTTCAGACCGGTTTATTGATTCTTCTGCGGTTTACCAGGGCATTGGACGAGGACTTGGAATCGAAACTGTTTATGAGGTAAATAGTTATGCTCTACAGGGCTTGATGCCAGATATTACTTTCTTATTGGATTTGGATGCCGAGGAAGGAATTAAGAGAAAGAAAAAACAGGCAGAATTAGACCGGATGGAACAACAGGATGTGGAATTCCATCAAAAGGTGGCGGAAGGATACCGGGAGATTGCAAAAAGAAATCCTGAAAGAATTATTAGAATGGATGGTACTTTACCAAGAGAAGTCATTTGTGATATGATAAGAGAAAAGGTAGAGGAACAGTTAAATAAGTAACTGCTTTGATAAAAAACGGATAGACTTGCCTTATGGCAGTAAATGAAGGAAAGAGGAGGGATTGCGATGGATTTAAAAATACAACAGGCCCAGGCATTGATGCAGACTCAGGCAAGGACAGAAGTAAATCAGAATGATGATACCTTTAAGTTTACTTTGATTTCTAATATTGCAGAAGCGGATTTACAGGAACGACTGACCGTGCTGATGGGACAGATTAATGACCAGGGTGAAAAGATTGCGAAGCATATGGATATTAAAGATATGAGAAAGTATCGTGCTGCGGTCAAAGAGTTTATGAATGAAATCGTTTCCCGCTCTCATAAGTTTTCCAGAGAGAATTTTTTGGATAAGAGGGGAAGACACCGGGTTTATGGTATTGTAAAGCTGGTGGATGAAAACTTGGATCAGCTGGCGGCAGAGTTATTAAAAGATGAAAAAGATCATTTAGCGATTCTGGCTCGTATTGATGATATCCGGGGATTATTACTTGATATTTCTACATGATTGGGGGCGTGAGACATGCAAGAATGGAATGAATTAGTGAAAGTCAATCTTCTTTCTCAAATTGAAGAAACCGTAAAACAGGGAAACATTTCACATGGATACTTGATTAGTGGGGAAGAATATTCAGGAAAGAAAACGTTGGCTAAAATATTTGCAAAAGCATTGTTGTGCAAGGAAGATGAAATTTATTGTGGAAAGTGTACTTCATGCCTTCAGGTAGAAAATGAAAATCATCCGGATTTGATTTATTTACGGTATGAGAAGGATACCAGCATTTCTGTAGATGAAATTAGGGAGCAGGTCAACCAGACTGTGGCTGTAAAGCCATATGCATCTGACCGGAAAGTATATATTATACCAAATGCGGACAAGATGACACAGCAGGCTCAGAATGCATTGTTAAAGACTTTGGAAGAACCGCCGGAATATGTGACCATTCTTTTGTTGGCGACAAATCCGCAGAAATTTCTTCCTACGATTTTATCCAGAGTAGTGCAATGGAAGATAAAACCGGTGGCAAAGGAGGACATTGTTTCTCTTTTGGTTTCAAAGTATGAGATAGAAGAGAGCAAAGCGGAGTTTTGTGCAGGTTTTTCTATGGGGAATATTGGAAAAGCGATTCGGCTGGCTACGGTTTCGGATTATCAGGAAATTTATGATTTTTGTATCCATCTTTTGAAATATATTCATGAAATGCCTGTATATGAGATTATATATGCCATGAAGGACTTGTCAAAGCATAAGTTGGAAATTAACGATTATTTGGATTTTATTATGGTATGGTATCGGGATGTATTGATGTTGAAGGCAACCAATAATCCAAATAAGATTTTATTTAAGAAAGAATATAAAGATATTAGTAAGCAATCCCAGAAAAGTTCCTTTGAAGGACTGGAGCAAATTATTACGGCAATTGATAAGGCGAAGCAGCGTCTGGATGCTAATGTAAATTTCGATATTGCCATGGAACTTTTGATGCTTACCATAAAGGAGAATTAGCATGGTTGAAGTAGTAGGCGTAAGATTTCGTAAAACAGGTAAGATTTATCTGTTTTGCCCTGGAAAATATGATTTAAAAGTTGGCGATAATGTTATCGTGGAAACCGCCAGAGGAGTAGAGTATGGGTGGGTCGTTTTAGGAAAAAGAAATACCGAGGAAGAAAAGATTATCTCTACCCTTAAGACAGTGATTCGGAAGGCTACGCCGGAAGATGAAAAAAGAAACGAAGAAAATCATAAAAAGAGCAAAGAAGCTTTTAAATTGTGCCAGGAAAAGATTAAGAAACACGGACTGAAGATGAAATTAATCGATGCGGAATATACTTTTGATAATAATAAGGTGCTGTTTTATTTTACTGCAGATGGAAGAATTGATTTCAGGGAATTGGTAAAGGATTTAGCAGCAGTATTTCGTACCAGAATTGAATTACGTCAAATTGGTGTAAGGGACGAAACAAAAATCGTAGGTGGAATCGGGGTCTGTGGACGTTCTTTATGCTGTAATTCTTATTTAAGTGACTTTGTACCGGTATCTATTAAGATGGCAAAGGAGCAGAATTTATCTTTGAATCCGACTAAGATTTCAGGAATATGTGGAAGACTTATGTGTTGTCTGAAAAACGAGCAGGAAACCTATGAATATCTGAATGACCATTTACCGGAAGTGGGAGATACGGTTACGGTGATTGATGGCTTTAAGGGTGAGGTCCATAGTGTCAGCGTTCTTAGACAAAAGATTAAGGTAATTATTACGGATGATAAGGGTGATAAGGAAATCCGTGAATATAAGGCGGATGAAGTGAAGTTCAAACCTAGAAAAAGACGGGATCACATGGAACTTTCCAAGGAAGAATTAAAGGCATTAAAGGATTTGGAAAAGGATGAGGGAGAGTCTAAATTGTAATGATAAATCTGAATGCCAATGAAAGAATTGATGATTTAAATATTAAGGGATACCGAATTATCCAAAACCCTGATTTGTTTTGTTTCGGTATGGATGCTGTTTTGTTGTCCGGTTTTACGAAGGTGAAACCGGGACAGCGGGTACTGGACATGGGAACCGGAACTGGAGTCATACCAATATTGTTAGAGGCGAAAACAAAGGGCCGGGAATTTATTGGATTGGAAATACAGGAATTCAGTTACGATATGGCATGTCGAAGCGTGGCTTTGAACGGTTTGGAAGAAAAAGTCCATATCGTGAAAGGTGATATAAAAAATGCCAGTGAGATTTTCGGAAAAGCCAGTTTTGATGTGGTGACTTGTAATCCGCCTTATATGAATGATATGCATGGATTAAAGAATCCGGATTTACCCAAAGCCATTGCCAGACATGAAGTGCTTTGTACTTTGGAGGATGTCTGCAGGCAGGCTGGTGAACTGCTAAGGGTGGGAGGAAGTTTTCACATGGTGCATAAGCCGTTCCGCCTGGCAGAAATTTTTACCAGATTGCAGCAGTACGGATTAGAACCAAAACGGATGCGTCTGGTTCATCCATACATAGACAAAGAGCCCAATATGGTGTTAATTGAGGCGGTAAAGGGTGGAAAATCCATGATTAAGATTGGTCCGCCATTGATTGTTTACAAAGAACCAAAGGTATATACGGATGAGATACATGAAATTTACTCTGTGTAATTAATTTACGCAGAGTATTGTTTTAGGAGGGTTGATATGCAGGAAAAGGAACAGGGACAGCTTTATTTATGTGCAACGCCCATTGGAAATCTGGAAGATATTACGTTCAGGGTGCTGAATACGTTAAAAGAAGTGGATTTGATTGCAGCAGAAGATACCAGACATAGTATTAAGTTATTGAATCATTTTGAAATAAAAACTCCTATGACCAGTTATCATGAGTATAATAAGGTGGAAAAGGCGAAATATCTGGTGCAGAGAATGCAGATGGGAGAAAATATTGCTTTGGTGACGGATGCGGGAACTCCGGCGATTTCTGACCCGGGGGAGGAACTGGTAAGACAGTGTCATGAGGCAGGAGTTAAGGTGACTTCCTTACCGGGAGCCTGTGCAGCAGTGACAGCCTTGACTTTATCCGGACTCCCTACCAGAAGATTTTGTTTCGAAGCCTTTCTTCCTTCAGATAAAAAGGAAAAACAGGAGATATTGGAAGAGTTAAAAGATGAAACCAGAACGATTATTTTGTATGAAGCACCACACCGCTTGAAGAAAACCTTACAGGAGTGCTTGGAAGTTCTGGGAAACCGGAAAATGACTTTATTACGGGAATTAACGAAAAAGCATGAGACGGTGTTTCTGACTACCATTGAAGATGCTATTGCAAAGTATGAGGTGGAAGAACCAAAGGGTGAGTGTGTTCTGGTAATCGAAGGCATGAGCCGGAAAGAAAAGAAGGAAAAAGAATTAGAATCTTTTCGTGAAATATCGGTACAGGAACATTATGAAGGGTATTTAAAACAGGGGATGGATAGCAAGGCTGCCATGAAACAGGTGGCAAAGGATAGAAATGTAGGGAAGAGAGAGATTTATCAGATTTTATTGCAGGCGAAGGAAGAAGAAAGTGTAGAGTCTTAGAGAAGGCTTGATGCTTTCTTTTTTTGGTTATTATGAGAAGTTGTTCATTATAAAGGTGGATATTATGAGGAGGTTGTGTAATGCGAAGGCTGTATGCTATGAAGGTTTGACACTGAAAGAAATATATTGGTTGGAAAATTATGGGCTAAACTAACTGTCCAATGACAGAGAAGAAACTGTGATTTATACTTGTATTGTAGTATATAAAAAAGTATGTACGAGGCGAGTATATGACATCTGCACAGGTGCATGAGTTTTTAGGGGTATGATTAATTGAAGCAATTGATTTACTCAAATATTGTAGTTCAAAAACTTGAGGCATTAAAGTATCATCTTATTACTATGCAAGGTAAAACAGGGGGAGGGTAAAAGGCGTTTCTTCCTGCCACTTTTTAAATAAATTTATACAACCGTTCAGATGTTTGCTGTTTATAATTTTTTTAATTCTGACAATATGTTATTGAGATGAATTTTACCGTACAGTCTATGATTGAAACGGGAAGCTCATATTTTATTGTTGTTTAATTATATAAATATTTGCTATCAGCATTTAGACGGACTTACTTGTAAGATTTTACAATAAATAACGAATGAAAAATATGTCAATAATATTGATGAAAAATAACTGATTATTTTTCTATTATAAAGAACATATGGAAGCAAAAAAATAAAAATACAATGATGGCGATTCGTGTTTTTTCGTGGTTTTTCTAGGGCTGAAAAATAGAAAAATAAAAAATTAGTATCATTTTAGTATCACGGATTTTTGATTTTTTCCTTTAATTTGCGTGGGTTTCGGAGGGTCATTTATACAAAAAAATCAATCCTAGTATCAAAATAGTATCACGAAAGAAAAAAATAACCTCTTAGACATTGAATTTATTACATTTTTAAAATTATGGTATCATTCACCCACAATAATAAGAATGATGAATTCATTCTGGCTATATTTAATAAGGGTTTTAAACAAGGTCAGGGAGCGAAAATAAGGAGGAAAAAAGAAAATGATCAAAATGTCAAGAAAAGCTAAAAAAGCTATGGCAGTAGCTTTAACAGCTGGTATGCTTGCAAGCACTGCTGCTACTCCTGTAATGGCAGCAACTCAAGGTTGGAAACAAAATGCTAAGGGCTGGTGGTATCAAAATGCTGATGGATCTTACCCAGCAAATAAGTGGTCTAAGATTAATGGTGTTTGGTATTACTTCGATGCTAATGGATATATGTTAGCGAATTCTTGGGTAAAAGATAGCAAAGGCAAGTGGTACTTTGTAGGCGAAAATGGTGCTATGAAGATTAACTCTTGGGCTAAGGATTCTAAGGGTCTTTGGTACTGGGTAACTGATGATGGTTCTATGTTCGAAGGTGGTTGGGCTAAAATCGGTAAAGATTACTACTTCTTTGATGCTGATGGCGTTATGCAGTCAGGTGTTATTAAAGTTGACGGTAAGACTTATTACATGGGAGACGCAAACCAAGGTTGGATGCAATCAGGCGTTGTTGCTATTGATGGTGTAGAATATAATTTTGCTGAATTCCCAAATGGTGCATGTACAGACGAAAAGGCTCCTGTAGCGGCTAAGAAGTTCGATGGAAAAGGTAACTTAATCACCGAAACAGTTGAAGTGGAAGAAATCGATGGAATCACTGCAGAAGTTGTAAATGCAGAGTCTCAGTATAAAGAATATGGTAATGTTGTAATGACAGGAAATGATGCTGTTATCAAAGTTAAGGTAACAAATAACGGAGAACCTGTTGCAGGTACAGCTGTTACAATATCTACAAAATTATTAGCTGGAGAGTATGATATCTATCGTCCACAATCATATGTTTCCATGACAGATTCAAAAGGTTATGCTGCGTTTGTAATTACAGATAAAGACATGCTTTATGGTTATGAACAGTCAGCTGTTAACGGTATAACAGCATTATATTCATATACAGCTACAGCAGTAACTTCAGGCGAAACAACAGAAGGAAAGTTTGCTTTTGCTACAATTTCTGTAAATGATATTAAGGTTGATCCGGATGACAAAGATACTTTAGTAATGTCAACCAATGCTGCTACCGGTGACAGTTCAACTGTTACGACTACCGGTATGGATGGGGATACTAAAATTAAGTATGTTAAGAGTCAGCAGGTAAGTCTTCCAAATTCCGAAGATCACAAGGTAACATTTGAAATCAATCCTGAAATCGTAATTCCTATTGGTGTAGGCAAGAACGTAGTAGAAGAATATAAAGAAGATATTAATAAATCATTAAGTGAATATTCTGTTTACGAAAATCAGGAATTTTTAATTGAGGATGTACCAGCAGGTCTTCAGTATGCAACTTTGAATTTCGAAAATATTGATATTTCTGAACATACTAAGGTTATCATTCAATCCTACGAAGCAGGTACTACAACAGAAGTAGGTGAAACGGTAGTAATTTCAGGACCAACTACTCAAAAGAATTTAGGACAACAGCTTCCTATCCAAGAAGACAAGGACATTGATGTTAAAGTTAAGATTGTGTCAGAAGGTCAGGTTAATGATGGTCAAAACGGTGGATTAGTAATTAAAGATATCGTTGGTGTTTACAAGCAAGAAGGCACAACTGAAGAAAAGAAACTTCCACTTACAAATCCTATCACTTGGGAAAAGACACAAATTTCATACAGTTTAGAAAAAACTTTGGAATATGATGATGCGAAATATTATCTTCCTGCCGGTTCAGAGTACGTTAATAAAAATTATAGCTACTCATATCAGGTTCCTGTATTCCCATATGTAGGAAATGCTGTTGTTACTGTAAAGGATTCTAACAAGAAAGTATTAGCATACTTCACAGTTCCAACTGTAAACGAATACGATGAAACTTCTAAAACAAACTATAAAAATGTTAATGTTTTAGATGAAAGCGCTAAGGGAGATGCGATTCTTGTTACTAAAGATGAAGCATTCAACAGTGTTGGTACTATCACTCCTAACGGAAACAGAGTAACTGTAAATTCAAGTGAAACCGGTGTAACTGCATTCAAAGCAAAGATCACTATTGGTAATGAAGAATATGATTTAACAAATAATACTGTTAATACTTCTGTACACTGGTCACCAATTCCAGCTGGTGTTGAAGCAGAAGACGAATTCTATGCATTAACCGGTCAGAAGATCGTTGTTAAGGCACAGTTGGTGGATAAGGCTGGCAACAAGGTATCTCAATCTAATGAAAATATTACATTTAAGTACGGTAATTCTGAGATTAAAGAAGGTGCAACCGGTGAATTAGTAACTGCTCTTAGTGTTGAAGGTGCTACAGATTCAGAAGGACGTGCAGAATTAGTACTTCGTGCTACAGAAGTTCAGGCTGTTTTAGCTGGATTGACTGCAGATACTCAAAATTCAAAATACGATGTTGTATTAGTAATTGGAGATCAAACAGTAGAAAAAGCTACTTTACGTTGGGTAACTCCAGGTCTTAACTTTACTCCAACAGTAGATGCTCCAAAGGCAGATGTTTTATCTACTCTTGATGAAACTTTCGATGGCGAAGTGTCAGAAACATACGTTGATAAGTATTTAACAAAGGATGCTGGCAGCACATGGATTCTTGGTTATACTGTAAACGGTGAAACTCAAGATGACATTAATACTGCTGGTACTATTACAACTGAAAGAAAAGTAACTTCTATCGAAGGTTTAAAGATTAATATTTCTCAAAATGGCGAAGCTACTTTGGTAACTGACGGTATGATGAATGGTGCTGCTAAATTATCTTCTACTAAGGCTGTAGGAACCAAGTTAACTGGTGCAATTGATGAAAATTCCTTAGTTGCCGGTACAGACGTTGTGTTCGAAGTAGCAGTTGATAATGATGGTGATGGAGACGTTGATGCAACAAATAAATATAAGAACGTAGGTGAAGGTACTCCATCCTTTGCTGAAGATATTTCTCTTACATTACCTGTTGCATTCGGAACAGTAGGAACAAATATGGAAATCGTTTCTCCTAAGGGTAACAAAGTTGTAACAGGAACTGCACAAGATGTGTATGTTAAGTTAGTTGACTCTTTTGGAAATCCAATTGAAGCTAATAAGAAATTAGATAAGTTAACTGTTACCTATACATATACTTATGAAGAAGATGGTAAGCAGAAAGTTGGTACTGTTACAGAGACTCTTCAAGATTTAACAGCTTCAACTACAGTGGGTGGAGCTTATTCTACAGATTCTTACGGAAAAGTTGAAGTTACTGTTAAAACTGCAGATCTTAAAGATGTTACAGTATCATCATATATTGTTACAAAAGCAGAAGTGAAGGCTACATATGACGATGTAAGTGCAGATTGCCAAATCGCGTTTGTTGACGAACCAGCTGATGAATTCTTATTATTAAATGCTGTGTGTGATGATTCAGGAAAACAGGCTACTATTACATTCAGCCAAAATATCAGTAACTTTAAAGATGGTATGATTGTTGTTTTAGACAATGATACTAAGAAACCACAAGGAATTACAAGTGCTAAGGTTGATGGAAATAAAGTAACTCTTACATTCAAGAACGCATTAAATACCGACAAGGATTATATTGTAAAAGTTGTAGATGAAATTGATGTAGATGATGACAGCATCTTTGATTACTTATGTGATGGATATGGTAGAAGTGTTGACGATGATAAGATTAACAATATCTTAAATGTTGAATCTTCAATATTAGGTGCTACTTATGATGGTTCTAGTAAAATTACTTTTACTATTAACACTGAAGAAGCGACAACTGAACCTATACTTTGTGTATGGAATGGTGGTAGTGTGCTTGTTGAAGATGGTTCTTTAGCATTGACTGAAATTGGTGATGCTAATGTTACAGAAGTTACCTGCTATTACAATGGTGCTTCTAAGACTGTAACTTTAAGAGATCGTGAAGCTGCAATTGAAGAAGCAAAGGATCTTTTAAAGGAAACAAACTTTAAAATTACAGTTACAGATTATACTGAAGATACAACAACAAAAGCTGATGTAGTTGAGGTTGAGGGATTCTCAACTGAAATTACCGTTACAGAAGGTGGTACTGCAGACAGTAACATTTTTGTAAATGGTATTAGCTTAACATTTGCTAGTCCAAAAAGTGTAGATACAAAAGATACTGCTACAGTTAAAGTAGTTTATACAAATGATACTTACAGTTCAGTGACTAAGACTGTTACTTATAAAGTAACATTAAAAGATAGTGATACTACTGACGCAGAAAAGACAGCAGATACCATTGTATTTACTCAGCAATAATTAAACTATATTTTATCTTTTCCTAAATTATTTGATTTAGTGATTGGATAAAAACGAGGAGTCTCGCGAACGCGAGGCTCCTTTGTTACATAAATGTGATATTTTACAACAAATAAGTGCTTGAAATGTCTGATATACCATGATATATTATATACAATAACTACACAGTTTTATATAAATGCGTATCTGTTTTTGGTATATCACAATCCAAATCTTATATCACAGCAAAAAACATTCCCAGACAATACCTACGAATTCCATTTCAACTAAGGAGGCATAAGAGATGATATCTTACACCACCATTCTGTTTAATGAAGAAACAGGATTCGAAATATTATTAACCATACCGGAAATCAAAAAATATATTGATGATTATACCATTGATGTTCTGAACAAGCATTTAAAGCCTTTTGTTTCTAAGATAATAGTCGAATTTCCATACTATGACCAAGATTATTTAAGTACTTATTATATCCATTATGCTAAAAAATTTAAAAACTATCCCAAACATTGTTATAGAATTCACTTCATTGCCGAAGATAATATCTATTGCGGATATACTGTCCTACGCCCCATTGTATTCGGAAAAAAATTAGGAAAAACATATCTCAGCCCGAAATGTTTATTATCTTCACCGGCTTACTTGTTATATGGTGAATATAAGGTACATATAAACGGAAATGAATGGAAAATAAAATCTTTTCCATGGATGATGCAGGATACAGATATATCCATCTGTGCACATACTGCCATTTGGACGATATTAAGATATTATGGAAATCAATATATACAATACGCAAATCCTACTTTAGGAGATATCATAGAAAATGTACATGAAGAATGGGGCCGGAAAACTCCTTCAAATGGTTTAACGCCTGTCCAGGTATCTGATATATTAACTAAACACGGCTTTTACCCTATTATAAGAGGTGGGGATAAAGACAATATAGGAAAACTACTGGCTGAAATTATGGCATATATAGAATCAGGAATTCCGATAATTGCCATGAGTGATTCTCAGCAGCATGCATTTTCCATTATTGGCCATGGAGAAATCGAATATGATATACTTGATGATCCTGAATATATTAATAAAATAAAAGAACCAAACACTGATATCATTCTTCATTCGAAATTGATTAATTCAATGTATATTATGGATGATAATCTGTTTCCTTTTAGGAAATTAGATAAATATGTAACCTCAAAAAGCGATGTAAAATATAGTATGTATGAAATTACCTATGCAGTTGTTCCGTTATATTCAAGAATGCAGTTAGAATACCACGAGGTTTATCAACGATTTTTAGCATTGCTAAAATATGGTGACATGAAATGGAAAGGAAAACAGATAACAAGGATTTACTTAACTTCTTCTGATTCATTAAAGTCATATATAAAGAAAACTTCTGATATATTACCGGATTTAAAAAATATTATAGTCAGAATGAATATGTCTAAATTTGTCTGGTGTATAGATTTAAGCGAAATAGATGAATATAAAGAAGGAAAAGTATCCGGAAAAATAATCATTGATGCTACAGCAGGAAGCAAAGAAACAGAGCCTTGGATACTGATGCACAACAAAGAACAGATAAGGTATTATGATGTGTATAAAGATTCGTATATGGAGATAGAAGATGTTCGGATTCAGCCTTATACACAATATATTCATAACCTAAAACCCATCAATACCTAGGAGGTTGTCAAAATGGAAAATAATAAGATTTCTCAAAGTTATGCAGAACTAAACGAATATTTATTAGAACACATTCCTCATGATTCAGAGGATGAAGTTACAATTGAAAGCTTAATCTGTTCTTGTGCTGAATTTGAGAGTACAGAGCAAGCAAAATATTCTGCGGTAATTCCGGATTTAATAAATCATGGAAAATCTATAAGTTTTAAGTTTTCAAACATCAAATTCAATTTATGTACAGCATTGGATATCATATTACTTACTCCTACCGAAATTCCAAGTCAGAAACTAAATATGGTACAATTCATAATAAAACTGTTTCGATTTGTATGTGGAGAATCGATGGAATCCCTAGACGAGAATATGACCATTGTAATAAAAGCTATTTACATGTCAAGTTATGATGGACATGGAGCGACTATGGATAAAATCAAATTATGTTGTAAGGATTTTGAACTTATAGAAGAAAATATCCAGGAAGCTATAGAAAAACTTGAGGAAATTAAATGCATCCGGCTTGAAAATGGCGAATATATATTACTTGAAACGGTGCTATTAAATATTAGAGATTAGTATTCGTTTTTGGGTATTAGAAATTATCAAATTAATGGATAATTTGGGTTACTTTTTTCCCTGATATCCGCTTAAAACACATTGACAAAGGAAAAAATATATGCTATATTCAAGAAAATTTTCATTGAACACTCATAGTATATAAAAAAAGAGGTATTACATGGAGAAATTTACAGATAACGAATTAGAGATGACGATATTGCCCCCAGCAAAAAAAATTGACAGTTTGGCTGGTGAAAATTATTATGCACATATAGACGAAATAAATAGAGAAATCGATGATATTCGCAGAAAGAATGCAGAAGCATACCAAAAAGCAAGTCTTTTTTCTGTAGGGTAATACATCAAAGAAGTAAAAATTCATTTGTAAAAAAAATACAAGGAATCTTTGTCTAAACTGATATTTCAGCCATAACAAAAAGTTCCTTGTATTTTTTATATACGTTTAGGCTTTCAAGTTCTTTGTTCCTAAAAGCATTCGAGAGTTTTAAAATCATTCTGTCCTCTTTTTTCTCTTTGCCATACTCCGATTCATATGAATTTTTTAAGCATGGATTTCAAAATACCTTCGACTACTGCTGATGAGTAGAGATGGGAGTGATTCCCATGATAGAATTGAAATAAAATGATTTAGAAATCAACCTTAACATTCGTCAATAATTAAGGTTTAATGCTTTTCTTTATGCTAGCATATGGAGAAGGAAAATACAAGTAAAAAATGAAAATCCAAGTATGTTGTCATAGTGCATACTTGGATTTTTAACTATGTTCTGTTTTTTATGGTATTATTTCTTCATTTCCTGGTAATTCCCTGGATTCTCATAATCCTTATGAACTCCATCGTCTTCATATAACAGATACTCACTATTTTCATATCCTAACATCGTAAGTTTGGTAGTATCCAGTTCATCCACAGATTCTGCTGTCTGACATACAGGAATACATTTTCCTTTACGGATGAAAAGTGATACTTCATTCAATGAAACAGGAATGAAATGAGAACCTTTTTCCATCCTTTTTTCCTCAATGGAACCATCTGATTTAAAGGTTACGAAAATCATTTCTTCCGGAAGATATACGAAACGCCCCGTGGCATTCTGGGTATATACCGGTGCCAGCATAATTTCATTTCCTAACATCAACTGGTCCTCAATCTGAGTCGCAATCTTGTCTTCCGGATATTCAAAAGCCATTGGTTTAAAATACAAATCATCCTGTAAAGCAGCTTTCATAAATTCGCTGTATAAATAAGGAATCAGACGGTATCTTACGCCGATAATGTGTCTGAAATCCTCCGCACCTTCAAACTGATAAAATTCCTGTTCTCTGGTACCTGCGGCAGAATGATTTCTCATCAACGGAGTAAATACACCAAAAGCCAGCCAACGTAGCAGTAAATCTCTGGATGCATTTTCACTAAATCCCCCAATGTCTGCGCCGGAATATAAAAATCCGCACATATTTAAGGATGGCATCATCTTAATATTAAGCAGTAAATGTGACCACCATGATTTATTATCTCCGGTCCAGATACCACCATAACGATGCATTCCAATATAAGAAGAACGGGAAAACATCAAAAATCTTTTATCAGGGTCGATACGTTCAAAAGCTTCTCCGGCAGCTCTGGTCATATTATATCCATACAGATTATGAACTTTGTCATGACGAACTCGTTGTCCGTCTATATTATGATAGAAATTTTTATAGTCCTCCGGATTGTTGGCAAGCCCCCCTAAAACACTGTTTAAGCCCCAGACAGAACATTTTTCATCTTCTTCCTGTATAAATTCCCTGGCAGCTTCTTTGGCTCTTTTTAAGCCTTCTGGTGTGTGGAAAAGGGCAGGCTCGTTCATATCATTCCAAAAACCCTCTACTCCCTGCTCTGTAAGAAAACGATATTTGTCCCCAAACCATGTTCTGGCTTCTTGATTTAGAAAATCCGGCATATGGGTGTATCCAGGCCATACAGCAGCAGTAAATTCACTACCATCTTCTTTTTTGCAGAAAAATCCCTTCTCTACTCCTTCTTCATAAATATCATAATCTTTTTCAATTTTCACTCCTGCATCAATAATCGGAATCATGCGGATATTTTGTTGCTTCATTTCACTGATAAAGGCTTTAAAATCAGGAAAATTATCTTCATTCACAGAAAAATCTTTATAAGAATCCATATAATCAATATCCATATAAATCATATCCAAAGGAATGTGTTGCTCACGATGTTCCCTTGCAACCTTTTCAAAATCTTCCTTTGTGGCATATCCCCACCGACTTTGTCCAAATCCAAAAGCAAACTTCGGTGGAATATAACTTCTTCCAATCATACTTCGAAATTGTTTTACAATATCATAGGCAGAATCACCTGTAATTACATAAAGGCTGAGATTTGCCTCCTCACAGGATACTGTTAGTTTGGAATGATGGGTAAAACCGATATCAAAAGTAATCCTGGAAGGATAATCAAAAAACATACCAAAGGTTTCTTTTCCTGAAAGAATGATAAAGTTATGTGAGCCATAAAGAGATTGCTTATCTTCGGTATGAATTGCATCATCCGTATTATTGCTGACATAAATATAACCTCTTTTATTGATTCCACGGTTGGCCTCTCCTAGTCCATAGACAATATCCATTTCATCCATAAGATATTCAAGACAAAATCCTTCGGAAAGGTCAATGGTTCCGAACTCCGGAGAGCCGGAAGAGAGTTCAAATTTTTTTACAATAGCTTCTGTCTCAAAAGGTGTTCCGTAATTGTATTTTCTAATCATTTTATTTCCTCCAAATTGCATTGTGCTGGTTTAACAGATATCCGTCTTTAAAAGTATGAAACAATCAATACCAAACCATTCTGCATACTTTTAACTTAGTAACATTATATCCACTTTTTTGTTGTGATTGCTTACACAAAAGTATATAATAATAACACAATATTGACTTTGGGAGGGAAATATGAAGTCGGATGAATCATTAAAAGAAACTATTATACACGGAACTCCTAAAATGCCTATTAAGGGTATGCATTGTACAGCTGGGGAAGGCACACCATATCCGGTCCCTTTTTTTGTAGACAGACACTGGCACCATAAAACAGAAATTGTTTCTATCATCAGAGGAACCTACGAATTTGAAATTAATTTGGAAAATTATATATTACAAGAGGGAGACATTTGTTTCTTGAATAGTGAAGATCTTCATAAAATTTCCGGGAGGGGAAAAACCATGATTCATGATGTCATTTTATTTGACTCAAGAATTTTAAATTTTTCTTATGAAGATGATTTTGAAGAAAATGTCATTGGCCCTTTTGTTGCCAAAGAGAAAAGTTTTCCCCATGTAATTACTCCCAAAGCCCCAGATTACCAGATAATATCCCAAATGATTCAGGAACTTATGGCACAATCCATAAATCAAAAGAAAGGTTGGTATTGTTCCTGCAAGCTGCTTCTCTTAAAATTAATATATTATATGGAAGAAAATCAGTTACTGTTGTCCTCAAATAAGATTCTTTCTGCCACAGACAAACAGAAAATTAGTCGTTATAAGGAAATTACCTCTTATATAGAGAAAAATTATGCAGAACCTATTACCTTACAGCAACTAGCAGATATTATACCTTGTAACAGTCAGTATCTTTGTCGCTTTTTCAAAGAAATTACGGGAATTACTCCGATTCAGTACCTGATTCAAAGACGTGTGGAACATGCTTGTGAAATGCTGAAAGAAACCACGAAAAGTGTATTAGAAATCAGCCTGGATTGTGGATTTGAAAATGTTAGTTATTTTATCCGGCAGTTTAAGAAACTAAAAGGATGTACACCAAAAGAATATAGGAAAGATTCGTAAAAAAATATTAGTATTGTGGAAAAGGATATATGTAAAAAATTATGAAACAATTCAAAGATTAGTGACAGATTTATGTATTATGGAATATAACTGTTTACATGAACAGTAACATATTGGTTTCTGCATACAAATTCGCTTCGCGAAGCTTAAAACCAACCTTTGAATCATGCTATTACGTAATTTAACAGCAAGTGTCAGGTTACTGTGTGAACAGTTGCCGGATATTGATTCTCATACTTGGATTTTCATTTTTTACTTGTATTTTTCTTCCACATATGCTAGCATAAAGAAAAGCATTAAAACCGTGAATCATCCCGGTTGATTTCTAAATCATTTTATATCAATTCTATCATGGGAATCACTCCCATCTCTACTCATCAGCAGTAGTCGAAGGTATTTTGAAATCCATGCTTAAAAAATCAAATGAAACGGGGTTCGAAATACATTAGGATAGAAAAGAAAAAGGATTCTAAGTGGTAATTGGGGAAATGTGTTTTCGGATTCCGAAAAGGAGGATTTATGACAAAAGAAAACACAAACCTATTTTCTGAGCCGGCTCAGAAAGAAACCTATTATGCCATGAATGGCAGGAAGCCAAACCGTAACTACAAGGATACCCTGTTCCGCTTTATCTTCAGTGACAAAGAGAAATTACTGGGACTGTATAATGCGTTAAATAATTCTAACTATACGGACACAGAGAAACTGGAGATTAATACATTGGAAAATGCAGTGTATCTGAATATAAAAAACGATATTTCCTTTGTATTTCAATTTGACTTGTATCTTTTTGAACATCAGAGTACTTTTTGTCCCAACATGCCCCTGAGGGATTTGCAGTATGTTTCGGTGATACTGGAGAATCTGACGAAGAATTTTGACCTTTATTCCAGTACCCTGGTAAAGATTCCGTCACCACACTTTGTGGTATTTTATAACGGGAAAGAGAAAAAAGAGGACAGTATGGTTTTAAAACTCTCCGATGCTTTTCAACGCAAAGAAAAAGAACCTCAACTGGAACTGTTGGTAACCATGATAAACATTAACTACGGAAAAAATAAAGAACTGCTGGATGCCTGTAAAGATTTAAACGATTATTCCATCTATGTTGCCAAAATCAGAAGTTATATGGAAGGGAACGAAGGAAGGCTTGAAAGTATTGAAAATGATGAAGATAATGAAAATGCCGGAATCAACGGAAATATAGGAACTACTAAAAATATCGGCAATACCGGAACCACTGAAAATACTTCCGGAAACAGAGGTAACGGTAATACAAAATACAAAATGACCATTGAAGAAGCGGTAGAAAGAACCATTGATGACTGTATCTGGGAAGGTATTTTGGTGGATATTCTTACAAAATTCAGGGCGGAGGTGAAAAAATTGAGCATATTTGAATACAACGCAAGGCTACACGAAGAGACCCTGAAAAAGGAAGGCTATGAGGAAGGTTGTGAGGAAGGACGTGAACAGGGGGAATTAAAAAATCTGTTAAAACTTGTAAAAAAGAAATTAGAAAAAGAAAAAACAATCGAAGCCATTGCGGAAGAATTAGAAACGGATTTCACTATTGTGGAACAGATATGCGAAGTAATTAAAAATGCTACTCCAAATTCCACTTTAGAAAATTTACTTGGCACACTAATGGAAAAGAATATAAAATTAGACGATTAGTAATCGAATATACCGAAAATCCAGATGAACAGATGTGCTTCTGTTACCTGGATTTTCACTTTTTACTTGTATGTTTCTATCCCTTATGCTAGTATGAAAAAAAGCATTTATTTCAATTCTATCTTGGAATTACTTCCATCTCTACTCATCAACGGTAACCAGCATAGGGGATTCCGCATTTGCATACATTATGTCTGTAACAGATATGAATATCATTGTAGATGAATGATGTTTTTTGGGAAAAGTTTGAAAAATATGGTGTTTTGTACTTTTGTAATACTAATTTGATACTATTTTACTACTAAAAAATTCCCCTTAAGCAGATGTATGCATTTGCTTAAGGGGAATCAAATTACTTGGGCTTAATGCTTTTCCTGTGATTAGTTCTTGAATTCCATACCAGCAATTCTTGCTAATTCACGGATAGTGTCTTTGGATACTTTCTTGCCTTTGTATTCAATTAAGTCATCCATTTCACCAGTAAAAATGTCTGCAGGAACGTATTTCTTTAAAATAATAGTTCCTTCATCAGTAAAGATTTCAATTGGATCGCGTTCTACTACATCAAGTGTTCTTCTTAATTCAATAGGAATAGTGATACGTCCCAATTCATCCAGCTTTCTAACAATACCTGTGCTTTTCATGTTAAATCCTCCTTGTGTCATGAATATGTTGTCGTTTTTAAGACTGTTTTGTAGTGGCTAACAAGTCCTAGGTAAAATTTAGCACATTCTGTAGCATTTTGTCAACCTTATTTATAAAAATAATAATTAATAATGGAATGCTTTTTAGGAATTACGAAAAAAGATAAAAAATGGAATGTTTTTATGCTTGAGGGAATAGGTTTAGTAAAAAAGGTATTTACTATGCTGAACTATTTATGGGCGGGAATGATTATCATAGGAGTTGTTTTTGGAATCTTTACCGGGAAAACCAGTGAAGTTTCGGAATCTTTTCTTTCTTCTTCTAAAGAAGCTATTTCTTTGTGTATTACTATGGCAGGTGTGGTTGCCATGTGGAGTGGTATTATGGAGATTGCCAAGGAGAGTGGTTTAACCAATGCCTTATCCAGAAAAATGAAACCGTTGATTGGTTTTTTATTTCCCAACATTCCTAAGGATGACATTGCCAATGAATATATTGCAACAAATATGATGGCGAATATTCTGGGGCTGGGCTGGGCTGCTACGCCGTCCGGATTATTAGCCATGAAAGAATTGAACAGGCTTAATGGGGGGAAAGAAACAGCCAGCAACGAAATGTGTATTTTTTTAGTGATAAATATATCTTCCCTGCAGTTAATACCCATTAATATTATTGCCTACCGGATGCAGTATGGAAGTGCAAATCCTGCAGAAATTATTGCACCAGCCATTGTTGCTACACTGGCAAGTACATTTGTGGCAGTGATTTTTTGTCTTATTATGCGGAAAAGGGGTATGGCAAAATGAAATTAATAATGGAAGTATCAAATTTAATTATCCCTTTGTTTATTTTATATATCCTTCTTTTTGGAATGACCAAAAAGGTAAAAGTATATGATGCTTTTATAAAAGGAGCGAAAGACGGGCTTTTGATTGTTTATAATCTTGCTCCGACATTGATTGGATTACTGGTAGGAACAGGGGTGTTAAGAGAAAGCGGAGCGCTTAACGGTCTGGCAAATCTGCTGACACCTTTCGGGGAATTTTTTAAGGTTCCGAAAGAAATCATACCTTTAATGGTGGTTAAATTATTCAGTGGTTCTGCTGCCACAGGATTGTTACTGGATATTTATCATACCTTTGGACCGGATTCCTATATTGGAACATTAGCCTCCATTTTAATGAGTTGTACCGAGACCGTATTATATTGTATGAGCGTTTATTTTATGTCTGTTAATGTGAGCAAAACCAGATGGACCCTTGCAGGTGGATTGTTAAGTACTTTGGCGGGGCTTATTATGAGTGTCGTTTTGGCAACGGTAATGCAGTAATTATTTCCGGAATAAGGAAATTTCTTGGAGATAGGATATACTATTCGTATAATATGCTTAAAATCATAAAAAACAAACGAGCTATTTCATAAAAAATATACAAGATATCGCATAAAAAAGCTTGTGTTTTCCCACAAAAATGATATAATATACCTATGCAGATTTGCTCCCCCCGAAAAGGGGATGATAACTTATTTGTGACAAAGGGATGATTGAGACAGAAAGTCGCAGTAAGGAATGACAGAATATAGGGCTAGGAGGGCGAATAAGATGAGTAAGACAAACAAGACAAAAAAGGCGAACAAAACAAAAGACACAGGAATCAGAGCCAGACTTATGCAGTCATTTTTCGTTGTGACCATTATTACAAGCATTGCTGGTGTGCTAGGTGCAATAGCATTGTTTGTAATTTCGGCCAGATACGAAAATGCGTTGGCGAATTATGGATTTTCTCAGGGCGATATTGGTAAAGCTATGACAGCCTTTGCAGAAGCACGAAGTTCATTGCGTGGTGCCATTGGATATGATGAGCAGGCGGAAATTGAGCATATGATGACAGTATATTATGAGGAAAAAGAGCTGTTTAATGAATACATAGCTATCGTAGAACATTCTATGGTAACAGATGCAGGGCATGAAGCTTATGAAGATATTATGAATAAGCTGGAAGGTTACTGGGAATTGAGTGATGAAATTTTAGAATATGGTTCTGTTACAGATAGAGAAATATGTGCAAAGGCACAGGAAAGAGCTGTAAGTGAACTGGCACCTCGTTTTACAGAAGTATACGATGCGATGTTACATCTGATGGATATAAACGTAGAAAAGGGTGATGATACCCATGATATTTTAACAGCAGCCAAAATTATTTTAACTATAGCGATTCTTCTAATCATTGTTGTTTCTGTTATGCTTGCAGTTCGTCGTGGTGTTCGAATTTCTAAGGAAATTGAAAAACCATTAAATGAATTAGCGAATAGACTGAAAGCTTTTTCGGAGGGGGATTTAAGCAGTCCGTTTCCTGAGTATGATACTCAGGATGAAATTTTAGATATGCTTACTGCTACTAAAAATATGGCAGAAAATTTAAATCTGATTATTTCGGATATAGAGTCACTTCTTGGCGAAATGGCAGATGGAAACTACACAGTAGAAACTGAGATGGAAGAAAAATATGTAGGACAGTTTGCTAATTTAATCCAATCTATAAGTAAGATGAATACACAGATTGATGCGACTCTTCGTAATGTGCAGGATGCTTCTGCACAGGTAAGAGCAGGTGCAGAAAATCTTGCAGAATCTGCTCAGGATTTAGCAGAAGGTGCAACAGAACAGGCTGGTACAGTAGAAGAATTACAGGCCACGATTAATGGTGTCACTGTAACCATCGAAAAGACAGCAGAAGATTTGTTACGTTCTTATCGCGATGCTAAGAATTATGCGGATGTAGCGCATGTAGGTCGTGGAGAAATGTCAGCCATGGTTGCGGCTATGGGTCGTATTAGTGAAGCATCACAGAAGATTGAGACTATTATTTCTGATATCGAAGATATCGCGAGTCAAACCAATCTGTTGTCCTTGAATGCAGCGATTGAAGCAGCAAGAGCTGGAGAAGCAGGAAAAGGATTTGCAGTGGTTGCAGAACAGATTCGAAGCCTTGCAGAACAAAGTGCAAAGTCTGCAGTAGATACCAGAGATTTAATCGAAGATACATTAAAAGAAATAGAAGATGGAAGCAATGCTGCAGAACGTGTTTCTGAATCTATGGGTAAAGTAATTCAAGGTATGGAAGAAATTGCAGAAACTTCCAAAGTTCTGAGTCAAAACTCAGAACAACAGGCACGGGCTATGCAGGAAGTAGATAAGGCAGTTGGACAGATTTCAGAAGTCGTACAGTCTAACTCCGCAGCAGCACAGGAATGTTCTGCTACAAGTCAGGAATTATCTGCACAGTCAGAAACTTTGAACGAATTAACCAGTCGTTTTGTCTTAAGGAACAAATAAGTGATTGGTGTTGCGGTGTATCGTAATAGCGTGATTCAGGAGTTGGTTTTTGCTTCGCGAAGCGAATTTGCATGCAAAAACCAATTCGTAATTGTTCACGTGTGAAAAGTTACGAAGGTTTTGAATTAGATGAACCGGAGTCTTATGAAATATCATAGGATTCCGGTTTTTTTTGATATTAAAATGCAGTATTTGAATTTGTACCAGACAATCAGTGTCCAGATGCCCCCCTGATAGGTTATTTCTCCATTTGTGTCGTGTTATTCTAATGGATAATGTAATAATCATGAAGTAACATTAAAAGAAAAAGACGAAGTTGTTCCATAGATAGGTTTGGATTTTTATGAACCATGGCAACATTAAATTTTCACATTTACAGATACTTGACAAATATATATCGCAGTGCTATAGTGAGAATGAAAGTATCGCAGTTCGATATATCGCACTGAATAGAGAGGTAGTTTTATGGATGCTCATATTAAAAAAATTTATGTACCCATGACAGAAACGGGCTTTTATATCCTGCTTTGTCTAAGGGAAGAAGCCCATGGTTATAGCATAGTTCAAAAAGTAGAGGAAATGACTCAGGGTGAAATCAGAATCAGTCCTGGAACATTGTATGGAAGCTTGTCTAAAATGGAAAAGGATGGACTTATTCGGTTTGTAAAAGAAGAAGCGAAAAGAAAAATTTATTGTATTACAGATTTGGGAAAACAGGTATTGGAATTAGAAATGAAACGAATTGACCGTTTATATCGAAACATGATGGAGGTACACTAAGGTGAGAAATAGAAAAATGGAGTTGAAATTTTTTACTGTTCCTGAATGGAAAAAAGAGCAGGAATATCTTAGAAAACAACATAAAAAAGGATGGAAATTTACCAAAGTGAATTTTGTATGTTACCATTTTGAGAAGTGTGAGCCGGAAGATGTGGTTTACCAAACAGATTACAATCCTGAAGGGCGTGCGCATAAAGAGGAGTATGTACAGATGTTTCGCGATTGTGGCTGGGAGTATCTGCAAGATTCTTTTGGTTTTAGTTATTTTCGCAAATCTGCCTCAGAAACAAATCCGAATGAAGAAATTTTTTGCGATGATGCCTCTCGAATAGAAATGATGAAACGGGTATTCAAAGGACGTATGATTCCATTATTGAGTATTTTTTTCTTAATTATTCTGCCTCAAATCAGTATGCAGAGCCGAGGTGATATGATGTTTCATCATATTATGGCAGGCTTTTATATTGTTATGTTTGTACTATACATTGTTGCATTTATTATGTTTGGAGTCCAGTTTTGGAAATTAACGAATAAGAAATTGGAATGACTGAGGCGTTACATCGCAGAAACGATACTTTAAGAAAACTTTATACTTAAAAAAACTAAAAACATATCCGTTATGATAAAACGTAAAGTAATAAATAAATTGATTTTTGATTTATATACAAGTATAATACATCATGGAAATATTTACATAAAGTCTGGACACAAACGAAGTCAGGAAGAATGTAATAAAGTGAGTGTCTGGCAACGAATTGCCTTTGGGTTTTGAAAAGAGAAAGAAGAAAGGAAAAGTAAACTGTCTAATAAGGGCAGGTTATACAGGAGGGAAAAATGTCATTAGAAGTTCGAAATCTGGTAAAAAAGTATGGGGAAAAAGTAGTGTTGAATCATCTTAGTTTTGAGATGAAAGAACCGGGAGTTTACGCACTTTTGGGAACCAATGGTGCTGGAAAAACCACTTCCCTTAGAATTATTCTTGGTATGTTAAGTTATGATGAAGGAGAAGTGTTATGGGATGGAAAGCCATTCCAGCCACTTTCTGAGAACATTGGTTATTTGGCAGAAGAAAGAGGCTTGTATCCAAAATATTCCATTATGGACCAGTTGCTTTATTTTGCGAAACTAAAAAATGTTTCTAAGAGTGATGCACAAAAAAGAATCAAATACTGGGCAGAGCGTCTGGAAGTAGAAGAGTATATTTATCCTAGTGCAGTAAAAGGGAAGAAATCCAAGGTAAAAAATGCAGACCAGTTATCAAAAGGTAATCAGCAAAAAATTCAATTAATGGCAGCATTAATCTCGGATCCAAAGCTTTTGGTACTGGATGAGCCATTAAGTGGTCTTGATCCGGTGAATTCCGATTTGTTTTCTTCCATTATCAGGGAAGAACTGGAAAAAGAAAAATATTTAATTATGTCAAGCCACCAAATGTCTACCATTGAGCAGTTTTGTTCCGATATTACCATTTTAAACCGTGGAGAAACTGTGCTGCAGGGTGATTTAAACCAGATTAAGAAAGAATATGGAAGAGTCAATATGATGATGAAATGCGATCAGGACATCAAGCCATATTTAGAACAATATGAGATGAAAATTTTAAATGAGACTCCGGACGGATATCAGCTTAAGGTTTCTTCACAGGAACAGGCAGCAGCCTTACTTGCCCGTCTTATCGAAGATAACATTACTGTGGTTCGATATGAATTAAGAGAACCTTCACTTCATGAAATCTTTGTGGAAAAAGTGGGAGGGGCCAACGATGAAGAACGAGCTTAAAGGATTTGGAAAGGTTTTTTGCTTTACCTTTATTCAGGCAGTCAAAGGGAAAGCAATCATTGTATCAACCTTAATGCTGGCTGTTTTATCAGCGGTCATCTTTCCGTTGATGCAAAAATTCACCCAGGTAGATACTACTAAGGTAGAAACAGTGGTATTTTTAAATGAAACAGAATATACTTTTTCGGAGCTTAAGTCTTTTGTTCAGGAAATCGAAGGTTACGACAAAGTGAAAATAGAGACTCCGGATAAGACAAGAGAAGAAGCCATAAAGGAACTGGAAACCGGTGAAGATACGGATAAGAAAGTTCTGGTAATCGCCTCCATGAAAGAAGGGCAGTTTTATTTGGAATTTATGAAAAATAAGGACGGAAGTCTTTCAGAAGCTAATATAAATATTTTTGCAGAAAACTTTTTAAGTGCATTCCAGACAGCCCTTGCTACGGAAAACGGAGTGTCAAAAGAGCAGTTGTCATATCTTCAAAGTGATGTGGAAACGGAAATTAAGTACATAAACGAAGTGAATGAAGAAGAACAGGAAAATGCAAAAGAAACAGGCAAAGACAGGTTTATGTTGGATGCTACAGAGTATAACATATTTTTCGCATTGATATTTTTAAGCATGATGTTTATTATGTTGAGTGGAGAATCCATTGCAACTTCCATTGTGACAGAAAAATCTACAAGGGTGATTGAATATCTTATGATTTCCATAAGACCGATGGCTTTGATTTTGGGTAAGGTACTTGCTATGCTGCTTGTTATGTTAATGCAGATTGGAATTTCAGCCGTGGTTGCTGCAATTTCCAACGTTGTAACAGGAAATGGAAACAGCGGAAACATGGTTCAGATGGTGAGTGAGGTAGCACCTTCGCTGGCTGAAAATTTAAATCTGGCATCTATAGTTGTTAGTTTATTATTCCTGATTCTGGGATTTATGTTTTATTCCTTCATTGCAGGACTTGCAGGAGCGGCAGTGTCGAAACTGGAAGAAGTTGCAGAAGGAATGAAAATCTATTCCATGGCGACTTTAATAGGTGTATACCTTAGTATGTTTTTAGGAATCATGTCCCAGGGAGCATCACCAAATCCGGTGTTAAAATATGCGGCAATGTTTTTACCGTTATCATCGGTATTTTGTATACCGGAATTTTTGATGATGGGAAAAATCGGTTTTGGTCTTGCATTGGCATCCCTTTTGGTACTGTTGGTTTGTTTGGTGATTTTAGCATTTTTTGTTTCCAGGGTATACGAATCTATGATTTTACATCGTGGAGAACCGATAAAATTAAAAGCTATGATTCAATTAGGTATGAATAAGAAAAAGGCGGTGAAGAAGTAGATGGAACGTAATGGAATGCAGGGACTTAGAACAATCTTTCAATTTTCGTGGAAGCAGACCATAAAGACGAAGGGGTTTATACTTTCTACCCTGGGTATAGGAATACTGTTATTGGCAGGAATTATGGTGGTATATGGTTTGATTGCACATTTTAGCAGCAAAGATGAGCCGTCACCGGTAAAACACATCTATATTATAAATGAAAGTGATTTGAAAGAATTTTCGCCGGAATACTACCATATGCAAGCTTCGGAAGAATTTTCGGAAGTAGAAGTCAGCATGGTAGCGAAGGAGAAAGAGGCATATTTTGAAGAAGTAATGGCAAAACCGGAAGAATATACGGAAGCTATAATTCTTTTGTTAAGTCAGGAAGAAGAGGAATATAAATTTACCGCCATTACCGTGGAGGAGACGGCACTTTCGGATTCTGAGGTACTAGACGCTGTGGAACCATTGGAGCAGTCTGTATTTATGGGAAAACTGACCCATTCGGGAATTACCCCAAAGCAGCTTGCGGTTCTTTCTACACCGATTAGTTATGAAACCAAAGATGCAGGAGAAGAATCAAAAAGTTTTGGGATTATTTTGATGAGTATGGTTCTGCCTATGATTTTTAGTTTTGTAATTTATATGATGGTTCTCTTATACGGACAAAGTATTAGCAAGAGTGTCATCGCAGAGAAAAACTCTAAAATTATTGAAACTTTGCTAACCAGTACCCGACCTTATGCGATTATTTTCGGTAAGGTATTAGCACAGGTGTTAGCAGCGGTTACCCAGATTTTTATATGGGTATTATGTATTGGACTTGGTATTGTTTTTGGTCATTATCTGGCATTAGCCATCAATCCGGAATTTAAGGATGGATTGTTTGAAGTTGTAAAAATGTTGAAAGACCAGAATCTGGCTTCTGCATTTTCGCCGGTGGCAATCATCATTGCTCTGATTTATGCGATTGTAGGCTTTGTATTTTATTGTTCCATTGCAAGTCTGATTGGCGCCAATGTTTCAAAGATGGAGGACTTGGGAAGTGCCATGTCGGTGTACCAGGTTCCGGTTATGATAGGTTTCTTTGTTTCTTATTTTATACCATTGTCTGGTGCCAATGAAACCTTGCTTCAAGTTGTAAGATATGTACCGGTTACTTCGGCGTTTATGACACCGGTGGATATTCTGCTGGGAAATATGAGCTTACTTGGTGGAATTTTGTCTTTAGTTATTATTCTTGCGGTAACCATCGTATTTTTGGTACTGGCAGGACGTTGTTATAAAAATAAGATTTTTTATAATGGAAAGCCGTTCTTTTTCATGAAATCTAAATAATTCGGAACAGGAAGGAGAATCCTACCTTTTCCATCAGCATTTTTCAGGATTAGGAATTAGGAAAAAGGAGTCAGCTAAGGTTGACTTCTTTTCATTTGGGTACGTAAGTTACCATTTATTTTAAGCAAAATAGAAAAAGAAAGAAAATAGAAAGAATTTTTCAATTGCTTATTAGGTAAGTTTTGGGTATACTAAAAGAGATGCGGCAAGAGAAAGGAGAATAAAAATTAATATGAGGAAATTGAAAAAGACAGTAAGTGTCGCCTTGACACTGATGCTATTATTTTTGTCTGGTTGTGGAAAGGGAGAAACGAATCAAAAAGACCGTGACTCTGTAAAGGATGTCATTGGTTCTGTTCAGGGAACTACTATAGAGGATGTGACAACCACAGAGGAGGAGAATGGCGGTTATACAGAAGAGGATTTAAAGGTTCAGGAAGAATTTGAAAACTTCATGACGGAAGTATTTTATGAAGAGATGGAATCCGATTATGTGAATATGCATTTTACATTGGAAGATCCTTCTCAATATAACCTTACTGTTCCAGAAGTAAACTGGGGCCAATATGGAATGGATGACATATCTGACTATTCTGAGATTACCGAACTTAAGAATGAGGTATTGACGTATGAATATGACAGTCTTACCAGACAGCAACAGTACTTAAGAGATAATTTGATTTCTTATCTGGATTATCAGTTGGCTTTTGAGGGCTTGGAATATCTGGACAATCCGTTTGGAGCGACTTCAGGGGATGCATCGAACATTCCTACGAATTTGACAGAATTCAGAATTGCTAATGAGGATGATGCACTGGCATATATTGATTTGTTAATCGATACCAAGAATTATATGGATTATTTATGTCAGTTCGCAGATTATAAAGTAGAACATGGAACCTTTATGGCTGATTTTGCCATAGATAATACTTTGGAGCAGATGGGCAAGTTTATGACAACTGTGGAAGAAAATCCAGTAATTTTGGTTTTCGATACGAAAGTAGATGCTCTTTCTATTTCTGATGAGGAAAAAGCAACCTTAAAAGCGGATGCAAGAACAGCATACAATGATTATTTTATGCCGGGATACCAGCAGCTTTATGATAAACTGGCATCTTTAAAGGGAACTGGTACCAATGAAGGTGGTTTATGTAACTATGAGAATGGAAAAGAATACTATACAGCAGTATTGAGAATGAAGACATCTTCTGATTTTACTCCGGAAGAGATTGCTGATATTTTGGATGAATATATTGATTCCAAGATGGTAGAGCTTTATACTTTACTTATGGCAGATGAATCTTATATTGATGCTTATATGAATATGGCTGAATATTATACGGAATCAGATGCTACAGCGGTATTAAATAATTTAGAAGCTTTTGCAAGAGCAGAATTTCCTGAAATTCCGGAAACAGAATTTACAGTCAGTCCATTGGATGCATGTTTAGAGGATGAGACTACTTTAGCATATTATCTGCAGCATCCATATGACAATATTAATCAAAACGTAATCCGTACCAATAATTCTTTATTGGGAGATGATTTGGAATCTTTATATTCTACTTTAGCTCATGAAGGATTCCCTGGACATTTATATCATTTTGTATATCAGGGAAGCCGTGATTTAAATCCTTTGGCGTATGTAATGAATGACTATTTAGGCTGTGTAGAAGGATGGGCAAGATACATTGAAGAAAAGGCGATTGCTTACCACCTTCAGGATGAAAATTTAGCAAAGATTATCTCCATTGATACAGATGTCAGCTATGGTCTTTATGGAAGAATTGACATTGGTGTAAACTATGAAGGCTGGACAGTAGAAGATGTAAGTAGTTATATGGCAGAATTAGGATTTGATGGTTCGTATTCTCAAGAAATTTTTGAAACGGTAGTGGAAGAACCTGGACTTTATCTTCCTTATGCAGTATCACCGATTTTATATAAGAATTTAGAGGAAACAGCAGAAGAGGAATTAGGCTCTGATTTTGTTCAAAAAGAATTTTATGAAGCATTGTTGGAACCAGGATTCTGTACTTACGAAAATATGGAACAATCTGTATCAGATTATATTGACAGAAAGCAGATGAGCTAAAAGATAAAATTTATCATTTTATAAAACAAACTCGAAAATCTTCGGATTTTCGGGTTGTTTTAAAATTAATAGAAAAATAAAAGGAATGTTAGTGTAAATAGTTAGTGTAACACAATTCAAAAGGATGATTTCTTATAAAATTCATCGAATTTTATGAAAGGTTTTCTATTGACATCGATTCAATAAACTTATATACTGATATTGACGAATTGTAAAGTTCAAATAGGTTTTAATGGCTGTGGTATGTTTTCACATACCAGTCAAAAATAATACATTAGGAGGAATTTAAAGAATGTCATCAAAAGCTTATTATTCACATGACGAAATCGGTGCAGGAAAAGTTGGTTTCTCAAAGACCCGTTCTATCATCGAAGCTGCATTTTATGGAAACAACGTTGTTAAGGTAAATACCTTAAAGGAAGCATATGAACTTGCTAAGAACTCTCCAGGAACAGTTGTAACTGATATGCCTGTTTACAGAGGAGAAGAATTTGGTCTTGAAAAAGATGCAAAGGTTCTTTTATTCAATGATGGTGCTATTACCGGACGTTATGCAGCAGCTCGTCGTATCGCTGGTGAACCAGGTGTAGATTGCGAAGGTCTTGATAAAGTTGTTATGGATGCTGTATACGAAGCTCGTTGGAAGACTATGTATCATGCAGAAGTATATGTTGGTCTTGATCCTGAATTTATGGTAAAGGCTCACTTATTAATTCCAGAAGGTGAAGAAAACGTTTTATATTCATGGATGTTAAACTTCCAATATATGTCTGATGAATATGTAAAGATGTATAAGAATTCTCAACCAGTTGGTAATGGAAATGAAGCAGATATCTATATCTTCTCTGATCCTCAATGGAATGGTTCTGACCGTCCAGGTGTAAACTTAAACTGCTTAAGTGATCCTAAGTGCTTATGCTACTTCAATACAGCAGCTAACTGTGCTTGTATTTTAGGTATGAGATACTTCGGTGAACATAAGAAAGGTACACTTACTATGGCTTGGGCTATTGCTAACAGAAATGGTTATGCATCTTGCCACGGTGGACAAAAGGAATACACTTTAGCAGATGGTTCTAAGTATGTTGCATCTGTATTCGGTTTATCAGGTTCAGGTAAGTCTACTTTAACTCATGCTAAGCATGGTGGAAAGTATGGTGTTACTGTTCTTCATGATGATGCTTTCATCATTAACACAGATACTTGTGCTTCCATCGCATTAGAGCCTACTTACTTTGATAAGACTCAAGATTATCCTACAGGATGTCCTGATAACAAGTATTTATTAACAGCTCAAAACTGTTCTGCTACTTTAGATGACGAAGGAAAGGTTCAGTTAGTAACTGAAGATATCAGAAATGGTAACGGACGTGCTATTAAGTCTAAATTATGGTCTCCAAACCGTGTAGATAAGATTGACTCCCCAGTTAATTCTATCTTCTGGATTATGAAAGACCCTACTATTCCACCAGTAGTTAAGTTAAAGGGTTCTGCTTTAGCTTCTGTTATGGGTGCTACTTTAGCAACTAAGAGATCTTCTGCTGAAAGACTTGCTGAAGGTGTAGATCCTAACGCATTAGTAGTTGTTCCTTACGCTAACCCATTCAGAACTTATCCATTAGTAAATGATTACGAAAAGTTCAAGAAGTTAGTAGAAGAAAAAGACGTAGATTGCTACATCATCAACACTGGTGATTTCATGGGCAAGAAGGTTCAACCTAAAGATACTTTAGGAATTCTTGAAACTATCGTTGAAGGAAAGGCTGACTTCAAACAATGGGGTCCTTTCGAAGATATCGAAATCATGGATTGGGAAGGATTCGTTCCAGACTTAAATGATACTGAATACAAGGCTCAATTAAAGGCTCGTATGCAGGACCGTGTAAACGCTGTAGAAAAATTCGGTACTGATAAGGGCGGATATGACAAGCTTCCTGAAGAAGCAGTAGAAGCATTAAAGAAATTAGTTGCTGCTCTATAATCCTGGAATCAGCGAAATAGAATAAAGCTAAGAGTACCTGGAATGTCAGGTACTCTGGAATGAAAAGAAGAAGAAAGTAACTTTTGGTTATTTCCTTCTTCTTTTTTGATTTTTCTATAAATAAAAAGAGAACTCTTCGTAATGAAAAGTTCTCTTTTAAAGAGCCAGTTCTTAAATGTCGTTCTTGTGTTTTTGGATGATTTCGTCAAATCTTCTTTGAGAAGCTAACATCTCTGTGTCATCAGCTGTATCACTGCCGGTGTCAAGGGAATTCATTTCTGCAAATAAATCAGCTAAATCATCGTTAGAGAAAAATTCTGAATTCATTTTTCAAACCCCTCCTTATGTTTTATGTGTAGTTTCTACACAATGCCGTAGTAGTTCTATATCTTAATCATAGCATCTTTTTAGCTTTGTTACAATCATTTTTTTGCAAAAGTTTTAGATGAGATATGGGAGGAGATGTTACTGTTCATACAGTAACCTGACGCTTGCTGTCAGGTTACGTAATAGCATGTTTCATGAAGATTGCTTAAATACTGAGCAGCTATTTTACATCAGGAGGTTTGCTAACATGATTTAGATTTCATTCATCATTTGCACATATTTCGGAAATTTTCTTTAATGCCTGCATAAGAAGTTCTAACTCTTTTTCAGATAAGTCCTGTGTAATCTGTAAAGTCATGGATTTGTGAAATTCCATATGCTTTTGAAATGCCAGGGTTCCTTTTTCGGAAAGGGAAAGAAATACTACACGTCGATCCTGTTCGCCACGTTTGCGGATGACATATCCTTTTTTCACAAGGTGGTTAATAGCAATGGTTAAAGTTCCTACGGTTACTTTTAATTTAGTGGCAACAGAGGACATATTCTGGGGCGTTTTCTGACCGATAGCTTCTAAAATATGCATATCATTTATAGTAATATCGTTAAAATCGTCTTTAATCAATGATTTTTCTTCGGTGTCACTGATATTTTTCAGGGTTGTTACTAAAAGTTCGTTCAATCTATCGTAATCCTGCATGGTATTCTCCGTTATTATTTAAACTTTTGTCGTTCTATAAATTATACAAATCAAAATGACGAAAATAAAAATCATCTTGGGTAATTATAATTTTTGATGTACTGGAAACAATTAATAACATTATACACGTTTTTTTATGGTTAGGAAAGTATGTTTTTGAATCATACGGGGCAAAATATTTTTTGACTCTAATGATACCCGAATTACTTGGGTTTTGAGTTTTTGTAATTCTGCAAACATTGGAAATCCGACCTGTTTGGACTGTTTCTCATGTTTGTGCGGGTTTTAAAGTCTCAAAATTGAATGCAAATATCCAATTTGTGTCCTTTTGTACCTGGTATCATTAATATATTAAAAATTTGAAAGGATATTGTTATGCAGGAATATTTAGAAATTGAAAAAGTGCATGGAAGAGAAGTGTTGGATTCCAGAGGAAATCCTACAGTAGAAGTAGAAGTTACATTAGCAGATGGAACGGTGGGACGGGCTATGGTTCCTTCCGGGGCGTCTACCGGTAAATTTGAGGCTGTAGAACTACGGGATGGTGGAGAACGTTATAGAGGGCTGGGAGTAAAACGGGCTGTAGATTTTGTTAATGGAGAACTTGGTCAGGCTATTTTACATGAAAATGCCAGAAAACAGGCATATATTGATAAGTTGCTCATAGACAAAGACAATAGTGAGAATAAGGGAAATATGGGTGCCAACGCCATGCTTGGTATTTCCATGGCGGTTGCAAAAGCAGCAGCTTTAAGTCTGGAGCTTCCTTTGTATCAGTATCTGGGAGGGGTCAGAGCCAGTGTTTTGCCTGTTCCTATGTGTAATATTGCCAATGGTGGTGCCCATACGGCTTCTACGGTGGATTTTCAGGAATTTATGATTATGCCGGTGGGGGCTTGTTGCTTTCATGAGGCATTAAGGATGGCTTCTGAAATTTATCATAAGTTAAAGGAATTGTTAAAGAAGGACGGACACGTTACAGCAGTAGGGGATGAAGGTGGATTTGCACCGGATTTAAAAGATGCCAAGGAAGTATTTGATTATTTAATGAAAGCGTGTAAAGAAGCTGGATACCAACCTGGAACAGATGTGGTGTTTGCCATGGATGCGGCTGCCAGCGAACTTTATCAGGAAGATTGTGGACTTTACTATTTTCCAGGGGAAAGTAAGATGAAAGCCAAGGAATTAGGAGTGGAACCGGGTGCTCTTCCGGATACCAAGTCTACGTCAGTAGTCCGGACTACGGATGACATGATTGATTTATATGAAGAACTGGTGAATACCTATCCTTTGGTTTCTATTGAAGATGGATTGCAGGAAGACGACTGGGAAGGCTTTAGAAAACTTACGGAAAGACTTGGAAATAAGGTACAGTTGGTAGGAGATGACTTATTTGTTACCAATCCAAAACGAATCAGACAGGGAATCGAAGAAAAGGTAGCCAATGCAGTGTTGGTAAAGGTAAATCAAATTGGAACGGTAACAGAAGCCATGGAAGCCATTGAACTTGCCCATAAAAACGGATATCGTACGATTATTTCCCACCGTAGTGGGGAGACGGAAGATACTTTTATTGCGGATTTGGCAGTGGCAGTAAATGCCGGACAGATAAAGACAGGTGCTCCTTGTAGAAGTGAACGGGTGGCAAAGTATAACCAGTTGTTAAGAATTGAAGAAGAGTTAAGTGTGATTGGGAAGTATAGATAGTTTTATGTAGATATTATAATAAAATATGATAAATACAGCACCTCAAATGAATCGACAGAAAAAATTCATTGGAGGTGCTATTGTATTATTTGGTAACTGTTTACGTGTGAACAGTTACATTGTTTGGTGTAAGAGTTAGAAATGATGCCTAAGAAATCGTTTTCGTTTTATCGTACTGTTTATTATGTAACCATAAAGTTACGCTTTATGTAAACAGTAACATCGGTAAAGTCTGCTTTCTTATCATCAGTAAATTTGGTTGAAGTGTGAATAAAATAGGCGTACAATAAGGGAAAAAGGAAGGGTAAATTGCGAACATATTTTTTAATGTGTTTGTACCTCAATTAAAGTGCAGGTAAATATAAGCGAGGTTTGGTGTGAATGATGTCAGAAGATAGATTAAAAATCGGATTAGGGCAATTAGATATGGTTTGGGAAGATAAGGAGGAGAATCGTAAAAAGGTAAGAAAAATGGTTCAGGAAGCTTCTTATCAAGGAGTCGAACTTTTGGTTTTTCCGGAGATGACATTAACTGGTTTTAGTATGGAAGTGGAAAAAACGTGGGAGGAAGATGGGGAGACAGTAGAGTTTTTTAAAGATTTGTCCCAAGAGTTTCAGATGTGTATTGGTTTTGGATATGTAAAAAAGTCAGAGAACAAGGGAAGAAATCAGTTTTGTGTGGTAAAGGATGGAGAAGTTTTAACAGAATATACGAAGATTCATCCTTTTTCTTATGGTAAGGAAAGTTTATATTTTGAGGCAGGAAATGAGATTACCGGCTTTACCTTAAAAAACTTTCATATGGGTATGTTTATATGTTATGATTTGCGTTTTCCGGAAGTATTTCAACTTAGTGCAAGAAAAAATCAAGTAATTCTCTTAATTGCAGACTGGCCAAAGGCAAGAGTAGAGCATTTTAGAACATTGTTAAAAGCCAGAGCCATCGAAAACCAGTGTTTTATGGTAGCGGTAAACCGGGTAGGGATTGAAAAAGAAGTGTATTATGAGGGCAGTTCTGCGATTTATTCACCAAAGGGGGAATTACTGACAAAAGAAGTGGATGAAGAGAGCTTAATCGTGACGGAAATCAATTTGGTGGATATCTTGGAATATCGAAAGAGTTTTCCACAGAGAGAGGATAAAAGAACAGAGTTATATTGTAAATTATATAGGGATGCGGATGCTGTGAATGAATCATTTTCGTAAAATATTCTAGTAAATGCTTGAAATAATTAATTTAATTTCCCTGAAAAAATAAAAAAAGTACTGGAAATGAACGGTATTTTATGATATAATAATATCCGTTGAGCGGAATTGCTGGAATTGGCAGACAGGTATGATTCAGGTTCATATGTTGGCAACGACGTGAGGGTTCAAGTCCCTTATTCCGCAGAAAAGAAGGCACTGTTCTATTCAGTGTCTTTTTTATTTTACCGCGGAATTTGGGTTGAGGGATATAGAAAGTTTCGAGCGTACTTGTCTGTGTTGTTCTTTCTGTATATTTATTCTGTTATATATCAAATGAAAAAAGAGGCTGGTGCATTTTGCACTGCCTCTTTTTAAAAAACTTAGAACTTATGAGTATATTCGAAAGCAACCATTCCAAGTGGTGGAACATCAATTTCGATGGATTGGTCTTTACCATCCCATGAAATAGCTTCTGCTTTCTTTGTTTTATTATCGCACATACCAGAACCGCCAAATTCAGGAAGGTCGCTGGTAAATATCTGCTTGAAGTTTCCTGTGTTTGGAACACCAACACGGAATCCGTTACGAACCACAGGAGTAAAGTTACATACTACTAAAATGCTCTTCTTACCATCGATGGATTTACGAACATAGCTTACTACACTGCTGCCGGCATCGTTACAATTCATCCATTCAAATCCGGAACCATCATGATCTAATTCATATAAAGCTTTATTATCCTTGTAGAAGTTTAACAGAGCTTTTACATAATTCTTTGTCTTTGCGTGGATTTCATCATCCAATAAGTGCCAGTCAAGACTTTGAGATTCTTTCCATTCATCCCATTGTGCGAAATCTTGTCCCATGAACAATAATTTCTTACCAGGGTGAGTGAACATGAAACCGTAAGCAACACGAAGGTTTGCAAACTTATCAAAATAATCTCCAGGCATCTTATTAATCATAGAGCCTTTTCCGTGTACTACTTCATCATGGGAAAGAACTAAAATGAATCTTTCTGTATAAGCATAAACCATACTGAAAGTCAGTTTCCAATGTTCGTATTGACGATAAATAGGGTCCTTTGAAATGTATTCAAGGAAGTCATTCATCCATCCCATGTTCCATTTATACTTGAATCCAAGTCCGTTATATTCTACTGGAGAAGATACACCACCCCATGCAGTAGATTCTTCTGCGATCATCAATGCACCTGGTACTCTTTGGTCAATAATAGAGTTTAAGTGTTTCAAAAATTCGACAGCTTCTAAGTTTTCACGTCCGCCATATTGGTTTGGAAGCCATTCACCGTCTTCTTTACCATAATCAAGATAAAGCATGGAAGCAACCGCATCTACACGAAGACCATCGATGTGGAATTTTTCTAACCAGAATAAGGCACTGGCAATTAAGAAGTTTACCACTTCCTTCTTACCATAGTCGAAAATATAAGTTCCCCAATGTGGATGTTCGCCACGGCGGGCATCATAATGTTCATATAAACAGCCACCGTCGAAACGTGCAAGACCATGGGCATCCTTAGGGAAATGGGCTGGTACCCAGTCAAGGATAACAGAAATACCCTTGCTATGTAAGTAATCTACAAAATACATGAAATCTTCCGGAGAACCATAACGGGAAGTAGGAGCGAAATAACCTGTTACCTGATAGCCCCAGGAACCATCAAATGGATGTTCTGAAATACCCATAAGTTCAACATGAGTATAACCCATATCCGCAACATAATCTCCTAATTCATGTGCAAGTTCACGGTAAGTTAAGAATTCTTCGCCATTTGCACCCTTTCTTTTCCAAGAACCCGGATGTACTTCATAAATAGAAACCGGCTGGCTGTATGTATTGGTTTTAGAACGTTTCGACATCCAAGTCTTATCTGTCCATTTAAAGTTTCTCAAATCTGCTACGATAGAAGCGTTGTTAGGACGAACTTCCTGATAATTTCCGTAAGGGTCTGTCTTAGAAAGAAGCCATCCTTGTTTGGTTTTGATTTCAAAACGGTAAAGTTCATTCGCACCGATACGAGGAATAAAGATTTCATACATTCCCATATCGTTTACCTTACTCATCTGGTGAACTCTTCCGTCCCAAGAGTTAAAGTCACCTACAACACTGACTCTTCTGGCGTTTGGTGCCCATACTGCAAAGAAAACACCGTCTACACCATTAATGGTCATAGGGTGTGCACCAAATTTTTCATAAATTTCATAATGAGTACCTTGTCCGTAAAGATAAGCATCTACGTCAGAAATCTGCACTGGAAAACTGTTAGGATCTTCTGTTTCGTACACATTACCATCATGGAAGGTGATACGAAGAACATAATCAACCATTACTTTAGTAGGTAATACTGCATAGAAAACACCGGTATTTTCTATCATGGTAGTTGGAAATTCCATTCCGTTCTTTGTAAGAATATCGATGGACTTTGCGGCTGAATTATATACAGAAACAACCAATCCGTCTTCGATTAAATGTGGTCCTAATAATCCCCTTGGATAATCATTATCCCCATAAACAATCTGATTCAAATAATCCTGATTAAAAAACTCCTTCAAACTCTGTTTCATTCGAATTTCTCCTCTCCTTTTTTTTTCGGTGCAGGAAGCACAATTCCGCTTATGCACAGTCTATAGTGATATTTTACTATAATTAAAAATCAAAGTAAAGGGATATTTATGGAAATAATTCGTCATTTTATTTGGAAAATGATACAAAAAATCGAGATTATCCACATAGAAATGATGGAGGAGAACTTTGATATTTTTTTGTAGAAGGAAAATGAAAAATGACCTTATGAAAAATCCTTATTTTGCCGATAAATGCTATAGACTATAATTGGCCGGGAGTATCTTTGGTCGAAATCTTGATGGTTCGTATATCATTAAGCTTAAGAATTATAAAGTACGAGAAATCGTTCTGGGAATGGAGGATTATTATGGCAATCAATATTCGTCAAACACCGGGATTTGATAGAAGCACCAGTGGGATATATGAAAGAATAAATAAAACTGAAGCGGAAAATGTAAAACAGACAGAAGTTGCGAGAAATGTCGAAGAAGGACAAGTTGTGGAAGGTACTGTCTGCGAGAATAAAGGGCAAAAGTCCATTCAGATACAGGGGGAGGAGGTTCCTGTAAGCAGTGAAGTAATAAAGGATTATGAAGTCGGAGAAACTTTATATTTAAAGGTGGATACGAAGGAAGAAGGAAAGGTATCCTTAAAAATACTGTCTTCCGATGAAGTGAAACAGATAAAGGCAGAACAGATAAAGACAGAGTCTAAAAAAGCAGAACAGACTAATGTAGACATAAGACAGACCTTTTCCCATACCAGTTCTGTTAATTCTGTTGTGGAAAAAAGTCAGAAGGAAATGAAGTCTGTTTCTAAAAAAATAGAAACTGCTACCGGGGAAATTGCCAAACTTTTAAAATCCTCTAAAGTGACCGTTACTGTTTCCAAGGACGTAGAAAAAGCGGTAGAAAAGGTAGTAAATGAATTAGATGTTTCACATGTGAATTTACTCGAAAGTCAGGCTGTAGAAGTGGAAAATACAGATGTAAGAACCCTTTCTAACATGATTTCCAAGATGGAACAGCAGGAACAAAAAGAGGTCAACAAAGAGGAAATTATGCATGCAGTGGTAGAAAAAGGGAAGGAACTTAGTACATTTCCTGATGGCAAGATGTACTATATGATTTCCAATGAACTAGAACTTACTGTAAATAATTTATACAAAGCAGAATATAGCTATGACAAAGACTACCAAAACCAGCGTTTGAGCAAAGAAGAATGGGAACAGTTAAAGCCAAAGGTAGAAGAATATTTGAAAAAAGAACAGATTGCACCAAATGAGGAAAATATGGGTGCTGCAAAATGGCTTATGGATCATAAACTGCCAATTACCAAGGCAAACGTTGCGGATGTAAAAGCCATGCAGACCATATCAGAAAAAGGAGTAGAGGAAGAAGTATTACATAATAATGTAAAACACTACTTTGAATTAAATCTGGACCCAAAAGAAGCAAATGTATTCTATGAGAATGAAGGCAAAGTTGCAGAAAAATTAATGGAAAAAGTCCAGCAACTGAATGACAAGGATATGGATGCAGCTATCGAGCAACTGGTAAAACAGGAACAACCACTTACTTTAGATAATATGCTAAAGGAAGTCGAAAAGCAGAAAACTGCCGGGGAAAATACCAAAGAAGCTGCATCTCATGAGGCAGAAAAGGAAATAAACTCCGGGGATGAAAAGAAACAAAATAATGTAAATATCGGAGAAATGAAGGATTCTGATACAAAGGAAAAAAGTAAATATGAAACTACGAGAAATACAGTTTCAGATGTTTATATCAAAGAAGAAAAGAAAACAGCAGAAAAGACAGTAAATGGAACTGGAAAAGAAATATATGCTGCTGAAAAAAAAGCAGAAACTTTACAAGTGTCAGAGAACACTATAGAAAAGCAAACAGAAATATGGGAAGCATCAAAGAAGGTTACGGCAAAAGCGACATACGTGCCGGAAACGTTAAAGAACATTACAACAAAAGAAGAGTCAGCACTGGAAGTGCCAAAGTATGTTACTAAAAAAGAAGCTGAAATCTTAAATGCAGAAGAAAAGGTTAGTGAAAAAGGGGAAGAAGTTTCTAAAACGGAAAAGAAAACTACTGTAAAAACAGAGATTCCGGAGGGTGGAAAGAAGGCCGACGGAAACATAGTGGAAATTTCGGAAGGCAAGAGTGCTGCAGATTTTGAACAGGTACTGGATGAGTTAGATTCACAAGATATCAATTACCGTAAAATCGAAAATCAGGAGAAACGAGAGCAGGCAACGAAAGAAACAAAAGAAGAGGTTCTTTCTGCAAAAGAAGATGTTTCTTATGAACAATTAGGAAAAATTCATATAAAAAGGCAGCCGAAGCGGTTTAGCATTCCGGATGTTACTAAGAATACGGAAGAAATAAAAAGAAACTCTTCTGCCACTGTAAAAGAAAGTGAAATACAAAAAGGACAGCCGGAAAAAGTGGTGGATAAGGGTGTTGAAGCGGAAAAAGTACTTTCTGAAACAGTAGAAAATATAGAAAATGAGAAAGTATTTTCTGAAACTGTACCAGACAAGGCAGATGAAACATCAAAGTCCATTTCTGAAAATGAAACGAAGAAAGAAAATACATATTCAGAAAAAGAAACCGAAAAGACCGAAATCGGGAAGGAAGAAGGAACGGTATCAGAAAAAACAGAAGCAGGAATAGAGTATAAGGAAGCAGAAAATAAAAAAGTTCCTGTTCATGAATCCAAAAGAGAAGAAAAAGCAACTTCTGATGATGAATCAAAGAAAGAAGAAAAGGTATTTTCTGTAAATGAAACCCCAAGGGAATCTTCTGCTAATGAGGCTAAGCGGGAAGAGTCAACGAAAGAGACTCTTTCAAAAGAACAGAGTGAACTTCTTTTTGGAACCATGGGAGGAGTAGGTGACGTTTCAGAAATTGCTTCCAAGGAAAATAAGGCAGAAAAGAAGGATTCAGATTTCCACGGTACTTCTGTAAAAGATATCAAAGAAAATGCCCAGGTAAGAAGTGAGGATTCAAATCAGGAATCTAACCATAATTTTGAAAGAACTTTCAAGGAAGAAAGTGTAAGAAATGATTCTGCCAGCATGACTCAGGAATCCAAGGGTGATGTTGAAGGCATTTCCAAGAAAGATACTGTAAATACGGATTCTGTAAAGGAAACAAGGAAAGAGGCAGATGTTTCAGAGAGAACGAAGGAAACTTCAAAAGGACAAAACAAAGAGATGCCATCTTCTTTGAACGGAGCAGAATTAGAAGCAAAGATTATCACTGCAAAACGCCAGTTAGAAGAAATTCGTTTAAAACTGACTTTATCCAGTGCAAAATTACTTGCCAAGAATGATATAAAGATTGATACAAAGGAATTAAGCGAAATTGTTGACCAGTTAAAGGAACTGGAAAAAGAGGCTTGTAGAAGACAGTTGATTGAAAACCGCATTGAGCCTACGGAAGAAAACATAGAGCAATTCAGAATTACCACTAAGATGGCAGAAGAATTAAAGGAAATGCCAAGTTATTCTGTTGCTAAGTTTGTTCGTGAACCGATTCCAATGACCATGGAAGGCTTGCATGAAGAAGGAAGAAAGTTAAAAGCTGACTTCGATGCGGCCAATGAACGTTACGAAACCATGATGACCAAGCCTAGAAGTGACATGGGAGATTCTATTAATAAGGCATTCCGGAATGTGGATGATATTTTAAAAGAAATGGATTTAGAAGTAACGGAAGCAAACCAGAGAGCCGTAAGAATCTTAGGTTATAACTCCATGGAAATTACAGAGGAAAATTTAGAGGCAGTTAAAGCCAAAGATTTAAGTGTAAACCGATTGTTAAATCAATTAACACCACAGACGGTTATGGAATTTATCCGTAATGGGGAAAATATCATTAAGATTCCGGTAGAAGAGTTAAATCTTAAAATAGAGGCCATGAATAATGAGGCACAGGAAAAAGAGGTTGCCCGTTATAGTGAATTCTTATATAAATTAGAAAAAAACAAAGAAATTACTCCAGAAGAAAGAACTGCCTTCGTAGGTGTATACCGTCTGCTGGATAAGGTAGTAAAATCCAAAGGACGTGATATTGGTGCATTGGTAAAATCCGGACAGGAGATTACCCTTAAGAATCTTTTGACGGCCCAAAGAACCATAAAAGCATCGAAAATTGATGCCAATATTGATGACGAATTCGGTATGGTAACGGAAGTCATTGAAAAAGGTGTGAAGATTACAGAGCAGATTGAACAGGGATTTACCAATGGTTCGAAACATTCTGTATCAGATTCATTCTTGCAGGAAGGTGTTCAGAATTCTGTTTTAGCCGGTGTGGGTACTCAGAATGCGGACAGTTCTGTTTTGGGACAAGAAGGTCAGATTGGCTTAGAAGCAATAAAGCAGGAAGCCGAGAAAACTCAGGAAACAGTACAGCAAGAAGAAATATTGCAACAGGTAGAAAAGGAACAGAAGGTAGAAGAGGACTCTTTGATGAAGCAAACCATTTCTTACCAGCAGGATTTGGCGAAGGAAATTTTAAAATACATAAATCCAGGTGATTTAAAGGCTTTAAGTAAAGTATTTGGTGAAAATCTTGAACATATGACCTTTGAGCAAATCAAAGATCGTTTATCCAGAACTTCAGGAAGGAATGTGGATGTTGCATTTACTGGTGAACCTGTTTTAGAGGAATATCAGGAAGAACAGATGAAGGAATGGAAACAACTTGCCCAGACAGAGCAAAAAGTCATGAAAGCCCTGTCAGACTTCGATGTTTCTAAGACTTTATCTAACGCCAAGGCATTTGAAACCATTTTTAGCAAGGAAACTCCGTTGTTTGAACAAATTAAGAAGGAATTTGAACCAAAGACCAAGAAGGATGAAAAAGAGAAGAAAATCCAAAAATCCATTTCTTCCTTGGGAGGATTCTTCGCAGGAAAAGAAGAGGCAGTCCGTGCTTATGATGATTTTGCGGAAGAATTAATGGATGAAAGCGGTCAGGAAGAAACCTTGACTACGAAAGATATTCTTGCAAGAAAGAATCTTATGCTGGCTGGAAATCTTATGGCGAAAATGGCAAGAGAAGAAAGCTTCATTGTTCCTGTTCAGATTCAAAACAAAGATACTACCATGGAAGTAACCTTAAAGAGTAATGGAACAGGAAAAGGTACCATTCAGGCAAGTGTGGTTGCAGGAAACTGGGGCGAAATCACAGCAGAACTTCTGGTAGAAGAAGGAAAAGTATCTGTATATTCCAAGGCAGAATCAAAAGAGGGAGAGGCAGCATTAAATAAGGCATTAAGTGTTTTGGAAGGCACCTTATCAGCAAACCACATTACTTTACAGCAGACAAGACAGCCAATTCAAGGCACAGGAGACGCATCTACGAAACAGTTATATCAGGTAGCGAAATCTTTCGTAGAAGCATTCCGGGCTTAAGGAGATATCTTTTTAAACAATCCGTTTTTGGTGAAAAGAAAAAGAAAAAACAAAACCAAAAACTTTTCAAAATTCTATTAAGTTTTGAAAAAATCCATCCGATAATATAGACATAAAACAAAGAAACGTGTGGTACTTAAGGCTACATACGAAAATTAAGAGAAAAGGACAGGTGTTATATTATGAGAATTAACCATAACATTCCAGCATTAATTGCAAATAATCAATTAGCAGCTACGAACAATAACTTAGCAAAATCTTTACAAAAACTTTCTTCTGGTAAGAGAATTAACAAGGCAGCAGACGATGCAGCAGGTCTTGCAATTTCACAGAAGATGGATACTCAGGTAAGAGGTTTAACTCAGGCTACCAGAAATGCTAACGATGGTATTTCTGTTATCCAGACAGCAGAAGGTGCTTTAAATGAAGTACACTCTATGTTACAAAGAATGAGAGAGCTTGCAGTTCAGGTTTCTAACGGAACTTACGATGAAGTAGATAGAGCTTCCGTACAGGACGAAATCAATCAGTTAAATGAAGAAATCCAAAGAATTTCTGATACGACTGAATTCAATGAAAGAAAATTATTAAATGGTGAAATCGATAGAAGAAGTTATTCTACTACTAAGAATTTAAATATTGTATCTCTTTCTGATGGTGTTAATCCAGCAGATTATGGTTTGACAGTAACTCAGGATGCAAGACAGGCGGTTCTTGTAGGCGATAAAATTGATACAACTACGATTACTGGTTTATTAGATTCTAATAACTTGGTTACAGAAAAAGCATCCGGTACGATTAATATTAATGGCGAAGAAGTAAAAATCGAAGCAGGGGATACTGCAGATGATGTATATGATAAGCTTCGTGAACTTTGTGAGAGAGTAAATGTAGATGTATTTACTATCAGTGATAAAACTATCACTCCAGCAAATGCAGCTGTAAATGCAGGATATCAGGCAGAAACTTTTGCTTTTGATGCAGCTAAGCAATTGGTATTTTGTTCAAAAGAATATGGTTCAGACCAAAAAGTGGAAGTTTACTGTGACAGTACAGAATTAAAGACATTATTAGGTATTACGAATGGTCGAGCAACTGGTGTTGATGTAAAAGCAGAATTCCCATTAGATACGAATGATATCGATGATGATAGTAATAAAACAGAACGTATTGGTTTTTCGGATACTGCTACTATCGCATGTAAGGGAAATGTTATTACAGTGACAGATAAAGATGGTTTTGAAATGAAGTTTGAACCTATCATTGGTGCAGTAGGAACAACATTCGTAGATGCATTTGTAGCAGCGGGTGCAGGTGATGTGACAGAAGCACAAGCTCCAACAGGTGGTACAGATATTGAAGCTGTAGTTAATGTTCTTGATGCAGGTCCAATGGATTTACAAATTGGTGCAAACGAAGGACAGATGATGGAAATCAGAATTCCAGCTATGACTCCAAAGGCTCTTGGAATTGATAAATTAAATTTAGCTACTGCAGATGGAGCTCAGGCAGCAATCACTACTATCGATGCAGCTGTAAATAAAGTTTCTCAGATGCGTTCTAAGTTAGGTGCTTACCAGAACAGATTAGAGCATACGGTTGCTAACTTAGGTGTTGCTTCTGAAAACATGACAGAATCTTTATCACGTATCGAAGATGCAGATATGGCAGCAGAAATGTCAGCTTATACACAAACAAACGTATTAGCACAGGCTGGTACTTCCATGCTTGCAAAGGCAAATGAAATGCCAAATACAGTATTACAATTATTACAACAATAATAAACGGAACTGGTTTACTCGTCCTTAGTTAGAAGTGTGCAGGTTTGACTGCAAGGGATGCATAATCATGGATGAGAAAAGAATAACAGTTTTATATATTGAAGGTTTCATGGGGCGGTTAGCTATTTCGTAGCTAACCGTTTCGTGAAATATAGAAAATAAAATTTAAGGAGCGGTTCTATGACAAAGGAACAAATCAATGAATTTAGTTACCGTATTACCAATGCCAACTCTGGACAAATGATCGTAGTGTTATATGACATGGAACTTGTTTATATAGAGGAAGCATTGTCTTTACAGGAAGATAAAGAAAAGTTTGTTACTAAGTTAAGACAGGCACAAAAAGTACATCAGGAACTAATGAATACCGTATCTTATGAGGAAGCTCCTGTTGTTGCCCTAGATGTTATGGCACTTTATCTTTTTGTAAATAAGAAATTGGTAGAATCCATTGTAAAAAGAAAGAATATAGAGTTAGAAGCTGCCATGAAAGTGTTAAAAGATTTAAGAGTCGGATTTGAGGCACATGCAAAGTTAGATCAGTCCCAGCCACTAATGCAAAATTCCCATCAGGTATACGCCGGATTAACCTATGGGAAGGGTTATTTAAATGAATCTTATGATGTTATGGCACAACAATCCAGAGGGTTTAAGGCGTAGTCAGATAAGGAAAATATGTATAGAGGATGTTACGACATCACCGGATAAGGAAAATTTCTATAGAGAATTTAAGGCATATTCAGTCAAGAAGGATCATTTGTATGAAAGCAGATGGTCTTTTTTATTTTATCGTAAGTAAAAGAATGTTGGATAGTTGATAAGATTGATACTTGACAAATAAAACAAAATGACAAATATGTTTATGAAATAATTGAAATTTTTTTGTTGCTTTTTCACAGTATCTGTGCTATTCTAAAATAAGATAAATTTTAACACATCACTGATAAATTTGGAGAAATTTATAGTCTAATGTTCTATTGTATTTGCTGTTTTATACCATGATTCGAATTGAGCTGGCGGAGGTAAGAGATAATCTGCTACTTAAGTTAAAATATTTCTTGTAACAAACCTCACAAAGATAATGATAGGGAGTTGATATAATGACAGATAACGAAATGTTACTAGCAATGTCTAATTTGCTGGAACCGATAAAAACCGATATAAGGGATATGAAAACCAATATTGAAAAAATTCAGATAACACAAGAAAAAGAAATCTTGCCAAGACTAGAAAACGTCGAAGCAAGATTGGAAAATGTTGAAACAAGGTTGGAAAATGTTGAAACAAGATTGGAAAATGTCGAAACGAGACTGGAAAATGTCGAAACAAGACTAGAAAATGTTGAAACAAGACTAGAAAATGTTGAAACAAGACTAGAAAACGTCGAAACAAGATTGGAAAATGTCGAAACAAGATTGGAAAATGTCGAAACAAGACTGGAAAACGTCGAAACAAGGTTGGAAAAAGTGGAAGAAATCCAGGAAAAAGAAATTCTGCCGAGATTAAAAAATGTCGAAACAAGACTACAGAAAGTAGAAGTAACCCAGGAAAATGAGTTATTGCCAAGAATGAAAAATATTGAAATAACGCAAGAAAATCAAATCCTTCCGGGATTACAGTCTATTGCAGTTTGTTATGTATCAACATTTGAAAAATTTAAAAATAGTTTCGAAGATTTAGAAGTAATGAAACAGGATATATCGATGCTAAAGAAGGTAGTAATGAACCATAGCGAAAAATTGCAAAAGATATCGTAAAAAGATATTGTGGGTGGATTTAAAGAGTGGAGTGAATTGTGGTATATAAATGTCTAAATTTTTAAAGGATGCAGTTGTGAAAGAACCTCTTGTATCTTGTGGAAAAAAAGGGTATACTATAATTAGTTAGAACAAACATAAGAAAGGGGTGTTTTTTATGGATATTGCAGCATTATCTATGAACATGGCTTCGACAGAACTGCAGACTAGGATAGGAACCGCAGTGATGGAGTTATCTATGGATATGGTGGAACAGGTATCGGATGGAATGAAACAGATGATGGAACAGTCAGTTACTCCATATGTCGGAGGGAATGTGGATATTTCTGTATAGTATGATGGAAGATTCAAAAAGGACTGATGCGTAAGCAACAGTCCTTTTCGTGAAGTGAATAACTTAAGGGGTATTTTTTGTGATAGAATAAGAAAATAAGGATTATGATAACTTGATTATGTACGACATATATCAAAGGTTAAGGTCGTGCTAATTTTAAATAAATTTTATAGTAGAAAGATATGAAAGAAAGGAATTGTAGAATTCAAAAAGAATTGTGCTAACGATTTTTGATTTTGCATAAGGGAAAGAAAATGACGAAAATTGATATTATCTCAGGTTTTTTAGGAGCTGGAAAGACTACATTAATTAAAAAATTATTAAAAGAAGCTTTGAGCGGACAGAAGGTAGTTTTGATTGAAAATGAATTTGGTGAAATTGGTATTGACGGAGGATTTTTAAAAGAAGCCGGAGTACAGATAACAGAAATGAATTCTGGTTGCATTTGTTGTTCTTTAGTTGGAGATTTTGGAACTGCTTTGAAGGATGTGTTAAATACTTATACACCAGATCGTGTTATTATCGAACCATCTGGAGTAGGAAAATTATCTGATGTAATTAAGGCAGTAGAAGATGTTGCAAAGGAAATTGAAGTGGAATTAAATAGTTATACTGCTGTAGTAGATGCATCAAAATGTAAGATGTATATGAAGAATTTTGGTGAATTCTTTAATAATCAAGTGGAATATGCCAATACCATTATTCTAAGCAGAACTCAGAACATGAAGGAAGATAAACTGGAAGCTAGTGTTGCATTACTTCGCCAGCACAATGAAAATGCTAAGATTGTAACTACACCTTGGGATGATATTTCTGGTGAAAAGATGTTAGAAACTATGGAGGCTTCGAAGTCATTGGCAGATGAAATGATGGAAGAACAACATTATCATGAAGAAGGACACTGTTGTGGACACCATCATGGGCACGAACATGAGCATGAAGAAGGACACTGCTGTGGACACCATCATGGGCACGAACATGAGCATGAAGAAGGACACTGCTGTGGACACCATCATGAGCACGAACATGAACATGAAGAAGGACATTGTTGCGGACACCATCATGAGCACGAACATGAGCATGAAGAAGGACACTGCTGTGGACACCATCATGAGCACGAACATGAGCATGAAGAAGGACATTGTTGCGGACACCATCATGAGCACGAACATGAACATGAAGAAGGACACTGCTGTGGACACCATCATGACCATGCTCATCACCATCATGCAGATGATGTATTTAACAGCTGGGGAGTAGAAACTCCACATAAATTTGAAAAAGCAAAGGTAGAAGAAGCTTTGGAGAAATTAGCGAATACAGAAGAATTCGGTATTATTTTACGAGCAAAGGGCATGATTGCTGGCGTAGATGGAACATGGATTTATTTTGATTTGGTTCCAGGAGAATATGAATTAAGAGAAGGAAGTCCGGAATATACAGGAAGACTTTGTGTGATTGGAACGAAATTAGAGGAAGAAAAATTAAAGGAATTGTTTGAAATCTAATTTTTATTGATTGGGAGGCAGGAAATAACAGACTTGATTCCTAAAAATTAAGATTATCTTGGAAAGCGAGGTCCATAACATATGGCAGCGAAGAATGATGTACCAGCATATTTATTTACCGGTTTTTTGGAAAGTGGGAAAAGCAGGTTTATTAAAGAAACATTAAACAGTGAGGCTTTTAACGACCATGCAAAAACTCTTGTGATTGCTTGTGAAGAAGGTGAAGAAGAGTATGATGAAGCGGAACTTAAGGCTATAAATGTAGATGTGGTATACTTAGACGAGGAAGAAGATTTTTGTGAAGAAAAATTAGAAGAATTAAATCGCCAATATCAGCCGGAACAGGTTATGATTGAATATAATGGAATGTGGTCCATGGATACGGTGCTGGATGCAAAGGTTCCAGAGGGTTGGATGCTGGTTCAGATTGTGACAACAGTAAATTCAAAGACATTCGAAACATATCTGAATAACATGAGAGGACTTATGATGGAACATGTGAAATACTCTCAACTGGTTATTTTTAATCGTTGTACGGAAGAATTTACCAGACAGGGATATGCGAGAACGATTCGAGCAGTAAATCGTATGGCACAGGTAGTCTATGAATATGAAAATGGAGATTCACGCCCGGCAGATGGAGACGAAGATTTACCATATAATATAGAAGATTCCCATCTTGTCATTGAAGACGAGGATTTTGGTATTTTTTATATGGATATTATGGACAATCCTAAGAAATATGAAGGGAAGACAGTCACTTACAAGGGCATGATTTACCGTGATGCAAAGCTAAAGAATGATTCTTTTGTACTTGGAAGATTTGCTATGACTTGTTGTGCAGATGATATTGCATTTATTGGTTTGCTGGCAAAACAGAAAAATGCAGCTGAATTACCAGTGAAGTCTTATGCTATGGTTACTGCAGATATCAGAAGGGAATTTAGCAAGGAATATCAGGGAAAAGGTCCTGTATTATATGTAAAGGACATAAAACCAGCGGAAGAACCAGAAGACAGAGTGGTATATTTTTAAGTTTGTTCTATAAGAGAGTTGTTTCAAAGGATAGAGTAAAAGAATCTCAAAAGAGATTCTTTTTTCACATTTCATACACAGGTTTTTCACAAATGACTGATAAGATGTAGACAATCAAGATAGTTAAGAAAAGATGGTTTATAGTCCAATAGGATAATGAGGATTTTATTTATGGGTAAGCATAGGTAATAAACCGTGGAAAGTAAGTATCTTGATGATGATACAGTAAATAATTCTGTGATATTAGTGAATGGAAAAATTTACTTTTGACACTTACGTCATTTTATTAAAAAAGGGGTATGTAGTTGAGGTTATCCATGGACGTAATCATAGGCAGTAATCATAAAAATATGGTTATGAAAACAATTCGCCAATAAATGTATTGCTATGATTCATTCGTCGTGAATAATCGGAATTTAGAATGGAGGAAAAACAATGGATGAAAGATGGAATGGAAATCAGGAAATGAAGGGGAATCAAGGAAATCAGGAGATGAATGGACTTCCAATGAATCATGAAACGAATGGAAACCAAATGAATCAGGAGATGAATTCTATTCAAAGCATGATGGGAAATCAGGGATATGAAAATGTTTCCGATATGCAGCAAGGGGATAGTAAGAAAAATCGTGGAGAACGTCGTAGGCAGGAAAAACTGCAAAGAAAGGCATTGAAAAAAGAACGAAAAGAAAAAAGAAGGAATTCGTTTTTTGCGAAAGCCGGAAGAATGGCAGCGTATGGTCTTTTGTTTGGTGGTGCGTTTGGTTTGGCTTTTCAGGGAATAAATCTTGGTAAAAATTACCTTCTTACAGGCAGTTTTTATTTTAACGAAGAATCATCCTCTGAGAAAGCCAATCAGGAAATTCAAGAAGTGACTTTGCTGACTACGAAGGAAACGGATTCCAGTGTGGCAGCGGTAGTAAATAATGTAATGCCTTCTATTGTATCTGTTACCAGTACCTTTGAGGAAGTGGGGTATGATTTCTTTTTTAACCAGTATAGCAAAGAAAGCACCGGCTATGGTTCCGGAATCATTATCGGTAAGAGCGATGACACTTTGCTTGTGGTAACCAACTACCATGTTGTGGAAGGTGCTAAGGAGGTGGCGGTTGGTTTTATTGATTCTGAATATGTGACTGCGACAGTGAAGGGATATGATTCCGATGCAGATTTGGCAGTGCTTAGTATCAGCTTGGAAGATATGGAAGAAAGTACCATTGGCTCTATAAAAGTAGCAGTATTAGGGGATTCAGAGTTATTGCTTGTAGGGGAACAGGCAATCGCCATTGGAAATGCCATGGGATATGGTCAATCTGTAACGGTGGGTTATGTAAGTGCGCTGAATAGAGAAGTTCAGTTGACAGATAAAACAATGACGTTATTACAAACAGATGCAGCAATTAATCCAGGAAACAGTGGAGGTGCATTGTTAAATTCCAAGGGTGAAGTGATTGGGATTAATACAGTGAAGTATTCGGACACCAGCGTAGAAGGCATGGGTTATGCCATTCCGATTTCTACAGCGACACCGATTATCAATGATTTAATGAATCAGGAAGTAATTGAAGAAAAGGATAAGGCATTTTTAGGTGTTGGCGGAGATACCGTAACAGAGGAATATAATGAGCGTTTTGGAATGCCGATAGGTGCTTATGTTTCAAAAGTTTCAGACAACTCCCCGGCAGAAAGAGCAGGAATTAATGCAGGTGATATCATTACCCAGATTGGAGAGTATGAGATTGAAAGCTGGGAAGATTTACAGAATGCCATTGAACAGTACAAAGGTGGCGAAAGCACAGTGATCGTATTACAAAGAAGTAACAGCAGAGGACAGTATAAAGAAAAAGAAATAGAAGTTACATTTGGATATCGCTCTGAGAATCAATAAGGCTGGCTGGAATAGCATTTCGACTGATTCATTGGGAAATGCTATATCAGATAATGAAAAATGATGTAGGATGCCAGGAAAGGCAGGAAAGTATGAGATTACTTGAAGTTAAGAATTTGTCTATGGAATTTAAAACGAAACAAGGTGTGGTCAAAGCATTAAATGGTGTTTCTTATCATGTGAAAAAAGGAGAAATTCTTGCCATTGTAGGAGAATCCGGTTCCGGGAAGTCAGTGGGGATGATGGCTTTGATGGGACTGGTTGCCAGAAATGGAAAAGTAACTTCCGGAGAGATTACATTTGATGGGGAAGATATTTCACCAGCAGGTCTGGATTCCAAAAAGAAAAAAAAGGCATATAAGAAAAAGATAAGAAGGATTCGTGGAAATCAAATCAGCATGATATTTCAAGACCCTATGACTCATTTAAATCCTACCTTGAAAATAGGAACCCAGTTAATGGAAGGAATCATAACTCATACCGGGTGTACTAAGACGGAAGCAAAAAAACGTGCTATCGGTTTGATGGAACAAGTAGGGATTCCAAATCCGGAACGAAGGTTAAAACAATATCCTTTTGAATTTTCCGGTGGTATGCGGCAAAGAATTATCATTGCCATGGCACTTGCCTGTAATCCAAAGTTAATCATTGCAGATGAACCTACCACTGCATTGGATGTAACAGTTCAGGCACAGATTTTAGAATTGATTCAAAAAATAACAAAAGAACAAAAGACTTCAGTGATACTAATTACCCATGATTTAGGTGTAGTTGCTACAATTTGTGACAGAATTCACATTATGTATGGAGGAAAGATTGTAGAAAAGGGTACCACAGAGGAGATTTTTTATGAACCAAAGCATCCTTATACCAAGGGACTTTTGAATAGTATTCATAATTCCCACAGCGAAGAACATAAGCCTTTGGTTCCGATTCCGGGAACACCACCGGATTTATTGGATTTGCCAAAGGGGTGTGCCTTTGCGGATAGGTGTCCGGAAGCAAAGGAAAGATGCAGGGAACATAAACCGGAAGAAACCGTATATTCTAAGACACATTCCTGCAGTTGCTGGGAGTGCCAGTAAAGAAACATATGGAGGCAGTTTGGATGGCGGATTTTAATGAAGTGAACAATCATGAAGTTTTATTGGAAGTAAAAGAGTTATGTAAATATTTTGAAGAAAGACATGGATATAAGAAGCAGAATCTAAAGGCAGTGAATCATGTTTCTTTTGAAATAAGAAAAGGTGAAACTTTAGGTCTTGTGGGTGAATCCGGTTGTGGAAAGTCAACACTGGGAAGAACAGTGTTAAAGATTGTAAAGCCAACTTCCGGAAGTATTATTTACGAAGGTAAAGATATTACCGGACTATCGAAGAAGGAAATGTTTCCTTATCGAAAGAAGATGGGAATGATTTTTCAGGATCCCTTTTCTTCTTTAGATCCAAAATTGACCGTAAGTCAGATTATAAAGGAGCCAATGGAAATCCACGGTATGTACACTGCGAAAGAACGGGAAGAAAAAGTAATGGAATTACTGGAAACCGTAGGTTTAATGTCGGATCATAAAAACCGTTATCCTTCTGAATTTTCCGGAGGTCAAAGACAAAGAATCGTCATTGCGAGAGCTTTGGCTTTAAATCCAGAATTTATCGTGTGTGACGAGCCTATTTCCGCTTTGGATGTTTCCATACAGGCTCAGATTATGAATCTTCTGGAAAAGATTCAGGCAGAAAGAAAGATTAGTTATTTGTTTATTGCTCATGATTTGAGTATGGTAAATCATATCAGTCACAGGATTGGGGTGATGTATCTTGGAAATTTGGTGGAAATCGGTCCGGCAGATGAGATATATCAAAATCCTATGCATCCATATACCAAGGCGTTGTTGTCAGCAGAACCGATTCCAGACCCCAAGATGGCAAGAAAGAAAGAGTCTGTTTTATTGGAAGGGGAAGTTTCGAGTCCTTTAAACCCGCCAAAGGGGTGTCCTTTTGTAACACGCTGTATGCATGCTATGAATAGGTGTAAAGAAGAAAATCCAGAGTGGAAGGAAATAGCAGGCAGAAGAGTTTCCTGCCATTTGGATTTTCAAGAACATTAGAAGGATGGAAATATGAAGGATTCATAGTAAAGAGTATATTTTATAATGATTCAAAGTCAGTATCAAAGTTTGATGATTAAGGAGAGGAATTATCCTGACTAACTTTAAGAGAGTGTGGAAAGCAGATTTTGCTGTTTTTGTACCCTCTCTTTTATTTTGTTTAGAAAATCATCCGGGCCTAATACTTTTATGGTAGGTCCAAAGGATAAAATTTCAATTAGAAGTTCAGTTTCCATACTGCTGTTATAGTATATGTGGCATTCATAGTGCTCTTTATCTGTTTTTATGGTTTGTTTTTCATAATTGGCAAAATGGAGCATGGCCCGTTCCAAGGCATTTCGCTTGTTTGTGATGGCGAGCCGTACTGGTTCTTTATAGTAGGAATTTTTTAAAACATCCTCCAGATTTAAATCTTTGTCATAAAAACTCTCTATCAGGGAAACGGATTCAATTCTGGAAAGATTAATGGTTTCAATTCGCTGTTTTTCAGGGTTTCGTTGGTAAATTGCCAGTAGACGGAATTTATCATTTTTCGCGGAATATTCAATCCGGCAGGGATAATAAATATGGTGTACATCATTTCCCTTATGGGAAGAAAAGCGGATATCTACTGCTTGTTTATTACGAATTGCTTTTAAAATAGTACGAAAATGAGAAATATATTCTGGAGAAGAAAAGTCATCTCCATCTTTGAATCTGTCATAATAATAAAAGTCTTCTGGTAAAAAAAGAGGTTCTATTCCTTCCAGGTAGTGATTTAAAGTACCTTTTTGGGCTTCCTCTAAAAATAATCCCATTCGCTCATCAGATAAGGTTGATTTTAACCACCTTTTTTGCAGGGTGGTGAGGGGAAGGACTTCTAAATTGTCTATTTTAGATGTATAACCACCTTCTGCGGGGGAAAGCAGATTCCAGATTCCACTTGTTAATTTAGGGACAATGGTAAGGCCACTTTCACCATATCCCAGATTCGTGGCCAAAGCTAACATTTCTCTTTCAGTGATAGGTGTAGTGGCAGCAGCCTTGCATATTTCATCTACAATCTGAAAATAACAGTTATAAATTTCCGAAAATAATTCCATAGTGTTCTACCTTTTTCTATTTTATTTTTTAGTTCTTGATTTTGGGGATATGTGATTTGTGTAATATTTTGTAAATTACAATTGTGTGGCTAGTGTTATATTTTCAACCTAAGACTTTGGATGTAAGTATCTTAATTGCAGTACATTTCTATCATTTTTTTCATATCCCAATAGAATTTATTGGTCAGGTATTCGTTGTTTGATTCAAATGAAAGAATACGACCGGTAAAGGTTTTTACCCAGGGCATCATTTCATTACCATCAAATACTTCTTTTTCATAGGCGTAGGTATTTTCTTTTATATGGGTAAGAATGCCGTCTTTTCCTTCCCGTTCTAATCGTTCTATGATATGTTTTTCTTTCTTTTCATCAATGAATAAAGTCAGTTTGATGATATCGTTCGTATGTTCTTTCCCAAAAGAAACACCATAGATTTTTGATAAGTTTTTCTCCAGTTTCTCTTTGTATTCTATGTAGGAAGGTTCTGAGTCTAAAGGTGTTATTTCTTTTATGTAGTCAAGACGGACATTGGTAAAACGTCGGTTTTTCTGGATATATAGACAGGCATAGCGTCTTCCGGTTCTGGTACTGATAAAGATTTTTAATGGTATTCCGGTAATACGTTGGGTGGTATTTGTTTTGGCACTACGGTTTATCAGGGAGATGGAAGTTTGTTTTTTCATGGCAGTCAATAAAAGTAATAACATTTCATCTTCCAGGGTATGGGCGAAAAAGCCATGTTTGGTTGTGAATATATCATTGCTAGTTTTTTGGTTATCTAAAATGGTACTGCCAAGAATACCCATGGGTGCGGCAATGTGAAAAAAACGAATTGCTTCCAAAAGAGCGGGTAATTCCTCTGGTATGGCATAGGTTAAATTATCGGCACAGGAGTAACGGAATTGTTTGCCTGATTTTTCACAAAGTAGTAATCCTTCTTTTTCATATTCTTTTACTTTTTTTCGTACAAGCTGTGGTTCAAATAATACGTCATAATTTGATAGTATTTCATTGGTGAGTTCTTCAATGGTTCGGGATTTCCTGTCCTGTAATATATCCATAAGAAAAAAGTGCAGCATAATATCATTATCTGTAAAACTTTTGGATTTCCATACCCGGTAAAGAGGATTGGTAAGGAGCAGGTTACTGTCTATGGCAAGGGAAATATTTTTTCCATTTTTGGTGTAATTGCTATGTATGTATTCTGAAAGCCAGCTTTCTATCCTACGACGTTCGTTGTCGTAGGTGCGGCCACTTTTATCAGAAAAGTCCTCTCTGGTTTTAAATCCATATACAAAAAAATCTCGTACATATTCCCGACTTTTTGCAAAAGATTTGATTAATTCCTGAAATTCAGACATAAGATTCCTCCCTAAAACATCGTTTATATTTATTATACACCTTCGCAACTTTTTTTAAATGATAAATTATAAGGATTTTGCTAAGATAAATTCAGTTCAAAGAAATAGAGAGAAAGGGAGAATGATTATGTTTGTAATTTATAATGAAAAAGTAAAGAAACCAATAAAAGTGTGGGTTGAAAAAGAAACTGATATTGAGGAAAGCTGTTTGGAACAGGCAATGCATCTTGCTAATCTTCCATTTATTCATAAGTGGGTGGCTTTGATGCCGGATACCCATACAGGAAAAGGAATGCCCATTGGCGGTGTGATTGCAACTGATGGAGTGATCATTCCCAATGCAGTAGGAGCAGATATTGGGTGTGGCATGATTTTTACCCCTACCAATATTAAATTGGAAGAAGTGAAAGAGATTATGACAGGAAATGGTTCCTTGATACAGGCTATCATTGGAGATATTCTTCGAAATATTCCGGTAGGGATTAACCGATATAAAACCCCTCAGGATTCTGCTGTTTTGGATAGGGCAAAAGGACAAATGGAGATTTATGAAGAAAATAAGGAGTTAGTACCTTTGATTGAGGATGGTTACTTTCAGGCGGGAACATTGGGAGGCGGAAACCATTTTATTGAGTTGCAGGTGGATGAAGAGGGATACCTTGGAATCATGATTCATTCTGGAAGCCGGCATTTAGGAAAAGAAATCTGTGATTATTTTCATCATCAGGCCAGGGAATTGAATGAAAAATGGCATAGTGCAGTGCCGGAAGAGTACCGTCTTGCATTTTTACCGGTAGACTCTCATGAAGGGCAGCAATACATTCATTGGATGAATCTGGCTTTGGATTATGCTTATGAGAATCGTCAGAAGATGATGGAGCGTACCATGGAAATCCTGTCAAAATACGTGGAAAAGTATGCGGGAATTTCGGTGGAATATGGAACCACCATTAACTGTCATCATAACTATGCTTCCTTGGAAAACCATTTTGGGAAAGAGGTATGGGTTCATAGAAAAGGTGCCACCAGGGTTCGACAGGGAGAAATCGCAGTGATTCCAGGTGCAATGGGTTCTTATAGCTATGTGGTAGAAGGTCTTGGGAATCCGGATTCTTTTTGTTCCTCTTCCCATGGAGCAGGCAGGGCATATTCCCGTACTGGTGCAAAACAGGCGTTTTCTGTGGAACAGGTTATCTTAGACTTAAGAGAGCAGGATGTAGTTCTTGGAAAACATAAGAAAAATGATGTGGCGGAAGAGTGCCGGTTTGCGTATAAGGATATTGATGTTGTTATGGAAAATCAAAAAGATTTGGTAAAAGCGGTGAAGAAGTTAAAGACGGTGGGGGTAGTGAAAGGGTAATGAAAGAAAAAAGAAGGAAGAGCAAGAATGAAAGGAAGTAGAGGTGAAAAGAAAGAAGAGTGTAAGAATATTAGGAAGAAGGAGAAAAATAAAAGAGGGATGAAAGAATAGAACGAAAAGGTTAGAAAAGGTGTAAAGTCTTAGCAGATTAATAAAAGACTTTACACCTTATATTTTTGGGTTACTATTTAGTTTTAATGTTCTTCGTCTTTGAGGTTTTCTGTAATTTCTTCTATATCCTCAAGTGGTACATTGTCAAGTAAAGCAGTATCGATTACTTTTTCAACGGAATCATATAACTTTGCTTTCATAAGTTCACGTAATGCTAAAAATAATGGTTTATCGTATTTGTTTGGCACGTTTCCCATCCTTTCACCACCTTTCAGGAGTATGTACTCTAATTATAGGTGGATTTTTAGAAGATGTAAAGCCTTTTATTAAGATGTCAAGGGGCATACGAAAAGAAGTTTAATGGTAATTTTGTTTATGATGTATAAAAAATGAATTTGACAAGAAAAGTAAAAAGACTGAATTTTGTTAAGTTAGAATGATTCGATCATGCTTATATGGAAATCATTAATAGTATTAATTCTTTTATTGATTGTAGTTGTAGTATATCTTATAAAAATCAAAAATGCAATATATATTTGAAAATTATGGATAAATGATTATGGACAAGAATGAGATGATTTCATTTGAAAAAGTATATTAGAAAAAGAAAGATAATAAACCCGTAAGAAATCAACTCTTAAGTTGGTAAACTGTAAAGTTACCTAATATGAGGGAGGAGGATGAAAAGATTCAAGTTCATTGTTGGGAATGAATGTATATGAAATGGATTATTTGGGTTGTAAAATATTTGTAATACAATTATAATAAAGAAATGGAGAATATATTAGATGCTTGTTTTAAAATGAAGGAGAAATGCCAATGAGGATAGGAGTTTGTGATGACAACGCAGAGGAACGTCAGGAAATGGAAAAAATCTGTCTGGAAGTGGCAGAGGCGTTATCGATGGATTGTGAAGTAGTAGTATTTGGTATGGGTTCTGAACTTTTAGAGTATGAGAATGATTTGGATGTATTGATTTTGGATATTGAAATGCCCCAAATCAGTGGTTTAGAGGTAAAACAGAAACTTCGGGAATTAGGAAAAGATACCCTTATTATTTATGTTACCAATCATGAAGAATTGGTATTTTCAGCCTTCGGTGTGAATGTTCATGGTTTTATCAGAAAGCAATATTTAGGAATGCAGCTTCCAAAGATATTGACATCGGCAATGGAAATATTAAATCTGTATGTTATCTTAGATGGAAATCTGGACAGCCGGGATATCAAATATATGAAATCCCATCGTGTATATACGGAGTTATTTCTGGTGAAGGGAGAAAAGAAAACCACCAGGATTCCTCTGTCGGAGTATGAAAAAATTCTTGCTAAAGTAGGGTTTGTGCGTATTCATAAATCCTATCTTGTAAATTTTAAATGGGTAGATAACATTACAGAAAAAGAAATTGTGATTGGTTCCGAAATATTACCAATCGCAACCCGTTCACAAAAAGAAGTGAAGCGTAAGTATCAGGAGTTTTGCGAGAAAAATGCGAGGTACTGCTGATGGAAATTATGGAACTTATGATATGGTCTTTGATTGAACTGGTGAAATATATTCTGGTGATGAATGGGATATTAGGTTGTAACATAAGAAAAAACCGGGAAAAGTATCTGGCGTTCGTTTACATAATGATTGGCTCAGTAGTATGGTCCAGGTTATCGGATTACTTGTTTTTATACAAAGCAACCTTTGGTTTTATTATGATTTGTCTTATATTTAAAGAAAAAATTTCTGTTAAAGTAAGAGGATATCTGATTTCCTGTCTTGCAATCGACAGCATAGACCTTTTTCTTTGGAGTTTTCTAATCAATTTGTTTCCTGCGTTAGAGCAGATGAAGGAATCAAATTATTTCGGTAATTTAGCAGGGACTATATGGTGGTTAGGGATTGCTTTATTAGTGAAAAAACAACGTAATTATATTCATCAGTTTTTTGTTACATTATCTTTTGGATGGATTGTATTGATTGGTCTGGTAATATTTGGGCTTGGATTAGTAGCCGGTGGTCTTCAATATAGCCTGTCGGGAGATTTGCCGGAACAAACTCAAAAGAAAATATTGTTGTTATATATGCTAGTAATGATATTGGTATCGGTGGGCAGTGTTATCCTGGTATATAATATCATTACCAGAAAAAGTCTGGAGAAGATTCATGAGATAGAAAAAGAAAATCTTGTTTTGCAGCAGAAATATTATGAAGGTAAAATACAGCAAAATGAAGAAATGCAAATGTTTCGGCATGATATGAAAAAGCATATGAAAGTCATTCAGTTGCTTTGCGAAAAAAATGAAATAAAGGAATTACAAGAATATGTAAAGGGGTATTTACAAGAATATCCGAAGCAGGAGATAGTATGTACAGGAAATCTCATATCGGATTATTTTATAGGTGAAACCATTTCAGAATTACAACAGAAAAAGGACTTTGAATATAGCGTCATGGGAACCTTTCCGGAAGAGTTAGCAATTAGCAATGTAGAACTTTGTATTCTCATGGCGAATGCTCTGGACAATGCGAAAAATGCTATTTTACAGGTAGAAGGTTCCGCTTTTTTAAGAATCGAATTAAAAAATTTTAATGGACATATTATGATTCAGATAAAAAACAGTAAGATGGAGGAAGTGAAAAAGGCTAAGGAAAAACCAAGACCCGGGCATGGATATGGGTTAAAAAATATGCGGGATGTGGTTGAGAAACATAATGGAACAATGGAAGTAAAGGATGAGGGGAAAACCTTTAGATTAAGCATTTTTATTTAAAGAAGATGCCGGTTATGAAGTGTATTTAAAATGTTGAATTTGTATATCAACATTTGAGATTCGGTTCATAATGGCATCTTTTTTTTTGCGTTGGGAACAAAAAAATGACATTGGGAACAAAATGGTTGATTTGGAAGATTGTGCATATTATAATCTGAAATGTAGGGGCGAATATTGTTAAAAAATGCGAAAAGAAAGGAGAGAGAATGAAATGTTAGTTGATGCAAACGTTTTTTCGGAATGGTTTAAATTTATATTTGGTTTATAAGAGGAAGTTATGAAATTGACGGGAGAACAGAAGGAGGAACTTATGAGAAAATTATGAGAGAACATATGATTTAGATGTAGTTAAAAAGGTTGTTATGTTTAATATTGATGAAAAGCGGAGGGAAAAATATGAGTAGAAATAACAGAATAAAAAAGTTAATAGCTTTTGTTTAAATTTTTGTTTTAACATTTGCAAATATGGGATTTGGAAAGAATCCAGGTGCAGTTTATGCTGCAATAAACTATGTTGTTATTTATTTTGTTGATAATACAACAGAACAGTGGATAGGAAATGATTCGGCTGTAATGGAATTGGTAGATAATTCTAATGGACATGATAGTTATGTTATGAAACAAAAAGATGATGTAACATGGTATGCAAAAGTACCGGAAAGTGCAGTTAATATTACTTTTAATCGTTATAGTGCAGATAAATCTACAAAATGGAATTTTTGGAGTGCCGGAGGCAGAAGTGAACATAATACCTATGTAGCACAAGGACATGAATATGGAAATTGGGAAAGTAGAAAGTATTCTGGTTTTTCCGTAGGAGATATTATTTATCTTGATATTTCTGAATTTACAGCATGGAGA
>JAFQBM010000054.1 GCA_017399685.1 Lachnospiraceae bacterium
CTGGTTTGAGGAATCGGATGAATATGGTGATTTCGTTACGGCACTGCTTGCAGGAGACTTAAAAGCCATGAATTACTATATGCAGAGGGTAACCATTGAAACCTTCAGCTATTTCGACACCGGAAAAGGAAAATTCGGAGATGAGCCGGAACGGTTTTACCATGGCTTTGTACTTGGTCTTTTGGTGGATTTAAGAAGAGAATATGTCATAACTTCTAACCGGGAAAGCGGTTTCGGACGTTATGATGTGACCATGGAACCAAAAGATAAAACAAAGGATGCCATGATTCTGGAATTTAAAGTACACGACCCGATGGATGAGAAAAGTTTATCCGAGACAGTAGAAAAAGCCCTTGCCCAGATAGAAGAAAAAAGGTACGAAGCTGACCTTATGGCAAGAGGAATCCCAAAAGAAAAGATACGAAAGTACGGCTTTGCCTTTGAGGGGAAGAAGGTATTGATAGGAACACGTTGATTTTTTGCAATATGACTACACAAAAAACTTAAAAATTGCCGGTTACAGCGGTGTTGTTTTCTGTATTTGGATTTTATCCCCTATTGATTGCGAATGAAATGATCACTTGAGTCATTTTTTTACCACTTGAGTCATAGGGATTGAAATTGGAAGAAAAAGCAGATAGAATATGCGTAGCGATTTTTAAGAGAAATGAGGTGTTTTGATGTAGAATTGTGTGAAATAAAGGTTAAGGAAGAAATAAAAGGTAGTAAATTTGTCATTATCTTAACAGGAGGAGACATTGAAATGAAAAATAAGAAAATGTGGAAAGAACACATGGCAGATATAATTGATGGCTTCATCACCGAAGAGATGGAGGATGACTTTTGGACAATTGCGAGAGATTTCATGCAGCATCATTTTCCTAGGCTGTTTCAGGTGAGAAAATTGTGAAATATATGATGGAGATATATCCCATTGCAACAGCGGAGCAGATTCAAAAGGTAATAGGTGTACCCGCATAAGAATATCCAGATGTATTTAGTGTATGATGTGTCTAATGAGTTGATTGGATTCGATTAGGCGCATATGAACGAAAAAGGAAAACACGATATTGAGACCTATAAAATACATATGGAGCCACATGGATGACTACATATTCATCAGTTTCAATGGATTTCGGGGCTTGAAAGTCAAAAATTGCGACCAATTTGCGACCAATAGTTAAGAGAACACGCTTATTACAAAGAACAGAACAGCACGTTAAATATCTGCCTTTTTCTGTGTTCTTTTTAGAAAAAGTAAATATATCAAGTGCCAAAAGAAATGCAATTATTAAAAAAATCAAAAGGAAAAGGAGAAAATGTATGAGGAAAAAAACAAGCAACAAAATGAAACAAATACTTGCCCTTGTATTGTCTGCAGTTATGGTAATGGGTACGGTAAACGCATCCGGGATGACAACGTACGCGGAAGAGGCCAGCGTTACGGAGGAGACCCATAGTAATCATGGAAACTGTGGTGTGATTGGATGTACGGATGAGATACATAGCGACAATGAGAATCATAGTATTGAGGCAATAGAGTGGACTGTACTTGATCAGAAAACGCTTGACACGTACATAGTATATGACAGATATTACAATCTTCCTGATGGTAACTATTATTTAACAGAAGACCTTACTTTGAGTTACTGGATAAATATTGTGGGTAATGTAAACCTCTGTCTTAATGGAAAGTCAATAACTAGTAACATGATTGTTGTTAATGATGCTGATGCAACCCTAAATCTCTGTGACTGTAAAGAAAATGGAAAAATCACAAAGGCTAATGGTGCTGGTGTTAAATGTCATGGAACTTTCAATATGTATGGTGGAAATATTACTGATAATATAAACGATTACTATGGTGGTGGTGTTTATGTAAGTAATGGAACTTTCAATATGTATGGTGGAAGTATCACTAATAATAAGGTTACAGCTGATACTGGAGAAGGAGGAGGAGTACGTCTTCAGAATAGTAGTAATTTTACAATGTACGGTGGTAAAATTGCTAACAATTTTTCTGCCAAATACGGTGGAGGTGTGTGCGTATGGTCAGGTACCTTTACAATGTTAGGAGGTAGTATTATCGGTAACAATGCACCAACAGGAGCGGGAGTATATATGCCTTATTACAATGATAATTATCTAAATCTCTCCGGTACACCAGTGATAAATAATAATACCGGTGGAAATTTATATAAGGATACTTCGGCTTATAGTGGTAACTCAGGAACAATCACAATTATCGACGAACTGAAGGAGGGTGCTTCTATTGGAGTGACATGGAAGGATAACAATTCTAACAGTCTGACCGGTGACTTTGTAGTTGCCGGAGCAAACTACACCCTTACCGACAGCGATAAGGCAAAGTTCCATTCAGATGATAGCTCATATGCGATTGGTTTAAGAAACAACACTCTGGCACTGGGAACAAGTATTGAGTCTGCTACTGTAGCCCTTAATCAGGAGAATTATGTTTATAATGGTGCACCATGTGAACCAAATGTGACAGTGAGTTTGGGAGATAAAACGTTGAATAAGGACACAGATTATACTGTATCTTATAGCAATAATCAAAATGCCGGAACCGCTACAGTTACTATTAATGGAGCAGGTGATTATGTAGGTACAATAACAAAGGATTTTACTATTACTCAATCCGGCAGCTCTTTCGGAGATACTCTGAAAGCCTATAATTCAGAAGAACAGGAGAGCTCCGAATTTACCTATGGAGATAGAATTACCATCAAAGCGAAACCACAACTAACCGGGGAGACAACAGAAAATGTTGTAACAGCAGAGGATTCCTCATCTGAGACGATACCTACAAGTGGAAAGATGGCATTGTATGCAGGGAATACACAGATTTCCGAAATAGTGGATGCGGCAAATGCAGTAGATGGTGTTTATACAATGACCTGTGACACAGCAGAGAAAAATCTTAGTATTGGTAACAATACCATTACCGCCAAATACTGGGATGACGTTAACGTAAAAGATTGTAGCCAAAATATTACTGTCAACCTAAAGGAAAAGGAACTTTCAATTACTAAAGTGACAGCCGCGAACCGGGAATATGATAGCTCAAACATTGTGGATATTACCGAAATTAAACTGGAGGGTATTATAGCAAGTGATGATGTTTCTGTGGAACTTACGGGATTGAATGGAACACTCAGCAGTGCAAATGCAGGTACTTATACTTCTGTAACATTACCTACGCTTACTTTAACAGGTGATGATGCTGTAAAATATATATTGGTTCAGCCAACAAGTGCAGTTGCAACAAATGTAACCATTAATCCGGTAATTACAGTTGGTATAACAGAGTATAACAAGACTTTTGGGGACGCTGAATTTACATTGGATGTAACAGACAATAATCCAGAGGCGGATGTTACATATTCATCAAGTGATGAGAATGTAGTAACCGTATCAAACGGTACTATCACCATTAAGAGTGCAGGTACAGCTACGATTACAGTATCTTTAGCAGAAAGTGCAAATTATAAGGCTGCGGAGAATAAGACAATTACAGTAAATGTGGAAAAAGCAGCAGCACCAAAGAACAAACCGGCTGATACTATGAGCGCATCCTATAGCTGTGCAACGGTAGGTGCTGTGACAACGTTACCGGATGGCTGGGAATGGGCAGAAAATGAGAAAGAAACAGAATTAACGGTGGATACTCCGGTAACTGCAACTGCAAAGTATACTGGGGCAGATGCAGAAAGTTACGAAACTACAGAAGTACAAATAACCATTACACGTTCTAATTGTACCCATACAGAAGGAAAAGTGGTATGTGATGCGACAGTTGTTGCCAATGATAAAGCACCGACCTGTACGGAATCCGGATTAGGACATACAGTTTGTACCAAGTCAGATTGTGGCGAAGTGGTAAGAACCGGAATTACCGTCCCTTCTTTAGGTCATAACTATAAGAGTGAGGTAACAGAACCGGCCACTACTTCAAAAACAGGAATCAGAACCTATACCTGTACCAGAGAAGGATGTGGTGACAGCTATACAGAAACGATTCCAAAAAAATCAAGCTCCTCAAGCAGTAGCAGTAGTAGTTCTACCACCAATCCGCCAAGTACAGAAGCTCCAAGTACTGAGGAACCAAGCACGGAAGAACCAACTACCGGGGAATCAGGCACGGAAGATTCCAGTACCGAAACTCCTTCCACCTCAGAGGACAGTACCATCGAATGGAAAACCGATGAAAAAGGAACTTTCTACGAAAAAGAAGACGGAACCAGAGCTACCGGCTGGATGGAATTAGGAGATGATAACTGGTATTACTTTAACGAAGAAGGTTACCGTGAAACCAGCTGGATTAAGGATAATGGAAACTGGTATTACTTAAGCGAAAACGGAGTAATGCAGACAGGCTGGGTGAAAGATAACGGAAACTGGTACTATTTAAGTGAAAACGGTTCCATGCAGACTGACTGGGTGAAAGTAAATGGAGACTGGTACTACTTAAATGAAAACGGAACCATGAAAACCGGCTGGCAGAAAGATGGCGAAGCATGGTACTATTTAGGGGTAAACGGCTCTATGCAGACAGGCTGGATGAAAGATGGAGGAATCTGGTACTTCTTAGGCGAAAGTGGTGCCATGAAGACAGGCTGGTTAAAAGATAGAACCACATGGTATTACTTAAATGGAAATGGTTCCATGAAAACCGGCTGGCTGAAAGACGGAAAAACATGGTACTACTTAAATGAAAGTGGTGCGATGCAAACCGGATGGATACAGATTGGCAAAGACTGGTTTTACTTAAATGCCGATGGTTCCATGGCAGCAGATACTTATATTGGAAAATGGTATGTAGATAAAAACGGATACTATATACCGTCTCGTACAAAATAGTAAAAAAATAGGAAACCGTTCTTCCGATGTTAGAAATCTAACGGTGGGGAGAACGGTTTTTTTGTGGGATTTTTGGTTGGGACAGGGCTGTTTTTGGACTAACTGTCCCATAGGGAACCGTTGCAGCAACCCTTGCCCAGATAGAAGATAAATATATATGATGATGCATAAAAGAATATTAAGAACAATAAAAATAATTAAAGAATATTAATAACAATAAAAAACAATAAAAACCATTAAAAACCAATAAAAGAATATTAAAAATTATAAAAAGTATTTAAAAATATCTAAAAGGTGGTATAATATTATTAAAACAAATGGGAGAGTGAAACTGTATGAAAAAACCATCTGATGTTTTTACACCTGGAGCATTGCCGGAAAGTACTTATATTACCAGAAAAACGGTATTAGGATTTACCTATGAGGAAAGATTGCGTCAAGCTTTGAATATGAATGGTTATTTAACATCGATATCAGGACCATCCAAAATAGGAAAAACTGTACTTTGCGAAAAAGTAATTGGTCTGGATAAATTAGTGGAAGTGTCAGGTTCAGATTTTTCTGAAAAGGAGAAACTGTGGGTGGAGATTGGTTCAAAAGCGGGAATGCCACTTGCAGGACTTTTTACCAGTAATCATTCAGAGAATACTACAATAGCAGAGGAATATTTGATTACCAGGGAGAATGTAATTGATTACTATAAAGAAAATGAATACGTTTTACTTTTAGATGATTTTCATTATGCCGATTTATCGATGCAAACATATATGGCTCAGCAATTTAAGGATGCGATTAGAAAGGGGCTTAAGGTCATCATTTCTTCGTTGCCACACAGAAGTGATGATGCAATTAGAACCAATCCGGATTTGCAGGGAAGAATTAGTATTATTGATATTGAGGCATGGTCAAAAGATGAATTAATGGAAATACCCAAAAGAGGGTTTGGTGAACTAAGTGCAACAATATCGGACGAGTGTATTCAGAAATTAGTTGATGAAAGTTTGGCATCGCCTCAGTTAATGCAATTGATTTGCTTGAATATATGCGTGTTGGCTAATATTGATAAGGAAAAGCATTTGCCGATTGAAAAAGAGATTGTCGAAAAGGCTTTTCGCTTTTCGACACTGAATTTAGATTATCAAAAGGTGGCTGAAACGATAAAGCAGGGGAAATGTCAACGCGGAAAAGAGAGAAGGAAATTTAAAACAAAACGTTTCGGAGAGATTGACTTGTATGAGCTGATTTTGGAAGCAATTGCTGATGATCCACCGGTAAGTTATGTGGGTTTTGAAAATTTGGCAGAAAGAATAAATTCTATTATCATTGAGGAAGAGAAACCATCTGCAAAGGCAATGAAGGATTATCTAAACAATATACAGGATGTAATTGAGCAAAAAGGCCGTTCATATGAAGTGATTGAATGGCGGGAAGATGTTTTATATGTTATTGAAGCTTTGTTTATATTTTATTTACGATGGGGGAGAGCATAATGTTGGAAAAATTGTGCGAGCAAATTGCTTCAACAAATAATATAGGGGATTATAGGATAGAAGTAGAATCATGTATCAATGAACTCGAAAAATCCGGTAATATGCAAATGGCACAGGTTGTTCAGCAATTGTCAGATATACCATTTAATAGATTTTCAAAACAGGCTACAAACGATGCTTTTATAAAAAGTAAAAATGCAGTTATCCGCTATTTAAAGAGTCAAGGGAATATAAATCTTGATTTTTCTAAAGAAGAGGCAATACGGATAGTTAGTGTCATACTGAAAGAGTTTAATGTTTATATAGATTTGCTTTTTCATAGAAAACCACATGGAAAATGTACAGATAATGTAAAAAAGCTATTTGATACTGTTTATATAACCAATGAATATGAATTACAGCATTTTCTTTATCCTGTAATACGTATGGTTTTTCCTAATGCGAGAGTGGAGGAATATCAAGATACAGGTCATCATGCAGTGAGAAAAGATATTGTGATAGATGATTATGATATAGCAATAGAATTGAAATGTACAAATGATACCATGAAGGAAGCTGATTTGAGTGATGAGATTGCCTCAGATATGATACATTATAATAACTCAGTAATATTTTTTTATATTTATGATAAGAGTAGAATTATTAGTAATGTCCATTCTTTTGAATCTGCATATCGGGGAAAAATAGAAGATAAAAGGATATTTGTCAAGGTAGTACAACCAGTGGTTGTTTGAAGTAATGGCGGTAATAATAAATGAATAAAAAACAGACATAACTTAATCCCAGTAACAAGAAGGATTTTGAAAGGATGTGAACAGGTATGATGAATACGAAAAACATAACGGATGCGAAAAATATAATAGATACGGAAAATTCAGTGAATACGGACAATACAATGAATACAGACAATACAACCAGCATAAAAAATGAGAAAACCACAGATAGAATCATAAATACAGCCAATCTAACTAATACAGTAGGGATTGGAATCCAAAATTTTATGGAATTACGTGAAAATCATAACTTTTATATTGATAAAACTTCCTTTATCAAGGAATGGTGGGAAAGTAACGACAGTGTAACTTTAATTACCCGCCCTCGTCGTTTTGGAAAAACTTTAAATATGTCCATGGTAGAGGAATTTTTTTCCGTGGATTACGCAGGAAGAGGAGATTTATTCGAAGGACTTTCTATCTGGGAAGAGGAGAAGTACCGAAACCTTCAGGGAACTTATCCTGTCATCAGCTTATCTTTTGCAAGAGTAAAAGATACGGATTACGAATCCACAGAGTATCATATCAGAGAGCTGCTTAGGAAGGAATATGAGAAACACTGTTTTTTAATGGACAGTGATGTTTTATCCGAGGTAGAGAAAGTCTATTATCAGCGGATGAGAGAAGAAATGAAACCTTTGGATGTACCTATGTCACTGCATAACTTATCGGACTTCTTAAGCCGTTATTATGGGAAAAAGGTCATTATTTTGCTGGATGAATACGACACCCCGATGCAGGAAGCTTATGTTCATGGCTTCTGGGATGAAATAGTAACTTTTACCAGAAGTCTCTTTAACTCCACCTTTAAGACCAATCCGTATATGGGACGGGCGATTATGACCGGAATTACCAGAGTATCGAAAGAGTCGGTGTTTTCGGATTTAAACAACCTTGAAGTAGTAACTACTACATCAAATAAATATGCCACATCCTTTGGTTTCACGGAAGAAGAAGTATTTGCAGCACTGGATGCAGTGGGAATGGGTGAAGAAAAGGAAAAAGTGAAAGAATGGTATGATGGTTTTGTGTTTGGAGAATACAGGGATATTTATAATCCATGGTCGATTCTTAATTTTTTA
>JAFQBM010000055.1 GCA_017399685.1 Lachnospiraceae bacterium
AAAGATATTATGGTTATTTATTAAGGATGAAGCAACCATTGCTTTCGGTACGAATTTCCTTCGTATTGCCTGCCTTGCAACACCTTTTATGATTGCGAATTTTCAAAAAATTTATTGTTTGCAGGCAATGGGAAAAGGTAAAGAGTCTCTTATACTTGGCATATTTAGACAGGGGCTTTTTGCAATTCCGATTATCTTTATTATGAATCATCTGTTTCGGCTTTACGGCGTTGTTTCTGCCCAGTTGTTTTCAGATGGCATTACATTTATTTTTTCAACGCTGATTTATCGCAGTGTATATAATAAACTGCAAGAGCATTCCGCTATGAAAATTTAAATCTCGGACATTTACTCCAAAACGCTGATTTTATGAGTGTTTTGGAGTATTTTATTTTCTTCAATATGATGCTTATGCCAAATATCATATTCCTTTATTTTAATTCTACAACTCATCGTTTCAAAGTCTGTTTCCTTTATATTCGCAAAAGACAGACTAATCACCGGATATGTTCCCTGAAGTGTTCTTAATAAGCCATTGCACTTCTTCCTCTGTGATACAATTATATTATTACTTGCTTCTGCTACTTTCTTTTATGCAGTTACCGGCTCCTTACCCAACTGCTTTATCATTTTTCTTTTTCATATTTTTTTTATTAACCACAGAAAAAGGAATGCTCTTTTTAGGCTTCAGCATTTGGTCGAAAACAATATGTTCTCTTTTCTTTTTTCCCATATTATTCCCCCAATCCTAAATGTACAGCAACCCTGTCAACTAATTCATCCTTTTCATTTAGATACAAATTCACATAATCCTACAACTTCTTGCGCCAGTGCCCCGAATTCTTGATACTCGAATATTACCCTTGATTTTAAACTCGTTCCAAATGCTTTATTTATCATGGATACAAGCCGAATTGCTTTAAGTGAATCCCCTCCCATAACAAAATAGTTATCAGTAGCATTTACTTCTTGCGATACTCCAAGATTTTCACACCAGATTTCCTTTAATCGCTCATAGGATGTTCTATCTTTCTCTCCGCCATTACCATTCTCTTCTATATCGGAAGGATTTTTAAAAATTTCACTTATGCGTTTTCTGTCAACCTTTCCGTTTGTAGACAGCGGAATCTGCCCGTATGAATATATTGCATTCGGTATCATATATGACGGAAGACTTTCTTTAAGTGCTTCTAATATCTTTTTTTCTTCTTCTGTTCCGATGGGGTGTTGCTCCATTCCAAATACACAGGCAAGCAGACGGTTATATGCTCCTGTTTCTCCTTCCGGCCACACTATTACCCTGTGTCCTTCAAAATATTTTTCGAGACACTTTTCTACTTCTCCTACCTCAATTCTATGACCTCTTACCTTACACTGATGGTCGATACGCCCCATAAATTCAATACAGCCGTCTGCATGATATCGCCCTCTGTCACCTGTTTGATACCATCTTTTTCCTCCATCCATAATAAATTTCTCATCCGTCTTTTTAATATCATTACAATATCCCTTTGCAAGACCAGTTCCGCCGATTAATAATTCTCCCGGCACCCAATGAGGACAATCCCTTAAGTTTTCATCTACTATCCTGTAACACTGATTGTTTAGCGCATATCCATAAGGTACAAACTCTCCTCTTATATCATTTTCACTTAATATTTCATACCAGTTAGACCATATGGAAGCCTCTGTTGCACCTCCCATGGCAATAAAACGACATTCCTCGGAAATTTTTCTTAAACGCATATACAGCTCAGATTTTACCCAGTCTCCTGAAAGCATTACTGCACGAAGCGGCAATCCCTTTTTTTCCTGCTCTGCCATGGTAAGAAGCATATCAAATAACATCGGAACCGTATTCCACACGGTAACATTATACTTTAATACAGCTTTATACCAAAATTCCGCATCACGATAATGCTCATTTCCCATAACTATAAGCGTTGCTCCGGAAGCTAATGTTCCAAATATATCATATACCGACAAATCAAAGTCTATAGACGATACAGCTAACACCTTATCGCCATTCTTTAATCCTATGCGTCTATTAACATCATCTATAGTATTTATAGCGCCTTTATGACTGATTTCCACTCCTTTGGGTTCTCCTGTGGTACCTGATGTAAGAATTACATATGCTGAGTCTGTCGGTGCTATTTCAGCAATTAATAGTTCCCCGGCTTTTTCAGCCTCTCCACCCATAACGATAAGTGTACTCTCTTCATCGGAAACATTTTTTTCATCATCCGTCAGGACAAAGTTAACTTCCATTGTCTCCATGGCCTTATTACGCCTCTCTTTAGGCTGCCTAGGTGTAATCGGAACATAGCAGGCTCCTACGGATACAATTGCCAAAATACCTATAATTTCATTAACTCCCCTGTCTACGGTAAGCACTACCTTATCACCATTCTTAACACCTGCCTTTTTTAGCTTTGCCGCAACCAAAGCTACTTTCCCTGCAAGTTCTTTGTAAGTAATACTTCTGTCTTTCTCTGCATCAATCATTGCAATTCTGTCAGGATTATTCTCAATATTATAAAGCAAACCTGTAAGAAGATTCTGCTCCTCACTCTTTGCTTCCTTACAGTCTTCTTTCATGGACCGCTCAACGCAACCGTCAAATATAGCTTCAAGCTCTTTTATTTTAAAATGACAATCGCTTTCTCTTCTTATAATACTTCTTATTCCTGCTTCTAATGCACCAAACATTTCCTCTGCCATATTCTCATGAAACAACCCCACCGGAATATCCCATATACACCTGAGCTCTTTACCTATCTGAAAGGTTTGAAAATCAATATATACCTGTGGCGTCTGCGTAATCATATAGCCCGGTTTTCCAAGCACTTCAACACATTCCTCCGATAACAGTTCCATTCCCTCTGTACAGGAAAATACCATCGGTGCAATAATCGTTGCATTTCTTCTCACCAATAAATCTCTTTGAATCTCCATTCCGCCAAAAGAAGAATGTTCATATTTTTCATAAAAATTATGTTGTATCTTTTTAAGCAGTTCTCCAAAGCTCATTTCAGAATCAACTTTTACATCTAAAAGCATAATTTCCGTAAAATCTGCTACCGCACTCTCACTTCCGCTTATGGATAAATCTCTGTTAAATAGCGGAATATTAATGAGCATTTCCGAATTCTCACTATATCTTTCCAATATAATTGCATATACCGTAAGCAGAATCATCGCAACCGTTGTCTGATTATCTGTGGCATATTTTTTCAGCTGTTGTCGCTCCTTATCCGAAAGAACAAACTGTAGTCTTGAATATTCGGCACCTGAAATATTTTCAGGGTGAGTGGCAACAGGAAGTGTGGAACCTATAGGAAGAGTGGGGATAATTTCACGCCAGTATTTTTTATCCGCCTCATACTTCTTCCTGTCGTTTTCCTCTTTTACGGCAAGATATTGTTTAAAACTCCAATCATTCTTTTTAACAAAACCATCTCCACGATATAGTTTTGTTAAATCATCTAAGATAATCTTAAAGCTTACCACATCTGCAACTAACAAATCCAAATCAAAATGAAGTCTTACTTTTTTATCTCCAAGAATACTTACTGCAAGGCCCGATGAAATTCCTTTTTCCACATCAAGCTTTCTGTGAGAGAGCTCTTTTCTGATTTCATTAAGTCTGGTCTCCTTAAGTGCCTCACTGGCATTACTAAGGTCATATACCATCACCTCATTATTGATAGCCTCATTTCTTATCTGTTGCGTTCCGTTTTCGTAAAAACACGCCCTTAACATTCCATGCATTTCCAGCAACTTCTGCCATGCGCTCTTTAATCTTTGTATATCAACTCCACTCTCATTATCAAATTCAATATACACATGGCAACTGATTCCTCCAAGGGGCTGTCCGTCTTCTCTTCCCATAAGATATGCCATTTGGACATTGGTAAGTTTAAATGCGTCTTCAACCAAATCCACCTCTTTCTTTACACTTAGCGCTACGGAAGGATTGCTCCTTTCGCATATAGCAACCCAGCCTTCAATTGTAGGATTTTTGAGCATATCGACAAAACTTACCTTAACCCCTTGCTTTTTTAACAGTCCAACTATTCTCATCCCTTTAATGGAGTTTAGTCCATAATCAAGAAGATTTTCCTTATCCGGTATCTCGATTTCATACTCAAGAACGTCTTTGACTATCTCCTGTATTAATGTTTTTATTTCTGCCATTTTTATACACCTTTCGCCTATAACATTTTTATAAGTTCTTTTTTGTCAATCTTCCCTACTGCCGTAAGTGGCCACTGCTGTTCTACCCTGATAAAAAGGTCCGGTATTTTATACTCCGCAACCTTTTCTTGCTTCAGCTTTTCAATTATTGCGGCATCCGTCAGACAAGGATTACTAGATATTATAAAAGCACAGATTTCCATACCAAGAGCTTCGTCATCATTGCCTATTACAATAGCATCTTTGATATCCTCAAAATCCTTTAATAGCTCCTCAATCTCCACCGGCATTACCTTTTCTCCACCTTTGTTGATAAGCTCGTCTGCCCTTCCAAGAATAACGATATTACCGTCTTTTCGCCTTACTGCCTTGTCGCCTGTTTTATAGAATCCGTCCTCCGTAAATTTTTCAGAATGAACATTTTTATAATAATGGTCTACCGTATATGGTCCCTTCGCTATTAATTCTCCATTTTCTCCATCTGGCACTTCCATACCGTAAGCATCGACTATTTTTACTACATCTGCTTCTGAGATTTCTTTTCCCTGTGTCCCGTATACCACGTCATCAGAATCATCCAATCTGGTACAACATATTATTCCCTCACTCATTCCATATATCTGCTGAACCTTACAGCCGAATACTTCCTCTACTCTCTGTGCCAGCGAATCCTCGACTATTGCACCTCCAAGCTGCACAATCTTAAGCGTCTCACTACTGTATTCTTCAAAATAAGGCTGCATTTCCAGACATATCTTGGCAACCGCTGGTACAAGCGAGGTAATAGTAACTCCTTCCTCATCTATTAACCTTAGAATCTCGTCCGGCGAAGCTGCCTCTGCCATTACTACTTTTCCGCCTGAATAAAGCGTTCCCAACAACCCCGGACCGCATAGAAAGAAATTATGTGTAAGTGGCATTGCCCCAAGATATACGCTACTCTCATTAAGGCGGCATATTTCAGATGTAAGTCTGACGGAATAAAAATGATCTGCATGTGTTCTCTCAATCAACTTCGGAATCCCTGTCGAACCACCCGATAAAAGAAGAAGTGCAACTTCATCAAACTCAGGCTTCTCATATTCACACTTATATTCTCCCCTCTCACTAAAGCAATAGTCCCTGATTTCCTTTTCATATATGACTATATTCATAGACTCCGTTTCTTCAAAAACCTTATTAACCAGCTCCTTATAACAAAAATTAAGATATTCCTCAACGCATATATATGCCGTCGCATTTGCACAAACTGCAAGTGCAGTAATTTCCCTTTCTCTTAATGCCGGATACACAGGAATCGGAACCGCTCCTATCTTAAATAATGCAAAATATGCTATCGGAAGACTTATCATATTTGTAAGCTGAAATATTACACTGTCGCCCTTTTTTATTCCCTTTTTAATGAAAAAACATGCCAGCTTTTCCGATAAAACATCTAGCTCTTTATATGTTATTTTTTCACTTCCTTCAACGACAGCAATCCTATCTCTATATTTATCCGCCCACTCATGTATAAGCTCACCATAGGTTTTCTTTTGCCAGTATCCTTTGGTTACATATTCATCTTTAACACTCTTTAATTTTTCTTTGAACAATTTCTAAAACCTCATCTTCTTTTTCTTTTATAAAAAAATGGCCTCCGCCCATAAAGCATGACTCAAAGGCACCACATGTATATCTCTCCCACCCCATAACTTCATCATAAAGTGCCTCTGCATCTTCATTTGCACCAAATGCAAGAACAGAACATTTGAGTGGCTTTCTGTCTTTATCACAATATGTATCAATCAGCTTAAAATCAGCCTTAAGCATTGGAAGCAACAACTCCATAAGCTCTTGATTTTCCAGTATCGCTTCCGGCATTCCTCCAAGCTGCTTTAATCCCGCTATAAAATCCCCGTCCTCCAAATCATATATCCGATTTTTTTCTTGAATATCCGGTGAAGGACTTCCCGAAACCATGAGACATCTTATTATTATCCCTTCTTCCTCAAGAGCCTTTGCAACCTCATAAGCAATCTTGGCTCCCATACTATGGCCAAAGAAGAAAATATCTGTTTTCTCATCTACTTCTTTTGATATACTACTCTTTATTTCCGAAACAGCTTCTTCCATCGTAGTAAAGGGGACTTCCATAAAACGCTCCTCACGCCCCGGAAGCTTGACTGGGCGCACGCTCATCCTTGCAGCACCAAGCTTTTTGATCCAACCCCTATATGCAGAAGCTCCTCCTCCCGCATATGGAAAACAGTACAGCAAACCCATTTGTTTTTCCATAAGATTCCTCCCGAAAACTTAAAATGTTTTCAAATCAATATTAGTAATATTCTTAAACTCGTATTTACCACAAACTGATATTATATAATCACCCTTTATGTCAATCTGACTAAATCTGATACTTTTATCAAAATCATGCGTCGGAAACTCATTCTCCTCATTGACAAAAGAAAAACCGTCAAATGGTAGAGAAAGACCTTTCCCCATATATTTGACATAAGCCTCTTTAAGGGTCCATATTTTATAAAACATGGTATTAAAGTCTCTTGAGGCAAACCCTTTTAAATATTCATATTCCTTTGCCGTAAAAATACTTTCAGCAAAGCTCATATCCATATTCTGTTTTTTCTCTATATCAATTCCACATTCATACTCTGACACAACGGATACCACATAATCCTCGGAATGAGATACATTAAAGAAAATACCACCTCGCCCTTTTACATATGGCTTTCCGTATTCGTTATACCAAAACTCAATTTTTTCTGGTGACTTTCCTAATATCCTTGAAAGGATTACCCGCACAAGTACATCCGCAAGTAACGAACGCATATAATCCCTTTTATTGATATATCTATGGATTTTTTCCCGCTTCTCATCAGTCAGCCATAGCTCAAATTTTTCTGTCAAAAGCGAATCTTTACAATACTCATTTATGTTAAGTATATATATTCTGTTAATCATACACTAAACACCTATACATTCTTTCATAAACAAATGTTCATCAATTCTTTTTCTAAATAGTCCCGGTAAAACGCCTACCTCCGTATACCCAAGCCTTTTATAAAAAGCCATGGCTCCCTGATTCCAGTTGCCGACCAGAAGAAATACCTTGTTTTTAATCTTCTTTTTTTCACCGTCATTTAACGAGTATTCCTCAAAAAACTGAAGAAGCTTTCTTCCGTAACCGCTCTTTCTGTACTCTTCCTTTACAAAAACCATATGAAGATACGGATACATATAAAAAGCTCCGCTTTGCTGAAACCAGATAAAACCCACTGCACCTTCATCAGTTTTTATCAGATAAAATAAATCCTTACCATATCCGTCAGCCAGTATTCCATCAAGTACCGCTTTACTGGGATAATATTTTTTTCCAATCTCTGAATCGAACAACATTTCCGATACAATGTGCATTTCCTCTTTCTTAATTCTATTTATTTCATATGCCTGCTCCTTCATAATTAATCAGCCTTTCATAGCATTTTCAATAATAACGCCCATAGAGGCGACTGTATTAAAGTTCTCAAGCTCAAGTCCGTTTAATGATATCTCCACTCCGAATTCTTCTTCAAAAACCGTAATCATGTTAATAATATCAAATGACTCTATAAATCCGGATGATATAAGCGACGTATCCTTGTTGATATCCACATCCTCAAGCTCATCTACATTACTTTTCAACAATTCAATTATTCTATCTTCCATTTCCATTCTCCTTTTACATAATATCCTCTAATTTAAGTCCCAGTTTTTTTAATGCAAAAACCAAATCCTCTTCTTCAATGGGCGTTTCTATAATCTCCATTGCTCTTTCTCTTGTAATCTCGTTATCTCTCACCAGCACACTTAATTCAGATTCATGCTGCGCATATCCGAACTGCTTTTCTGCCAGGTACTGTGCAACATAGTTAAATGAGCAGTTAGAAGACTTATCCGGCCAGCTCCTTTTGGGCATAGTCCATCTTAACTCATTTTTTATAATCTTTAATATTTCATCCTCATTCCAATCCACGTACTTAAATGGTGAAATCTGCTGTATTCTTCCATATATATCCGTAAAATATGCATTCTGATTTTCATACATCGGAATAAGATTTTTAAACTCATCCTTATCCTTAAGAAGCTCTACAATATTCTCATCTGACTCCTTATATATCCAGTACAACTCGCTATTTCTGATATATTGCTGTCCCTTGGTGTAACCACCAAGTACCAGCTGTATATCATATTTTTTGCATATAGATAAAATTGCCATGTCAAGCATCGCATGACAAATCCTGCAGTAATAAAGCTTTTTACCTGATTTTATTAAGTCCGGAAACATTCTGAGCATGTTAGAAGTTTTATATATAATAAGGTCAACACCAAGAACATCTGTGGCATTTTTCACATTATCATACATCTCGTCAAGTGCAAATCCATTATCAATAAAAATCGCCAGTGGCTTTAATCCAAGCTGCTTTACGGCAATGTACAGGGTCATTATGCTGTCCTTACCACCCGACACGCTTACTGCACAGTCATACTCACCCTTATTCTTATATCTGTCCACCTTTTTTTGAAGCATGGCAAGCTTTTTATCCGCAGTAAGTGCATCAAATGTAGCCTGCTCCACCTCTGCCTTTTTGTGTTCACGACATATATTGCATACTCCGTTTTCGTCAAGCTCAATATGACCCTTTACTTCTGGCATTATGCATATCTTACATCTTTTTGCTTCTATATTATATTTCATCCTGTTACCCTACCTTATAATTCTACATAAGAACTGATTTCATTATATGTTTCCTTATCCCACTTTTCCGGGTCGATTCCTTTTTGATTCAGCAACGCATATACCATTCTCTCTATACCAAATGCAAAGCAGGCACTGTGGCAGTATGTTCCCTCATTATTTTTGATATTGTAAGGCTTCGTAAAATGTGTGCGGTGAAAATTAGCCGAACTGCATGCAATATAGCTTTCCGAAAAAGGTACATACCACTTATATTCCTGCTTGGAATCGCCGAGTATCTGAAATAGTTTAAGTTTCTGATAATTACTTGCAAAAAACGAATCATTGGCCGTATCAAGCTTACAGTTTAATTTGAATACCTCTGACCAGAATCGCCATAACTTTTTAGACCTTTCGATTCCATCCGCACATTGTTCCGGAGTTCCGACAAATACATACTCCTTCATGGTAAACTCATTCAATCTCGCAAGCTCAAATACATTGTCAGATTCGTTTCTAAAGCACTTACCCTTTACCATAAAAAGCTTCGGTTTTTCCGGTTCTATAACCTTATCCGTTAATAACTCGTATACGGGAACACATGCCGCATTTCTTAATACATTGCGAGGCATTTTCATTTCTTCAAATATTTTCGGGTCCTTTGTTCCGTTCAGTGCAAATCTGTTAAGAACATCTAAATCATTATTCATTATCGTCTGGAACATGATATAATGCGGAAATGTTTCAAAATACTTCCCCTTCTCATACTTATCGATCGGATACAAAACAGGATATTCATGTTCAACCATACCTTTAAATTCATCAAATCCGAATTCGGCAATTTTTTTATCAAAATATCTCATTATCTTTAAAAAGATACCACTGTATGCATACACTCCGTCACTAAGCTCCATCACACTCTCGGTTTCAATGAGCCTAAAAAACACAGGGTCATGGTTTAACACCTCAACGGAAGAATTATCCATAATGGTTTTTATAGGTATCTCTTTATTACCAAGCTTTCCTCCACTTATCATTCCCTTTAAGCTGCTGCATTTTTCATAAACTTCGCTCTTATACTCATCTTCCACAACAGCATATACTCCTTCTTCTGTCTTTTCTATCCGCTTGATATGAGTCGAGACATAAGGTAGCATCTCACAGAAAAATTTTTCGTTATCTGCGTTAAATCCCTCTAAATCAATATGTATTTTCATCCATGTCACCATCATTAACCCTTTTCATTATATTCGCCGAGCTTCTTATAGACCTTTTCGGCAAGTGTCCGTATGCTTAGAGGCTCTGCAAGATTCATTTCGTCTGCAAGTACTACGTCATATTTATCCTGGCAACTCAAAAACACCTGCACAATCGTAATGCTATTTACACCCATTTCTTCAATAAACAGCTTATCGTCCTTCATTTCTGACTCATCAAGCTCCACAAGCTCAACAAGTACCTTTCGAATCGTCTGTTTTATATCATCAATTGAAATATTCTTATTTACCATATTTTTTCTCTCCAGTCATACTATAATATAAGATTAATTGCACCAATACTTGCTCCTGCTGCTCCACCCATTAAACAAAGCTTATCGCCTTTCTTAATCGTTCCCTGATTTTTTGCAATGGTAGATGTGATTGCGATATTACATGCACCACAGTTTCCAGTATTTTTTATAACGCTTAAAAACTGGTCGTCACGTGCATTTAATACCTTCTTTATGTTAAGAAGAATCCAGTCAGCAATTTGTGTGGCAAGGAAGCAGTCAACCTCCTCAACCTTCCAGCCTGAAGCTTCAATTATCTTAGGCAGATATTCCTTTGCCATATCCTCATGAACCTGTGTAAGTCTGTTTACGGTTCCCGGAACAAAGAGCTTACTCGCTTCCTTATGAACTACACCACCTCCCCAGATAACGCCAACTTCCCAAAGGTCTGGAAAGCTCTTAAAGAACGAAGAAATAATTCCGCTTTCATCATTATCATCGGTTCCTGATATTACAAATGCACCGCCAGCATCACCTACCGAAAGCGCAACAGGTGCTCTCATAAGTAAACCCTACATTTTCAAATACTATATCACAGCCTTCATTCCAAAGACTCTCTTCCCCTGTCTGTACCTCATAAGAAAGTATCTCATCCATACGCTCACACTGAACCTCCGTCGAGATAATTGCCGCCAAATTCTGAAGTGCGACTTGTAACGGGTCATATAATCTTGATACAAGCAATAAAAACATAAAAAAAGTAAGTACATCCAGCTTTCCTTTTACAAGCAGTCCTCCACCAACCAAAGCAACTGTTGCAATTCCGATTTTTAAAATCATCTGTGCCGAAACTACAAAAAATGCCGTTGCCACCTCCGTCATGATGGAATGCTTCTCTATAGCCTTAATCTTTTTCTTAAGACCTTCCATATATGCATCCCTGGCATTATTGGCACGAAGATCTCTCGCTGTCTCAAGACATTCCTGAATACCATCTGCGCAGGCTAACTTAAGCTCCATATGTCTTCGCCCAATCATTTTCTGCACTCTCGATGAACTAAGTACTATAATAACTGCTATAGGCAGTACCCACAAAGCAGCAAGAGCCATTCTCCAATCAAAAAAGAATAATCCCAATGCTACAAGACTCGTAGAAATCAATGCTCCCGTTAATTCCGGATACCAGTGGGAAGACGCTGTTTCCAAAGTTGCACAATCTGACATAATCGTTCCGGTCAAATCTGCCAAATCTTTCTTCCCAAAATAAGATAACGGCATCTTACGAAGCCTTTCCGCCAAAGTTGTACGCCTTACACCACTTTCTTCATATGTAGAAAAAAATGTTGCGTTATATTGTATATATGTTGTTATTGCAATTAGTAAAAGACATATCCCACAGCCTATTGCATAAAACGGAATTCTGCCGCTATTCATATTGTCATTCAGCAAATCACTTATTAAGATAAAAACCATTCCCGCAGGAAACATTAAAACGATATCTGACAAAGTGACCGAAACAAATGCTTTTAACATGTCTGTGGCTCCTTTTGGAGAAAGTGCGTATTTATGCTGTAATTTTTCTCTTATTTTCATATTATGCACCCACCTTCCAGTCTATTGATTTGTTATATTCATTCCACATATGTGCATAAACACCATTTTTCTCAAGAAGCTCACCATGATTCCCCTGCTCCTCTACTTTTCCATCCTTTAAGACATAGATACAGTCTGCGTCCACTACCGTAGATAACCTATGTGCAATCATGATAACAGTCTTATCCTTGGATAAGCACCGAAATGCTTCCTGAACTCTGACTTCATTATCCGGGTCTGCAAATGCAGTAGCTTCATCAAGCACAAGAATCGGTGCATTCTTTAACATCGCCCTTGCTATTGACAATCTTTGTGCTTCACCACCTGATACATATACGCCCTTACTTCCGATTATAGTATCAATCCCGTCGGGAAATTTGTTTATTATATCCTCACATTGCGCATCCTTTAAAGCCTTCTCTACCTCTTCGCGTGTAGCATCTGGTTTTCCGAGACGCACATTGTCAAATATACTCATCTTCAAAAGCTTACTGTCCTGAAATACAAATGAAACCGTATCAACCAGTTCCTTTTCAGCAATATCTCTTACATCAATACCACCAATAAGAATACTTCCTTCATCCACATCAAAAAACCTAGCCATAAGACTTGCTAATGTCGTCTTTCCGCCTCCTGACGGTCCGACAAATGCCACATGATCGCCTTGTTTTATATCTAATGACACATGATTCATTGCTTTCTTTTCTGCATCTTTGTATGTAAATGATATATCCTTAACCGCCACGGAATAACCAGCCGGTGATTTTGCCTTTTTGCTTTCCTTAAGTGGCTCCATATCCATTATTTCTTTGATTCTATCCAATGCATCTTCCACTAGCATTGCATTTTTGCTTGAAAACATAATTTTGTTAAGCATTACCGTAATAATCGGTGTGATTATGATATAAAAAATAAGATTTAACAAAAACTCATTTGTAATTCCATCTTTGGTAACCACAAGCGCCGCCACAGTTAATATTGCAAAGGTTGAATTAATTGCCGTTGTATATAAAACCATCGGTAATCTCAAATCTTTAGTATATTCCATTGACCATTTTCCATACTTATCAATGGAATCCTTAAATCTTTTAAATGAAAAAATGGACTGACCAAAAGTTTTTACCACCGGAATGCCTCTTACATATTCTACTGCTTCATTAGACATCTCCTCCAAAGCATTCTGATATTCTGTCATTTTTCTTTTCATCTCTGAGCCTGTCATCATTCCCATTACACAGAAGGCTATTACCATGGGTATAAGACTAAGAAGCCCTAATTTCCAGTCAAAAACCAACAATAATACCAGTAGTCCAATCGGGGTTACCATGGCTCCCACCTCATCCGGCAGCTGATGAGCAAGATAACTCTCCGTGGCAGCACTTGAATCATTTACTATTCTTCTGATTTTTCCGCTGCCTTCCTTATCCATAAAACCCATAGGAAGTTTCATTATATGCGTCATCATCTGTATCCTCATATTCGCCTGTACTCTGAACGCCGCAATGTGTGAACACATAAGCGCACATACATAGATAAACATGGCTAATACCGCAAAACCTACCGCACACCATCCGTAGGTTGAAAGATTTTTTGCCTCTTCAAAATCAGGCGCAACTTCAAGTACCTCTTTTATAATTCTCCAAATATAATAAAATGGTACTAATGCGATTAATGCACTAATTCCCGATAATAACCACGAGGTTATTGTCAGATACCTATAATTGCCGGCATACTCAAACAGCTTCGACATACTACTCTGTTTTTTCATTTTCATTCCCACTTTCTATTTATTATTTACATTTTTTAAAGCCTCAAGATTAATGACAGCAGTACAACAGTTTTCTATTAACTCAGCATCATGTGTAACCACGATTACAGTTTTTCCAAACTCCTTTAATCCTTTTAACAGTTTTGCCACCTGTATCATGTGACCATAATCCAGGCCGCTGGTAGGTTCATCAAACAATAGAATTTCTCTTTCCGCGGCAATCGCCGATGCTACTGCTACTCTCTGCTTCTGCCCACCAGACAGTGATACCGGATGTCTTTGGGCCACCTCTTCTAAATCAAGCATTTTTAATATTTCCATTGCTTTTTCTTCATTTTCATCAGCCATGCTTATAAGAACTTCATCTAACACATCTTCAGCAAACAGCTGATGATTTACATCCTGCATTACAAGATACATTAACTTCATTCTCTGCTTCGCATTGTAATGTTTCATACCATATTGAAGCACCGCCTTGCACCTTTTCTCCATTCCACACAGACAACGAAGAAATGTTGTTTTGCCTACACCGTTAGCTCCTACCAGTGCTACAATTTCACCTGCCGGAATTTCGATTTTATCAAAATCCAGAATTTTATTTTTTTTGTCATATCCAAAACGCAGATTATTCATCACCATCTTGTTTCTTGTATCTGAATATATTGACATTCTTCTTGAATCTGTATTTTTTAAAGAGCGTAAACCCATTTCGTGTAATTCGTCGTCACTAAAACGGCAAAACTCCTCTTTTCCCAACTCTTTAAGTTTCTTCCCATGATTCATTATAATTACTTTATCTGCATATTTCATGCAATACGCTAAGCGATGCTCCGCAATCAGAATAGTTTTTCCTTCATTTTTCCACATCTCAATCATGCGTTCTAAATCAACAATGGCACTATAATCCAGATTAGATGAAGGTTCATCAAGCACAATTATATCCGGTCCGCTTGTCATTACACTGGCACATGCTATTTTCTGCTTTTCACCACCTGATAGTTTAAAAATATTTCTGTCCATCAGTTTATGTACGGCAGCCTTATCTGCAACGGAATCCAGCCTTGAAAGTATCTCCTCTTTCTTAAGTCCCATATTTTCACAACCAAATACTAGTTCACTGGTGGTATCCACATTAAAAAACTGAGTTCTTGGGTTCTGAAAGACTGTTCCTACAAGCTTTGCCATATCATATAATTCTTCATCGGCAACTGTTTTGCCGTTAATTTTTACATTGCCTGTCATTTTGCCCTCATAATAATGTGGTATTAATCCATTAACCATACGGATTACTGTCGATTTCCCACAACCAGACGGTCCGCATACAAGCACACATTCACCTTTTTTTATATGCATCGAATACTTAACAAGACTATTTTCTTCCGTATTCTGAGCATACTTAAACGAAACATCTTCAAAGACTATCATTGTTCTATCCTCACACAAAACCTGTTATCCAAAATACATATATAATCATACATATTGTAAATATACAATAATCTGTCACACCAAAACCGATTTTACAAATATTAGTTCTCTTTACCGGCGCTCCGAGCCCCCTTGTCAGAGCCGCTGCCGACAGTTCCTCTCCGATTTTTACTGAACAGGTTATCATCGGTATTAATCGATACTCTAACATCTGTAATGCTTTTTTGCCACCTAAACGTATGTCGCGCATCTTCATGGCATCATTAATGGCAGAATATTCTTCTATAATTGTAGGAAAAAATCGAAACAGTACTGAAAGGGGTATGGTAATCTTATTCGTTACATGCATTTTTTCCATTCCGGCAACAAACTCACTTACCTTCGTGGTTCTTATTACATATCGTCCCATCATAACTCCCGGAAGTATCCTTGTAACCACCACGCACACTGTTAACAAAAGCATTCCCAGAATGCCCTCTGCTATGGGAATAAGCATTATTTGCATTCCGCATCCCAACCCATATAACAACACATATATAATACTGTTTTTCCACTCTCTCTGAATTAATAACAAAAATAGGGGAATGAAACAAAGTACAATAGTACAGGGTAGCATTCTGCTACCCCCTATACCACCCATCACAAACATGGCTATTGTGACTAACAACAACAGCTTAGTGCGTGGGTCTATATAAAGCTTTCTTTTCTTTTCATTCATTATGCAATACCCGCTTTGCGAAAATGCTTCTTAAGCAATGCCTTTCCCAAGTATCCGCCAACAATACCAAATACCATACATACCACTAATAAAACCGGAAATATCCACATCGGTGTATAACCTTTTAATGCATTTATGTATTCTTCACCAAGATTCTGCCGGGTTGCAAAATAGCTGTCCGGATTAAGGCATAACAAAACATAATTTCCCAAAACCCATATACTGAATACTCCGTGTGAAATTATTCCCTTAAAAAGATTCTGGTATTTGCCACTTTTATAGACAAGTTCAGCTCCTAATCCTGCAAAAAAACCGATAAGTAAAGGAAAATATCCCATACCGGTAAGTAACATCATGATTTCTATAAGGATTGTCATAATTAATATCATACCAAATTTCTTTACCTTAGTTAAAAAAAGCATATACGGAATCCCGCCAAAAAGCGGTATAATCACTGATAATAACGGCATAAATATCGGAATACATCCAAGCATGGCCGCTACAAACACAAGCACACAATATATTGCCGAGTAGATACCTATGTTTATTAAATCCTTACCATTTAACTTATTTTCTTTGTTCAAATTCATGCAACCTCCTTATATATATTGAACTTTGGTTAGTCCTCGCTAACCGCAGTTCAATATATCATACTAATATTCCATATGTCAATATTCCATATCGATATTTTTTTTCAAATACGAAAGGTAAATAATTATGATAGATAATAGAAATGTTTCAATTAACGTATATTATATTTTCGTTTCTATCAAGATATAACTTTTTGTATTTAAAAAACTTCTACGTAACTGTTCGCAGGTGAACAACTTGCGTATTAATTTCCTTCGCAAATTTATTTTATCGCTCTGCAATAACGCATTCCCCATTTGAATAACTCAATCGTGTTTGGTTCATCTGAAATGCATTTTTCTTCATAACCTTTATGAGTGTATGCATAAAAAAAACATGTGTAACAATAACACAATCCCTCTCTCCTTGTATTCCAATTATTTTGCTTTCTCAACAGCATTTTCAATCGCTTTTTTTATTACATTACTAGAATTTGTAGCTCCACTTACTGCATCTACGTCAATTTCCTGCTTCGCTACCACATCATCCAAAATACTTTCTGCCGGTTTTCCTCGTTCATTTCGATGCTCCAATAGTGTAATGGACACAATCTCATTATTTCTTATTTCAACCTCTACCCTCACATAAATATAACCTGCATCGTATTCGCCCTCATATACTCCATCCTTTATATTCGCAAGTTCCATATCCTTAAATACTATATTTGATACTTTTTGCTGATAATCATTAAAGTCTACCACCCATGTTACAATGTGGCTACCAATACTTATTGCCATAATAACAGTTAAAACTCTATGCCACCATAATTTCTTCTTTTTATCCTTTATCATATGGCATAAGCAAATAAGAAGAATCATAAAAAGCACACTAACAATCCCTGTGATTATCACAAATATACTTCGATTTTTTAACACTGGAACAACGAAAAGAATATGTAAAAAACATGATATAATCAACAATCCACTTATGAATTTATGAAACCTCATTAAAAATCGATCTGCTTTCTCCAAATGGCATCTATGTGTAATTGCCTTTGCTGACAATACACAGAAAAAAATAAGACATAAAAATCCAAACATAATTCCCATATATCCACCATCCTTCTTTTATCACTACATTAAAAATGCTTTTCCCTTTTCCCATTCACTATGATAGAATCATAAATCATATCAAATCCATAGTTAAGAAATTCCATTTTAGATTTTCCCATTCGCTGCCCAACATACAATTCCTTATTGGTCGCAATCTGAATTAGACCAGAAAGCATTCCCCAAAAAGAAAATATAGCAGGTAAAACTTCAATATCTGAACGTATTTCTCCACATTCCATTCCTTGTTTCAAAAAATCTATCAACAAATCATTTATCTGTTCCCCAATCAGAAAGGTTTCTTTTTCTTCCGGCAAAAAATGAGTTGTTTCAAAATCTATATTAATATTCTCAAGAACTAACTTAAAATAAAACGGATATTCTTCCTGATATTTTACCAATCCGTAACAAATTTTCTTATAACGTTCCTTGGTATCGTTACTTTCCTCTAATGCCAGCTTAATATAATCATGCAATTTCTGCATACTTTCCAAAACTAATATACCTATCAGTTCTTCCTTATTTTTGAAATAAACATACAAAGTGGCCTTACTATAGCCCGCTTCTTTCGCTATATCATTCATTGAAGTATTTTCAATTCCTTTTTCATAAAATAATTGCTCTGCTATCTTTGAAATATTCTTTCTATGTACATTTTGTGGTTCTTTCTTCCTTCTTCCCATGACATCTCCTCCTATAATTAAACCAGTGGTTTAATTATAAAAAGTGTAATTGACTTTGTCAATATAAAAAATTCAAAATATTAAAATGTACCAACGCAACGCAAAAAAGAAAACCTACAAATCTGGCATTCACCAAATTTGTAGGTTTTTTATTTTTAACTCATTTTAATGCACCACTTCATGCAAGTCTTTCTCTTTGATAACCACAACATATGTTATGTCTCCTGCCATACACTGAAATAAATATGCATTTTTTCATTGATGCCTCCCTGAATTCTATATCCTATTAAAAAAACGGCAAAGTGTTTTTGTCACTATAAACCTTTAACAAATCAGCACAATCTTCATTTTTTACTAATCTAATAAAAACTTACGACTTTCTAATATTGGACATGTTTCATATATATTCATAACTCCCTCCATCTACAAATTTCAACATTGAAATGATTACTGCTCTCCCATATAAAACGGCTTAAAATCTTCGCTGTCACTGCATATAAAACCACCAAACTGTTCCACCAGCTTCTCCATACAATCCTTTAGCTGCTCAAATGCCTTCTCTTCTGCTGTGACTACAAAAATATTCTGAATCCCACGATTTTTTATAAATGACTGGTCCGAAGGATGACCGAATTCTACCCGGCTTTTCTCAAAAGTAACAGGCTCAAATCCAGTCTTTCCAACTTCAAAGACTTCCATCTCTTCCCAAAAATCCACCATCACTTCTCCACTTTCCTTAAGAAAATCCGCCATTTCCTTAATCGACACTTCACTCGGTGTCATATAAAATAAATCCAAAAAAACTGCCTTTTCCTTCGTAACTTCTACTTTCTTTTTCTTCTTATGATTTGCCATATTTTCTCCTTTTTTATCACTAAACCACACCTAATGCGTTCTATTTTTTTATCACTTTCATCTGTAACATTTACGAACCGGACGCAGAAAAAGCATACCTACGCCCATTTGTTTCTTTCGCATCACTCTTATACTAAAACATTCCCCTCTTCACAATCCTCCCCATTCCTCTACCCAGATAATTGCGAAACTTCCAAAACGTATCTTAAGTGATTCAAAAGAAACAAATACATTAGCTGGTGCTTGGCCGGCCGTCGGTACTTAATGAGCGACTTGTCGCGAATTTAGTACCGCTACGAGCCGGACGCAGCAAGAGCGTGCCTGCGTTGTTTTGTTTCTTTTGCATCACTTTCACAACTAACATTTTAGTTTCACAATCCCTATCTCCCTCTCTACTTCAAATACCTCTCCAAATATTCCCCAGTAAAACTTTCCTTGCATTTCACCACTTCTTCCGGCGTTCCCTTTGCCACCACGGTTCCCCCTCTGTCACCGCCATTCGGTCCGATATCAATAATATAATCCGCAGTCTTAATCACTTCCAGATTATGCTCAATTACCACCACCGTATTTCCACCTTCGCTCAGCCTCTGCAAAATATCCACCAGCTTATGAACATCTGCAAAATGAAGTCCTGTGGTAGGTTCATCCAAAATATAAATGGTCTTTCCCGTACTTCTTCTGCTTAATTCCGTTGCCAGCTTAATTCTCTGAGCCTCTCCACCGGAAAGTGTCGTAGAAGGCTGACCTAACTTAATATATCCCAGCCCCACCTCTCTTAACGTCTCAATTTTCCTCAAGATAGAAGGAACATTCTCAAAAAACTTACAAGCCTCATCCACAGTCATATCCAATACATCAAAAATACTCTTATCCTTATATTTTACCTCTAAGGTTTCCCTGTTGTATCGTTTTCCATGACAAACCTCACAAGGTACATACACATCCGGTAAGAAATGCATTTCTATTTTAATGATACCATCGCCCTTACAAGCCTCACAACGTCCACCGGATACATTAAAACTAAATCTTCCCTTCTGATAAGCACGCATTTTTGCATCCTTCGTATTGGCAAACAAATCACGAATCTGGTCAAACACACCGGTATAAGTAGCCGGATTGGACCTTGGAGTTCTTCCAATCGGCGACTGGTCGATGTCAATTACCTTGTCAAGCTGCTCTATTCCCTTAATTTCCTTATGTTTTCCCGGCTTACACTTTGCCCGGTTTAATTCCTTTGCCAAACGCTTATATAAAATCTCATTTACCAAAGAACTTTTTCCCGAACCTGACACCCCGGTAACACAGGTCATAACTCCTAATGGGAACTTCACATTAATATTTTTCAGATTATTCTCCTTTGCCCCAACAACTTCAATATATCCTGTAGGCTCTTTTCGTTGCTTTGGCACAGGAATCTTAATACGACCACTTAAATATGCCCCGGTAATGGAATCTTCCTGCTTCATAATTTCTTCTGCGGTACCCTGGGCAATGACCTCTCCCCCATTTTCCCCAGCTCCCGGACCGATATCGATAATATGATCCGCTGCCAGCATGGTATCTTCGTCATGTTCCACCACGATCAAAGAGTTTCCTAAATCTCTTAAATTTTTCAAGGTCTTAATTAATTTATCATTATCTCTTTGATGCAAGCCGATACTTGGCTCATCTAAAATATAAGCCACTCCCACCAAGCCGGAACCAATCTGGGTCGCCAGACGGATTCTCTGGGCCTCTCCACCAGATAGGGAACCGGTGGCTCTGGCAAGGGATAAATAATCCAATCCCACATCCATCAGAAATCCGATTCTTGAATTGATTTCCTTTAATACCTGCTGGCCAATCAGCTGCTGCCTTGGGGTTAATTCCACTTCTTCTAAAAACCTCTTTAATTTTTCAATGGACAATTCCCCAATTTCCGCAATATTCTTATCCCCCACAGTAACCGCAAGAGATTCCTCTTTTAAACGCTGTCCCTTACATACTTCACATGGTGTTATGGTCATGTAAGTTTCATACTCTGCCTTCATGGTTTCAGAAGAAACTTCCCGATATTTTCTCTGTACATTCCGAAGCAGACCTTCGAAAGCAACATCATAGATTCCTTCCCCTCTTTGTCCCTTATAATATACCTTTACCTCATGCCCCTTGGTACCATGAATTAAAATATCCTTGATATTATCATCATAATCCTGAAATGGAGTATCCAAATCGAAACCATACTCCTTACATAAAGCATCCAGAATCGCTCTGGTATAACTCTTCTTATCCGTGCAGGACTGCCACCCCAGCACTGCAATAGCACCTTCCGCAATACTAAGTTTCATATCCGGAATCATTAAATCAATATCAAATTCCATCTTATATCCCAATCCATGACAAGTCGGACATGCTCCAAAAGGATTATTAAAAGAGAAACTTCTTGGCTCAATTTCATCAATACTGATATTACAATCAGGACAAGAGAAACTTTCACTAAAATGCATTGGCTCCCCACCAATCACATCCACTGCCATCAGCCCCTCTGCCAGTCTTAAAGCAGTCTCAATGGATTCTGCCAGACGCATATGCATCCCTTCCCTTACCACCAGACGGTCCACAACAATTTCAATGGTATGCTTTTTATTTTTATCTAACTTGATTTCCTCATTTAAATCATATAAACTGTCATCTACTTTGACACGGACAAATCCACTCTTTTTCGCCTGCTGGAATACCTTGGCATGCTCACCCTTTCGTCCTCTCACTACCGGAGAAAGAATCTGAAACTTCGTACCCTCCGGTAATTTCAAAATTTCATCACACATCTGGTCTACGGTCTGTTTGCTGATTACCTTATGACACTTGGGGCAATGAGGAATTCCTATTCTTGCGTAAAGCAGACGAAAATAATCATAAATTTCCGTTACCGTACCCACAGTGGAACGAGGATTCCGGTTCGTGGATTTCTGGTCAATGGAAATCGCTGGAGATAAACCCTCAATCTTTTCCACCTCTGGTTTTTCTGCCTGTCCTAAAAACTGTCTGGCATAAGAAGACAGAGATTCCATATATCTTCTTTGTCCTTCTGCATAAATCGTATCAAACGCCAAAGAAGATTTTCCGGAACCACTTAACCCCGTCAATACCACCAGCTGATTTCTTGGTATTCTTAAATCAATGTTTTTCAGATTATGCTCCTTGGCACCTTTTATCGTAATAAATTCCTGTTCCATGTTTCCTTTTTTCCTCCGTTCCGACTTTCTAATGGTTCATTTTTCCTTCACTTCACTTGATAAATATCATTTCAGCACTTTCCATAAAATATAATCTGATTCGCAACTGAAGGACTACTAATCATCATACTCCTGAAGCGTAATTTTTAATTCCTTCAACTCATCTCTTAGCACAGCCGCCATTTCAAAATTCAAATCTGCTGCTGCCGCATTCATCTTCTTCGTCAATGCCTTAATTTCTTTTTCCAGTTCCTTCTTCGTCATAGACTCTGGATCTTTCTTAATCACCTCTGCCTCTTCCTGTAAAGAAGTGGTAATCAAATCCCTGACTGGCTTCACAATGGTCTTCGGTGTAATATTATGCTCTTTATTATAAGCCTCCTGAATGGACCTTCTACGGTTCGTTTCCTTTATGGCAATGTCCATAGATTTCGTAATGGAGTCTGCATACATAATAACCCTGCCTTCACTATTACGGGCTGCACGGCCAATGGTCTGTACCAAAGAAGTTTCCGAACGAAGAAATCCCTCCTTATCCGCATCCAGAATCGCCACCAGGGTAATTTCAGGAATATCCAGACCTTCTCTTAAAAGGTTAATTCCCACCAGCACATCAAAGACATCCATTCGTAAATCCCTTACGATTTCCACACGCTCTAAAGTATCAATATCAGAATGCAGATACTTCACCCGGATTCCCATTTCCTTTAAATACTCCGTCAAATCCTCTGCCATCCGTTTGGTAAGGGTGGTAACCAGAATCTTATGCTTATTCCGAATTTCCTTCTGGATTTCAAACAACAAATCATCAATCTGCCCTTCTGTCTTCCTCACCTCAATTAATGGGTCCAATAATCCCGTAGGTCTTATAATCTGCTCTGCCCGTAATAACTCATGTTCCTCTTCATATACATTCGGTGTGGCAGAAACAAACAATAACTGGTCAATTTTCGTCTCAAATTCCTCAAAATTCAATGGACGGTTATCCTTCGCCGATGGCAGACGGAATCCATAATCCACCAAGGTCTGCTTTCTTGCCTGGTCTCCGGCATACATACCACGAACCTGTGGAACTGTAATATGGGATTCATCCACGATAATCAAAAAATCATCCCCAAAGAAATCCATTAATGTATTGGGAGTCTGTCCCGGTTTATGTCCTGCTAAAATTCTGGAATAATTCTCGATTCCGGAACAAAATCCCGTTTCCCGTAACATCTCTATATCAAAATTCGTTCTCTCTGAGATTCTCTGTGCCTCTAACAATTTATCATTTTCCTTAAAATAAGCTACCCTCTCAGCCAGTTCTGCTTCTATCTCCTTTATGGCAGCCTCCAGTCGTTCACGACCTACTACATAATGAGAAGCCGGAAAAATGCAGGTAAAATTCAGAGTTCTCTTTATTTCGCCTGTTAAAACATCAAATTCTACGATTCTATCAATCTCATCTCCAAAAAATTCCACCCGAATAGCATCATCAAAAGTAGACACCGGAATAATCTCCAGCACATCACCCTTTACCCTGAAACTTCCTCTCTTAAAATCCATCTCATTTCGCTCATATTGTATATCAATTAACTCCCTTATGACCTCATCACGGTCTTTGTTCATCCCAGGTCTTAAAGAAAGCATCATTTCCCGGTATTCATCCGGATCACCGATACCATAAATACAAGAAACCGAAGAAATGACAATGACATCCTTTCTCTCAATCAAAGCCGCGGTAGCACTATGCCGTAATTTATCAATTTCATCATTTACCGCAGAATCTTTCTCGATATAAGTGTCTGTAGATGGCACATAAGCCTCTGGCTGATAATAATCATAATAACTGACAAAATATTCCACCGCATTCTCAGGAAAAAACTCTTTAAATTCCCCGTAAAGCTGTGCTGCCAAGGTCTTATTATGAGCAATAATTAACGTAGGTTTATTTAATTTTTCAATAATATTTGCCATGGTAAAGGTTTTTCCAGAACCAGTTACCCCAAGAAGAGTCTGAAACTGATTTCCTTCCTTAAATCCCTGTACCAACTGCTCAATGGCCTGAGGCTGGTCTCCCGTAGGCTGATATTCAGAATGAAGTACAAATTTATCCATCAACAGATACCTCCGTTTGCAAAAACTCTGTCTACTCTATCATGCTACAAATAACCTTACCGATTATTAATAAAAATATTCTAACATACAAATAAAAAAAAGTACAGACCATTATGAACATTTGTTCTGTACTTTTTCGAAAACATATTGTTGTCCACCATGTGACCAGCAATGAAATCCCATTTTACTTTTTTCCGAAGGTCAAGGCACACTGCCTGCAATGTTCCTTACATTCTCCACATTGAATACATTCCCTGTCCCCTACCTTTTTTACATCCATCTTACAATGAGCCACACAGGCATTACAATGATTACACTTCTCGGCATCTACCTTCATTCCCAATATCGAAACACCATGAAAAAATGAATAAAATGCCCCCAAAGGACAAAGAAAACGGCAAAAACTTCGAAAAATGAATACAGAACTAAGCAAAATAACCACCAGCAGAAATATTTTCCACCAATATAATCCGCCCGTCATTGCTTTTAAACCCTCATTCATTGCCACCAAAGGAATTCCTCCCTCTAACGTGCCTGCCGGGCAGATATACTTACAAAATCCTGGCACTGCCCATACCAAAGGAATTCCAACCACAAACACCACCAATATCACATACTTCACATAGGACAATCTTCTGGTCCAGCGGTTCTTCTTCAGCTTAGGAGTCGGGATTTTATAAAGAATTTCCTGTATCAGTCCAAAAGGACATAGAAAACCACAAATCACCCGTCCTAACACCACACCAAACAACAATAACAATCCCAGTATGTAATATGGAAATTTATATTTACTGGAAACTAAAGCACTTTGAAGGCTGCCAAGAGGACAGGAAGCAATGGCACCTGGACAGGAATAACAATTTAATCCGGGAACACATACTCCCTTTATGTCTCCTTGATAAATTTTTCCCTTGGCAAATCCGGTAAAATTGCAATTATATAAAACTGCACAAATTACCTGAATCAACTTTCTCCTTTTTTCCATTATCCTATTCCTATACACTCATAGCAAATTCGAACCGCCTTATTTTTTACATCCCGGAAACCTCCCTCAGACATCCCCATTAAAACAAGAACAATGGCTGCTATCAGCAATCCCTTTCTTACGTATTTTTTCATCTTTTTATACCCCATGCATTTTCCCAAACTGTCCCATTAAAATAGATTGAAAGAATAGGCAATTACATTTTCCTTTCTATCATTCATTTCTTTCCATCCTTATTCCTCTAACACATCCTCAATGGCTTTTTTATATTCTTCATACTGCTCCTCAGCATCGCCTGCCCCTAAATAAATCTTCCGAATCACACCTTCTTTATCAATCACCAAGGTATATGGAATTCCATCACTAGGATACTTCTCACAAATGTTTCCCTCAACATCATAGGCAACCGGAAACGTATATCCCTTCTCTTTGATAAATTCAGCTACTGCATTTTCATCCTCCATGCAGTTTACTGCTATCACAATCACCTCATCCTTATATTCTTCCACTAATCTTTCAAAAGCAGGCATTTCTCTCACACAAGGACTGCACCAGGTCGCCCAAAAATTTAATAACACTATTTTTCCATTCTGTTCAGAAAGGGTAATTTCCCCTCCCTCCACTAATTCAGCTGTAAAGTCCGGAGCAGTATCCCCTGTCTCCAATTCTTTATATGTTTCCTCTTCTTTCGAATTACCTGCACTGGATGATTCTGCAGTCTTTTCCCCACAACCTGCCAAAATAAAACCCAACATCAATACTAAAAAAACACTGCTTATTTTCTTTCTACCTTTCATATCACTACTTCTCCTTTTTCTTATTTAAATAATTGTGAAAGGCACGAGTTTACTCGTGCCTCTATCATCACATCTACTTCAGCCAATTATCCTTATCTGCTTTCAGATATGCCTTAAATAATTCCAAATCATCTTTCGTAGTTAATTTAATATTTTTATCAGAACCTGCTGCAAAATATAACCGCTCACCTAAATCCACCATCATAGTATTAGTATAGGAAGAACCATAAATACCAATTTCTTTTTCAAAAGCCTCATGATAAGCCCAATCTAACTTACCAAACTTATAAGCCTGTGGTGTGGATACACGACGTAAGGTTTCACGAGGAATATACTTAGTGGTAGAAGTTTCGTCGTCCACAACAAAAATCTGTTCATTATATGGTAGAGATGTTACTGCATTTCCGTGTCTCTGACAGGTAATGATGACATCAGACAGCACACTTTCATCCACCAAAGGACGAATACCATCATGGATAATAATAATATCCTCCGGACCACATTTATCTTCCAAATGGAATACCCCATTCCGAATGGATTCCTGTCCGGTCTGTCCACCCGTCACAATCCACTTTAACTTTGTAATATTAAACTGCTTTGCATATGCCCACACAATGTCCTGCCATCCATCAATGCAAACTACCTCAATTGCATCGATTTGTGGATGTTTCTGAAATCCTTCCATGGTATAAATCAAAACCGGCTTATCATAAACATTAATAAACTGCTTTGGTATATCCTGTCCCATTCTGTGACCGGAACCTCCTGCAATAATCACTGCCACGTTCATGCTACTATCTCCTTTGCACAGCTATCCTGTTAATTTTATTTCTCCTGCTTGCCATATTGCTTATCATACTCTTCAATACAATATCCTACGATTTTCTCAGCATAAACCCGTCCTAATACTTCTTTCACGAACGTTCTCTTATGTTCTAATTCTTTATACACCTGGAAAAAGTGAGAAATTTCCTGAGAAGTATGTTCCGGCAGTTCGCTGACATCCTGATAACAACTAAACGTAGGATCTCCTTCTGGAACTGCAATGATTTTTTCATCCTTTGCTTCTTCATCAATCATCAACATTACACCAATTGGTCGTACCTTAACCAATGTTAGAGGTGCAATGGTTTCCTGACATAAAACCAATACATCCAACGGATCCCCATCATCTGCCAATGTTCTCGGAATAAATCCATAGTTTGCGGGATAGTGGGTGGAAGTATATAATACTCTGTCCAAACGTAGCATTCCTGTCTTCTTATCTAATTCATACTTATTCTTTCCACCCTTTGATATTTCAATTACCGCATCAAATGAAGATGGAGTAATTCTAGCAGGATCTGCATCATGCCAAATATTCATAATCTGCACCAAGCCTCAATAAAAATTCTCTTATTTTCATTTAAGGCGCAAACACAAAGGGTGAAAGGTGTGTTTGCATATCATTTCCTTTCTCTCTTTTTTCTTTCACCCAATTTTCTTTTGTTCTTCTATAGTACCCTACTTATTGCATTTGTTCAAGTAAAACTTCCTGCGCCTTTGCCAACTGTGTATCATCCTCAATCGAATTTATTTCCTCCGGCAATTCTATCACCACATCCGGAGTAATACCAACACCATGAATATTTCTTCCACCGCCAGTATAATACTCTGCGATGGTCAGCTTGATTCCTGAACCATCCGGCAACTCATAAATCTGCTGCATCACACCTTTTCCATAACTTTGGGTTCCTACCACTGTAGCAGCATCATAATCCTGCATGGTTCCTGCAAAGCATTCTGATGCACTGGCACTATGTCCATTTACCAAAATTGCAATTGGCATTTCTACCTGATGTCTATTGGTAGAATACTCCGTTCCAATGTTTTTTCCATTCTTATCAAGACAATAAATCAATCTTTCTTCCGGTAAAATATAATCCAACATATTTACCATGGTAACCAGCATTCCGCCTCCATTATCTCTTAGGTCAATAATCATAGCCTGCATGCCCTGATTCTCTAAATCATCAATTGCATCCTGAAATTGTTCGTCTGTATTCTCATCAAAAGAATACACTCCTATATATCCAATATTATCATCCAGCATACGATATTCAACGGTCTCTAATACTACTTCTTTTCTGGTAATGGTAAGTTCAATATATTCATCTGTACTTTCACGATATATGGTTAAATCCAACGTGGTTCCTTCTTCTCCTCTGGTCATTCCAACCACTTCGTCTAAATCCATACCAGCTACATCCGTATCCTCGATAGCAACAATTCTATCTCCATCCAGCATTCCGGCTTCTTCTGCACCACTGTTTTTAAATACCTTAACAGCATAAGGAACATCTTCATTCAATTTAACTCCTACCGAAACACCAATACCACAAAATGTGCCTTGATAAGATTCCATTAATTCTTCATATTCATCTTTTGTATAATAGTAAGAATATGGATCATCCAGACCGGCAACCAAAGCCCGGTACATCTCTTCCTTTTCTTTCTCCTCATCAATATCATACAAATAATATTTATCAATATACTCTTCAATCAACTGATATTTTTCGTCTTTCTCAATTTCACTTTCTTCCGACTTTCCAAGATTCAAATCTTCTAAAGAATCACAACCAGTTAATCCAAAGGCAAATGTCGTCAAAGCGGCACCTATCAATATCCCATACTTTCCTTTACCATGAAACGCTCTCATTTCTGCCTACCTTTCCATTTCACTACTACTAATCAAAATATTGCATCGGATCTACATAACTTCCATTCACACGGATTCCAAAATGTAAATGAGGACCTGAAGAATTTCCGGTGGAACCTACTTCTGCAATCTTAGTCCCTTGTGTTACATAAGCTCCGGTAGTGGTACATAATCTGGAAGCATGCATATAAATGGTATACACGCCGTTACCATGACTAATCATTACATAGTTTCCCATAGCATAATTATAGGCGGAAGCTACAACCGTACCAGAAGCTGAAGCTACGATATCCGCTCCATAAATAGAACCCGGTGTTGGCCCACAGATATCAATTCCCTTGTGATTGCTGGAAGCTCCATGTCCAATGGCAGCTCCATCTCTAGCTCCAAAATAAGAAGTAATTCTGTAATTTCCCGGTGTTGGCCACATAAATGAACCCACTCCCACAATAATGGATGAAGAATTGTTGGACTGTGCCCGTCTTTCCTGTTCTTCTATCTGCGCAATGATAGATTCCTGTAACTGAATTTCTTCTTCATACTTTCTCGCCAATTCTTCGGATTCTGCAATAGAATTCTCATAATTTAATACTTCCTGAGCTTTTGCTGAAACCAGCATATCCAAAGATTCTTTTTCCAATTCTAATTCAGCCTTTTTGGTTTCCAACCCCTCTAAGGCAAATTGTAACATCGTTTCCTGATTGGCGATTTCTTCCCTGATGTCAATCAGATTCTGCAACATATTATAATCATACTCAGATATCTTCGAAATATACTCTGCACGATTTAATAAATCGCTTAAATCCTCAGACTGCAATAAGGCATCTATGTATGCAGTATCTCCATTCTCATACATAAATTTTATTCTGGCCTTCATAGTTTCATACTGAGTTTCTTCCTCAATTTTTGCTGCTTCCAATTCCTGCTGCTTAATGACAATATCCTCTTCCGTTTGTGCAATTTCTGCTTCATTGGCAGCAATACTCTCATCCAAAGCCGCCATTTCTGCATCTAAAGCCAGAATATAAGCTTCTGTATCTGCCTTTTCGTTTTCTAACTGTTCAATTAAAGCCTCTACTTCCTGCTTTTTTTCCTCAGCTTCGTTCTTCTTTTCTTCTGCCTCATCCTTTCCGTTTTTCGCAAAAGAAGTTAATGGAATGATACACATTAAAGACAATAAAATCCCCGTTTTTATTATTACTCTTTTCAATGAAAACCCTCCTAAATACTTAAGTGCTTACGAACTGTTACCATACTTCCAACAAAACCTACGCCCATTCCTAAAAACAATGCCACTGGTAATAACTGTACAAATACATCCTGAACCGGTAAAAATTTAATAAATCCTGCAATGGTTCCATAAGAACTTACTACAAATTCCACTACTTTGTTATACATAACATATAATACTCCCATAGGAATCACTGCACCTAAAAAACCAATGATAATACCCTCAACAAAGAATGGTGCTCGTACAAAAAAGTCAGTGGCACCAATTAATTTCATAATGGCGATTTCTTCCTTTCTGACAGAAATACCGATGGTGATGGTATTAATAATCAGGAACAAAGAAACTAAGAACAAGGTTACAATAATTCCTGCAGAAGCATAGGTTACCAAAGAATTCATGCTAATCAGACTCTTAACCGTAGATTCTGAATTATTAACCTGTCTTACCCCTTCCATCTTGCTAATGTACTCTGCCAATGCATTCTGCATGCTTACATCATTTACATAGACTTTATAAGAGTCAGAATCCTGTAATGGATTGTCCCCTTCAAATCCTGAAATTAACTCTTCATGTCCTTTAAAAAAATCAGAGGAAAAACTTTCCCAGGCTTCTTCCGGAGAAATATACACAACTTCTCTTACTTCCGCCCGAACTAAAATTTCATTTCCGATTTCTTCAATTCTTTCCGTGGTAGTTCCCTTATCAAAAAGTACCGTAAGACACATGGAACCTTCCATCTCTTTCATCATGTAATTGATGTTCATCACTACTGCGAAAAATACACCAAATAAGAATAAACAGGCTACCATAGTACCAATGGATGCCAAAGAGAACATTTTATTTCGACCAATATTTTTTGTTCCCTGTTTTATGGAATAAATGATTGTATTAAACTTCATCGTCGTACCCACTTTCTTCTATATCACTGACAATACAGCCCTTTTTAATAGTAATAACCCTCTTTTTCATGGCATTTACAATTTCTCGATTATGTGTAACTACAACGACGGTTGTTCCACGTTTATTAATATCATTCAGCAAATCCATAATTTCCCACGAATTTTGTGGGTCAAGATTCCCAGTAGGCTCATCCGCAACAATAATAGATGGATTATTCACCAACGCTCTGGCCAACGCGACTCTTTGCTGTTCACCACCAGATAACTCTTTCGGATAATTTTTATACTTACCTGCCAGACCAACTAAGGTCAACATAGATGGCACCTGTCTTCTGATATCCTTCGGATTCGCCTCAATCACTCTTTGTGCAAATGCTACATTTTCATATACCGTCCGGTCTTTTAATAAACGGAAATTCTGATATACGAAGCCTATATTTCGACGAAAAAATGGAATTTCTTTATGTTTTAGTTTTTTTAATTCCTTGCCAGCTACAAAAATACTGCCTGAAGTCGCATCCAATTCCTTTAAAATCAATTTTAATATGGTGGATTTTCCAGAGCCACTACTACCAACAATGAATACAAATTCTCCCTCATTTATATTCAAACTAACATCCTTTAGTGCTACTGTACCAGTGGGATATTGCATTGTGACATTCTTAAATGTAATCATCTTAACTTCCTCTCTATGTTCTTTCTTTTACCATAAATGCAAATGCGAATCCTCTGCGATTCACGGCAAATTTTTAAACTGTCGTGAATCATCTTAACTAATATTCTAAACTCTTCATATATTTCATGTATTTTACTACCATTAATGCAATCTTAAAGGTAATGGCATCTTCAAATACCCGTAAATCCAGATTGGTAGTCTTCTGAAGTTTATCCAGACGATATACCAATGTATTTCTATGGATATATAACTGTCTTGAAGTTTCCGAAACATTTAAACTGTTCTCAAAGAATTTATTAATCGTAGTTAATGTTTCCTCGTCAAACTCGTCCGGTGTACGGGAATCAAAAATCTCCTTAATAAACATCTTACATAGCGGAATTGGCAGCTGATAAATCAATCGACCGATTCCCAGATTACCATGAGCAATGATATTACGGTCTTCATAGAAAATCTTACCTACATCTAAAGCCATCTTCGCTTCTTTATAAGATCTGGAAACTTCCTTAATTTCATTTACAATGGTACCATAAGCCACCCTCACCTGTGTCATAGCCTCCGAATTCAGCATATCCACAATCACTTTGGCTGTCTTTTCCATATCTTCATAAGTCTCAGTCTGCTTTACTTCTTTTACTAAAATAATATTTTTCTCATCCACAGCAGTGATAAAATCTTTGGTCTTACTTGAAAATAAACTACGAACTGTTTCTAATACGTTATTATCCTTTTCTGCTTTGGTTTCGATAATATATACCACTCTTCTGACATCAGTATCAATGTGCAGTTTTTTCGCTCTATTATAAATATCAACCAATAATAAATTATCCAGCAATAAGTTCTTAATAAAGTTATCCTTATCAAATCGTTCTTTATATGCCACTAAAAGGTTCTGAATCTGGAATGTAGCTAACTTTCCAATCATATATACATCATCATTCTCACCTTTTGCCAAAATAACATATTCTAACTGGTTGTCATCATACACCTTAAAAAACTGACACCCCTGCAAAACCTGACTTTCCGCAGGAGAATCAACGAATGCCAGCACCACCTTATCATATTCTGAAACTTCAAGCATGGTAGATGCCAATGGTTTTCCCTCCATGTCCATAACGCACAAATCCACTCTCGAAATTGCCTTAATACCATCGATGGTATCTTGTAAAATCTGATTTGAAATCATTTCATGTTCACTCCCTTTTTCATTTATTCAAACATACTTCACTAACTTATATTTTATAGCATAATCGACAAAAATAAAAGAGAAATTTTAATGAATTTCTCTTTTATTTTTTACCAACCACCATTTTCCCCAATTTTCCTCTGTACATCGTGGACATATTTATTTTTTATTTTCCATGAAATTTACGAAATTTCCCGGAAAATAAAAAATATACCAGATGCATCCATCTGGTATATTTCAAATTTCTTAGTTTACGATAATTCTTTCTGTTTCTTTGTCGAATAAATGAATCTTACTTAAGTCAAATGCTAACTGAACAGTATCTCCTGGTCTTGCAGTAGTACGAGAATTAACTCTTGCAGTAATATCAAATTGATCAATATTGAAGTATAAGTAAACTTCAGCACCTAACATTTCATATACATTAATCTTAGCATCGATAACACTTTCTGGTGAAGATTCGATGAATAATTGTTCATCATGGATATCTTCTGGTCTGATACCTAAGATAATATCTCTATCAATGTAATTTCCTTCGATTAATTTAATAGCCTTTCCTTCTGGAACTTTGATTGAATGAGAACCAAACATTAATAAAATGTCAGAACCAGACTTAACAGCCTTACATTCAATGAAGTTCATAGCAGGAGAACCGATAAATCCGGCTACGAATAAGTTCTGTGGCTTATCATATAAGTTCTGTGGAGTATCTACTTGTTGAATGATACCATCCTTTAATACTACGATTCTTGTACCAAGTGTCATAGCTTCTGTCTGGTCATGTGTTACATAAATGATAGTAGTTTGTAATCTTTGATGTAACTTTGAAATTTCGATACGCATTTGAACTCTTAACTTTGCATCAAGGTTTGATAAAGGCTCGTCCATTAAGAATACCTTAGGTTCACGAACGATAGCACGTCCCATAGCAACACGCTGTCTCTGACCACCGGATAAAGCCTTTGGCTTACGGTCTAATAAGTGTTCAATATCAAGAATCTTTGCTGCTTCATGAATTTGTTTGTCAATCTTGTCCTTTGGTACTTTCTTAATCTTAAGACCAAATGCCATATTATCATAAACTGTCATATGTGGATACAATGCGTAGTTCTGGAATACCATGGCGATATCTCTATCCTTTGGTTCAACGTCATTTACTAACTTATCACCAATCCATAATTCACCTTTACTGATGTCTTCCAAACCTGCAATCATACGAAGTGTAGTAGATTTACCACATCCTGAAGGTCCTACGAAAATGATAAACTCTTTGTCTTCAACTTCTAAGTTGAAATCTTTTACTGCATTGAATCCATTTGAATAGATTTTATAAATATTCTTTAAAGATAAACTTGCCATTTTATATTTCTCCTCCTTGGGTTATGTTTACTTTAATGCTAGACTATATAATACACTTTTTTCACTCAAAATACCATATTATATATAAACAAAGAATTCAAAAATCTTTTGTTTAATTTGCATATCATATTTCAAAAATTAGCCAAAATTCTAATTATTTTGATAAATTGTAGTGTTTTTTACCAATGCGTAATGCCCGTAACACTTTATGTAGTCTTTTTTCGGACTTTTTCATATATTCCAGACTGTCTCCCAGCATAACTACCATTTTTGCATCCAGTTTATCTACATAATTCTGAATAAATTCCATCTGAATTTCATGCTGCACCAGTGAAAAAACAATGGGAGTCACATCCATATTGATATCATTGATAAAACCATCCATATCCGTTTCTTTTATTTGTGCAACAATTACATTTTTACAAAGTTCTTTTTCTAAATGAAAGTATTTTACAAAAGCTTCATATTCCTCTTTTGAAGAAGAAAGAATAATGGACTTTTCTTTCTTCTTTTTTAAAGAAGTAATAATAATCCGTAATAATTCCATTCCTTTTACAATTCTGCTGTAATTCTCTTTTGCGCTCTGCAAATCTTCATACAATTCTGTTTGAATTGCCATTACTAATTTTGCACTTTGAATCAAAGAAATCTCTTCCTCACTCAAATCGGTTAAAGCCAGTTTCGGCTCCACATAATAAATTAAATGTATCTGTTCCGATGCAAAATATTTTTCAACTAATTCTGTTGCCTTTGCTTCCGATAAGCAATCAAATTCAAGTTCATAAATACTTTTTTTATTATGCATATGACACCTCAATGCTAAACCTCAATTATTCCCAACATATCTTATAAACCACCAACAACGTGGTCAGGCGACACGTTTGCATGTCACCTGTTTACATTAACCTTTTTTGATTTATCGTATATAAACCAATGAATCATCACAGTTATTTTACGGTTTTATCCTGAGAACTTAAAATAATTACAATATCAAATCCTTCCGGAACATCGCCTAACTCAATGGTTGCAGATGGGAAGTATTCCTTTAATTCACTTCCTAAGGATAAATCTTTTACAAGAATCTTGGTGGATTCTAATGTACTTCCGCCTTCATAATTTGTTACCTCTGTAACATTATATCCATCTCCGTTCAGCTTTTTCTGCCATTTCTTCGCCAAACCATTTACATGAGTACTATTCAAAATTTGAATGGTGGCTTCTTTGGTATTTGTCACCTGTGGCACTTCAGGCTCTGTCGTTGGTTTCTCTGTACTTCCGGTATTATCTGTACTTGGGGTATCCTCTGTGCTTGGTGTTTCCCCTGTACTTGGAACATCCTCACTTCCTTCTTCACTGCTTCCTCCCTCTGAAGTAGAGCTTGAAGGGTCTTCAGTAGATATTACTTCTTTTCCTGTTCCAGCTGGTTTTTCCATAATTTCCTGCACCATCTGCTGCATCTGGGCAGAATCAATAAAATAACGTCCATCTTCCACCAATGCACCACTCATAATATGGAAGGAAATTTCATTCGGATTTACATTATATAATTTTTCAAAATAAGCAGCATAATCATCATAGGTCGCATCCGACTGCACAATTTCAAACACATAAGTATAGTACTCTTTTAATTTATCAAGAGAATTCAAAGAGAAGATAAAAGAATAGTATTCATTCAAATATCCGCATATTTCATTTGCCTGGTTTATCTTTGACTCATAAGAATCTTCCGCCTTTAAAATAGCCAGAGCCTTTTCACCATCTATATATTGTGAACCTGCAGGAATCTCTACACTGACACCTTTACGGTTAATGTAAGAAATATTAGTTTTTAAATCATAATTTAAAGGCGTCACCAGATTAATCAGCTGAATAAATTCCTCTTCACTGAATACTTCATAATAATCCACCTCTAGTCCTAATACATCCTCTAACGCAGTAATTGTGTGTTCATATCTGGCTTCTTTGTTAAAATACAGTGCAATACTGGATAAATTCATGTCTTTCATTAAATCTGCATTTTTCCCACTTAAAGTCTGATAGCACGCATCTGACATCTTAAGATAACATCCATCCGGAATTACAACAAAATCCAGGTTATTGGTTGATGAATTAAAAATCTTTACAATAAAGTAATCAATTCCTCCCACTGTGGTATTTTCACCCATCATGGCAGTAACAAAGTATCCATCATCTCTATTTTCTATGGTAATCGGTTTATCAACTTTTGGAGGCTTATCCTCATCTTTGTCTTTCGATTTTTTTACAAAAATAACAACTGCAATAATTGCAATGATTACAAGTATAAGCCCTTTTTTGCTCTTTTTCTTCATGATATATCCCTCCGTGCCCTCGTCAGTGGTTTCATTCTTGAATATCCTATGAAATAACTATGCTTATGTGGTTTAAAATCATTTGCTCCATGTCTTACACTCTCATAAACAAAAAAAACTCCCTTTCAGGAGTTGTAAAGCTGATAACGGGAGTCGAACCCGTGACCTCAACACTACCAATGTTGCGCTCTACCTCCTGAGCTATATCAGCAAAACATCGCATTAAGATGTTACCACGAATGCTATTTCATGTCAATACTTTTTTTAATTTTATTTCGAATTCTTTGAACTGCATTGTCCACAGACTTAGCATCCTTACCTATTAACCCCCCTATTTCACCATAAGATTTACCATCTAAAAATAAAATCAATACTTCCTGTTCCAAATCACTTAATTTTTCTTTGATTCCTTCTTCCAGCCTTTCGATTTTCTCATGTTCCAGTAAAATTTTTTCAGGATTCGAAAAATTCTCCGCAGCCTGAATCGTATCCATAACAGATACTTCCTTGCTTTCCTGCACCGGCTCATAAAAAGAAACATAAGAATTCAATGGTGAGTGTTTCTTTCTGGTAGATGCTTTTACTGCATTCACCAACTGCCTTTGAATGCAGATTTTCGCAAAGGTAAAGAAGGAAGCCTCATTCCCAGGGCAGTAGTCACGGATTGCTTTAAAAAGCCCAATCATGCCCTCCTGGATGATATCTTCAGAATCCGCTCCCATCATATATAAAGTCCTGGCTTCTTTTTTTACCAATTCCCTATATTTATTCATCAAAAAATCCATTGCCTCCCGGTTATCCTTTTCTCGTATCAACCGGATAATCTGCTCGTCTTCTAATATCGTAAAATCTCTTGACATAAATAACCTCTCTCCGTGGACGTTACCCGTTTCTTCTTTGCCGGAACACCTCATATGCTAACACTCCGGCAGCAACCGAAGCATTTAAGGAATCGATTTCCCCCTTCATAGGAATGGATGCCGTAAAATCGCAAGTTTCCTTTACCAGTCTGCTTACCCCCTGACCTTCGTTTCCAATTACAATTCCGATAGGTCCTTTTAAATCAAGTTCATACATTACCTCGCCACCCATGTCTGCACACACAAACCAAAGACCCTCTTTTTTTAATTCTTCCATGGTCTTTTTAATATTTGTTACTTTTGCCACCGGGGTATAATTTATGGCTCCTGCAGAAGTCTTTGCCACCGTAGCTGTTAAGCCCACAGCCCTTCTTTTTGGAATAATGACACCATGTGCCCCCACCAGATTTGCAGTACGGATAATTGCGCCTAAATTATGTGGGTCTTCAATTTCATCCAGTATAAAAAGAAATGGTGGTTCTCCCTTTTCTTTTGCTGCCTCTAAAATTTCCGAAACTTCTGCATATTCATATGCTGCTGCCATGGCAATAGCTCCCTGGTGATGTCCTGTCTTTGACAACTGATCCAGTCTTTCCTTTGTAACAAACTGAATGATGGTATCCTGTTTTTTCGCTTCTCGCAAAATCGTTTTGATAGGTCCATCCTGACACTTATCCAATATAAAAAGTTTATCAATGGTTTTATTGGAGCGAAATGCTTCAATTACTGCATTTCTTCCTTCAATCGTAAATTCTTCGTATCTCATTCGTTCCTCTGCTTTCTTAGGCATCCTTTCTCTCTAATGCCATTTTTACCAGTTCAATCACTCTTAATAAATCTTCTTTTAAATACAGGTATCCTACCAATGCTTCAAAACCCGTGGCTGCCCTATAATCCGACACCGTGGCATTTTTCGCCATGGTATAGGACTTTGCATTTCTTCCCCTTTTATAAACTGCCATTTCTTCTTCTGTCAGTTCCTCCATGATAGCATGTATCATATTTGCCTGGGTCTGGGCCTTCACCAGATTACTTGCTTTTTTATGATATTTTTGAACCTGCATGTCTTTTTCTGAAACAAGGATGGTACGAATCATTAATTCGTATACTCCGTCTCCAATATAAGCCAGTGCCAAGGGAGAATATCCCTTGGGATCCACTGGACTTATCTGAAATGTTTCCTTAAAATAATCTTTTATATCTTTTTCCATTTTACCCCTTCTCTTGTATCTTCCAATACAATTTCCATTTCCAGAAGGCTGGCTCTTATTTCATCTGCTTTGGCAAAATTCTTTTCCTTCTTTGCAGCCTTTCTTTCTTCTATCTTCTGCAAGATAAATGCCTCCAGTTCCTGGTCTACTGCTCCTCCTTCTTCCAAGTCACCCATAGTCAAATCCAAGGACAATACTTCATCAAAACTACGGAACAATGCCAGCTTGGTGGCATCTTTCATATCTGCCTTTAATACTTCATAACAAATGGTGATTGCCATAGAAGTATTCAAATCATTTTTCAAGGCATCCAAAAATTTCCCCTTGTATTCCTCAAATTTTTCTGTTTCAATTTCTTCAGCATCCGTTAGTTTCGAAATTGCCTTTCTTAGTTTTAAATAAGAATTTTCCATATTGTCCATGACTTCATAGGAAAATTCCAAAGGTTTTCTATAATGAGACTGCAAACAGAACATTCGATATACCAATGGATGGTAATTTTTCTCTTCTAATAAAGATACTGTCAGAAAATCACCCTTGGACTTACTCATTTTTCCTGATTTATCATTTAAATGATGTACATGGAACCAGTAATTACACCACTTATGTCCTAAATAAGCTTCGCTTTGTGCAATTTCATTGGTATGATGAGGGAAAATATTGTCTACACCGCCACAATGAACATCCATATATTCACCCAGATGCTTCATGCTGATGCTGGAACATTCAATATGCCATCCCGGATAACCTACACCCCATGGACTTTCCCACTTTAATTCCTGGTTATCAAACTTAGACTTCGTGAACCACAATACAAAATCGCTTTTATTCTTCTTATTGGTATCCTCATCTACGTCATCTCTTACACCTACCATAAGTTCTTTTTCACTCTGACTGGAGAACACATAATAATCCTGTAATTTTGAGGTATCAAAATATACATTTTCCCCTGCAACATAGGCATAGCCCTTTTCCAAAAGAACTTCTATCATATGAATAAATTCTTTAATGCAGTTTGTGGCTGGTTCTACCACATCCGGCCGTTTGATATTCAACTTTTCACAGTCAGAGAAAAAAGCATCCGTATAGAATTTCGCAATTTCCATTACTGTCTTATGTTCTCTTTTTGCACCTTTTAGCATTTTATCTTCGCCACTGTCTGCATCACTGGAAAGATGCCCCACATCCGTAATATTCATAACACGTTTTACATCATATCCGGCATATCGGAAGGTTTTTTCCAATACATCCTCCATAATATAACTTCTCAAGTTGCCAATATGAGCAAAATGATAGACTGTAGGTCCACAAGTATACATATTTACTTTTCCATCTTCATTTGGAATAAATGTCTCCACTTTTTTGGTAAGTGTATTAAATAACTTCATATTATTTTCCATTTTTGTCCTCCATTATTTTTACTATTTATCATGATTTTAACTACTTTTCTTTAACTGCTGTTCAATTTCAGCTAATTTATCTTTTAATGTTGTATTCTGTATTCGTAAGGTTGTAATATCTTCCATAATAGGATCTGGTAAATGAATTTGATCCATATCACTTCTAGGCACTTTTTCATTATCCCGTTTTACAATTCTTCCCGGAACGCCAACTACGGTACAATTTGGTGGAACCTCCTCTATAACTACGGCTCCGGCACCTATCTTTGAATTTTCTCCTATCGTAAAAGATCCGATAACCTTCGCCCCTACACTAATCATTACATTGTCTTCAATGGTTGGATGTCGTTTTCCACTTTCCTTTCCTGTTCCTCCCAAGGTAACTCCCTGATATAAAGTAACATTGTTACCTATAATGGCAGTTTCTCCAATTACAACCCCATGACCATGGTCTATGAAAAATCCATCTCCTATTTCAGCACCAGGATGAATTTCAATTCCAGTCTTTCTTGCTGCTTTTTGTGAAATAAACCTTGCAAGGAAATAATGTCTTTTTTTATATAATTTATGTGCAATCCGATACCAATATATAGCCCAGAAACTAGGATATAACAAAACCTCTAAATTAGACTTTATTGCAGGATCCCTTTCCCGTATTATTTTCGTTTCTTCCTTATAATACTTGATTAAATTCATATTAAGCCTCCATAACAAAAAAACTCCATCTCTGATAAGAGACGAAGTTTTCCGCGGTTCCACTCTTTTTAAGGTATAATACCCTCACTCAAATCTGTTAACGCCAGTTTACGGGATATCATACTTTAACCTGATGATTCACAACATATCCTGCAAAGCACCACCATCACAGATAGCAGTACATTTATATTTCATCTGGTTTCTTCCGATATCCAGCTCCCGAATGCACTTCATTTAACCTTTCTAAAAACTGATTTCAGCCAATGTCAGTTTCTCTCTGATAGAAAGCCATTAAACTACTTTCTTCGTTCCTCGCCTTTATCTACTAACAGTTTATTCATAAAACTTCAATTTGTCAATGAAAAAATAAGTGGATACATACAGACTTACTTGTCAAAGTTTACCAATGATTATTCTAATTTTCTTTCCTGCATCCACTACATCCAGCACAGCGGCTTTCTGAATTTCCCACTTCATAACTGTAATTTGCAATGGTAGTAAGAGAACAAATTGCCTGAGCACTAATTCCTTCACCAGAACCTGTAAATCCCAATCCTTCTTCCGTAGTTGCCTTAATATTTACCTGCCCTTCTTCTATATTTAAAGCATTGCAGATATTTTTTCTCATTGCTTCCCGATATGGTGCCAGTTTTGGTTTTTGTGCAATAACAGTGGCATCGATATTTTCAATGATATACATTTTCTCTTCCATTAATTCTCTTACTTTTTTTAATAATTCTATGCTGTCTGCCCCTTTATACTCTTCAGCTGTATCCGGAAAATGTTGTCCAATATCTCCCAAAGCTGCTGCCCCTAAAAGTGCATCCATAACAGCATGTAATAATACATCTGCATCTGAGTGACCTAATAATCCTTTCTCATAAGGAATCTTTACTCCCCCTAGAATCAAATCTCTACCTTCCACTAATTTATGAACATCATATCCCATTCCTACTCTCATCTGAATCCTCCATTTAAAATTCTCTTATTTGATAGGTTTTTAGCCAAAATTTCTTTACACAAAGCTACTATATATCAATAACCTCACGTTCTTACATGGAATTGAAAAAAGAAGAGAGTTTTCACCCTCTTCTATTTTTCTTAGTCTTCCTCTATATCAATGCTATATACATAATATTTACCTTTGGACTTGATAACATAAGCCTTAAATTCCATATCTTCGTCATCATCATCACCCTTAATGGTAAATGTTCCCTTTACTTTATAAACTGCTTTAATAGAAATGTCAAGATCATAATAATCCTCTAGTTCCTCTTCATAATCCTCACATTTATCTTTACTTAACTTCTTAGATGATTCCACCTTAAACTTCTTAACCTTGATATCATCACCATACTCGTCTTCTGCACTTTCAAGAACAGCATCAACATATTCATCAAAATCCCTGCCCCATTCATCTTCATAATATTCTACCATATCTGGGTGCACGGTTTTTACATAATCCTTAGCATCTGCACTATACATCGCCTTAATTTGCTTCTTTACTGCTTTCTTTGGTCCGCTGGACATTGCACTTACCAAAAGACACACTACAAGAAGTGCAACCACTGCAACTCCTGCAAATAAAATAATCTTTGTCTTACCCGCACCACCAACTTTGGCCTTAATATCATCCGGAATAGAATCTACTACCCTATTAGCAGTATCATTCACTGCTTTTACAGTCTTTTGTGCTGTATCGGATGCTTTCTGCATTAATTCTTCCGTGTTAATTCCAGAAGTAGAAACTGTATCTGTACCTTCTTTTGAAGTTTCAGTATTTTCTACCGCTGCTCCACACACGTTACAAAACTTTGCGTTATCGTCTAACTCATTTCCACATTTCAAGCAAAATTTACTCATATCTTTTTCCCTTCTTTTTTTCATTTTTCTCGCTAAAACACTCTAATCTTAACTCGTAGTTTCTGTCATGTCAAGTGGATTTCCCGACATTTTTCATTTTGCAGAAAAACCTATTTATCCTACGACTTATATTTTTCATGTCTTCTTATGCTCTGGATGCAATTTCCTGTAAAATGGCCATTGCTGCACAAACGATAACCCCCAAGGTATACCATACATTCCAGATTTTTGTCTTAGGTTCTTCTTCATCAACTGAAACTTCAACCTCATTTTCTTTGCTCTCTGACTTCTTCTTTTTCGAGAACAATGATGCTAAATGTTCATCCTTATGATTTAATTTTGCAATTCCTTTTAATACAAAATATCCTATAAAAGTTCCAATTACTGCCATGAAACCATACATTAAAATCATCACAATGATAGCAGCTGCACCCGCATCCGCTACTGTAGTTTCTGTAGCTGCAGCCTGCTCACCACTCATTTCTAATGCCTGCTGATAAAACTCACTATTCATAAGTTTATTTAATGCCCAAGATAAAAATACACTATTAAAATTAAATACAAAGTGCATAATCATAGTAGATAATAAAGAACCGGTTGCTTCTATTACCACAGCGAAGATAATACCCATGACGCAGGCATAAAGAATCTGATTAATGTTCATATGCATGGCACCAAATAAAAGCCCTGAAACTACCATTGCCCGAATCGGTCTTCTTCCCCTGGCTGCCTGATAAAATACACCACGGTATGTAATTTCCTCCACTAATGCCGGTGTCAAAGCAAATAACAGCGTAGAAATAAATAATCCAAAATTAGTGATGGAATCTGTGATTAATTCACTGGTATACTGTTTTACAAATAACTGACTGATTAAATTAATCAAAACCATCAAAGGTGTTATACAATAGGTTAATACAATCAGAAGCAACACAGAAACTCCATTTATTTTCTTTAGTTGAATAAACTTAATTGGATTCTGTTTTGTAATAATAAAAAACAGTATTACCGGTATAATAATCAAGCCTTGGCTAAATAAAATATTACATGCCACATTCTCATACACAATATCCGGTGCAAAAAAACTTGCAGCAACATGAATCAACATTAAGGCCAAAAACAAAAAACCCGTTTGCTGATTCTTTTTCTTTTCATTTTCTAAGTACTCTTGTAATTCCATTTTTCCTCCCGGTTTATTTCTTTAATGCAATGGCTTCTATTTCAATCAATACATCTTTTGGTAATCTCGCTACTTCTACACAAGATCTCGCCGGAAAATCCTTCGTAAAATACTTTGCATATATTTCATTGATAGCCGCAAAATCATTCATATCTTTAATAAATACCGTGGTCTTAATTACCTGCTCTGCATCAGAACCTGCTTCCTTTAATAATGCCACTAGATTTCCAATTGCTTGTTCTGCCTGAACTTTAATGTCTCCGGTTACAAGCTCATTGGTCTCCGGATTAATCGGAATCACACCAGAAGTAAAAATCATACCATTTACTTCAATCGCCTGTGAATATGGCCCAATGGCCTTTGGTGCCTTATCTGTTGAAATAATTGTCTTGTTCATAATAAATCCTCCTAAATTATAGTTTTTCTATTGATTGTTCCGTAATTTTTATTTTTCCTGCCTTCAGAAGTCTTCCTACGGCACGTTTGAATGCATTTTTACTGATCCCAAACTCTTTTTCAATGACTTTCGGATCTGCCTTATCATTAAATGGTAATACACCATCATACTCAATAAGTCTTTTCATAATCATGGCACTATCGATGTCCATTTGAATTTGCTTTTCTTCTGATAAACTCAAATCTAATTTTCCATCTTCTCTTACCTTTACTACTCTAGTGGTAACACATTGTCCGAATTTCAGCGGTTTTTTTATTTCTCTTTTCGGAATCAGTCCATGATATTTCTTTTCTACTGCTATCATGGCCCCTAGTTCTTTCATGTCATAAACGATTCCCGTTACATGATCCCCTTTTACATAGGGACCAAACACTTCCAGATAATCATAAATCTTCATAGAGGCACAAAGTCTTCCGGACTTGTCCACATACAAACGAACCAGAACTTCTTCCCCTGCTTTTACTTCCCGGATTTGTTCCTTAAACGGAAGCAGCAAATCTTTTTCTAAATTCCAGTCTAAAAAAGCGCCAATTTTGGTAACTTCTTTTACCTTTAAAACTCCTACTTCTCCAAGTGTAATCGCAGGCTCATTGGTAGTGGCAATCATTCTGTCACTGGAATCTTTATATAGAAATACTTCTATCTTATCTCCTTCCTTTACATTGGAAGGAACCTGCTTTTTAGGAAGAAGCACGGTTTCTTCTTTCGGCGCTTCCATACTTTCTCCCAGATACACACCAAAATCTGTCTTACGAAGTAAATATAATTCTTCTTTCTTTCCTAACTGCACTAGATAACCCCCTATGTTTCCTTATCCTCAACGATTCCGTCTTTGAATCATTCAAGCTTATTTTTATCACTGCCTATGATTATATCACTATCCTTTGAAAAATGCAAAACATATCAAAAATCAAAACAGATTGTTTGCTGCTTCACACTCCTACCATTATTTAACTACATTTGCAATTCCTTAAAAAGAAAAAGTCTTCGACATTCATCGAAGACTTTATATCACTGGGCTACCAGGATTCGAACCTGGAAATGCTGGAGTCAGAATCCAGTGCCTTACCATTTGGCGATAGCCCAATATTCAAAAAATTTGCCCCTATATATTAATAGGGGCAACGTGCGTGAGAAGATTCGAACTCCCGACACCTTGGTCCGTAGCCAAGTGCTCTATCCAGCTGAGCTACACACACATATCATTGCCACTGTTCACACCAGCAACATAATGTATAATACTACAAACCAAATCAAATGTCAAGATTTTTTTATTACTATTTTCAAAATTTTTTATTTCTAAGAACTTTTCTTATCCTCTCACTGGCTTTTATGCTTTTTTATATTTTGTAGTAACCAAAGACAAAGCAAACAGTGCTACTGCATATAGTAATTGTATCAAAAGCCCCATGGATATATCATGCAAAACAAGATTTCCTGATGTTTCCTGAATTTTATTTACGATATCCACATACCAGTAAGTAGGAAAACATTTTGCAACGGAAAGAACACTCTCTGATAACAGTTCCTGAGGAACGAAAACACCACTGATAAAGCTAAGTCCCAAACCAATGATATTCGCAAACACACTAAGGATATTGGTACTTTGAATAAAATTACTAAGCAATAAAGCAATCCCAATGGTTACTAATAAGTTTACAAATAAGTTGAGTGCATAATATCCTAAACTTTCAAAAAATCCGTCTATATTATGATAAGCCACTATACTCATCACTACAACTAATAAAAATAATCCTGCACCAAAGGTTATGGCTCCTGCTGCCAATGCACCACTTCTTTTTCCAGAAGGCAAAGCCGCACAATCCATTCTGTCTTTCAGGTTTTTCTCACGGAATCTGATAAACACCGGGCATAAAGCAAAAATACTAATAGAAACGATAGCATAAGTCAAATATAAATAGTAATAATAATACTGACTATATTCTTTTCCTGCATCTTCACTGATAAATCCAACCTTAGATTCTAATGCCAGATTCTCTTCCGTTTTCTGAATGGCTTCTTCCATATCATAACCCATCTTCAAATAACTATTTAAGGAATTTGCGTACTCCTGGGCCTGCATACTTACAAATGTATTTCCTGTTCCTACCGGACTGTTGTATGCAATGATTTTACCTTCCATATTATTTTGATACAATCCATCTTCAAATCCACTCTCAATTTCAATAATTCCAATAACCTCCATATCAAAGAAGGCATCCAGTTTTGCATCCTCATTATCTTCAACCACTTCAACGGTATGAATTTCTTCCAGATAAGCATATAACGCTTCACTGGCCTGAGTCTGGTCACGATCTATTACCGCAATGGAAACATTGGACTCTTCATAAGCCTGTTTTGTAGAATCACCTGCCATAGCACCAAAAACAAGACTTAGTCCCGCAAAAATTCCAAGATAAAGAATGATACTCTTTTTATTTTTCCATATGATTCGAAAAAACGTACTAAATACTCTCATAACGTGCTCCTTTCAACAACATGATACTGACCCCAAAACAACCAATCGTAAGAATTCCTAAAATAGACATATTGGTAATATATTTGCTGTAGTCATCATACGCATTCAGATAATAGAAACATTCCGTAATCAACGTAGCCGGATTGATCCGGTTAATAAATGGTGCATGTTGTTCCAAAAATCCTTTTATAGTTACAATCATCAAACCACTAAAGAAACACATCAGCATAGAAACCGCTGTCAAAATCCCAATCTTGGTATCAAAGTCCTTTTTGATACAACCAATCAAAAAGCCTAGTGATATACCAAAGGTTCCGGCTAAAATACCGGTTAAAATCATAAGTCCTGTTTTTTCTCCCAGCTCTAATTTTAAAACATATTTTAAATAAAAAATTAGTACAGTTACTGTAATAGACTGGATGGATACAGCCGCTAAAGCTTCCGGAATTACCATTGTCATTTTAGAGACCGGGGATACTCCTTTCCTTGCAGCCAATACATTCATATTCGCCTGAATATCATTGACGCAACCTGCCCCCTGGAAACTTGCAAACAGGCAACACATTGCTATTAAAGCATAAAAATACTGTGCGTAAGTATTAGTATTTCCCTTTCCCAATACTTTTTCATTAACTACATCCTGAGACTGACTTATTTCACTTATGATTTGTTCTATGTTTGAAACATTTCCACTTAAAACAGCTTCCTCAATCATTGCCTGTTTCCGTATATACTGGTCTAAAAAATTCTTTACAATACTGCTTGTAATACCATTTTCCTTTATGATTAAGGACGGGGTCTCTTCCAATACGATAATGGCATCCACTGTCCCCTCTTCTAGTTCTGTCTCTGCATTTTCTTTCGCTAAAACCTCGAACTGAAACAAACTGTCTGAATCTTCCAGTTGTTTCATTAATTCTGAAAATATAGCTGTCTGACTTTCATTTACTTCTACCACAGCCATAGAGATTTCATCAATTGTTTCCTCTTCATTTACAAACCTTCCGAATCCGAAGAAAAACATCGTTCCCAAAACCAGAGGAAATAGAATATTCCAAAAAGTAACTTCTTTATTTCTTACCAATGAAAGAAATCGATATCGAAACAAATGTGTAAACATACCCTTTTCCCCCTTAATCTCTTAATTCTTTTCCTGTAAGTTCCAAAAATACATCATTTAATGTCGGCAACTCTGTGTATACCCTTCCAAATGGGACATCTTCCTTCTGTAATAAATCCAATACATGGATTACATTATGATTTCCTCCACTAAAGCACACCTTTAATTCCTTTTCCGCATAAACAACATCATATACATATTTTAAATTCTTAATTTTACCAATAACCTCATCATTACACTCTACTTTTTCCACGCAGACTGTTTCTGAGTTTTTAATCATTTGCTTTAATTCTTCTTTGGTTCCTAAAGCAATGCTCTTACCTTTATCCATAATAGCGATTCTGCTGCAAATCTGTTCTACCTCTTCCATATAATGAGAAGTATAGATTACCGTTGCTCCCTGACGGTTTAATTCCAAAATTCCCTCTAAAATCTTATTTCTACTTTGAGGGTCTACTGCCACTGTTGGTTCATCGAAGATTAGTAACTTTGGCTTATGAGCAATTCCACAGGCAATATTCAGTCTTCGAAGTAATCCTCCTGAAAGTTTTTTCGGCAGGAATTTTTTGTAATCTTCCAAGCCTACAAATTGAATCGCCTCTTCCACATATTGCTTTCTTTTCTTTTTATCTGTTATGTAAAGACCACAAAAGTAATCAATGTTCTGATACACTGTCAACTCTTCAAAAACAGCTACATTCTGCATAATCACTCCAATGTCCTTCTTTAGATGATAACTGTTTTCTGTCATTTTTTCTCCAAATACTTCAATGGTTCCTTTATCATATTTTAATAAAGATAAAATACAATGCAGGGTCGTACTTTTACCAGAACCGTTGGGTCCTAAAAGTCCAAATACTTCTCCTTCTTTGATTTCAAGATTAAAATGATCTACTGCAATTAATTCCTTATATCTCTTTACCAAGTTTTCAACTCTAACAACATTATTACTCATAACAATCTCTTCCTTTCATTGTTTATGATATTATCATAACAAAAAACACACAAAAAAATAGTGAACATTGTCAAAACTTCATATGACAAATGTCACTATTTTTCCACTCACAAATACCAATATTTTTATCTGTTAGAGTTTTTTTCTTACTCAATACAAAACCTTCTTATTCCTTTCATAAAACCCTTTCTTTTAAAAATTTTTATAAACCATTGCATAAATGTATCATTACATATTTTTATAATAATAAATTGCCAGTTGGGTTCGATCTCTTAGTTCAAGTTTTTCCAAAATCAAACTCAAATAATTCCGTACAGTACCTTCGCTTAACGCAAAGGTTTCTGCAATTTCTTTATTATTTAATCCCTCTGCCACAGCCTGGATAATCTTTACTTCTTTTTCCGTAAGTCCATGTTTTTCATAATCAAAAGCATCTTTTTTCTGCATCAGGTGAGGAATCTTTTCAGTAATTTCTCCTCCAAACACACTTTGTCCTAACATAACTGCATCCATGGCAGGCACAATACTTTCAAAATCCTGTTTTAAAATATAACCCTTAGCACCTATGTTTAATGCCTGAATAATATATTCATCATCCAGGAAAGTAGTTAAATACAATATCTTCGCCTCAGGAAAGGCTTTAAGAACCATTTTCCCTGCCTCAATTCCGCTCATTTCCTTCATTCTGATATCCATGAGTAATACATCCGGTCTTTCCCTCTGATACAAAGAAAGTGCCTCTTTTCCGTCTTTCCCTATTGCCGTGACTTCTATCTTTCCGCTGGCTTCCAATATGGTTTTAAGTGATATTGCCACTAAGCTATCATCATCAATTACTACAACTTTCATCTCTTCCCTATCGTTCCTTTCTTAGTTATAATTCTCTATTAGGCAATTGCGAAACTATAATATTCTCAATTAACTTCCGTCCTGCTTTATGATTTTTTCGGAATCGATATGAAAATCTCAAATCCATATTCATTATTTATTCGAAAAATACCTTTTAATTTCTCGATTCTTTCACTCATACTATTTAACCCTATACCAGTTACATTTCTGCTTTTATTCGTACCATTGTCCGAAATAAGAAGCTGATAAAATGCAGGATGCTCCCTTAATTGCAAAACCACTTTATCTCCATTGGAATACTTTACAATATTATTGGTGGCTTCCTTTACCACCGCCAGAATACTAAATTTTATATCTTTTTCCATCTCGCCGGATACATCATACAAAAAGTCTATATGAAACTTTTCCAGTATTTTTATGGTTTTCTTAAGTTCTGCCTCTAAATCAACAGATTCATCAAAAATATTATGAACACTGGAACGTATCTGGTTCATTGCTTCATCCAATGTAGTTTTTAGCTGCCCTAATAATGCCTTCTCTTCCTCCCTTTTTACAATGGTAGTGATTGCACCCACTTGTAAAATACAAGAAGATATCATATGTCCCACATGGTCATGAATTTCCCTCGCAATACGATTCCGTTCCGTTAATATTGCCATATGTACCTGATTTTTCATCTGATTATATAATAACTCATTTTTCTTTTTCAATAGTAGTTGTTTTTCAACTTCCTGGTCTCGTAAAAGTATTTTTTGTTCTTTACTTAATTTTAAATCCTTTGTTTTATAAAACAAATATACTGTAAGTGGAATTAATACCAAAAATTCAATCCTAAAATGCACCTGTCCCATATGATAAATCCATACAAAAAAACATGAGACCAACTGCCATATTTTTTTCTCTTCCATCCAATCATATAAAAACATCGGAAGAAAAACGAATCCAGAAGGATACATGACAAAACTCAGCACATATATCATAATAAGAATATCTTTCATCTTATCCTTGTTTGCCACCATATAAAATGAAGTTAAAGACAAAAACACCAACGCTAATACAATAGTATTGTCTCCTCCACACTCCTTTATGGATAATAAAATGCAAAATATGTATATTATCAATTTATCGATAATGATCATTCTAAATCCTCATTTCTTTTTGTATCCTCATAGAAAGAAAGAACACAACCAATTGTTATGTCCTTTCACATTAAATCTCTGTTTTATCTTCCTCTGTCCAGACTTTATACGTTTTCTTAGAAGTTTTCTTTACCCAATACAGTGCTGCATCTGCATGTTTTATCGCTGCTTCAAGATTACACCCTGACAAATAATCCGTTCTTGCAATTCCAATAGAACTTGATATTCTTTTTTCCTCCGGAATATGAACAAACCTTCGCAACTTCTTTTCTATTTTAGGAATAAAATACTCTTTTTCTTTTAATGTTTCATAAAACTCTTTTGCTATATCCTCTGCCTGTTCTATAGATATCTCTGGCACAATCAAAAGAAATTCGTCCCCTCCATACCGGATTGGAATTCCATCTTCCTTTGCTAAATGCTTTAAAATGTCTGCTAACTCTGTCAACACTAAATCTCCAATATCATGACCGAAAGAATCATTGTAGAATTTAAAATTATCCAAATCAAAATATAACACAACACAATTCGTTATGGCCTTCATATTTTCAATTTCTTGTTCTTTTCTTGCATATCCTTCCCGATTAAATATCCCTGTTAGTGCATCTTTTACTACGCTTTCCTCTAATTGCTTATTTACAGAAAGAAGTCTTTCATTCATTTTTTTAATCGTCGCACTGGCGTCAATTTTCTCAATTAAGTCCACCATCTGACGATAAGCAACCTTAAACATAACAAGACCTTCACTGTCAAACAAGTTTGAAATCTTTCTGAAATCTTCCCTCATAACAATATATAAAATTGCAACTCCCGCCACAACTTTATCTTTAATATATGGAACCATCATAAAAGAAACAATCTCATCAAATCCAAAAATCTCAATCACTTCTTTATAAAAATAAAATTCTTTGTGCATTCTGGATGCTACAAAACCGTTTGGATGCAGTTTTGCAAATTTCTCTATTATCTGTAAATCCCGTTCACTAAATTCTTCCTGATAAAATGAACAGGAAAGGGATAGTTTTTTATTTTGTTTTGAAAAAATAAGCATCTGATCCGCTGCAAAATGATTCAAAGCCGCAGGATAAGCATTCTCATAAACTTCATCCACTGTATTTTTATCATTAATTACGTTTTGCCATACTGATAAAAATTCTGAGTGGCTTAAAAGTCCCTTGTTAATCCGCTTCATTACTGCTTCGTTGGTAAGAGTTTTTATCTCCATTTCCAATTCTTTGCTAATTTCAAAATCATACCCTCTTTTTTCATATACCGTCTTATTCTTTTTTGCTTCTAAATCTGGAATTTCTGAAACATAATTAGCATTTTTAAGTCCAGAAATAGCATCCACTAACACTTGCTCTGCTTCCTGATTAAGTCCCATCTTTTCATAGCAATCTGCTAACTCTATTGCCAATACAGGATAGCCAAAAAAGAAAAAGCCTGGAGTTTTAAATAAATGCTCTTTTGAAAGTAAAAAATTCGAAACTGCAGTTTCATAATTACCTTCTTTTTTATCTAACAATGCACAAAGTAAATAATATAGCATCAAATCGTCATCCCAAAACTTACACTTTGTTTCATCATCAGAACGCAATAAATGTGCAATAAATCTTTTCATTTTATCTAGATAAAAATGACAACTGTATTCATTATTATCATAATGATTTGCTAAAGCTGCAAGGGCATAAACCTTTGAAATGTTACATACAAAGGCATAATATCCCATTCCTTCAATAATTTCTACTGTCATCTCAACATAACGAATGGTATTTTTATAATCTTTCGCAAGAAAAGAAGTGATGCACATATTATACAATGTTTCTGCAATTAGCTTTGTATCGCCAATTTCTTTTTCAATCTGTAATGCCTGAATGTAATAATCATAAGACTTTTGATAAGTCCCATTTACACAAGTAACATAGCCTAATCCGTTCAAATTTCTACACAAATCACCTTTGCTGTTTGATTTTTCAATCAATGGTATGATTTGCTTAAAGTACTTTTCCGAATACGAAAATTTACCCAAGGAAGAAGCCAATACAATTCTGGTATTATAAAAAACTAAAATACAATTATCGTTTCCGATGCTACGAGCCACTTCAAGTCCTCGTTCATAAATTTCCTCATCATTCTCCTTTGAATTTTCTTTTAGTATGGACTCTAAATTATTTCCCAGGCAATTGGTATAATAATATGCCAAATGATTGATAAACTTATATTTTTCCAATAATTCCACAAAAATAAAATCGCATTCATCCTGAAAGTTTCTTACCTGTTGAGAATTAAAACCATCGTATTCCAAAATGTGTTCCATAATCAAAAGGCGAAGTTTTAATTTATCATCTCCACTTTGTTCTACTATTTCCCGGCAATGTTTGATACATTTTCCCACCAGTTCATTCCTATGATTTAAAATTTCAGTCATGCAAATATAATATTCTACCATAAAGCATGTAGCTTCGTACCCTTCTTTATGTTGAATTCTTGCTTTAATCTCATTTGAAATATGAAGGGCATTACTCACATCATTCAAGTAAATAAAATTACGCATATATAATAAATTCACTTTATTCCATACTTCATGGCTAAAATTACTTTCTTCACCTTCTAGCTTTTGATGCAAAAAACCAAGATAATAATCTGCTTGAGAATAGGCTCCAAGTTCTAACATATTATTTATTTTTACTAAATAATCATCAAATTCTTCATCTTTTGGCATAAAATCTGTCCTGACTACATCATGTATTTTTTCACGATAAACCCAGGTTACCACATTACATCGGCTCTCCGTTGATTCAACAAATTTCTTCCATTCTTTTAAATAATATGTATTTGCACTTTGTTCTCCATTATATATACCCAATATATAAATATCACTATCTGTCAACTCATTAATCATATAAATTAAAAACTTTAAGGCAGACGCATGTGCATAATGAATTCTGTTTAACAGAATAAAAATAGGCTTCTTCTGAGAGATATTTTTGAAAATTCGAACCATATTATCCATCATACGATTCGTTTCATAATTCAATTCATGCAAAAGAATATCTTCCTTTCTTTTACACTCACCACTAAAATAAAAACTTTCGATAATTTCATATTGTAACGGATATACTTCACATTCCTTCAAAAAATCGCGAACTTCCATATTTCCTCTACAATCAATCAATATTTTTATCCAATCAAAAAAAGGTTCATAAGCAGACTGCATGGTATCCAGGCAAAATTCATGAGAAAAAAACATAAAATTAGATTCTTTAATGATATCTTCCACAAATTCCGGACTTATACTAAAATCATTGTAATGTTTCACAAATTGAAACTTATTTCTTGAATCGTGCCCTCTGTGAATTAATTCATTTATCATTTTATGAATTTGATTCTCCTGCACCGCTTACACCCTCTTTCTTATTTATTTTATAACTATGTACCTTATAATAACATATTTCTTCTTATTTTCATAGATATTATTTTGAATTCTTATCAGATTTTACAGCATCCAGCTAAGTATAATTTTACCGATATAGCCTGAATCATGCTATATCCCTTATGCAGTTCACTTACAAATAAGCATTTTCTTATGCTTCATAGGGCAATAATTTTTTATATAGAAAAAAAGATTAACCCTTGATGAGTTAATCTCTTTTAATGCCGGCGACCGGAATCGAACCGGTACGATGTTGCCACCACAGGATTTTAAGTCCTGCGCGTCTGCCAGTTCCGCCACGCCGGCATAAGTCTTATAGACTTAATGGGACCTACAGGGCTCGAACCTGTGACCCTCTGCTTGTAAGGCAGATGCTCTCCCAGCTGAGCTAAGATCCCAAATTACAACATACAATTCTATGAAATTGTAAAACGACCCAGAAGGGACTCGAACCCTCGACCTCCGCCGTGACAGGGCGGCGCTCTAACCAACTGAGCCACTAGGCCAAATTTTTTCTAAGAAAAGTGGACCTTCAGGGACTTGAACCCCGGACCGATCGGGTATGAGCCGATTGATCTACCCAACTGAGCTAAAGGTCCCTATTTTACCAC
>JAFQBM010000056.1 GCA_017399685.1 Lachnospiraceae bacterium
ATACTCTTCTAAACTCGACTCTTTCAAATAAGAATCCATCCATTCCATCATTCTATCTTTTATATAATAACAATAATAGGTCTCATGTTCAATGTACATACATTCATTTTCATAATCTTCAAAAACTCTAACTTGAAATGACATATCTTCCTCATTTACAAACTCAACTTCCCAGTATGGCTCTCCAAAAAATCCTGTACTCCATTCATGTACACTAGAATACGTTAATACATCCCCTTATTTTTCTTCGATATATTGGGTTGCAGTTTCGATGGCTGTAGGTTCTTCTTGTTCATGCGGTATTCCCTTTTGAGGAATATGTGACATAATTATAAGAAATATCATTCCAGCTATTATCAAAAAGAAAACTATTATAAAAGGAAACAGACACGCAGCAATAATTATTATAATACTTTCTTCCATACTTTTCTTCGATTGTTTAGTTTTTCCTTTTTTTTGTTTGTGCTTTTCATACTTTATTCTCTCTCATACTTTCTTCTGTAGTCATTAATATACTCCTTGCTAAAATTGTAATATGCACGTTGTGTTACTATTAACATATGTTCATCTGAATAAATCATTTTTCCTTCTTTGCTCTTAATTGATATTCTTCAAACCTTTCTTTAAAATCATCGTATTCAGTATTAATAACTTTATAGTTTATTATTCCAGCATAAGCATCATAAAAAGTATCCACTGGCTCACCACCTCTATTTAACACTCCATTGTCAAAATATCTTCGTATATACTCTATCTCATCCTCCGTAGAGAATACATAAGCAACTGAACCTGTATTTATACTCATAACACCAGCCAAATCATAAATTGTATTATATAATTCCTCAATATTATAAACGTCCTCCATATTAATATACACTTCAATCATTACTTCTGATTCTCTAATATCCCTCACCAAATCAATAGAATAATACTCTTCAATATATTCTTTACTCCCCTCCATATCAAATTTCCCACTTCCCATATATTTTTCATAATAAAAAATATACGGTTGACAATAGTATTCAATTCCGAGTTCGTCAAGCACTTCATTACATTTTTGCTGGAGTGTTCTAATTAATATTTCCTCTGCATATGTATCTTCCGAAATTCTACCATTCGGAACATAAGCATCAAAAATCATTTCCGGGTGATTTACAGGATAGCAAAGTGCATTAAATCCTCCATCATAAAAGTAAGATAATATTTCAAAATCTTCCTCATACTTTTCCTTCAACAATTCTAAGGTAAGCTGACATTTTTCTTCATTTTCTTTTTCTTGCTGTACAGGCGATTTTAAATTTCCACATCCGCAAATACTTACAAACAGTCCAACTGTCATCATTAGAAATATTGCTCTTTTTAATATCTTTTTCAATAAAACGCTCCTCCCTTACTTTTCTTAATCTTCTTTGTTCTCTTCCTCTCCTAACTTCATAGAATCAATATAATGTTCATCTTGTAATCCGTCCTTATGTTCATCATACACTTGATTTTCATAAACATATACAAAGACGCCTACCTCTTTATCAAGGTATGGCACTAATTCGTTTAATTCCCGAATCAATTGTCCACTATCACAAATATTGCGTTCTCTTTCTGGTATATACAGTTTAAACCATATAGCCCCTTTTTTATTTGATAATTGATTTACTATTTCCTCAGCACTATAATCAAGTTCCCATTCGGTTGATAATTCCATTCCCAAATTGTATTCCAAAACATAGTCCTCTAAGCTCGATTCTTTTAAATAAGAATCCATCCATTCCATCATTCTATCTTTTATGTAATAACAATAATAAGTCTCATTTTCTATATACATACATTCGTTTTCATAATCTTCAAAAACCCTAAAATCAAACATAATACCCTCATCATTTACAAATTTAACATCTCTGTAAACTTCAGCATTAAAAATTCCAGTTCTTCCTTCATGTACAACAGAATACGTTAATACATCCCCATACTTGCCTTCGATATATTCAGTTACAGTTTCGATAGCTACTGATTCTTTTTCTTCATGTGGTATTCCCTTTTGAACAATCGACTTAATTATAAGAATCAGTATTCCAACTATTATAAAAAAGAAAATTACTATAAAAGGAAACAAACAAGAAGCAATAATTAATTTAATACTCTCTTCCTTGCTTTTTTTTGATTGTTTTGTTTTTTTGATTTGATTTGTGTTTTTCATCCCTTCACTCCCCCTTTCTTTGTAAAAAAAATCGGTCGCAACAATATCACATCATTGCAACCGAACTTTCATAGCATTTTCTTTCTCTTTGCCTTAGAATTCAAGTTTTGCGTCCTTACATTTCTGTAAGTTTGCCCAAATATATTTTTCCTCTCATACACACAACTATAATACAAAAGGCAGTTTTTGTAGATATCCACATGAACTATACACTGCTTTACTGCAATCAGAAACTCCTTTACGGACAGTTGATTATTTAGATTTGTGAACCTTTCTTTTCTTCTGTATTTTCACAATCCTATATCACAAATAATCCGCAATCCTCAGCACTGTCTGTTCCTCCTGTTTTTCACACACAAGTTCAATACTTTCCTAAATAGCGGTTTTATCTTCTTCGAACAAAAATATATCAAAATTCCTGTTTACAATCCAAATGTGCGATATAACCAAGTTCGGCTATCAACTAGCATATGTAAAATTCTTACTATGTAAATGGTATCCTCATCAATCACATAATAAATTTTATAATTTTTATAGTAATCTTTTCGGACACCTACTTCGGCAAGCACCTCATCTTCATCTAATTCATTTCTCTCCGGAAATTAGTCAACGAATTAATTTGCTTTCTTATTCCCCTAACTGTATTCACTGCAGCAGTTGGATTTTTCAACTCATAAGCAATATAATCTCCTGCACGTTCCAAGTCTTTCTCTGTTAATTCGGTGATTTTTATTTTATATTGCTTCATTTGTATATTTCTTCTCCAATCTATCACATACAACGTTAAAATCTTTTGTCTTTCCTTCTTTTATCTCTACTAATCCTGCCATTACAAGATTACGAACTTCTTTTTGCTGTTCAGCCAAAGTTCTTTTATAATCTTCTTGCACTGCAATAGCCATAAAAACCATCCCTTTCCTGTTTAATTTTAATATTAAAAAACTCTATTTTTTCCTATTGTTACTAATATCATAACTTAGTTTTAACTTTATTGCAAGAATTGTATACATATGGTTTGTGTTTGTATTTCTTTAATAAGTAATAAAGCATTCTTTGACTATTTTTATAAAATGGACTTTTAGCACCACATTGCAAAAAATATTCTTTATCTGCTTCGTTTCGTTCTCTTAGTACATATGCCATTATTTCAAATCCCCGCTACATATTTTTTCATTTAACTACTTATTCTCTGAACAAATCAAATCAATTAATTTATTTCTAAATTCCTTGCTATCACAGAATTCATAAGCTTCTGTACATCCTAGATATCGAAAATCATCAAGAGCATACTTCTTCAGCAGTAATGTATGTATCCATCTAAACCTAATCTCCTAAAACATAATTTTTATATTACAATTTTCATTTGGTCTTCCTGTATAACCATAAACCCTCAGTGCCTCACGCAAATCATCAAGAAAATGTTCTTCCTCACAATACGGAAACACAGTATCAATTAGATATTTCTTCGGAAGTTCCCATATAACAGTATTGTTTGCCTCAGTTCTACAATAAAACTGAACTCGATAATCCTTTCCATTCCATATAAAAATAAAGACACACTCATTTGAATGTTCTCTATCATATGTGGTATCTAACAGATACATTTTTCTCTCCTTATCAACCGTCCAATACCATGGATTTCTCTTTGGTGTCTCATCAATAATGCGTCCAAATCCAAAATGTGGTTGCATAATCCCCCAAGAGTTAAACTCTTCCTTTTGTTCATTCGTCAGTTTCTCATTAATAAAAGCCATGTCTTTTCCTTTCTCGCCAAAAGGCGAATAAATCATTTTAAACTTACCTAATATGATACATTTCTCCAATAAATTCCAATATGTATTAGTTTATCATCCTTAGTCAACTCATCATAAGCAGTTCTTCTTGCTATGAAAACAATACAGTAACACACGAAGGAATCCGCGATTTTCCAAAACTACTTAACGCTCTGGATATTTCTATGTATCCATCTAAATCTAATCTCCTAAAACATAAATTTTGTATTACAAATTTTATTGTATTCATCTGGCATACCATCAAAACCATATGCCGTCAACGCATCACGCAAATCGTCCAAAAATTGTTCTTGCTCACAGTACGGAAAAACACTGTCTATTAAATATTTGTTTGGAAGTTCCCACACAACAACACCATCTTTTTCATTTCTACGATAGAATTGAACTCTATAATCTTTTTTATTCCATATAAAAATAAACACATGTTCATCAGGATAATCTCTATCATATGAAGTGTTTAAAAGATAAATTTCTCTTTCATTATCAACAGTCCAATATCGTGGTTTTAACGGTTCCTCACTAATAACACGTCCAAAACCAAAAAATGGTTGCATAATTCCCCACGAATTAAACTCTTCTCTTTGTTCAAGTGTTAATCTTTCATTTATAAAAAGCATACTATTTCCTCCTATTATGTATTCAAGTATTTCCGTATATTTTTCTATTATTTCTTATATCTTATCATAACAAACATATCCTTTATATCCTTCATAATGCCATGTCATTTTACTTGATGTATTTCCTTTCCTTTTTCCATAAAACATGACGGTATACATATCTTCTATTACTTTTTTTATTTCTTCTTCCTTTTCTGCTAAACTGGAAGGTACAAATATTTGAACCATATCTATCCAGCCACCCCAGTCACCCATTTCTACTACTACTATCTCTTCTTCAATAAACAAAAACAATGCATGAAAAAACTCTACTCTAAACTTATATTCCGGACAGCTATCATGATAACCACACTTCATTAAACAAACTTTTTTTTCATCATCTTGTACGACCCATTCATTAAATTCAAAATAGCCAACAAAGGTAAAAGGATTAAATAAAAACTCTTCCGGATTCTCAAAGTCATTCTTTAGCATTTTAGCAATTTTTACAGCAATTTCGTACTTTTTCCTCAAACCCTCCTCCTCTTCTTTTGTAATTTTTTGATATTTATATCCCATAGATTTTCCTCCCTTAAAATAAAAATGGTCACAATGATACCATTATCATTGCAACCGAACTTTCATAGCACTTTTCTGCCTTAGAATTCAAGTTTTGCGTCCTTACATTTCTGTAAGTTTGCCAAATACATTTTCTTTTTCATATATATGACAATAATATAGTAGTCGTTTTTTGTCAATATTTGAATTATATTCTTTCTATGCATCATTTATGATAATTATAATTATTTTTCGAAATAACATGCATTCAAAAAACATTTCGATATTGCTAAATCAGGAAATTTACGAAAATCTAATTATTTTTGTATTCACCATTTTGTTCTTTTTCATCTATCTCCACTATTTTAATTCTGTCATATCATAACCGTCTTGAAAGATACATTTTTTGAATTGTTTTACATAGCCTCCAGAAAAAAGATAAACACAATATACGACAAAAGAAATCCCGGCAACCGCCATAAAAGTGTACATAATAATGTGACTTTCCAGTCCATAATCATAATAATCAAACCAAAGAGTTAAAAATAGCAAAACAATAGTAAAAACAACCAATGCCGCAGGGAAACACTTGCGTACCATGTATCTATAAACAGTATGAAACATATCTTCATTATTTCTTCGTAATTTCTGCTGTTCTTTGCAATAATGTTCCCTCAATTTTCTTTTTGTTGCTTTTTCACGCATATACAGCTCTGTCTTAGTTTTTTTCTTCCATATTTCTGCATAAATTAAGATTACACCGGAAAAAACTAAAACGATTACTATTATAGCCAAAAAGATTCCTTCTACAACAGGTAAGTCTTCCCAGATACCTATCCCTGTTACTCCAAAAAATACTGCCACAACAAAACAAACCACAGCAAGTAAAATCGGGTGTTCCTTTTTCTTCTCCGATCCAGCAGGCGTTTTCTTTCTATCTTTCATTTCTTTCTATCCTTCATTTCTGCAAGTTCTGCTTATGATATACTTTCCTTTTTTTGTATTTCAATTAACCTAACAATAATTTCCTGGTCATCATCTGCCACATAATAAGTCGGTCTGCTCATTTTTAACATGGGCATCAATATACGTTTGGTATCCTTGATATCATCGTACATCGTATTTGATGTTACTTCAATACTTTTCCATATTTTTCTTCCATGTACTCTGTGGCTGTTTTTTCGGTCTCCGACTTTAAATTGTTGTTATTATCAACATTCTTCTTCCTGGATTTATTATTGTTCCTATTTTTTCTATATATTTAATTATTTTTTTATATTTTTTCAATCAATTCGCATCTCCTTATCATAAATGGTATATTCAAAAAAATTATAATAAAATCTACGTATAGACATCTCCGAACCTTCTTCACCATGTACTAAAATAATATATGTATCTTCAATCATTTTTTTTATTTCGTCTTCCTTTTCTGCTAAACTAGTTGGCACAAAAATTTGATATATTTCTACCCATTTAGCATAATCATTTATTTCCGCAATAACTATCTTTTCTTCTATAAATAAAAATAATGCAAATGTACACTCTGCTGCCCATCTATACTCTGGATTTTTACTAAAATAACCACTTTTCATAAGACAGACTTTTTTTTCTTCATCCTGCACTACCTTATCATTAAATTTAAAGAAATCTACATTTGTAAAAGGATTCATTCCTCTTCCCATTGGATCTTCAAATGTATTCTTTATAACTTCTGCAATATTTACGGCAATTTCATACTTTTCTCTTAAACTTGCTTCCTCTTCTTCTGTAATTTTTTGATATTTGTATGTCATATGTTTCCCTCCTCTAATCCATTGTTTCAATCCACTCTTTAACTTTACTACTTTTCAAACGTATACCTATATCCACTTCACATTTTCATCCATAAATACTACCTTTTCACAAACGGATGACTTATATCTCTTAAAATCATATGTAGTGAAACAACTTTTAATAATTTCTATAATTCCTTCCTTTTCATTGTTATCAGTAACCTCCTCTGTGCATACACACTTTATTTTATAAAGACTTTCAAACTTATCTTTTCCATTTAACTCCTCAAACCATTTTTCATAACTATAAAATTCTACAGTATACTTTTTTCCTTTCCATATAATAGCACAATAACATGCCATTTCAGACCATTCCGTTCCATCTTCTTTCATAATTCCCTGTCCACCTAGCAAAAACATTTTAACATCTTCTTCTACATTTTCCACTATGTATTTCCCAAAACTCGGTGTTCCTCCAAATGGACTTTCAACACCACATTGCAAAAAATATTCTTTATCTGCTTCGTTTCGTTCTCTTAGTACATATGCCATTATTACAACTCCCCGCTACATATTTTTTCATTTAACTACTTATTCTCTGAACAAATCAAATCAATTAATTTATTTCTAAATTCTTTGCTATCACAGAATTTAGAAGTTTCCGTACGTCCTAGATATCGAAAATCATCAAGAGCATTGCTTCTTCCGCAGTAATAAATGTATCCATCTTAATTAATCTCCTAAAACATAATTTTTATATTACAATTTTCATTTGGTCTGCCTGTATAACCATAAACCCTCAGTGCCTCACGCAAATCATCAAGAAAATGCTCTTCCTCACAGTACGGAAATACAGTATCAATTAGATATTTCTTCGGAAGCTCCCATATAACAGTATTGTTTGCCTCAGTTCTACAATAAAACTGAACTCGATAATCCTTTCCATTCCATATAAAAATAAAGACACACTCATTTATATATTCTCTATCATATGTGGTATCTAACAGATACATTTTTCTCTCCTTATCAACCGTCCAATACCATGGATTTCTCATTGGTGTCTCATCAATAATGCGTCCAAATCCAAAATACGGTTGCATAATCCCCCAAGAGTTAAACTCTTCCTTTTGTTCATTCGTCAATTTCTCATTAATAAAAGCCATGTCTTTTCCTTTCCCGCCAAAAGGCGGATAAATCATTTCAAACTTACCTAATATGATACATTTCTCCAATAAATTCCAATATGTATTGGTTTATCATCCTTAGTCAACTCATCATAAGCAGTTCTTCTTGCTATGAAAACAATACAGTAACACACGAAGGAATCCGTGATTTTTCAAAAATACTTAACATTCCGGATATTTCTATGTATCCATCTAAAGCTAATCTCCTAAAACATAAATTTTGTATTACAAATTTTATTGTATTCATCTGGCATACCATCAAAACCATATGCCGTCAACGCATCACGCAAATCATCCAAAAATTGTTCTTGCTCACAGTATGGAAAAATACTATTGATTAAATATTTCTTCGGAAGTTCCCACACAACAACACCATCTTTTTCAAGTCTACGATAAAACTGAACTCTATAATCTTTTTTATTCCATATAAAAATAAACACACGTTCATCAGGATAATCTCCATCATATGAAGTTTTTAAAAGATAAATTTCTCTTTCTTTGTCAACTGTCCAATACCATGGATTTCTCATTGGTGTCTCTCTAATAATATGTCCAAAACCAAAAATAGGCTGCATAATTCCCCATGAATTAAACTCTTCTCTTTGTTCAAGTGTTAATCTTTCATTTATAAAAAGCATACTATTTCCTCCTCTTCTTTTGTGATTTTTTGATATTTATATCCCATAGATTTTCCTCCCTTAAAACTTTCTCCTTGTAAAAAAATTCGGTCGCAACAATATCACATCATTGCAACCGAACTTTCATAGCATTTTCTTTCTCTTTGCCTTAGAATTCAAGTTTTGCGTCCTTACATTTCTGTAAGTTTGCCCAAATATATTTTCTTTACTGTAAGATAACTATTCCTAAATCCCATATGTACAAGCCACTTTCATCTATAAACTTACAGTTCCAATACTGTGTTTGCCACTTAGATTATTTTTATACCGGTCATAAACTGCATTTTCATAGATATATATTTGTATCTCTAAGCCATTTCTAACATATTTCAATGTTTCATCTAATTCTTTTACTAACTGAGCGCTGTCAAGAACTTTGTATTGCCTTTTGGGTATGCGTATACAAAATATCACTGCTTCCTTTTCCTTTGATAATAATTCCAAAATGTAAATTGCGTCATAATCCGGTGACCAATCAGAAGAAAACTCATTCCCAAAAAAGCATTCCACCATATATTCTTTCAAACACGACACCTGTAATTGTGTGTCAAACCATTCCTCCATTTTTTCTTTCATATAATGAGCATAATAGTTTTCACTTTCAATATACATACTTACATTCTTAAAATCCCGAAAAAGTTTAATCCTATATATGACATTTTTCGGAATTTCTTTTTCCTGAAGAACTTTGACATAAAACACCTTTCTTTTTTTATCAACAAACAAAACATCCCAACCATCTTCGCCAAATAAAATTCTTTTTTTCCTATGTCTTACACGGGAACAAGTCAATACTTTCCCATATTTTTCTTCCATATACTTTGTGGCTGTTTTTTCGGCTGCCAATTCTAATTTGTTAAACTGGACTTCTTTTATAACAATAAAAAACAAAGCGAGCATCCCTAAAACAAAGCAACTTTCCCAATACCCCGCAACAACACTGATAACCTCATCCAAATTCATTCCGCCTGATAATGATAATAAAAAAATAATAATCGATAATATAACCACCATCTCAAATAACCACAACAAAATAGGAGATAATAAACAAGCAATGATAACATATTTTGTTCCTCTTTTCATAAGTAGCTCCCACCTGCCTTCATATTTCTTTAACGAAAGATTTTTATTATTATCAACATTGTTCTTTCTATCTTTTGTTTGCTAATATTTAAAAGTCATTTTATCCACTATTTAAATCAAATCCCTCACATCATCCCACAGCTCAAACCGGTGTTTACAGGTTCGTTTGATATAATATAGCGTTTCGTCCGCTTTCTTCATGGTTTCGTCAATGCCATCTTTCATATCTATCGCACCTACCGTAGCAATTCCTACGGAGCAGGAAACATAATAATCAGGGTCTACGGTCACTTTTTCTCCTATCTTGACACTGATATCATCCAGGAAGTAATTGCAGTTTCGAATGGATTCATAGATACATTCTGCCGTTGCACGGATTTTTTCCTTTTCACCACTTCGTAATATCATTACAAATTCATCCCCACCATACCGAACCGCAAATCCTTGTTCCGAAGCTAACTCTTTTAAGATATTAGAAAACTTCACTAAAATCAAGTCACCAATGTCATGTCCATAATTATCATTGTAATATTTAAAGTTATCTAAATCCGCATAGAAAATGGCAATCTGCTCTTTTTCATCCAGCTGTTCGGATAGTTCTTCAATTTTTTCAGCAAAACCCTGTCTGTTATATAAACCTGTCAAACGATCCGATACTGCAATATTCTTTAATCGCTCATTCATCCGGGATAATTTCCGGTTCATCTTCTCTACTTTCGATTTATCTTCCAAATGTTCTATTGCATCCAGAAAATGTCGGAATAAAAATTCGAAATAATCCAGACTGATATTGGCAAGGACAAACTTATTGGTCTGGGTGTACCAGTTGTCTTTCATCATAACATAAGAAATAAAAATACTATCCAGCTTTTCATTTACAAACAATGGTACTGCCATAAAAGTACAAATCTTATTTCTATCGAAAATCGATATAATATCATTATAGCCATAATAATTCTTGTCCAGCTTTGTAGTAACAAAAGAAGATTTATTTTTTTCAAAATAGCGGACTATTTTTTGAATCAACCGTTCCTCTTCCAAAGCACATTCCGTGTCATTGTACCGAATCACAGGTTTTCCACCTTCATATCGAAGAAACAACATATGGTCCACATAAAAGCTATTCTTAAAATTCAGAATACTACTTTCAATCAGATTATCTACATCATGATTCTGAGCATTCACCATCTTCTGCCAGATTGTAAGAAATCCAAGATTTTCTCTTGTTTCCTCCAGTTCTTTCTTCATGGCAAAAATATGTGCCGATGCAATCAACTCATCCAAATCAACCGATACTACAGGCAAATCAACGCTTTCGATATGGTATTTCATGTGTTTCATAGCATATAACACGATTTCTTTTTGCTTTTCATACTTCTTTTCATCACAGTATTCCAAAGCCTGTTGCAGTACTGCCATAGCCTTTTTTTCTTCCCCTAATAACCCATGACATTTCGCTTTTTCAACACAGAACTGTACGTAATTAAAGAATGCTCCGCCAGTGGAACGTTCTACGGGAAGTTCCGCTGATATAAAGTTTTCCATGGCATCTTCATATTTTCCTTCCGACATCAAAATCAAACCACGGTTAAAGAAATACAAAAACACATCATCATCCCAATAATAATACATCTTATTCTTGGCTTCCCCGTGAATAATATAGTCTAAAAATTGTTGAGCATTTTTCACGTTACTCTTACAATTATACATAACATTCAACCGATAGGAACAAAGCGCCTTTAATCCATATAGTTTCGATATATGGCAAACCCGCATGCTGTCTTTCTTTAATACCGTAAGAAGTTTCATGCAATAAGAAACAAACTTGTCTGCATTCACATAATCCCCAGCCAGAATCGCATTAATGGACATATTATAGAGGGTTTCTGAAATATACTCATAACTTTCCAACTGATAGAATATCATAAGACCTTTGCAAAAGAACTCATGTGCCTGCTCATGCATTTCCCTGGCACAACAATTATATCCAAGACCATTATACATATTACCTTCTTCAAACAAATCGAAGGTCATACGTATCACCGGTTTTTCTTTAAAAATATAAAAATAATCTGACACATCAAAATATCCATTGGAAGATGCAATCATCAATGCTTTCCGGTATGCAGCAATTAAAAAATGTTTGTTTTCCAGCTGTTCGGCAATCTTCCAGCCTTTCTTTTGATATTTCAGCCTTGCTTCTAAACCTTCTACCTTGTAATATAAATCTTTATTATTATCATAGGCATAAACATAAATATGTGCCAAATGATTATAATACCCATATTTCTTACATTTTTCTACTAACTTCTCAAGTTCCTCACCACCGTCTTCACATAGCCAGATATTTTCCCAACCATTATATCGTGACATATGTTCTAATAACTCTGCGCGGAACAGCAAAAAGTCATCCTGCAGTCCTTCTCCTAATTTCTGACACTCCCTGGCTGTCTTTTGTGCAAGTTTCGACTGGTCATTGTAAATTTCCACAAAAGTCATAATCATGTAGTACAAATACATATAATATATCTTGTTACTATCATTATCCGAAACCTGATCTGCAATCTTCTTCATTGCATCACAGATTAAAAGTGCATTAGCAATATCTCCCTGATATACACAAACCCGGGCGTAGGATTCCAGTATCTTAAACTTCTTAGCCGGAGTTACACTTAACTCTTCCACTTCGAATTTATGATACAAAATGGATAAGTAGTAACGCGCCTGTTCCATTGCAAGAGTTTCAATCATATTGGAAATCTTTTTCATGTAGCTATCCATATGATGCAAATGAAAATGAAAGGTCGTAGTTTCAGCTTCCAGCACTTCATCCCCACGCCAGTCAATTAATTTATCTTTTACTGTACAAATTTGATTTAACTCTTTTAAAATTTTCTCACAATATTCCATAGGACTGTAATAGTCATTATATGTCAACAGCATTCCTATATTTTTCGTTGATTTCTTAATTAAACGAAGAATTACTTTTAAAGCAGAACTGCCGGCTACATGTAATTTATGCAGGATAAAAATAATCGGCTTTTTCTCCGCAAAATATCCTATCATCCGAACAATAGAAGTTAACATTTCCTCTTCTTCATTTCTTACTTCCCCAATAATTACCTCATCGGTTCGTTTTGCCTTTCCAGTCTTAAAATATGATAACAAAACATCCCGATGCATAGGATAAATCTGACATATCTCCATTAAATCCTCGTAAGAAAGATTCTCTTCATTGCATCTTTCCTGAATCCAGTCAAAGAACGGAGCATAAGCAACACTCATTCTGCTGCCTCGAAACTCATAAAAATAAAATGACGTTCTCTTCCATTTCTTCTGCACTGCTTTCACAATTTCCGAATTCATATCAAATGAATTATAATGGGATATGTATATATAATTCTCCCTCTTCTTTCCTAAATCTTTCCATATCTTCTCCGTCAGTTCGAATACATGATGTCCATCCATATCTTGTCACCCCTAACATTGCTTCGAGCTTATTTTTCATCCTCAATGATTCACGACCTATCCAAAATTTGCATAGGTACTATTTTGCGATTCATCCGTGAATAATTTTATATTATTATTAATATTTTACAATTATTTTCGTCAAAAGTAAAGAATTTTCATAATATTTTGATAATTCCATAAAAAAAGCGAAAAATGAATTCTTCATTCATCTCTCGCTTTTTTATACTGTCCCGATGATTCGTCACATATCTTGTAATCCGACTCTAAGTGTCTGGTGTCACATTTTAATATCACCCTTCTACAAGCTACCTATTGACCTATGAACCATCTCATTATTTTACGACACGTACTTTTAACACACCGTCAATTTTTTCTAATGCTGCTACAATTTCATCCGTAGCTGCACTGTTCATATCCAAAATAGAATATGCATATTCGCCTTTTGACTTATTCATCATATCAGAAATATTAATTCCCTTTGAAGAAATAATACTTGTAAACTGTGAAATGATATTAGGAATGTTTCTATGGTTGATAGTAACACGGGCAACGTTTTGGCAAATACCCATATCACATGCAGGGTAATTCACAGAGTTCTTAATGTTACCATTTTCAATGTAATCTACGATTTCCTTTACTGCCATAACTGCACAGTTATCTTCAGATTCTGCAGTAGATGCACCTAAGTGAGGTAACGTAACTACTTTATCTGTTCCTGCAATGGCAGCATTTGGGAAATCTGTTACATAAACAGAAACTTTTCCGCTTGCTAATGCTTCTTTCATATCTGCATCATTTACAAGAGCATCTCTTGAGAAGTTTAAAATCTTAATTCCATCCTTCATCATATCCATAGATTTCTTGCAAATCATTTCCTTAGTAGAATCTAATAGAGGTACATGCATAGTGATATAATCTGCTTCTCTGTAGATATCTTCTACGTTAGTGATGTGCTTGATATCTTTCGATAATTTCCAAGCTGCATCTACGGATACATATGGGTCATAACCTAATACTTCCATGCCTAATTTTGCTGCTGCGTTAGCAACTAAAACACCAATGGCACCTAAACCGATGACACCTAATTTCTTTCCCTGGATTTCTCCACCAGCGAATTTAGACTTATTCTTTTCTACTGCCTTTGCAATATCAGGATCGCCAGCATTTTCTTTTACCCAGTTATATCCACCTGTTAAATCTCTGGAAGCCATTAATAAACCGGCAATTACAAGTTCCTTTACACCATTTGCATTTGCACCTGGAGTATTGAATACAACAATACCTTTTTCAGCACATTTCTCTAATGGAATGTTGTTTACACCTGCACCTGCTCTTGCAATTGCAAGTAATTGTTCTGATAATTCCAAATCATGCATGGCAGCACTACGAACTAATACTGCCTCTGCATCTGCTAAATTTTCTACTTTTTCATATCCTTCGCCAAAATTCTTCATACCTACTTCAGCGATTGGGTTAAGACAATGAATCTTTGTCATGACTGTTCTCCTTTTTTACATTTACACTTTCTTGTTATGCGTTTTCTGCTTCGAACTTCTTCATAAATTCTACTAACTTTTCAACACCTTCCATTGGCATTGCATTGTAAATACTTGCTCTCATACCGCCAACACTTCTGTGTCCCTTTAAGTTTTCGAATCCTGCTGCCTTTGCTTCTTTTACAAATTTAGCATCTAATTCTTCGTTACCGGTTACGAAAGGTACATTCATTAACGAACGGTCTTTCTTTTCTACAGTTCCTTTGAATAACTTGCTGGAATCTAAGAAATCATAAAGAATAGCTGCTTTCTTTTCATTTCTTTCTTTCATGGCAGCTAAACCACCTTGAGCCTTTACCCATTTAAACACCTTACCACATACATAGATACCGAATGCAGGTGGAGTATTATATAAAGAATCTGCATCTGCATGAGTCTTATACTTAAGCATTGTAGGAGTTCCTTCTAATACATCATCTGTGATTAAATCTTCACGAATGATTGCAACTACAACACCGGCAGGACCAACGTTCTTTTGTACACCAAAGTAAATCATAGCATATTTGCTTACATCCACTGGTTCTGATAAAATGTCAGAAGACATATCTGCAATCAAATCTTTTCCCTTTGTGTTTGGAAGTTCATTGAACTTTGTTCCGTAAATAGTATTGTTATGGCAGATGTGTACATAATCTGCATCTTCAGAAATTGGTAAATCAGAACAATCCGGAATATATGAGAAAGTCTTATCTTCTGAAGAAGCAATCTTATTTGCTTTTCCGTAAATCTGAGCTTCCTGGAATGCTTTCTTTGCCCATTGTCCGGTTACGATGTAATCTGCTACTTTATTCTTCATGAAGTTCATTGGAACCATAGCAAATTGCTGGCTTGCACCACCTTGTAAAAATAATACTTTATAATTATCCGGAATGTTCATTAATTCACGTAAGTCTTTTTCTGCTGTTTGAATGATTTCTTCATACGCTTTAGAACGATGACTCATTTCCATTACCGACATTCCGGTTCCGTTATAATCTAACATTTCATCTGCTACTTCTTTTAATACTTCTTCAGGTAATACTGAAGGACCTGCTGAAAAATTGTAAACTCTTGCCACTTTTTTTCCCTCCGAAAATTTAATTTTTATGTAAGTAAACGAGTCGCTTGTGCCTTAAGGCTTTCTGCAACTCTAAAGCATTTGAAATCCGTCCTTTTGGACTTGTTTCTCATGTTTTCCGGTGCAAAGTCATACATTTCATATAAACATGAAACATACGACTTTTTCACCCTATATCATCTTAACTCTCTTTTAGCTTTTTCGTCAATAACTTTGTCTTTTTTCTTATTTTTTATTTTTTAAGTCTTCCCCAGAGAACGCATCTGAAATCGCTGCACCTGCTGGTACCATAGGCCATACCTTATCATCTTTGTCGATTTGACAATCGATTACCACTGGTCTTCCTAATTCTAACGCTTCTTTGAATGCTGCTTCAAATTCTTCAATGGTAGTAACAGTCTTTCCTTCTGCACCCATTGCTTTCGCAAGCATTTCGAAGTTTACATTATCATTTAAAATAGTATTCGAATATCTTTCATTATAGAATAAGGTTTGCCATTGACGAACCATACCTAGCACGTGATTGTTGATAACAACCTGGATGATTGGAATGTTGTATCTTGCTGCCGTTGCGATTTCGTTCATATTCATACGGAAACATCCATCCCCGGCGATGTTTACAACTACCTTATCTTTTCTTGCAAGTTTTGCTCCAAGAGAAGCACCAAGACCGTATCCCATAGTTCCAAGACCACCGGAAGTCAGTAATTGTCTAGGTTCTTTGTATTTATAGAACTGTGCTGCCCACATCTGATGCTGTCCTACTTCTGTACTAATAATAGCATCACCATCAGTAAGTTCATATACCTTTTCGATAATCTGTGGACCGGATAATCTGCTCTTATCATAAGCCAATGGATACTTCTCCATTAACTCATTTATGGTCTGAATCCATTCGCTGTGATCCATCTGGTCTAACTTATCGTTTAATCGGATTAAGATTTCCTTTGCATCTCCAATGACACTTGCATCTGCACGTACGTTTTTATTGATTTCCGCTGCATCAATATCAATGTGTAAAATCTTGGCATCTCTTGCGAACTTCTTGGCATTACCTGTTACACGGTCAGAAAATCTTGCACCAATGACTACCAATAAATCACATTGGGTTACACCAAAATTCGATGTCTTGGTTCCATGCATACCAATCATACCGGTATACAATGGATTAGTTCCTTCGATGGCACCTTTACCCATTAAGGTATCACAAACCGGTGCATTCATTTTTTCTACAAATTTTCTAACTTCTTTATAGCAGCCTGACATAACTGCACCGCCACCTACCAAAATAAATGGCTTCTTTGCTTCCTTAATCATCTTAACTGCTGTTTCAATATCTTCATTGCGGATGGTGTCTACCTTTGGAGCGATTTCTGTTTTTGCCTTTGGTTCATACATTGCTTTGTTTGCAGTAACATCTTTTGTAATATCCACTAAAACAGGACCTGGTCTTCCGGTCTGGGCAATCTTAAATGCTCTGCGGATGGTATCTGCTAAATCATCTACATTCTTTACAATGAAACTATGCTTGGTAATTGGCATGGTCACACCGGCAATGTCGATTTCCTGGAAACTATCTTTTCCTAAAAGAGGAACACCAACATTGGCTGTAATGGCAACCACAGGAATGGAATCCATATATGCAGTTGCAATACCTGTTACAAGGTTGGTAGCACCAGGACCTGATGTTGCAAAACAAACACCAACTTTTCCTGTTGCTCTTGCATAACCATCTGCTGCATGGGATGCTCCCTGTTCATGGGAAGTTAAAATATGTGTAATTTCATCAGAATGTTTGTATAATTCATCATAAACATTTAAAATGGTTCCTCCCGGATATCCAAATACAGTGTCTACACCCTGTTCTTTCAAACATTCAATTACAATCTCTGCGCCTGTAATTTCTCTCATACTATTTGTCTCCTACTCTAACTGTAATTTTGTTACGGTTCATACAGAACCTGACGTTTACTGTCAGGTTCCGTCATTTTCCTTCCTCTTAAAACAACTTGTTTACTACTGAAACAGTCCTTATTTATGTTCTAAGATTGCACCCTTGTTTCCGGATGTTACCAAAGAAGCATAACGTGCCAAATAACCGGTGGTAATCTTTGGTTCTCTTGGCTTCCAGTTTGCTCTTCTTCTTTCTAATTCTTCATCCGAAACATCCATATCCAATGTATTTGCATTGATATCAATCTTAATAATATCTCCTTCTTCTACTAAGGCAATCGGACCACCTACTGCAGCTTCCGGTGAAACGTGACCGATAGAAGCTCCTCTGGAAGCTCCGGAAAAACGTCCATCTGTAATCAAGGCAACGCTGGAGCCTAAGCCCATACCTGCAATAGCAGAAGTCGGATTTAACATTTCTCTCATACCAGGTCCGCCCTTTGGGCCTTCATAACGAATTACCACAACGTCTCCTGCTACAATCTTACCACCCTTAATGGCTGCGATAGCATCTTCTTCGCAGTCAAATACTCTGGCAGGACCTTCATGTACTAACATTTCCGGAACTACTGCAGAACGTTTTACCACTGCGGTATCTGGTGCTAAATTACCCTTTAATACTGCAATTCCACCTACTTCGCTGTATGGATTTTCAATTGGACGAATCACATTTTCATCTTTATTTACACAGCCCTCAATATTTTCTCCTACCGTCTTTGCAGTAGCAGTCATTAAATCTGTATGTAATAAACCTTTCTTGTTTAATTCATTCATAACCGCATACACGCCACCGGCTTCATTTAATTCTTCGATGTAAGTGTGTCCTGCTGGTGCTAAATGACAAAGATTTGGTGTTCTTGCGCTGATTTCATTTGCCATTTCCAGATTAATGTCAATGCCACATTCATGAGCAATGGCTGGTAAATGAAGCATACTGTTGGTAGAACATCCAAGTGCCATATCTACGGTTAAAGCATTTTCAAAGGCTTCTTTTGTCATAATATCTCTTGGACGAATGTTCTTTTCTAACAATTCCATTACCTTCATACCGGCATGTTTTGCTAACTTAATTCTGTCAGAGTAAACTGCCGGAATGGTTCCGTTTCCTCTTAATCCCATTCCTAAGGCTTCTGTTAAACAGTTCATACTGTTGGCAGTATACATACCGGAACAAGAACCGCAAGTTGGGCAAGCCTTAGCTTCAAATTCTTCCAAATCTTCCATGGTCATGGTACCTGCTGCATAAGAACCAACAGCTTCAAACATACTGGATAAAGAAGTCTTACATCCTTTTACCTTACCGGCTAACATTGGACCACCGCTTACAAAAACAGTTGGTACGTTTACTCTTGCTGCTGCCATTAAAAGTCCTGGTACGTTTTTATCACAGTTTGGAACCATAACCAAAGCATCAAACTGATGTGCAAGAGCCATACATTCGGTAGAATCTGCAATCAAATCTCTGGTTACAAGAGAATATTTCATTCCCACATGTCCCATGGCAATACCATCACAAACTGCAATGGCTGGAAATACGATTGGTGTTCCTCCTGCCATGGCAACGCCCATTTTAACGGCATTTACAATTTTATCAATATTCATATGTCCTGGTACGATTTCATTATAAGAACTAACGATACCTACCAATGGACGTTCCATTTCTTCTTTTGTAAGTCCTAATGCATTAAATAAACTTCTGTGTGGAGCCTGTTGTACTCCTTTTGTTACTGCATCACTTTTTTTCATGTGAATTCTCCTTTTCTATCATTAAATTCAAGGTAATTGCGAAGCTATACTATTTTATTTTAGTGATTCAAAAGAATCAAAACATCGCAGGCTCGCTTTCGCTGCGTTCGGCTCGTAGCGGTACTAAATTCGCGGCAAGCCGCTCATTAAGTACCGACGGCCGCCCAAGCACCTGCTTATGTATTTGTTTCGTTTGAATCACCTAATATAAGTTTTGGTAGTTTCGCAATTACCTGCATTAAATGCGTTCTGCCAGCAAGTCTCCCATAGCCTTACAGCCCACCTTGGTCTTACCTTCTGACATAATATCTACGGTACGGTATCCTTCTTTCAATACCTGTTTTACTGCATTTTCAATGGCAACCGCTTCTTCATCCAAATCAAAGGAATAACGAAGCATCATGGCTGCAGATAAAATAGTGGCAATCGGATTTGCGATATCCTGTCCTGCGATATCCGGTGCGGAACCGTGGCTTGGTTCATATAAACCGAATTTTGTATCGTTTAAGGAAGCGGAAGATAACATTCCGATGGAACCGGTTACCATAGAAGCTTCATCGGATAAAATATCTCCAAACATGTTTTCTGTTAAAATAACATCAAATTGTGCCGGATTTTTTACTAACTGCATGGCACAGTTATCTACCAGCATATGTTCGTAAGTTACTTCAGGATAATCTTTGGCAACTTCTTCTACTACTTTTCTCCAAAGTCTGGAAGAATCCAACACATTGGCTTTATCTACGCTTGTCACTTTTTTGTTACGTTTCATGGCAATGTCAAAACCACGAACTGCAATTCTGCGAATTTCATTTTCATCATAAGTTAAGCTGTCATATGCTTTTAACACACCATTTTCTTCTACGGTCTTTCTTTCTCCAAAGTAAAGACCGCCGGTAAGTTCACGCATAATCATCATATCAAAACCATCTTTGGTAATTTCTTCTTTTAATGGGCAGGCACCCTTTAATTCATCATATAACACCGCTGGTCTTAAATTTGCAAATAAATTTAACGCTTTTCTAAGAACCAAAAGTCCTGCTTCCGGTCTTTTGTTCGGTGGTAACTGATACCAAGGTGATGTACTGGTATTTCCTCCGATGGAGCCCATAAGTACCGCATCCTGTGCAAGTGCGGTATCAATGGCTTCTTTTGTTAAAGGTTCGCCTGTGGCATCGATGGATTCTCCTCCCATAAGGATTCTGGTGTAAGAAAATTCATGACCAAACTTATCTGCAACCTTATCTAATACTTTAATTGCTTCATCTACGATTTCCGGACCGATTCCGTCCCCTTTGATGACACCAATGTTACATTTCATATTTTTATTCCTTTCTGTATTTGATTGTTTGAATCACTTAATATACGTTTTTGATTGTTTCGCAGTTACCTGTTATATCTTACGCTTCTACGATTTTGCCGGCGATGGCGCTGGCTGCGGCTGTTTTCGGAGATGCTAAGAAAATTTCTACTTTGGAAGTTCCCATTCTTCCTAAGAAGTTTCGGTTGTTGGTAGCTACAACTCTTTCCCCGTCAGTTAAGATTCCACAGGCACGTCCACAGCAAAGTCCACACCCCGGCTGAGTTACCATGGCTCCTGCTTCCACTAAATCGGTGATGTATCCTGCTTTTACTGCTTCTAAATAGATACTTCTGCTGGCAGGAGTGACGATTAATTTTACGAAAGGTGCAACTTTCTTTCCTTTTAAAATTTCTGCGGCTGCCTTTAAATCTTCTAATCGTCCATTGGTACAAGAACCAATGAATACCTGGTCAATCTTAATATCTTTTAAATTCGAAACTGCTTCTATTTTATCCACCTGGGATGGGCAGGCACAAACCAGCACAAAATCTTCTGCCTTATAAGTCATTTCTCTTACATAGGAAGCATCTTCATCTGCCTTTAACCATGCTACATCTTCCATTTTTACCTTAGAATATTCGCAAGTCTTTTCATCCGGTGCAAATAATCCGGCTTTTGCTCCTGCTTCGATTGCCATGTTAGACATGGTCATTCTGGAAGCAACGCTCATTTCATCAATGGCACTTCCACTAAATTCCAATACCTTATAGGTAGCACCATCCGCTCCCAAATCTCCGATTAATCTTAAAATCACATCCTTGGAAGTTACATTCTCCGGAAGTTTTCCATCAATTCTTACCTTAATGGTTTCCGGTACACGAATCCACATTTGTCCGGTACCTAAAATAGAAGCCATCTCCGTATAACCGATTCCGGAAGAGAAACATCCTACACAACCATAGGTTGTAGTGTGGGAATCAGTACCAAATACAATGTCTCCCGGTTTTGCATAACCGCATTCTGTCATTAACTGGTGACAGATACCGTCTGCTTTATGGAAATTTTTTAAATTATGTTCTTTCGCGAAGGCATCTCCAATTTGAAAATGTCTGACATCTTCTACTGCACTGGTTGGTACCAGATGGTCATAAATCAATACTACTTTATCGGAATCCCAAAGTTTTGTAAATCCCATTTCTTTAAATTTATCCGCTACGAATGGAATGAAAATGTCATGAATCATGACTCTGTCTACATTTACCGTAACGATTTCCCCAGGTGCCACGTTGGCTTTTTGGGTATTTTTCATAATAATCTTTTCAATTAATGTATTTCCCATATCCGTTTTCCTTCCTATCGTAATCCATTTCTTTTTTGCATGGCTTTTACCAGACCACCTGCATTGATGATTTCCATAAGATTATCCGGCAATGGATTTATCTTATAATCCACTCCATTATGGGTAATTTTATCATTTAATGCAACGCTTACGGTATCTCCTTCTTTTACTACATCATATAAAGTTGGATGTTCAATTAAAAGCAGTCCGTTATTAATGGAGTTACGGAAGAAAATTCTTGCAAAGGATTTTGCAATGACACACTTTATATTTAAATGTTTGATGATTTCCGGTGCCTGCTCTCTAGAGGAACCACAACCGAAATTCTTACCAGCTACAATAATGTCTCCGTCCTGAATCAATCCCGCAAGTTCCGGTCTTAATGGGGAAAATGCGTATTGCTTCATATCATCTACTGTTTTTAATGCCAGGTATTCTGTAGGTATGATGATATCTGTATCAATGTCATCCCCTAATACCCATACTTTTCCTGTAAATTGTTCCATGATTCTTGTCCTTCCTAATTTAATTTTGATACCTTCCGGGCCTTATGCCATATTGTTTCATGCCGTCATGCAACATATGACCTTTTGACCTTGATATCCTTATGCTCCTACGATTTTTCCTGCGATGGCAGAGGCTGTTACGGTAGCCGCAGAGCCTAGGTATACCTTCGAATCCTTATGACCTGCACGTCCTTTAAAGTTACGGGTTCCGGTAGAAATCAGTACTTCTCCTTCCCCGATGACTCCCTGACAGCTTCCCCAGCATACACTGCAGTTGGCATTCATTACCATGGCTCCGGATTCTAAGAAAATTTCCATCAAGCCTTCTTCCACCGCCTGTAAATATACAGAATTAGAGGCTGGTGCAATGATAAAGCGGACATCTTTATGTACTTTCTTTCCTTTTAAGATGTTTGCTGCCACTCTTAAATCGTCAATACGTCCATTGTTACAAGAACCAAGGAATGCCTGATCAATTTTTACTTCTCCTACTTCTGACAATGGAATCACATCATCTACGAAGTCAGGTCTTGCTACTACAGGTTCAATTTTACTTAAATCATATTCATAAACTTTTTCAAACACTGCATCGGAGTCGCTGACAAATAAATTGTCTGCTTTTCTTCCTCTGCTTTCCACATATTCTACTACCTTTTCATCCGGTTCCACAATACCGGTCTTAGCTCCTGCTTCCACTGCAAGATTACATAGTACAAATCTGTCGTTGATGCTTAAATTATGAGCACCTTCTCCGGCAAATTCCATTACCTTATAGTTACATCCATTGGCACCCACATCACCGATAATGGTTAAAATTAAATCTCTAGGATAAACCCCTTCTCTTAATTTTCCGGTCAAATTAAACCGAATGGTTTCCGGCACCATAACCCAGGACTTTCCTGTTACCATACCATATAAAAAGTCCGTACAACCAATTCCTGTACCAAAAGCCCCTAAAGCACCATAAGAACAGGTATGGGAGTCTGCACCCATGATAAGTTGTCCCGGTTCTACAAAATCTTCTACCATAATCTGATGACAGACACCTTTTCCTTCGTAAAACTTAATGCCATGTTCTTTGGCAAATTCACGCATTTTCCGGTGTGCAGCAGCAGTCTTCGGATTTTCTGCCGGAATGTTATGGTCCACGATAAAGACCAATTTATCTTTATCTGCGATTCTTGGTTTTTTCAATTTATTATGAAACATATCTACGGTAAGATGTGTCGTACCATCATTACTCATCATATAATCTAAATTTACTGTATGTATTTCTCCGGCTTTTACGGATTCTACTCCGGCAGCCCTTGCTATAATCTTTTCTCCAATTGTCATACCCATTTTAGTCTTCCTCCTTGTTTAAAGATGCAATCAATCCACCGGCATCCAAAATTCCCTGCATATATGGTGGTAATTTCGTACAAGTTAAGGTTCCCTTAGAGGTTTCAATGGTTCCTGCGGCAAGGTCCAGATTTACTTCATCTCCGGCTTCTGCCACGTCATACATTTCTCTGCAAACAATCACAGGTAATCCAATATTTATGGAATTACGGTAAAAAATTCTGGCAAAGGATTTCGCTACAACGGCCTTTACTCCCAATGCTTTTAGCACACTTGGTGCCTGTTCTCTGGAAGAACCACAGCCAAAGTTTTCTCCCGCAACTACAATATCTCCTTCTGCCACATTTTTAGCAAAATCTCCATCTAATGATTCAAAGGCATATCCTTTCATATCATCAATGGTTGGCAATAATAAGTATTGAGATGCGATAATCTGGTCTGTATCTACATCATTATGAAACTTAAATACTTTGCTCATACTTCATACCTTTTGCAGATTTTCTTTCTAAAAAGTGATTCTGGTATCTTTTTAGAAGACCTGCATATTTCCTTTCTTTTCTTTCATGTTCAGATTTTCTCCAATGTGTCTTTTCATTTTACTATATGTCGTGATATAATGCAAATACATAATACGAATATTTATCATAACTTTAGGTTATGTTGTTGTAGGAGGGATACCATGCAGGATCAGAATTTAGCATTATATCGTGTATTTTATGCAGTTGCTAAAAATAAAAACATTACAAAAGCAGCCAAGGAGTTATTTATCAGCCAACCTGCCATCAGTAAAGATATCTCAAAACTGGAGGCAAATCTGAATTGTACTCTTTTTTTAAGAACTTCAAGAGGAGTTTCTTTGACAAAGGAAGGAGAGCTTTTGTTCCATCATATTCATTCTGCTTTTTCTTCCATAGAAGCCGGGGAATATGCTTTAAAACAGGCTCAGGACTTAAAAACGGGACAGGTGCGAATCGGTGTCAGCAGTACTCTTTGCCGTTATATTTTGATGCCTTATATTAAAAATTTCATCGAGCATTATCCGCAAATTAACATTACCATTGAATGTAATCCTACCTACCAGACCATTCAGTTACTTCAGAATAAAAAGGTAGATATTGGTTTTATCTGCAAGACGGATATCGAAAAAAGTTTTACTTATCATGAAATTCAGACGATTCAGGATACTTTTATTGCCACAAAGGGCTATTTAACTCATTTAGAATCCTTGCTAAATGAGGAGAATCCACCTATGGACTCCCTTCCATTTTTATTTTCCGGGAATATCACCTCCATGCTTACAGAAGAGACTGTTCCTGAAAAAAACACTCCTTCCGGCATTTCTTTATTGGAAAAAGGAAATGTGATGATGTTAGAAAAGAATAATATTACCAGAATGCATGTGGACTCTTACCTGACAGAACATAACATTCATCCGAAGCAGATTTTAGAAGTAAATAATATGGATTTGCTCATTGACTTTGCTAAAATCGGTATGGGAATTTCCTGTGTGGTAAAGGAATTTGTAGAGCAGGAGCTTCTAAATGGTGAAGTTTTAGAACTAGAATTAAAAACTCCTTTAGAAAAACGTTCCATTGGTTTTATTTACCCTGATACCCAACTTATTTCTTATGCAGCAAGGATGTTTTTAAAATTCACTTTGGGCATAACCTAAAGCATCATAAGGATTCAATCACAAATGCTGCATATTTTAAAAACAAAATATATCACAGGTATTGCAATCAGGTTATAACTACTGAGCGTATTTTATCTATCAGAAAATTCGAAAAATTTCCTTGTATATCAAAAAAAACGGTGTAACCCCATAAAGGCTACACCGTTTTTCATGAAAACCCACACAAGTAACAAACTATTTATCTTTCGTCCTTTATGTGTATGTTTTATCTTAGTTATCGATTAACTTTTCTTGTCCATTCCAGCTGTATAACTTTCTGATTTCAGCTCCTACAACTTCTGATGGATGTTCAGCAGCTAACTTTCTCATTGCTTTGAAGTGAGCCTGTCCACCAGCTTCAGACATATCTAATAAGAAGTCTTTTGCGAAAGTACCATCTTGGATGTCTTGTAATACTTTCTTCATTGCTTTCTTAGTATCTTCTGTAATAATCTTAGGTCCAGTGATGTAATCACCATATTCAGCAGTGTTAGAAATAGAATATCTCATTCCTGCGAAACCTGATTGGTAAATTAAGTCTACAATTAACTTCATTTCATGGATACATTCGAAGTATGCATTTCTTTCATCATATCCAGCTTCTACTAATGTTTCGAAACCAGCCTGCATTAATGCACAAACACCACCACAAAGAACTGCCTGCTCACCGAAAAGGTCAGTTTCAGTTTCAGTTCTGAAAGTAGTTTCAAGAACACCAGCTCTTGCTCCACCGATTGCTAAAGCGTATGCTAAAGCAATATCCTGAGCCTTACCAGTTGCATCCTGATGAACTGCTACTAAAGAAGGAACACCTTTACCAGCCTGGTATTCACTTCTTACAGTGTGTCCAGGTCCCTTAGGAGCAACCATAGTTACGTCAACATTCTTAGGTGGAACGATTTGTCCGAAGTGAATGTTGAAACCATGAGCAAACATAAGCATGTTTCCTTCTTCTAAGTTTGGTTCGATAGATTCTTTGTATAATTTAGCCTGTAATTCATCATTGATAAGAATCATGATGATATCAGCCTTCTTTGCAGCTTCTGCTGCTGTATAAACTTCAAATCCCTGAGCTTCTGCTTTTGCCCAAGACTTACTTCCTTCGTATAAACCGATGATTACATTAGCACCTGACTCTTTTGCATTTAATGCATGAGCATGTCCTTGGCTACCATAACCAATCACTGCGATGGTCTTGCCATCTAATAAAGATAAGTTACAATCTTCTTGATAAAAAATCTTTGCCATTGTTTTTTCCTCCTAGTATGTATAAATTACTCGCTGTATGGCTTACAGCATGCTATGGTAATGTGGGAAAATCCCTGCGATTACTATCAAAATTAATTAATTCCTCTGGTTAATCCGGTAAGTCCTGTACGAACCAACTGACTAATTTCAAAATCCTTTAATAAAGTAATGAACGCATCTACTTTATTAATGTTACCGGTTAACTCAATCATAAGAGAATCTACACTTACGTCTACAATCTTTGCTCTGAAAATATCTGCGATTGCAATGATTTCCTGTTTTTGTTTATTATTAGCTTTTACTTTAACTAAAACTAATTCTCTGCAAACAGACTTTCCTTCTTCTAAGACAATAATATCGACCACATCTTCTAATTTATTTAACTGTTTACTGATTTGTTCTAAAATCTGGTCATCACCGCTCACGGCAACCGTCATTCTGGAATATTTAGGATCCTGAGTAACACCTACCGTTAAACTGTCGATATTATAACCTCTTCGACTAAATAATCCGGCTACTCGGCTCAACACACCAGATGTATTATCCACTAACAGTGAAAGAATTACTTGTTTCATACCGAAAACCGCCTTTCTATTTTACTTGTCGTATATAATTTCACAACTTCTATTCTATCAATAAGGATTTTTTTTGTCAATATATTATTCAAATTAATCAAAAAACATATATTCTATTTCCGCCATCTTCAATCTTATCTCCATACCTAAAAAAATCTTTCTGTCTTTCACTTTACACTCTTTTTTGTTAAATATCATACCTCTTTATAGAGAAAATAAGCGGAAACTGTGCCGTCTCCGCTTATTTAACTTAAAATTGATTATAATCATTATAGTTATTGTTTCCGCCTATTACTTCAACTTCAGGCATTCCAAATTCATCTGCTGTTGCAATTCCATTGGTAATGGCATGATTCTTCATTTCTGTATACATAACTGCAAAAGAAGATTCCATATATGGATTTAACCAGAAACCTAAAATACCACAGGTACAACATCCGGATAAAAGCATCCATCCATAGAAAGATAATTCCATAACAAAAATATCAAACTTATGTCCGTCCGTCATCTCTTTCGACAGCTCCAATGCTCTCTTTGGATCAATATCAGGGTTATCTGCTACTATGTATGGAACCAGATAGTATTTATATGCTGCAATGACTCCAGGAATGATAAACAATAAGGTCCACAACCAGATACGCAAATTATAAGCAAACATAACTTTTACGCGTTGCATATATTTTCCACCGGTAAATCCACTGAAAACCAATGCAAAATCCGTGTTAGGTTGCTCTACGTTCTCCAGGAATATCTTTTTCTTACCTACCTGCATGATACCGCCTACAAATATACTATAAAGAATTCCTAGTGCCAAGATAACTATAAATACAATCGTAAATGCGGTAAGAGCAACTACCAGCGCTTCTACTGCAGTTTCATTAATTTCTCCGGTTTCTACATCGTAATAAGTTTCTATATTATCAGAAGAACCACCTGTAGAAACACTTCCACCTCCGCTGGAATTAAAATGGCTTTGACCTCCCAGCAAATTTGCAACAAAACTGGCCAGAACCAAAATCCAGAAATTCGCCTTGACGATTTCTTTTCCTCGCTCTTTATAATTGACTCTGTCAAAAAACATACTCAATCCTCCTTAATTTAGACAATAACCTGCACAACAAAATCCAGTGCATTCATACAACTACCGCAAGTATATCATGTTTTCTATCAAAACACAAAACATTTTCATAAATTTCCCATAGACTTTCGTATTTTTCATTTTCCTCTTCATATATTACGTCTTTTAAATGTAAAACTATGAAATTTGATTTTAAATCATTTTTCTTCTAATTTAATAGTTTTTGCACCACTTCTACTGCTTCCTGTGCGTCCTTGGAATAACCATCTGCACCAATTTCATCTGCAAAACTTTGTGTAATAACTGCCCCGCCTATCATTATTTTAGCATCCACGTTTTCCTGTTTTGCATACTCTACTACTTCTTTCATCCGCATCATAGTAGTTGTCATAAGTGCGGATAGTCCAATTACACTTGCATGATGTTCTTTGGCAGCGTGAATGATTTCTTCTTTTGATACATCTTTTCCTAAATCAATCACTTTATATCCGTAATTTTTCAACATCAAGGCAACCAAATTTTTTCCAATATCATGAATGTCTCCCTCTACGGTAGCAATGACTACGGTAGCTTTTTCTTTTACATCCTCATTTTTTTGTAATAATGGCTCCAGATATTCTATGGCTGTTTTCATAGTTTCAGCACTGGCAATCAACTGAGGCAGAAAGTATTTCTGTTGATTGAAAAGTTCTCCTACATGATTAATGGCAGGAATCAACTCTTCATTCATAATAGCCTCTGGTTGTTTTTGCTGTTTCAATTCTTTTTCCACTAAATCAAGAATTACTTTTTTATTTCCTTTTACTACCGCTTCAAATACTTCTTTCTTTTCAGAGCCGGTTGTAGAAGCTTCCACTGTCTTTTCACTTGCTGCTGTTGTATTGGCTTTATTAATATATCGTAAATCTGCCTCTTCTTTATTTAAAAGTAAATCCGATGCAAAGGCAACATTCATCAATAATTCCTGGGAAGGATTTGCGATAGCCATAGTCAATCCTTTAGCAATAGCCATAGTCAAAAATGCTGTATTAATATATGGACGTTGTGGAAGACCAAAGGAAATATTAGAAAGTCCACAAATGGTAGCCAGTCCAAGGGTATCTTTGCAATAGGAAATGGTTTCAAAACATTCCAAAGCGGCTTTTTTATTCGCTCCCACAGTAGCAACCAAACCGTCCACAACAATATCTTCCTTATTCATCCCTGCCTCTAAAGCTGCATCCATAATAGTATGAATAATCTGTTTCTTTTCTTCCAAATCTTTTGGAAGTCCCTGGTCAGACAACGGTAGCAAAACAAACATGGCTCCGTACTTTTTCGCAATTGGAATCAACTGCTCTACCTTTCCTTTTTCCAAAGAAATAGAATTAATCAATGCACGACCGGGATAAATTCTTAAGGCTGCCTCAATGATATCAACATGGCTTGAGTCAATGCACAAAGGAAGATTCACTGCATTGGAAACTTCTGTTATTACATTCAACATCATTTCTTTTTCGTTAATACCATTCATTCCCATATTAATATCAAGGATATCAGCACCATTTTCTTCTTGTTCTTCTGCCATTTGAAGTACAAGTTCCAGTTTTCCTTCTTTTAATTCCTCTTGTAGTTTCTTTTTTCCTGTAGGATTGATTCGTTCTCCTACTACCATAAAAGGTCCATCCAATTTAATCTCAACTGTTTTTCTTTCAGAGGTCAACAGACGTTTCTTTTCTTTGCTTATTTTTGGTGCGGTTAAGTCCTTTGTCTGCTCTTTTAACTTTTGAATATGGAATGGTGTGGTTCCGCAACATCCCCCAAGAATTCCTGCACCAGCTTCTATTAATAATTTTCCATACTCTGCAAATTCTTCCGCTTCCATAGGGTAAATCGTTTTTCCATCTTGCAACACTGGAATTCCTGCATTGGGTTTTGCTATAATCGGCACATTTGCATATTCTTTCATAGCCTTTACCAATGGTATCATTTCTTCCGGACCAGCCGAACAGTTCACACCCACTGCATCTGCTCCTAAACTTTGCAATGCAACTATAGCAGTAACAGGGTCTGTTCCATATAAAGTTCTTCCATCTTCATTGTATGACATGGTTACCATAACCGGAAGCTCACTCACTTCTTTGATTGCGATGACACATGCCCTGGTCTCCTGAAGACTCATCATGGTTTCAACTACAAACAAGTCAACACCTGCCGCTTCCAGATATCTTACCTGTTCCTTATATACATCCACCAATTCTTCAAAAGTCATAGTACCCATAGGATATAACTGCTTTCCGGTCATGGTCAAATTACCTGCCACGTATCCTTTTCCTTCCGCAGCTTCTTTCGAAATCGCCACTAATTCATGATTCATGTTCTGAATTTGACTTTCCAGACCATATTCAGCCAACTTAATACGATTGGCTCCAAAGGTTGGAGCATATAGGATATGGGTTCCTGCTGCAATATAGCTTTTTTGTAATTCAAGCATTACTTCTCTATGTTCTAAAATCCATTGTTCCGGACAGGCTCCTACCGGCATTCCTGCTTTCATTAAATTGGTTCCTGTTGCACCATCTAAATAAACCGGTCCATTTTCTAATAAGGACTTCCATTGTTCTTTTGTCATTCTATCTATTCTCCTTTTATCAAATCGATCCTTAAATATATATTATGATAATATCGGATACAAAAGATATAACACCCTGATATCACATTATACACACGATGGTACATTTCTTTCATTTATTTGTCAAGTAAACCTACAAATGATATTTCAAAAAAATCCCTTACATTCTTTTAAACCATAGCTCCTGTATCATCCAGATAATACCACTTTCCGGCACTCTTTATCCAGCCAGTCTGCATTACCCCATCTTCATTAAAATAATACCAGTTATCCTGTTCCAAGAGCCAGCCTGTTACTAATGTACCATCCATATAGTAATATCTCTGATTTCCTTTTAGTTTCCAACCATTTTCTCTCTCAGTTAATGCTGTGTTTTGCACAAAAGATTTCATTGCCGTAGAAAATGCAACATCTCCATGTCCATAAAAATCTTCCTGTGACTTTAAAAAATATCTGTAGGATTTCGTTCCTTTTTCCCTGGCCGAATCATCCCATGTTACATCTATATTATACCAAGCACCTTCTAAATAAACGCAATTCCATACATGGTTGATTTCATTACTGCATACCATCATGCAGGGAATCCCTAATTCTTCCATTATAAGCTGAAACGCCGCTGCATAGCCATTACAAACAGCTTTCCCCAAACACAAAGCACTGTAAGCTCCATCGTATCCTGCTGTATATGCTACATTTTGTAGCAGAAAATCATGAGCCATCTTAATCTTTTCATAATCACCAGAGGCGTTTTTCTCAATCTCTTTCGCAATTTCTTTTACCAGTTTGAGCACCACTTCCTGTTCTTCCTTAGAGTCTGTACGTTTGACTTCTATATTAAGCTTGGCAATCCCCTCCCCTACATCACTTTGATTAGAATAAGAAATGGAAATACTATAAACAGTAGAACTATAATAATTTCCTGCTCTAACACCAGGAAAAAGTTGTTTTAGTAATCCATCAAATTCTGCACTCTGAATCAGCAGATAAGGTACATACACCGTAAAATTTTCCTCCGGTGCAGCCAATTTTTCTCTTATCCCCTCTGCCAATTCATCCAAATTAGAATAATAAGGAAACAAAATTCCCCCCTGTTCCAAATTTCCTATCAGTTCCGTCTTTCTTTTTTCTTCTACTATTTCTGTTCTTTCTGCTTCTTCCGCCTTTTCTGGTTCTTTTGCTGCCAGAAACATAGACTGCCGAAAAAATAAAAATAGTACTAAAAAAAACATACCAATTTTTTTACAAACTCTTTTTCCTTTTAGCATCATAGAAATCATCCTTCCTATGCTTGCCCTGCTCTTTACACGAATTATGTCTTATATCTATTGTATACCAGAACACATGTTCTGTCAAGAAAAATAAAAAAGCAGTTTCTAATCTGCAAAAAATCTACAAATCTGCAACTGCTTCTTTACCAGCAACACACCAAAGATTAAAAACTGTTTTGTTGTTGCTCCTACTTTCTTTTTTCAAATTTCTCTATGAATCTCCTGACGGATAAAAAGAATCTCCCGTAGCATAGTCAATTTCTATTTCCGGTTGAACATTGTATACATAAACATTGAAACAAACGCCTTCTCCCTGATCCTCTACTGACCAGGCTTCCATCTGGACACCACTTGCAAGCAGATTGTCCCCTGCATAAATCGGTGTAACACGATAAAGTACATGATGTTTGGTTTCCTCCACATAGTCATCTACCATATTTTCAAAAGGCAGCATTCCTTCCACATTCATGTAACGGGTTCCTGTAATAAGATTTAATTCATTGGCATTTTCCCCTGCCAGCTGATATCCAATCAAATGACAACGATTGTAGAGATATTTTCCATCCACGCAGTCATATTTTACTGTATGCCATCCGGAAGGTTTGATACTTCCAATCTGCCCCCGTTCCTCTGTTGGCATAAGTTCCATACAAATATTGGCATATGCCGCCTGGCACCTTCCCAAAGAATCCAGTTCACTGTAATACTCAAATGGTGTTGTGGTATATTCACTTTCTTCAAAATAAGGAACATTCCCATTCAACTCCACATAAGGAGAACCGGAATAGACAGGTATATTTTCCAGGGTTACAGACGAAACAGCTGAATCTTTATCCTTCTGAAAAAATTCCGATGGTTTAAGTCCAAAGTAACCAAGCAGAAGACAGAGGGCAGCTGCAAATCCAATCAGGGAACTTACCAGTTTTTTTATTTTCTTAACTTCCCGCGCTTTCATATGCACTAATACCTTTCTGCCATACAATCAGGCTGAATCCAAACAGAATCAAACTTAATACCACGGTTCCGCCAATACAAAATACCGGGTCATTGCCCCTTAAAATATAGCTTGCAGGATAATATGCCGTAAAAGCAAACGGAATAATATATGTAATGATATTCTTTACAATTTCATTGTAAATAGTAACCGGATATCTTGCAAAATCACTTGTCATATAAAAAATCTGCAAAATACTTCCGCTTTGCTTGATTTTAAAAGCAATGGCAGAACAAGCAATTTTAATGCTGGTAAAAATTAAAGTTCCAAATAACATTGCTATTATCATTAACACAATTTTTCCAGCAGTGTAGGAAATAGAAAGCTTCACCGATGCTACTACCACCAACACAATTCCTGTAAGCAATTCTCCCAACGCATCAAATTGAACAAATTCCATGATGACATGCGCCAACGGAGAAATTGGACGGGTCAGATATTTATCAAAATCTCCCTTTCGAACAATAAACCATGCAACCTTCCACAAGTTATCCGTCAGCAAATGGTCAATTCCCTTTGGCACCAAGGAAAATCCATAGATAAAAATAATTTCATAAAACAAGTATCCGTCTAAATCCGGAATCTGTGAAAAAATAATTCCAATAAACACAATATTGGTAATCTGATTTATTAAAAAACTTACTGCACCGGTCAAAAAATCAATCCGATATTCCATCAGTTTCTTTAAATGCAGTGCAATAAAAGTTCCATATAGTCTTAAAAAACGCATGCTGCTTAACCTCCTTGAACTGCAAGTCTTTTTTGTGCCCATTTCCAGATTACTTTACTGATATAAATAAACACACCCAGCCAAAGTATCTGTTTTGCCAGCACAAACACAATTTCCCAGCCACTGTATTTTCCCATATAAAGCATGGTTGGTACATACACCAAGGAAGCAAATGGTAATTGTTCGAATACCACTCTTACTGCTCCCGGGAAAAATGCCAATGGAATCAAAGAACCTGAAAAGAACTTAATCAGCGAACCTTTCAGTATGGAAAATCCCCAAATATTCATTAAGAAAAATGCAAGATATCCAAAAATCAAATTAAGATAAAATGCTAATAAATAACTTATCACGGTACTGACTACAAATAATAAAAAGTTCCCAATGTGAAAAGCACAGTATCCCAAAACAGTAAAGCGGTAAATTTCTACTCCTATCATAACCGGAAGAAAGACACAGGTAATCATCATTACCTTATTTCCTAGTTCAAATGCCAGCAGACTGAAATCCACATTTACCGGCTTAATCATTCTCATAATAATACTTCCATCATGAATTTCATCTGCCAGATTTTCGGTAGAATCCGTGCTGGTAAGGAATCCTACCAGATTGGATAAAAATACATATACTGTCATATCTGTCATGGAAAATCCCATAAATGTGCTATTACCGGAAGACGAAAATACAGCTTTCCAGATAAAATACATGACAAAACAATAAAGAGATTCTCCCAAAACAAAACACAAAAAGCTGGCCCTGTATGCCATGGAGCTTTGCACTCCTGCCTTAGTAAAGGCTTTATAGGTATTGATAAACCCTATACCTCTTGCTTTTATATTACTCATGAAGCCGACACCCCATTTCCATACATACGACAGACAATTTCTTCAATATTTACATCATTTACAGAAATATCTTTCACCTGGGTTTTATTCAAAATATAACTTAACAGGTCCGAAACCGAGATTTTATCTGAATGGAAGGTCACGGTAATCTTTTCTTTGTTCCGAACCACCTTCAAATCGTCTCCACCAAGTTTTAAATCTTCTTCAAAATGCAGCTGTTCATAATCCTCATTTTGAAATAAAGACATATTAACTTCCCGGTATTTACCATATTGCTGTTTCATTTCAGATAACGCACCATCATACATGATTTTTCCTTTGTCTATCATAACAATTCTCTTACATAAAGTTTCAATGTCATTTAAATCATGGGTCGTAAGAATAATGGTGGTCTTTTCCTGCTCATTAATCTGGGTAATGGCTTTTCGGATATTATTCTTTACCGCAACATCAAGACCAATGGTAGGTTCATCCAAAAACAAAACTTTTGGATTATGTATCAGGCTGGCTGCTAAATCTGCTCTCATTCTTTGTCCCAGTGATAAGGTTCTTACAGGACTTTTAATAAAATCATCCAGTTCCAGAACTTCATTCAAAAATGCCATTCTGGTTTTAAACTGTTCTTCATCCACCTGATAAATCTGTTTCAAAACAGAAAAGGTTTCCAACAGTGGTAAATCCCACCAAAGCTGAGTTCTTTGCCCGAACACAACTCCGATTTCTTTTACATATTTTTTACGATTCTTAAATGGAATCTGTCCATTGATTTCAACTTTTCCCTCCGTTGGTGTCAGAATACCCGTAAGCATCTTAATCGTCGTAGATTTTCCGGCACCATTGGCACCAATAAACCCTAAAATTTCTCCTTTTGGTACTTCAAAAGAAATGTCATCCACAGCCTTTACAGTTTCATACTCCCGATGAAATAAGGACTTTACACTTCCTGCAAGACCTGGATTTTTTACTGTCTTTTTAAATTCTTTTGTTACATTTTCTACGTAAATCATAATTCCAATCCTTTCTTCTTTGATGAAATAAAGCATTGTACTCATTTTTAGATAAAAAAATAGCGTATGAGTATTTCTAATCATACGCCAAAAAAATATTATAATATCTTATCTTTTGAAAATGACTACAAATGCTTATCCATCTATCAACATTCAATTTTCCCACCGTAATGTAATAATGTAATAAACATGTTCATCATTCTCCTTCCATTTTTTCTCTACCAATAAAATAACTCTATTTTTTCTGTCTGTCAATTCTTTTTTTTAATTTCCACCAAAATAATCATTCCAACGCATGATAATATCATAATCTCCTTCGACACGATACATCTGCTTCATCAAAGCTTCTCCACCATTCAGTTTTCCTGATGCAATGTCAGACCAAACGGTAAATGGAGTGATGATTTTTATCGTTGCCTCTTTAAAATTCTCTGTAAGCACTTCTGAGCCATCTTCTTTCAGAAGAACCTGATACTTCTTATCTACATCAGTAAAGTCCATTTCTAACACCTTTTCCTGACCCTGATAAGAGTTCTTATTGTATAATGCTGCCATTTGTTTGATAAATACTAAAGTTTCGTCCATTTTTTTACCTGTCCTTTCATCAATACCCCAACTGGCATCCGCCATGGATTCAAAAATTTCTCTTGGGAATAATAAAGTTTCTAATTGTTTTCTTGTATCATCGGAAATCTTTTCTTCCAGATACTCAGCACCTGCATTTTTTACAAAGCTTAAATACTCATTCGTTCTATCTTTGAGTTCGGGTACCCGGAACAATTCCCCCTGACCACAGAAAATCGTTTCAAAATTGTCTTTTCCAAGAAAATGACCAAACATCGAAATGACAGAATCATAATTTCCTTTTGCAGTGTAAAAACCACAGGTTGAAATTAAAACATATCTTTTTTTACTCATATCGTATCTCGATGGATGTCCACCACTTTCGGCATCGGATTCCATAAAAGGCAATGCCATTGGTAACATTCTGTCGATTAGCATCTTTAATTTTCCTGGAACGTTAAAGTAAAATAACGGAAAAGACCAAAGGGTAATGTCTGCCCATAGAAGTTTTTCTAACACAATTTTCATATCATCCTCTATGACACATTTTCCAGGAGTGTTCTTCCAACATGAAAAGCAACCTAAACAAGGCTTTATCTCTAATTGGTTCACCTGCAACTCTTCTATCAAAAGTGATTCCTCATTTTTACTTTTCAACCCCTCTACAAATGCCATTGTAAGTTTGTATGTATTACTGTTTTTCCCCTTTGGACTTCCATTGATTACCAAAACATTCATAGCTTCCTCCGTTTCTCCACGTAAAACCAGTGAATCAGATTTTTCTTTCTTCTGATATCTGTCTTTCTTCATTTTCTCTTTCTTTGAAACTAATCATATTATATCAGGAAAAACAGAAAAAAACAGTGATGTCTGTCAGTATTTTTTATGACAAATGTCACTATAGATTATATTTCCATAATAATTTCCCGTGCTACGCTTTCTTCAATCGGAGTTGCAAATACGCCCTCTTCGAATTCAACGATATCACCAATGCCTTTTTGGATTACAAATCGGATTCTTCCATTTTTCACTTTCTTATCTGTGTATAATTTTTTCACCAATTCTTCCCGATTAATATACTCTGGAATAGCTACCGGAAGATTTGCCTTTTCAAATAATGAAATTACTTCCTGACTTTCCTCTAAAGACATATAACCTAATTTATGAGCCAGTTTTACCTCTGCAACCATACCAATGGAAAGAGCCTCTCCGTGCAGCAGTCTGTAACCACTTACCGTTTCAATGGCTCTTCCCACTGTATGTCCCAGATTTAATACTTCTCTTAAACCGCTTTCTCTTTCGTCCTTCATTACCACTTCATACTTTATTCTGCAATTTTCATTGGCAATGCGTTCACAAACTTCTTCCTTTATATCAAAGGCTTCATTAATATGTTCCTTTAAAAAATCAAAGAATTCCCTGCTTGCAATGCAGGCGTGTTTTATAGTTTCTGCTAATCCGCTGGCAACCTGTCTTTCCGGTAAAGTCTTCCATGTAGCAATATCCAGATACACTTTCTCAGGCTGATTAAATAAACCAATTAAATTAGTAGCTAGTGGTGTATCTACAGCGGTCTTTCCTCCTACAGAGGCATCTGCTGCCGCCAATAAAGTAGTGGCATAATTAATAAAAGGAACACCTCTTCCAAAAGTACCTGCCACAAAACCTGACAAATCCGTCACCACTCCGCCACCAACTGCGATAATGCAGCAATCTCTTCGATAGCCTTTTTCTAACATAGAATCTTCCACAAATTCCTTCGTTTCTCTGGTCTTTTGTGTTTCCCCAGCTTCAAATACAAATAAATCTGCTGTAAACCCTGCTTTTGTTAATTTTTCCAGTATTCTGTCTGCATATAGTTCTTTCACAATACTGTCTGTTATGACAGCAAATTTCGTAATATTTCCCACCAGACCATTTTTCAAATCAGAAATCAGTTTATCTTCCAATCCATAGCCAATTTCAATTTCATAACTGTCATCGACTACTTTCTTTAATTCCACATTAAATACGCTCACAAATTCTACCTCCTAAAACATTTATCTCCATCATTCACTGCATATCTTATATACCGCCGCCCACAAGGGGGTGACCTGTTTAAATTACAATTCCCTTATTAATGTTTTACATTTGCTACAAATAAAACAATAAAAGTATAAATGTAAAGTGGAATAACCAAACCCACCTATCAATCCTGTTATCAATCTTCTTGTATTTGTAGACTCTTTGATTTCAAGATACTGTAATCCCCAATCAACTAACATGATACCTGACATTGCAATACATATTTCAACCGGAAGCCTTTTTTTGACAAATACTATTGTTGCAATGATTGCTGATATGATAACGCCCGTACATCTTGCACATACCGGAAATTGATAATTTTTAACAAAGAAACTTCTTTCCGGTATTTGATGACATCCCAGCATATCACCAATTTCCATTAATCTTATCCATTGCTTATCATTTATCATCATTATGCCTTAAACTTATTCCCACAATTGGAACAAAGCCAATAAGTTGTTGAACTAATTCTCCTTCCCTTTCCACAAGCACCACATAAAACTCCTATCGGTCCTAGCAGGATTGCCCCACATAACCCCTTGCTTGCGGAAAAATCTTTTCCTTTGGAACTTGTTTCCGTTACAGATTGTAAATTTGCACTACCACATTTTGGACACTGCATCTTTTTTCCTCCACATACTTCATTATATTTCTAATTAAAACAATGATATATATTGTAATTATATTGCAGCTAACTTTGTAACTAAAATTTTTCTTGAAAAATATAGGTTTGCATGGTACAATATGTTTACAAAGAGTGGTACTAAGTCGTACCCCTTGGGATATTTAGACGTTAAAAATAACCGCCAAAGTTTTCCACACAGGGGCGGTTATTTTTTGTCGTTATGATGACATATCTCGTATATGAGACCTATAAGTGCTACTATAAATAATCCGATTTGGATGAAATCTTCATATGTAACATACTGCATAGGCATGACCCCCTTTCTCAAGGGGCAACCGTTCCCACCAAACATATTATAGCACAAATCATTCATTTTTATCAACAAAAAATCACAAATTTGTTGGTATAATTTTACTCATGTTATGGTTTACAAGTTAATGTCATTACAAATACATTGATACTATCATCATTTTAAATTTTTCATAATTTTCTCATTCAACTACTACTTTCTCCTTCCTCCTTCGTAGAATACTGCCTTCCTTCGTGGTCAATTCCATAATCTTTCGTTAAAATCAGTTCCGATACCGGTTTAAACGTATACCCCTGTTCCAAAAGATTCTGTATCATTGGCTCTAAGGCATCTTTGGTATATGTCGTTCCATTATGAAGCAATACGATAGAACCATTTCCTAAATGCTTATGCTCCGTAACAGTCTGCACAATGGAATCAATTCCATAGTCCTTCCAATCCAGGCTGTCCACATCCCACTGTATGGTTTCATATCCAAATTCCCTTGCCTGTTTTATCAACTCTCCATCGTAATCCCCATAAGGTGCTCTAAAAAGCTTCATTTCATATCCTGTAAGTGCCTTTACCTTATCATGACAGCCCTGCATTTCACTGATATTTTCTTCTTTTGACAAAGTACTCATATGTTTATGGTTATCACCATGATTTCCAATGTCGTGTCCGGCTTCATATAGTTTTTTCACTGCTTCCGGATATTTTGAAACCCATTCTCCAGTCACAAAAAAAGTCGCTTTGATATCATATTTATCCAAAATCTCCAGTATCGTATCAAAATCATCCACATTCCATGCGGCATCAAAGGTCAGACTAATTACCTTTTCATCCGTTTTTACACAATAAATAGGTAATTCATCCGTTTTATCATTGGTTACCGGAAGCGTTTTTTCCCCTAAATAAGCACTTCCCCCTATCATCAAAACTGCCACTAAAAAGAATAAAATAAAAGGTTTCAATCTTGCTTCTTCTAAAAATTCCGTTGGATCCATGCAAAACCTCTTTTTCACTAATCTATGCACATGATAAATCCTACTAGAACCATTTATTTCCTTTTGTTGTTATGCTAAAAAAGTCGTCACAGAATATAGCGAAAAACTGCAAAAGACCTCCTTCCACTCCCAGCTCTTTTAAGGTTTTAAACTCTCCTAAATCATCTAAAACCTTGTCTTATCTGCTCTTTTATTGTTTCAATGACCCCCTCTGCCTCATCACTATCCAGATTGGTCACACATATTTCTAACTGTTCTATACTGCTTTGCATATTCTCAGTATATTGGAATCCTTCCAGTTTCGCCATCACTTCATCCATGGCATCAATATCCATCTCCTCCATCGCTACACTAAGCATATCAAGATAGGATACCACCACTTCATAATCTGAAATTTCTTCTTTTTCTCCTTCCTCTACTTGTAATTCAGCCAGGCATTCCTTTAGTTTTTCTTTATAACTTCTCCACTCTCTTAAGAAAATGTCATGCATAGCTTCCAGCAATGCCATATCACCATCTCTTGCACCATTTTCAAGAAGTTTCGCCATTCCGCCAAGCACCGTAGCACCAATTAAATTAGCAGAGCTTTTCATTGAATGCACCTTGATTCGATACTGTGTCAACATATCAGGGTTGCTTCTTTCGTCATAAAATTTTTGAAGATTGTCTGCCTCTGCATTTAAAGTCTTATAAAAAGATGCTACCGTTTCTAATAGCAATTCCTTGTCCGGAAGATGCATTTGACCGTAACTCCAATCAATGCCATCTATCATTGGTAAATCAATGCTTTCCTGACAGGTATCCTTATTTATCGGTTCACTTTCCGTTTTTTCTACCTCAGCCGTTTCTTCCTCAACATCAAACTTCAATAAATCTCTTGGCAATAATCTTAAAATCATTTGTTCCAATTTTTCCGGATGTACGGGCTTTGATAAAAAAGCATCAAATCCTTCTGCTAAATACATTTCTTTCGCACCTGTAATCGCATTTGCAGTAAGTGCAATGACCGGAGTTTCCATGCATCGATTTTCCTCCATCTCTTTCATTCGATGTAGTGTTTCGATTCCATCCATCTCCGGCATCATATGATCTAAAAATATCAAATCATAATGTCGTTTTACAATCATTTCCAAACATTCTTTTCCACTCTCTGCCACATCAATATTTACTTTATTCGCTTTTAGCAAACCTACAAACACTTTAAGATTCATGGTATTATCATCCACCACTAAAAGATTCGCCTGTGGAGCTGTAAACGTGGACATGTAATTATATTCCGTCGACTGCTTTTGAATCCGTTCCTCCAGCTTTCCTATCGGTGTAGAATCTACAATCTGTTGTTCCAATGTAAAAAAGAATCGAGAACCTTTCCCATATACACTTTCCACGTTCAATTTACTGCCCATCAATAACAAGAATTGTGTGGTAATATTGATTCCTAAACCGGTTCCTTCTATATTTCGATTTTTCTTTTCTTCAATTCGCTCAAATTCCTGAAATAATTTGCAAACATCTTCTTCTTTGATTCCAATTCCCGTATCCTCCACAGAAAAATCCAGAATTACCTTTCTTCCTTCGATTTTTCCATCCACATTCAATGTTACACTGCCTTTATGAGTATATTTAACTGCATTATTCAACAGATTCACAAGAATTTGACGAATGCGCACATCGTCACCATACAATTTCGATGGAATCTCTTCCTTTACATGAATATTCAAATCCAGTTTTTTGGTCTTCGCCTTTGCTTTTATCATATTTGAAATATCATGTATTAAACTGCTAAAATCATACTCAACCGGAATGATTTCCAGTTTTCCTGACTCAATCTTAGAAAAATCAAGAATATCATTAATTAAGGAAAGTAAATTTTGACCTGCATTTTGGATATCCAATGCATATTCTTTGATTTGCATATCTTTGCTTTCTCTTAAAATCATGGTATCCATACCTAAGACTGCATTGATTGGAGTTCGAATTTCATGAGACATATGAGCCAAAAACTTTCCCTTTGCCGCGTTTGCCGCTAAGGCTTCCTGTCTGGCTTCTTCTGCAAGCTTATTGGCGATTTCTAACTGTTCATTTTTCTTCTCAATTAATTCCATCTCATTTTTTAAAAGCCTTGCATTTTCTTCTACATTTTCCGAATATCCTTTCATGAGTTGTGCCATATGCTGATATAACATAATAACACTAAAACAAGTAGTTCCCAAACGACTAAATTTTCCCATATCTCCTACTGCTACAATATACATTCGTACAATATCAACAATACCGCCAAGTCCCATACAAATCAATGCAAGCATTCCGTAGGTAATACTTTTACTCTTATTTTCTTTTCGAATATCAAGATACGATTTTCCTACCACAAGTACCGTAAGGCAAATAAGAAAATGAGATGCAAATGCCATGTTCATAAAGTCCACGATATTACATAACTGTAGCACCAATTGAACCCCTATATTCAAACATATAAGAGTCAACATTACCTGAAAACGTTTCTTATATATGCCAAGAATACTATTTGCATAATATAAATTCACAAAAAACGGTATCAACATCACGCATAAGAATACCAGCACCGAATACAAGGTCTGATTTCCATAAAAAACGTGTAAGGTTTTTGTTTCTACAGAATAATACAAGCCTGCAACAATGCAATATCCACACAAATACTGCATGCCTCCTGTATTCTGCTTCGACACAAGCTGAATCAGAAATAAAAGGAAAAAAATAATGCCACAAATCAAAATTACAAGATTACAGAAAATTTGAAATATATTATTCTTTAAAAGTTTTAGAATTAAAACATCCCTGTCTCCTATCGTTACCGTACTCATTCTTGCCCCATAATCAGCATATGGAGAAACCATTTCAATCCTAATCTTTCCTTCCTTTAATTCTTGAGGAATGTCAATAAAGTTTACTACACTTCCCGGAGTATGTCCAAAATACCTTTTATCCCCCACACCAAACTTATAGACTAACTCATCATCCATAAAAACTTTTATTTCTTTATCTGCGGACAAAAAGGACATTGTCTTTCCAAAATCTTCCTTTGGTATGGTATTTTCCAAAATCACTGTTTCTCCTGACACACTTTGCCCTAAATATGGAAGTTCATCGATTTCGACACACGTTCCATCCTTTTGCCAAACCATCTTCCAGCCTTCGTTAAAATCTTTTACCTTTCCTTTGGAAAGCGTCATGTCATCCACTTTAAATCCAAATATGACTATAAGCACCAATACAATATGTATGGCTAATACCAGCCATAAAAATTTTTTAAAATACTTCATACCATTTCACCCACAATTCATATGAAGTTGTCTCATTAAATAAAAAATACTACAAGATATGGAGTGATTTATGATGAAAACACCTCTATATTCTTCCGAACCTTCTCTTAATGTGACAACCTCTTCCTTTCCAATATGTGTTATAAAATATACCAGCTTTCTTTGCTTCGATTTTTCGCTACATAAAGCGCCTTATCCGCATTACTGTATAATTTTTCAAAACTACGGTCTGTCATCTCCAATATTCTGGCAATGCCAAAGGATGCACTTACGATACCGGCATACTTTTCTCCTGCCATAGCACTTTGAAAATCCTTTTCAATTTTCTCTGCTAAAGCACCCAATTCCTTTACATCAATTGCCTCTTTATAAAAAATACAAAATTCATCTCCACCAATACGGCAGGCAATCACATCTTCCCCCTGTTGCATCAGGATTTCACCAAACTTTTCCAAGATATCATCACCAGCCTGATGTCCAAAGCGGTCATTGATTTGCTTAAAATGATCCAAATCTATCATAAATAAACTTCCAATCCCACCTTTTCCTAAATATTCTTTTAATAAAGTCGTAAAATAATTTCGGTTATAAATCTTAGTTAAAGCATCCTTATGTGCCAAATCACTAATTTTCAACATCATCTCATGATGTTCGGTAATATCAAACATCCATAACATATATCCCTGAACATATCCACCTTCATTTAAAGGTTCTACCCTCATTTCATACATCCTGTCTTTGATTTCTAAATTCTTTATTTTTCCTTCGAAAATGTCTGCTAATGTCTCATTCTCATAAGCATCCTGTTTTAAAGAAATATGTCCAAACATCTTTTCCATTCGTTCGTTAAAATATGTAATAATATGGTGATTATTAATTACGATAATTCCTTCTTGACCATGATTTAAGGCATTCTCACCTGCAAGGGCGATGGAATCAAAATATCCATATTTCGTTAATGCCATACCTACTAAAATTTCTGCTGCCATCACACCAAAACACGGAATTTCATATCCTCCGGTAAGCCCCATTTCACGAACAAAATTAGGAATCCATGGACAAAACACTGCAATAAAGGTACAAAGAATCCTCTTCCTTTCTACTCCGTTGGAATTTCGCATTCCTTGAATACACATAATCAAACACCCGGCACAAACCACAACCATATATGCCACGAAAGCAAAAAATCCCCAATTTCGTTCTAACACCAAACGTGGAAAAGGACCATCATAACTAATACCTATGTATTTATAAAAATACTGGTTTTCTCTTGTGGTAAATAGCATCCACATGATTACCATACCGCAAACTGTCTCCAATGCATAAATAAACGCAGGAACTTCTTTATGACACATTTCCGCCACAAAACACGTGAATCCCAGCATCAGTATACATTCTCCCAAATATTGCATTACGGTAGCAGCATAATATCCACCTACATTTCCCGAGGTGATTTCTAATAAGAATCCAAAAATATACATACCACCTGCGAATACCAGTATGAGGGTGGCAGTCTGCCCCCTGGAAGGCTTTGCACAAACTACAACCACAATAACTGCAAACCAAATCAAAAGTGCAATTACATGCAATGCCACATAGATTTCATATGCGGTACATCCCTGCACCAATTCTTTGAGGATCGCAAGTACAAGAAAGTGTGCCGGATAAAAAAAGTAAAAAAAGTATTTTCCAACGATATCTTTTCCTTTTTCTCCATTGTATTTTCTTAACAGTAAAAGCGGAATCATAAATCCAAGAAGATATAATTTATCATACCATGGCCAGTCATAATGTGAAAAATGCCATATCTCATTTAACTTTACTGCCACGATGATAAACACTTCCATGATTACCGTTAAACTACAAAACCAAATTGCTTGTTTCTTAAATCCTTTTACATAATAAAATACAAGGATATATAACATCGGCATGATAACCCAGCCACCAACTGTCATAGATATCACAAACAATCCAATGGTAATCATTACTTTCTTCCAACGGACTAATTTCTTATTTTCTAAAGTTGCAAGAAGCAATAACCCTAAAAGCAAATCAAATATAATGTTTTGCCGATGATCATACAACTCATGAAAAAACAGATAAAATGGTAACACGGCTACCACACTGAAAAATGTCATTCGCTTAATATATCCCTTAATATTAGAAGTGTGCCGGAATCCTTCTGCTATAAAAAAACACATAATAGGCAATGTAAGCCGTCCAATGATATGCATAATCTGCCCTAAAGGAGTCATAAACTCAACAAATCCCCATGCCGCATGATCACATACCATACCACATATAGCAATGAATTTTAGTTGTGTACGGTTCAATCCTTTCATATGGTTCTCCCTCCCGTTTTTCTCTATTTTTTGTCTTTTCAATCGTTCTCTCCCATTGACCTTTCCTATCAATGAAACTCTCACTAAATCACGACACATCTTAGTTAAAATATACCATAATTAGCCGTGAAAGTCGATATATTTATGCACTTTGACAACATATTTTAAATGACATGGTAACCCGGCTCTTTTCTTAAACAAAAAACTCCCTTAAAAACAAAATATCATGAAAATATCTTGTTCTTAAAGGAGTCTGGGATTATTATTTAATTACGTCTTTTCCACCCATATATGGTCTTAGGGCTTCCGGAATACGGATAGAACCATCTTCGTTTAAGTTATTTTCTAAGAATGCAATCAACATTCTAGGTGGAGCAACTACGGTATTGTTCAAAGTATGAGCAAAATATTTTGAACCGGCACCATCGTTTACACGAATCTTTAATCTTCTAGCCTGTGCATCACCTAAGTTCGAACAGCTTCCTACTTCGAAGTATTTCTTTTGTCTTGGTGACCATGCTTCCACGTCAATGGATTTTACTTTCAAATCTGCCAAATCTCCGGAACAGCATTCCAAAGTACGAACCGGAATATCCAAAGAACGGAATAAATCTACGGTATTCTGCCATAATTTTTCAAACCATGCCATACTTTCTTCTGGCTTACATACTACAATCATTTCTTGTTTCTCGAACTGGTGAATACGATATACACCACGTTCTTCGATACCATGGGCACCTTTTTCTTTTCTGAAACATGGGGAATAACTGGTTAAGGTATATGGTAAATCCTTATCTTTTAAAATCGTATCAATAAATTTACCAATCATGGAATGTTCACTGGTTCCGATTAAATATAAATCTTCCCCTTCAATCTTATACATCATGGCTTCCATTTCATCGAAGCTCATAACACCAGTCACGACATCGCTGCGAATCATAAATGGAGGAATACAGTAAGTAAATCCTCTGTCAATCATGAAATCTCTGGCATAAGAAATCACAGCAGAGTGAAGTCTTGCAATGTCTCCCATTAAATAATAGAAACCATTACCAGCTACTTTTCTGGCACTGTCTAAATCGATTCCATTTAATTTTTCCATGATTTCTCTATGGTATGGAATTTCAAAATCAGGAACAAATGGTTCTCCATATTTTTGAATTTCTACATTTTCACTGTCATCTTTACCAATCGGAACACTAGGATCAATGATGTTTGGAATGGTCATCATAATCTTCTTTACCTGTTCTTGAAGACTTGCCTCTTTTTCTTCTAATTCAGCTAATTTTTGAGCATATTTACTTACTTCTTCTTTTAGCTTTTCTGCTTCTTCAATCTGACCATTTTCCTTCAAACCACCGATTTGCTTTGAAATCGCATTACGGTTTGCACGTAAGGCATCTGCCTCCTGCTGGGTCTTTCTGCTTTCGGCATCTAATTCAATGACTTCATCTACTAATGGTAACTTTCCATCTTGAAACTTATTCTTAATGTTTTGTTTTACAATCTCAGGGTTTTCACGTAAAAATTTCAAATCTATCATGGTATTTTCCTCTTAACTTCGTATTTTTCCATATGTTTTCTTTGGTGAATTACATACAGATAAAGAAATTATAAACTGAAATATTTTATTTTACAAGTACTATTTTCATTACTTTATTATCATACTCTTCAATTTTTCTATAGCAGAATGAATTCCACCTACCTCATTGATTACCCCTGCTTTTACTGCCTCTTCTCCTACCAGAATGGTTCCAAGATCTTTTGTCAAAAGCCCCTGCCGTACCATCATTTCTTCAAACTCTTCTTTTTTCACCTGACTGTGTTCGGCTACAAAACCGGAGATTCTGTCCTGAATGATTTTAAAATAGTCAAAGGTCTGTCTTACTCCGATGACCATTCCTCCCATTCGGACCGGATGAATGATCATGGTACCGGTGGGACTGATAAAAGAATAATCCGTCGCCACTGCCAATGGAACCCCGATGGAATGACTGTCACCAATAACCAAAGATACAGATGGTTTGCTGATAGAAGCAATCATTTCTGCCAGGGCAAGTCCTGCACTTACATCTCCTCCACTGGTGTTGTTGATTACCAATAGTCCTTTAATCTTTGGATTGTGTTCCACCAAGGCTAACTGTGGTAATAAATGTTCATATTTTGTGGTTTTGCTGGTTGCCGGAGAAATATCATGTCCTTCAATTTCTCCAATAATAGAAATCATGGAAATATGTTTTCCCTCTTTTTTGTCATAAAGCATGGTAATTCCATACTCTTTGATTCTTTCGTCCAATAATCTTTCTTCTTCTACGTCCATACTGCCCATCCTCTCATTATTATGATTTGTGGTTAAAAAATATTTTCCCACATAATACATTGCTTTAGTATGCTCCTATCCCTTAATTTTCATTCGTAAATCTAAGAAAAGTATTGAAATAAGGAAACAAATCAGCTAGAATGAGATTGATGTCGTTTTTTATGGGATTCTATTTACTCACCCATAACTTGGACACAATACAATATTCATAGACAAAATGGAGGTACTACCCGGATGAGAGCTTTAATTAGTGTATCTGACAAAACCGGCATTGTGGAATTTGCCAAGGAACTTGTTAATTTAGGAATCGAGATTATTTCTACCGGAGGAACTTATAATAAGTTAAAGGAAGAAGGCATCGCAGCCATCGAAATTTCTGAACTTACCGGTTTTCCAGAATGTTTAGACGGTCGTGTAAAAACATTACACCCAATCGTACATGCCGGACTTCTTGCAATGAGAAGCAATGAAGAACATATGAAAACTTTAAAGGAATTAAACATCGAAACCATCGATTTCGTTATCGTTAATTTATATCCTTTCAAAGCTACTGTTTTAAAACCAGATGTAACACGTGCAGAAGCAGTGGAAAATATCGATATTGGCGGACCAACTATGTTGCGTGCAGCTGCAAAGAATTATCAGGATGTTGCAGTTGTGGTAGATCCAGCTGATTACCAGGTAGTTCTTGATGAATTAAAGGCTTCTAAGGAAGTTTCTTTAGATACAAAATTCTACTTAATGCAGAAAGTATTCGAACATACTGCAAATTACGACACCATGATTATGACATACTTAAGAAAAGAACGTGGCGAAACTTCCTTCCCACAAACTCTTACTCTTACTTATGAAAAAGTACAGGAAATGCGTTATGGTGAAAACAGCCACCAAAAGGCTGCATTATACAAAGAAATTGCTAACCTAAAAGGTTCTTTGACCTGTGCAAACCAATTACACGGTAAAGAATTATCTTATAACAATATCAATGATACCAACGGTGCTTTGGAATTATTAAAAGAATTCGATGAGCCAACCGTAGTTGCCTGCAAGCATGGAAATCCTTGTGGTGTAGGTTCTGCAGACAATATTTACGATGCTTGGCGTAAGGCTTATGAAGCAGATAAGACTTCTATCTTTGGCGGTATCGTGGTAGCAAACAGAACCATTGATGAAAAGATTGCTGCAGATATTAATTCTATGTTTATGGAAGTAGTAGTTGCACCTTCTTATACAGAAGAAGCAAAAGAAATCTTATGTCAAAAGAAGAATATCCGTATTTTAGAATTACCTGATATCAGCGAAAAACAACCTGCGGATGCTTTGGACATGAAGAAAATCAATGGTGGTATGGTGGTTCAATCTATTGATAACCAATTATACAACGAAGAAGAATTGACTGTTGTAACAGACCGTAAGCCTACCGAAAAAGAAATGGAAGACCTTAAGTTTGCTTGGAAGGTTGTTAAGTATGTAAAATCCAATGGTATTGCACTTGCAAAAGACAAGCAATCCATCGGTATCGGACCTGGACAGGTAAACCGTATCTGGGCTACAGAACAATCTATTGAACATGCAAATACTCAAATCGGCGAAGGAACCTGTGAAGGTGCTGTGTTAGCTTCCGATGCTTTCTTCCCATTTGATGACTGCGTTGAGGCAGCTGCAAAGGCCGGAATTACTGCTATCATCCAACCAGGTGGAGCAAACCGCGACCAGGATTCTATTGATAAATGTAATGAACATGGTATCGCTATGGTATTTACCAATATGCGTCATTTTAGACACTAATAAACAGGCATACATTTATGAAAAATAAGATTAATATTTTTACTTTTTCACTCTTTGCATGGTGCATCAGTTTGATGATTAACCTATTTCGGAGTTATACTATGTATCAGAAGGAAGGCTATTCTGCCTCCTTCGCTGCAGGAGTTGCCCTTATGGTAATTGTCTGGTTTGGACTTTTACTAATCATTATGGATGTATTACATCCTATTTCAAAACATATGCTGAATAAGAAGATATCCCGACAAAAATTAGCAAGCTTTATGGGTTTACTAATTTCTGATGTGATGTTACTTGTTTTGATTTTCTTAATTGCATTCGTGTTTTCGGATAACACATTTCTTCTGCTTTCCTTTGTTTTGTTTACTTTCGGCAGAACCATAGTTCGCCGCAGTTTTTATGCAAAGTAAAAGCAGAATTTAACAAAGAAAGGCTATCACACTTAGAAAAATTTCTACAGAGTATGGACATTTTTAAAACGAATCATGCCATATTCTGCGTTATTTCTGCTTAGTGTGACAGCCTCTTTTTTATATCCAACGTGTCCTTGATTTAAAAAGAACGATTCCGAATTCTCATCATCATTTAGAATCGTTCTCTTTATTTATACTATACTATTCTACAGAATAGTTCGGAGCTTCCTTTGTAATCTGAATATCATGTGGATGGCTTTCCTTTAAGGATGCAGCTGAAATCTTAACAAATTCAGCATTTTCATGTAACATCTGAATGTTCTTAGCACCACAGTAACCCATACCGGCACGTAAACCACCGATTAACTGGAATACAGTGTCTTCTACAGTTCCCTTATAAGCTACACGTCCTTCTACACCTTCTGGAACCAGCTTCTTCGCATTTGCCTGGAAGTATCTGTCCTTGCTTCCATTTTCCATAGCAGCGATAGAACCCATACCACGGTATACTTTGTATTTTCTTCCTTGGTATAATTCGAAATCTCCAGGACTTTCATCACATCCTGCAAACAGACTCCCTAACATACATACATTTGCACCGGCAGCCAACGCCTTTGTAATATCACCAGAGTACTTGATACCACCATCTGCGATAACCGGAATTCCAGCCACAGATGCAGCTTCATAAGCCTCCATAATCGCTGTAATCTGAGGTACACCAATACCTGCAACGACACGGGTAGTACAGATAGAACCAGGTCCAATACCAATCTTAACTGCATCTACGCCCATATCAATCATAGCCTGTGCACCTGCCTTAGTTGCAACATTTCCTGCAATTACCTGTAAATCAGGGTATTTGCTCTTAACCAATTCAAAGGTCTTAAGCACGTTTGCAGAATGTCCATGAGCCGTATCAATTACGATACAGTCAACCTTAGCTTTTACTAATTCATCTACACGGTCTAAAATATCCGGTGTAACACCTACAGCAGCACCACAAAGTAATCTTCCTTGTGAATCCTTCGCAGAGTTTGGATACTTAATGGTCTTTTCGATATCTTTAATCGTAATTAAGCCCTTTAAATTGAAGTTTTCATCTACGATAGGTAATTTTTCCTTACGGGCTTTTCCTAAAATTTCTTTTGCTTCTTCAAGGGTAATTCCTTCTCTTGCAGTAACTAAATTTTCAGAAGTCATGGATTCAATAATCTTCTTACTGTAATCTGTTTCGAATTTTAAATCACGGTTGGTAATGATACCAACTAACTTTCCGTTTTCTGTGATTGGTACACCGGAAATACGGAATTTCGCCATTAAATTATTGGCATCTGCCAAAGTATGTTGTGGAGATAAATAAAATGGGTCTGAAATAACACCATATTCTGAACGTTTTACCTTATCTACTTCTTCTGCTTGTTGCTGAATGGACATATTCTTATGAATAATACCAATTCCACCTTGTCTCGCCATAGCAATCGCCATGCGATGTTCTGTTACGGTATCCATTCCTGAACTCATTAATGGAATATGAAGCTTAATTTTTTTTGTTAAGTTTGTTTCTAAGTTTACATCATTTGGAATTACTTCACTATAAGCTGGTACTAATAGCACGTCATCAAATGTAATTCCTTCTCCAATGATTTTGCCCATTTTAAATTTCCTCACTTTCTAGATTTATTATTTCCGTAAAAATTGATGATTTGTTTATGGTAACAAATCCAAGCTATTTTGTCAATAAGATTGGATTTTTTCTTTGAAAAAAATCCAATCTTATGTAACTGTTCACACATAACAGTTACCAATCTATCTTTACAAAAATACTTTTCTGTGTCCGTATTGTTTCATTAATTCTAATGTTTTATCCGAAGGTTCAATTAAAATTTCCATAAAATTTCCATTCTTATTTACTAACACAGAATACACTCTCGCATCCTCTCTTTGTGAAGTAAAGTTTTTCACTTTCGTTTTTGCCTCATTTTCTTTTGCCTGTTTGATTTGATCACTGTTATAAGGAGCAATCACCTGAACTGCTTTAAAGTCAATGGTCATTACATGCTTTCTTCTGGACATATTAACTATCTTATCAATTTCCAGTGAACCTGTAGTAAAGATATACTCATACTCCAATGCCTGTGGTTTTAACAACCAAAAAGCAAAAATCCACAATGCCACCAAAAGGGGCATCAGCATGATAGATACTGATATTACACTAAGTCCACAAGTTAATGAAAGCACTGCACCAACAAACCGTAACATGGTCACAGTTCCTCTTTTTACACGAATCAAATCTTCTGAATAACTTTCTGCCACAAAAATACCTCCAACTTACTTCGATAATTTTTCATGAATTGCTGCTGCTGCCTTTTTACCTGCTCCCATGGCAAGAATTACTGTAGCTGCACCAGAAACAGTATCACCGCCAGCATATACATATTCCTTACTGGTTTCCATAGTTTCTTCCTGAACAATGATTCCACCCCATTTTTGAGTTTCCAAACCTTCTGTGGTCTGCTGAATCAATGGGTTTGGACTTTGTCCGATTGCAATGATAACGGTATCTACATCTATTACATAATTAGAACCTTCTACCGGAACCGGAGAACGTCTTCCTGAGGCATCCGGCTCTCCTAATTCCTGTTTTACTACCTCAATACCGGTTACCCATCCATCTTTACCAATAATCGCAGAAGGATTATTTAGTAAACGGAAAATCACTCCTTCTTCTTTTGCGTGATGGATTTCTTCTTTTCTGGCTGGAAGTTCGTCCTCACCACGACGGTATACGATGTATACATTTTCCGCACCTAATCTCTTTGCAGTTCTGGCAGCATCCATGGCAACATTACCGGCACCAACCACCGCAACATTCTTTCCAACTTTAACCGGAGTCGGTACTTCCGGGAATTTATATCCCTTCATTAAGTTTACTCTGGTTAAAAATTCATTGGCAGAATATACACCTAATAAGTTTTCTCCAGGAATTCTTAAAAATCTTGGAAGTCCGGCACCACTACCAATAAATACGGCATCATAGCCATCCTGCAATAACTCATCCACAGTAATGGAACGTCCAATTACAACATTGGTTTCAATCTTAACGCCTAATTCCTTTACATTGTCAATTTCCTTGGCAACCAAATCCTTTGGTAAACGGAATTCAGGAATACCATAGCTTAATACACCACCGGCTTTATGAAGTGCTTCGAATACCGTTACTTCGTAGCCTTTCTTAGCTAATTCACCGGCACAGGTAATACCCGCAGGGCCGGAACCAACTACGGCTACCTTTTTCCCATTCTTCTCAATGCTAACTTCCGACTTTTTCTTATTTGCCATGTGGTAGTCTGCAACAAAACGTTCCAAACGTCCAATACCAACAGGCTCACCTTTTACACCACGAACGCAGTTACCTTCACATTGCTTTTCCTGTGGGCAGACACGACCACAAATGGCAGGCAACGCATTTTCTCTGGTAATCACCTGATATGCAGCTTCAAAGTCTCCTTCTGCTACCTTCCCGATAAATTCAGGAATGGGTACATTTACCGGACACCCTGACATACAAGGAGTCTTCTTACAATTTAAACATCTTCTGGCTTCTTCCATAGCCATCTCTTTGGTATATCCAAGAGTAACTTCTTCGAAATTTTTATTTCGAACGTTAGGATCCTGCTCTGGCATTACAACCTTTGTTAAACTCATATTTCTTTCCATATTATTGTGCACCTCTTCCCATCCTGCATTGATGTTCTTCTTCTTTATACATACCCTGACGCATCATACATTCATCAAAATCAACTAAAAATCCATCAAAGTCAGGACCATCTACGCATGCAAACTGTGTCTTACCACCAACAGTAACACGACATCCGCCACACATACCGGTTCCATCAATCATAACCGGATTCAAAGAAACACCTGTAGGAATATTTAAAGGCTTGGTCACATTTACCACTGATTTCATCATAATAAGGGGTCCAATGGCAATGACTTCATCGAACTTTTCTCCCTTTTCGATTAATTCCGTAAGAACGTCTGTTACGAAGCCTTCCTTACCCTTAGAACCATCATTGGTTGCTATGTAAACATGATCACAAAATTCTTTAAATTTTTCTTCTAAGATAACAAATTCTGCACTTCTGCCACCGATGATAACATCTACCTTCACTCCCATTTCGTGAAGTTTACGAAGCTGCGGATACAAAGGAGCCGCTCCTACACCGCCTGCAACACCAATTACATGGTCAACTTTATGTAATGGAGCCGGTTTTCCCAGTGGTCCAACGAAATCACATACAAAATCCCCTGCTTTTTTCTTACTTAATAATTCCGTAGAATAGCCTACTACCTGATAAATAATAGTAACAGTTTCTTTTTCTCTGTCATAATCCGCAATGGTCAATGGAACTCTTTCTCCGTCTTCATCCACACGAACAATTACAAACTGTCCTGCTTCACATTTTCTCGCCACAAATGGAGCATGTACTTCCATCAGTTCGACGGCTTGATTCAACACTTCTTTTTTTACTATTTTGTACATCAGCAGCGTCCACCTTTCAATATAGATAAAAATATTATAAACTTTTTTTCTCAATAAGAAAAGAGGATTTTATTATTTTCTCAAAATTTTAAAATAGTAAAATCCTCTTTTTATGTTTCCGTTTTTGGTAAGTACACCTGAAACTGCGTTCCTTTTTCTTCTTCTGATATCACTTTCAGGTATCCTCCTTCCAACGATATAATTTTTCTGGAAAGATAAAGACCAATTCCTACTCCCGGCATCTGACTTACCCTCTGACTCCGGTAAAATCGTGTAAAAATGTTGGCCTGTTCTTCTTTCGCAATTCCAATTCCATCATCTTCAATTTCAATCATAGAAAATAACTCATATTCTTTGGCACGAATCCATACATTCCCTCCTGAATTCGTGTATTTAATGGCATTATCCAAAATGTTTCCTACTGCTTCTAAAGTCCATTTTTCATCAAATACTGCCCACATTTCTTGAAATTCAGTATGTATTTTTATTTCTTTTTCTATGGCTTTTTCCTGATACGTTTCATAAAGCACTTTTAGAAACTCGTTCAGTGAATGTTTTTTTCCATGAACATTGATTAAGTCATTTTCCAGACGGGAGATTTTTACCAGTGACTGAATCAGGAAATTCAGTTTTTCTGTCTGCTCCCCTATCCGGGTTACTAGTGTTTTCTCTTCCATGCCTAATTTTTTTTCTGACAAATACTCCGTATATAACAAAAGATTTGCTAACGGGGTTTTCGTCTGATGACTTAAATCTGATACTGTCTGCTCTATCTGATTTTTTTGTTCTTCCAACCGATTTAAAGACAATTTACTTGCAGATAAAAAACGGGAAAGTTTGGACTCAAGTTTCGATAGTCTGCTTTCATCGTAAGTTTTCTCCTCATAGGTTCCACTAATGGCATCTTCCAGCATTCCATCAAGATTCCTTAGTATCCGGTACACTTTTACTATCATATAAACTGCAAATACCGTAAGACCTATACCTGTGCTGATACAAATGACGGATATGGTATTCATAAAACTCCCTCCATTCTTGCTTCTAACACACTGACTGCTAACTCCATAAATTTCAATTATTCAGTCCATGAATCAGCTCGTTTAAATTTTACCTGATTTTTATTTCTGCTAATCACCATCATTGTATTCCTCAGATTTCTTCCTGTTGCCAACGATATCCGATACCATAAATCGTCTTAATATAATTTCCACCAAGTTTATTTCGTAGTCTTCCCACCGTCACTGTTAAAGTATTTTCGTCAACCGAGTCCCAACTGTCCCAGATTTGATTAATCAGCTGGTTTCTCGTTAATGTTTGTCCGTAATTAAGAAGTAACATGGAAAGTAATTCCTGTTCCACCTTACTTAATGCAAGTTCTTCTCCATCTTTTTTATAGATTCTTTTTTCCAAATCCAGATGCAAAGAGCCAATTTCAAATACTTTCGGATTTTGGTTTCTACGAATCAGAGAGTGCACCCTTGCCCGTAAAATGCCGATTCGAAAGGGTTTCGTTACATAATCATCTGCTCCCGCCTCGAAACCTAAGATTTCATCTTCTTCTGTATCTTTGGCTGTCAGCATTAATACTGGCATGACAAGTTCCTTTCGATGCACTCTGCAAAATTCCAATCCATTTCCATCCGGTAAATTAATGTCGAGAATCAGCAATTGAAAAGATTCTTCTTTCAACTTTTCTTGCCCTTGCTTTAAGGAAGAGGCAATCAAGGTTTCATATCCTTCTTCTTCCAAAACCATGGCAATGCCCTGGGCAAGTGCCACATCATCTTCTATAATCAGTATTTTCAACCTGAACCCCTCCTCTCTTGCTCTAATATTTAAAAACTATCCCGTAAACGTTCCACGACAGGACTTTTCTTCAAATTCTGGTAGCATACTACCGGTATCAGAATTCCTAATAACATATATATCGGTAAAATAATCAAAAGTGGCAATATGGTCATTTTCGCTGTAAAGAACCATAATACACCGGATAATGCCTCCATCACAAACAACTGCAATATTCCACTGATACATATTGCAAGCAGAACTGAGAAAACAGTATAGAACATACCTTCATATATCAGCATCCTCCTTAACTGTCCCCCTGTCATTCCCACTGATTGTAACATAGCAAATTCTTTTTTTCTACTATGAATTCCGGTTAAAATAGAATTAAAAAAGTTTACCACCCCAATCAGTCCTATGATAAAGGCCAGAATGCTTCCTACCAAAAGAAACATATTTCGGAAGGAAGAAAATTCCTCCTGATATTTCTGCTTGGATTCAAAATCATAACCTGTTTTATATTCTTCGGTATATACTTCCAAAAATTCCTGCATGTCTTCATTAGAATCTTTTGTCGTATTAAACATATAAGACATTATTAAGTCGGAACCGGTGTCTTTTTTATAGGTATCACTGTCTAACACAAACGACATACTTCCAAAAGAACGGGTTGACATAGGATATGGTATGACAACCTTGGCACAGACAGTGTAAATAATATCTTTCGGATTTTCATATTCCCACCGGATATCTTCCGACTTTGTATTTTCATTGATTGCTCCACCGGTACTTGCATCATATCTTACAATCCTATCATAATAACTGACTTTTATCTGTTCTCCCACTTCTACCTGACAGGATTTTTCGATAGGATTCCCATAATCATCCGCATCTACCACTGCAATGATATAATGTTCGTTACGAGCTGATACTTTTGAAATATCCCCTTCTAACACCTTTACATTGGATAATGGAAATTCATCCATTCCGTATATATTGATGCTTTCCGGATAAAGCCCATTTTCATCCGCTTCCTTGCCACTTACAGTCATTCCCATCTCAGCATCTTCAAAATACCAATAATTTTTTAACTCTTCTTCGCTAAACCATCCCCCGGCAGAAGCTCCTATGTATATCTTTCCACTTTCTGTAATTCCTTCCACGGATTCTATTTCCCAGATGACATCTTCTTCTACTCCATCGATTTCTTCATACTTAAAATAACCATTTTGTGCCACAATAAAATCCGAGACATAGAATCTTTGTGTAAATTTATCCATGTCAAAGCCTTTGGAAAACGAGAACACCAGATAAAACAATACCGCTGATAAGGTAAGGGATAATACTACAGTTACGGTTTTCTTTTTATTTCTTCCTAAATTGGCAAATGCCATTTTTAAAATTCTGGCACTGCTGTCTCCACCCTTTAAGGCTTTCTTTTTTATTTCTACCTGAGTAAATCTAAGAGCCTCCATTGGCAATACTTTCCCTGCGATTCTTCCCGGTTTTTCGCAAGAAAGAATGACCGTAAGCAAGGAAAACAAAGCTGCTCCGACAAAAATAAGCGGATGAACAGAAACTGCTACCACCGTCTGATTCATTTGTTCCATTATCACCGGCACCAATGCATTGCCTAAGAAAAATCCTATGATAAGACCAATGGGAATACCTATTATGGAAAACAACATTGCCTGAATCCGAATCATTTTTTCAATCTGTTTTTTGGTGGTTCCAATGGTTTTTAGCAACCCATAATACTGAATGTCTTTTTGTACGGAAATCTGAAAAATATTATATATGATAAGGTATCCGGAAACTACCACCACCAAAAGAAGCAAAGCAATTCCTGCCACGGTAAATCCACTTTCGCCTTCTCCTTTTCCTATCTGAGTGGTGAGATATCCCCAGTTGACTCCGGTTGCCAAGTAATTCGAGGCTTGAGGGTCTGTATTCTGGTATCCATGATTTTTTAATAACTTTTCCAGTTTCCCCTCAATATCTAAGGAATTGCGAAACATAATCCCCATTGTCCATGCATTTTCTTCCTCTATGGAATATCGTTCAAAAATTTCATGGCAGTAGCTTTCTGACACAATTATCATAGAAACTGCACTGGCAGCGTCAAATTCCCACCAACCGCATAATTTAAAAGTATCTGTGACGGTATTTTCCATTCCTACCCCATAGGTAAGGGTAATTTCTTTCCCTAATTCCGGCTCTACACCAAGGATTTCCAATGCCTTGGTATCCATGGCGATTTCTTTGGTTCCTTCTTTTGGAAGTGAGCCTGTCTCAGGCTCACTGTAGTAAGATTTGGCACAGTTTTCATCCATATAACTGATTTCTGCCTGTATTTTTTCAAATCCACCCTCTTCACAAAATCCTAAAAATAATCTTGCCCCTGAATAATCAATTAAGGCATCATCCTGAAGTTCTTCGATTTGTTCTTTTGTAACATTTTTCATCGCCACATGGTCAAATCCTCCACTTTGACGAAAGGATTCCTCTTGAATGGAGTTAAGAATCGTTCCCCCTATAGAAAAAATACTGGAAAAAAGAATCGTGGTAAGGGCAATGGCGATGACTGCCACCCTGTTTCTGGTCTGATTTACCTTAAGACTTTTTAAGGTCAGTTTCCAGATTAATTTTCGATTGTTTACCTGAAACATGGCTTACTCACCCCTTTTCTTAATCTTACCATCTTCGATTTGTATGATTCTATCCGCTAACTGGGCAATTTCTTCGTTATGGGTAATCATTACAATGGTCTGTGAAAATTTCTCACTACTAATTTTAAACAAGGAAAGCACATCCTGACTGGTTTTACTGTCCAGATTTCCCGTAGGCTCATCTGCCAGAATAATGGCCGGTTTTGTAGCCAATGCTCTGGCAATGGCTACTCTTTGCTGCTGTCCTCCGGATAACTGGGATGGAAGATTATTTAGCTTGGACTCCAGGCCTAAGGTTTTAATGATTTCCTGCACATATTCTTTTTCCGGCTTATCCCCGTCTAATTCAATGGGCAGTACAATGTTTTCATAGACATTTAACACTGGAACCAAATTATAACTTTGAAAGACAAAACCGATTTTTCTTCTTCGAAAAATTGTAAGTTCCTCTTCTTTTAAAGAAAAAATATCTTTTCCTCCTACATAAACCTTACCGGAGCTTGGTCGGTCCAAGCCTCCCAGCATATGTAACAATGTGGATTTTCCACTTCCCGATGTTCCTACGATAGAAACAAACTCTCCCTCTTCTACCTTAAAATCCACCCCATCTAAGGCATGAACCTGAGTATCCCCGGTTCCGTAAGTTTTTCTTAACTCTTTTGTTTCAAGTATGGTCATTTTCATTTCCTCCTGGCTAAACTGTTTGTTTTAAATAGTATTTCATTTATAAAACATCTCATTTTTGAATAATATCTCATTTTTCGAGCAATATCTTTTTGGGGGAAAATATCTCAAACATTCTTTTTGAAATATTTTAAAGTTTTATAACTTCTAAAATCTATTTCGCTTCTATCATAGAATAAAACAAAAATCTTACGAGAAACTAACAGAAATAAAATATTTTTGAAAATACAAAAAAAGCATCCAGACTTTTTAATCTAAATGCTTAGGTACGTTATCCTCTAGTTACAATCATTATTTGTTATGATAGTTATATTTAAAAAGTAACACCCCTACTTTCCCTTTTATGCCTATTCCAAATACAGACAATATTAAAACTCCAAAAAACACCTGCACCGGATAAAAAAACAACATTGTTTCCGGTATCAGCATTGCCAGAATCGTCATGGCTCCTGCTGGTGGTAAAAATACATCAAATGTGAATAGATATATGATCATAAACAAGATTGCAACTACTGCAGAAAGGGTGCATATGATAGGGATTAGGTTACTGCTTATCCCTGTTTTTATTCTTGTTAATGTTTCTTTTGTCATAGTTCCCGCCTCGTCTACTGCTTTATATTATCCATTATTTCACAACAATTTTCTCCCTCTTCTATCTCTTTGAAATATTTGACAGTTTTTACTAGTGCAATTCTTTTTTCCATCTCTTCAACAAAATTTAAGCCCTGACCAAAATCTATGAATCAATATTTAACATTTTCTTTTCCATATTAAAAATATTCGTTAATGTTTCAATATCCTCCCGCAACCATTCATTGCATTCATCATAAAAATATTGTTCTTTTTTCTTCTTAAAAATTCTATGAGGTTTCTTTTTCGAATTATCATATATGTGACAAATATCACTCACTTCCACAACATCTTTTACCAATTTTAGCGCCCTATCATATCTGGCAACAATCTTATCTTCCGGAACATCACTGTTTCAAAACAAAACTCCTGCACATTTTTCAAATATTCTTCTCTCTGTTTTTCTGCAATTTGTGCAGCTTCCAAATCAGAACACTTCAGATTCTGTTTAATTTCATCTGCATTAATATAAGCGATTGGTGGTTTTAATAATTCCGTAAAAGTGCTTTTACCAGAACCATTCGGTCCGGCAAATACAACTATTTCAGGCTTCTTCTGTAACTCGTTCACTATAACGTCCCTCTCTCATCTTTTTTCCAACAACAACCCTCGAACCATCACTATATTCCTGATATATTGTCTGTGTTTCTCCATCATATATAACTATCGGATTATCCATTGCCTTTTGCTTTTCAATTTCAATCTTAACTGCCGCATTGGCACGTTTTACTACTTGTGAATCGGTAATATATTCATTGCGTTCCATAATCATCTTGCCTCCTCACTATCTATCCTTATTATATGTCAAATATTATAAAAAATGAAATATAGGAGCGAGGCAAAACAATGTATTCTTTTTAATCATTGTTTGTCTCACTCCTATCTAATTAAAATTTATATTACCAATTCTTAGAATTTACCAGCGTCTGCTGCTTCCTGAATAGAAACTGCTACAGCTACTGTCATACCAACCATTGGGTTGTTACCAGCACCGATAAGTCCCATCATTTCTACGTGAGCAGGAACAGAGGAAGAACCAGCGAACTGAGCATCAGAGTGCATACGTCCCATAGTATCTGTCATACCATAAGAAGCAGGACCTGCTGCCATATTATCTGGGTGAAGAGTACGTCCTGTACCACCACCAGAAGCTACTGAGAAGTATTTCTTTCCTTGTTCGATACATTCTTTCTTATAAGTACCTGCAACTGGATGTTGGAATCTTGTAGGGTTAGTTGAGTTACCAGTGATAGAAACGTCAACACCTTCCTTATGCATGATAGCAACACCTTCGCAAACATCATTTGCACCGTAGCAGTTTACTTTTGCACGAAGACCTTCTGAGTATGCTTTTCTGGATACTTCTTTTACAGTGTTTGTATATGGATCATATTCTGTTTCTACAAATGTAAATCCGTTAATACGAGAAATAATCTGAGCTGCATCTTTACCAAGACCGTTTAAGATAACGCGTAATGGTTTCTTACGAACTTTGTTTGCTTTTTCAGCAATACCAATCGCACCTTCTGCAGCTGCGAAAGATTCGTGACCTGCTAAGAATGCGAAACATTCAGTTTCTTCTTCCAATAACATCTTACCAAGGTTACCATGTCCAAGACCTACCTTACGAGTATCTGCAACAGAACCTGGGATACAGAAAGCCTGAAGACCTTCACCGATTGCAGCAGCAGCGTCAGCAGCTCTCTTGCAACCTTTCTTAATTGCGATAGCTGCACCTGTAATATAAGCCCAGCATGCGTTTTCGAAGCAGATTGGCTGAATGCCTTTTACCATAGCATATACGTCTAAACCTGCATCTTTTGTAATTTTTTCAGCTTCTTCAAGAGAAGCGATTCCATAACTGTTTAAAACTGCATTGATCTGATCAATACGTCTTTCATATGATTCAAATAAAGCCATTATAGTTTCCTCCTCTTTCTCTATTTCACTTCTTCATCTGTTCTAGGATCAATAATCTTAACAGCATCAGCAACACGTCCATATTGTCCGCAAGCTTTTTCGTAAGCAGTGTTAGGATCATCACCTTTCTTGATGAAGTCTGTCATCTTACCAAGGCTAACGAATTTATAACCGATGATTTGGTTATCAGCATCAAGAGCGATACCAGTAACATAACCTTCTGCCATTTCTAAGTAACGAGGACCTTTCTTAAGTGTACCGTACATAGTACCAACCTGAGAACGTAATCCTTTTCCTAAATCTTCAAGACCTGCACCGATTGCAAGACCATCTTCAGAGAATGCACTTTGAGTACGTCCGTAAACGATCTGTAAGAATAATTCTCTCATTGCTGTATTAATAGCATCACAAACTAAGTCAGTGTTTAATGCTTCAAGGATAGTTCTGCCAGGTAAAATTTCAGCTGCCATAGCTGCTGAGTGAGTCATACCTGAACATCCGATAGTTTCTACTAATGCTTCCTGAATGATACCTTCTTTTACATTTAAAGATAACTTACAAGCACCTTGCTGTGGAGCACACCAGCCAATACCGTGTGTAAAACCAGAGATATCTTTAACATCTTTTGCTTTCACCCATTTTGCTTCTTCTGGGATAGGTGCACAACCGTGATTAACGCCTTGTGCTACTGTACACATTTTTTCAACTTCATGTGAGTAAATCATGTTGAAACTCCTTTCAAAAATAAATTCGTTAATTCATTGAGGTTTTCCTCTGTATTGATTCTTCCTGACACTCTTTGATAAAAAGTCTCAAAAACAATACCTTGCTCCTATTTTCTCACAAACTTCTGAATTAGTCTAGTTTTTTTTTTAATTTTTAGCAACAATTCAAAGTGAAATCAAAAATTCTACTATTTTCACACAATTTACGATGCCCTGAAAACAAAAAATTCAATTTTTATCCATCATTCTTTTTATTATGAAACCTAGGTCAAAATACCTTTTGACTCCAACATCTTTATTATTACTGATTGTGATTGATTTGAAAGGTTTCCTTCAGTCCTTTGGAATATTCTATTTCTCCATCTTTCGTAATAAAAACCGCATAAATCCCCTCCAAAGAATCAATCAGTTCCATGCCTTTTTCTTTTCCTAAAATAAAGCATGTAGTGCTTAAAGCATCTGCCCTTGCTGCCTCTGGTGCCAATATGGTAACTCCGGTCAAATCACTTTCACAGGGATAACCTGTCTCTGGATTTAAAATATGATGATAAAAAACGTCCTCTTCCCAAAAACATCGTTCATAAATTCCGGAAGAAACCACCGCATAATCCTTTATAGCAATGGTTCCAATGATTTCATTTCTATCTTCAAAGGGTTTCTGAATTCCTATACTAAAATCTGACCCATCCGGCTTTCCACCGATTAACACAATATTCCCGCCTAAATCAATAATGGCACTCTCCACGCCTTTTGAAACCAGATATTCCTTTAGTTTGTCTGCGATATATCCTTTTGCCACAGCTCCTAAATCGATTCCGGCATCTGCATTTTTCTTTCTTACCATTCCATTTTCCAATTGTAGATTTTCATAGCCTACATTTTCTAATTCCTTTATCAATACATCCTCCTCTGGTACTACAGGCTCCAAAGAAGAAAAATCCCAAAGACTGCTTACCGGTTCAATGGTAACATCAAAGGCTCCTCCTGTTAATTCGCTATATTCCATGGACAATTCTAATAATTCATAAAGTTCTTCGGAAACTTCGTATGTTCCTGTTTCCGCCAGATTAAACTGACTCACTTCACTATCCGTAAGCGTTCTGCTAAACATCTGCTCATATTCCGCACATAATTCAAAACACTCTTCTATCAGTTCCATATTCTGATGGTCGTATAGAGTAATGGTAACATAAGTATTTAACATGATTTTTGTTTTGCTCATTGGTTCTTTTGCTTTCATGCCACAGCCAGTTAGGTTTATAAGCATTATGTAAAACAATAAAAGAACCATTAACCCATTTCTATATTGTTTTCTCTTCATCTTTTATACCAGTCCATTTCTTCTTTCTCAATCTCCACCATCATACAACAGTCAAAAATCTACGTCAAGAAAGTGCAACACTTTCCATTTTCCAAAATCAATATAATAAAGCAGCAATTCGTAGTATCCGGAATGGCAAAATTTACTGTTGATACTCATATCATCGATATTACTTTATTGATAAAATTTTTCGTTTCTATCTTCCTTCTTCCAAAAATCTTGACAATTTCGTCACCTCCAATTATAATATGAATCTGAAATTCAATTTCAATTTCAAATTGTAACCTTTCCTTGGAGGATATTATGGGACAAAATACAGAATACAAAACAAAGCAAAAAGAGGCTATTTATAACTATTTGCTGGAACATAAAGAAAAACACCTTACTATTGATGAAATTTTAGAGTACTTTCTTAGTGCAAATCAAAAAATTGGACGAACTACGATTTATCGATACTTAGAAAAATTAGTGGAAAAAGGTGAAGTCCGAAAATACTTTATTGAAGAAGGCGTGAGTGCCTGCTATCAGCTTATTACCAAAGGTTCCTGCTGTAGTGAGCATTTTCATGCAAAATGCACCAAATGTGGAACACTTTATCATGTAGAATGTTCCTCACTCTTACAAATCGGTGAACATTTAAGAGAACACCATAACTTTATCATTGACCACACAAAAACCGTTTTTTATGGAATTTGTGAAAAATGCCAATAAGATCAAGAAAGGAGCCGTAAGTTAAAATGAAGGCAATTAAAAAAATACTTATTTCTTTTTCTTTTATCCTGACATTATTCATGCTTTGCGGCTGTAATGCACCTTATCAAAAAAACAACGAAAAAATGGTGGTAGTAACCACGATCTTTCCATACTATGATTTTGTACGGGAACTTGGTACCTCTGACATAGAACTCCACTTATTAATTACACCGGGAATGGATTCTCATTCTTATGAGCCGACTCCTTCCGATTTAATCTTATTACAAAATGCCGATTTACTCATATATAATGGTGGTGAGGCTGAAGTGTGGGTAGAAGAAATTTTACAAAGCATCGATACCTCCAATCTTTCTACCTTATGTATGATGGATTATGTGGAATTGATGGAGGAAGAACACGATGAAGAACATCACCATCACGACCATGATGAAACTTGTTCCCACGAAGAAAGTCACTCTCAATCTGAACATGCTTCCGAAATTGTTTACGACGAGCATATTTGGACCTCACCTAAAAATGCTATTTTGATTGTAGAAGCCATTAAAAACAGATTATGTGAGATTGATGGCAGTCATATAGAAGAATATGAAGCCAATTATGAATCCTATCGGCTTGAATTAGCGAAATTAGACCAGGCATTTGAAGATACTGTGAAAAACGCAAAAACAAATGTCATTGTGGTAGGAGATAAATTTCCTTTTCAATATTTTGTAACCCACTATGGACTAGAGCATTATGCCGCATTTCCGGCCTGTAGTTCTGAGGTAGAGCCTAGTGTAAAAACCATGATATCCCTTGTAGATACCATGAAATCAGAACATCTTGGCACTGTATTTTATACAGAATCCACAAACAATACAAAAGTTACCGCCACCATCTGTGAAGAAACCGGAGCAGATTCATTACTGCTGCATTCCTGTCATACCGTTACGAATCAGGAATTAAAAGATGGCATTTCTTACGTAAGTATTATGTGGAAAAATGTAAAAGCATTGCAGAAAGGATTAAACACACCATGAATGAATTATTAACTTGTAATAATGTCAGTTTTGGATATGAAAATATCATCGCCATTTCCGAAGTATCCTTCTCCTTAAAAGAAGGGGAATACCTTTGTGTCGTTGGTGAAAATGGCTCTGGTAAAAGTACTTTAATGAAAGGACTTTTAGGATTGTTAAAACCTCTTAAAGGCGAACTTGTTTTAGATGAGGCATTGCAAAAAAGCTCTATCGGCTATCTGCCTCAGCAGACAGACCTTCAAAAGGACTTTCCGGCTACTGTTTTTGAAGTTGTACTTTCCGGATGTCTGAAACAACGGGGACTTCTCCCTTTTTATAGTAAAAAACAAAAAGAAACTGCCATGAAAAATTTAAAAAGACTTGGTATGGAAGATTTCAAATCACGACCATATAAGGAACTTTCCGGTGGACAGCAACAAAGAGTCTTAATCGCAAGAGCATTATGTGCCACGGACAGATTATTGATTTTGGACGAGCCGGTTACAGGTCTGGACCCTGCGGCTACGATGGAATTATATGAATTAATCAAACGTTTAAACCAAAAATATCAGGTTGCCATTATTATGGTAACTCATGATATTAAATCTGCTGTCAATCAGGCAGATTTGGTGTTACACTTAGGTCAGACCCAGTTATTCTTCGGTAATGTGGAGGAATATAAGCAAAGTGAAATTGGTAATAGTTTCTTGAATCTAGGAAAAGGAGGGAAATAAACATGAGCGGATTTTGGTATGATGTTTTTACTTATGGATTTTTAGGACGGGCATTTTTAGTAGGTTGCCTGGTTTCCCTTTGTTCCTCTTTACTTGGAGTTATCCTGGTGCTGAAACGATATTCCATGATTGGCGACGGTCTCTCCCATGTTTCCTTTGGAGCCTTGTCTGTTGCTGTGGCTTTAGGGTTTGCTCCCCTTAAAATTTCTATCCCTGTAGTAATACTGGCTGCATTTTTTCTTTTACGCATCCGTAACTCGAAACGAATCAAAAGCGATGCTGCCATTGCAGTCATTTCTTCCAGTTCCCTTGCTATCGGTGTCATTGCCACTTCTCTTTCTACCGGCATGACAACGGATGTTTGCAGCTATATGTTTGGTAGTGTGCTTGCCATGAATCAGGAAGATGTAGTTTTAAGTATATTGCTATCTGTAGTGGTATTGCTTCTCTTTATTTTATGTTATCATAAAATTTTTGCAGTAACCTTCGATGAAAGTTTTGCCTGTGCGACTGGTGTAAATGTCGGATTTTATAATCTTTTACTGGCGATTTTAACTGCTATCACCATTGTTTTAGGCATGAGAATGATGGGTGCCATGCTGATTTCCAGCTTAATTATTTTCCCTGCTCTTACTTCCATGCGCGTATTTAAAAGTTTCAAAATGGTTACCATTAGTTCCGGAATTCTTTCTGTTATCTGCTTTGTTTTAGGTATGATGGGATCCTATTTTTATTCCATTCCAGTGGGGGCCAGTGTTGTGGTGATAAATCTTTGCTTTTTATTAGTAGGATTCCTGATTGAGTCTATTAAAAATAAAAAGCAATTACGTTCATCGATAAAATTGGGGTAATAAAAAGAGAGAGTTCAGAATATTTTGTATTCTGAAAATCTCTCTTTTTTTGGATAACCGTCAATTCCTCTTATTATTTTAATTTGCTAAATTCTTCCAACGCATATCCATCTGTCATTCCCGCTATATAATCCGTTATAGCTCTTAAAAGAATTTTTCTTTTTTCAAAAATAATAATATCTTTCTCTGTACGCGTATAATCAATATTTTGTAAATATTCCATAATCATCTCTTCATCTATTGGCTCTGTTGTAATTTCTTTTATTTCCTCATTTACAAGTTTAATACTTCCATCGTTTAAATTAATGGCACTATTAGAAACTGATTTATTTTCATGCATTAATGTCTCAACGAAAATTTTATGTATCGTTCCCGAATGCAACAATCTTGGATTAGAATAATACTTTTCAAATAACTTTTTAACAATCATACTGGCATTATAATCTGCACGGGCAACTTCATTATTGCATATAACTTTCTTTTGTACCACTCTTTCTAAATATGAATTTACTTTCTCTACTTCTGGAGAAAATTCTACCATTCTCACTTGGTTCGAAAGCGTAATCTCTCCCATTGACGCGTTACTGTTTATTTTTTTCATTGAATGTTCAATGGTGGTTGTAATAAAATAATTAACAATACATGATACTATCCTTGCTATTTGTAATTCCTTTTTATCCATAACAAGACGAGTAGTTTCATCTATCTTATTTATTTCATTTACAATTTTAGTTTCCAACTGATTACATTTATCTATCTTTAGTCTATCCAAAAATTCATCAATAGACATAACACCTGATGTTAATGCATCGTCAACATCGTGACCTCTTTGTGCTATTTCATCTGCAACAGCAACCACTTGTCCCTCTAAACTCGAACACACTTGCATCTCTGATACATCATCTATTGTCATTTCCTCCAAATAATCTTGACTAAGAAAATCTTCCAATTTGATTTGCTTTGGTTTAATCTTAGTATGTTTTAGCACACCTTCAATAACCTGAACACTCACATTTAATCCAGGATATTCAACATATTTTTCCTCTAATTGTGCTAAAATTCTAGCACTTTGATAATTGTGTTTGAATCCTCCAAAACATCTCTCTTCCAATAATTTATCAGATGCTTCAATCCCAATTTTTTGCTTCCCACATAAAATTTCATCTAAAGTTCTCTCACCTTGATGACCAAAAGGAGTATGTCCCAAATCATGACCTAATGCGATTGCCTCTGTTAAATCTAAATTCAATTTTAATGCATATGCAATTGCTTTTGCAATTTGATTCACTTCTAATGAATGAGTCATTCTTGTCCTATAATAATCTCCCTTTTCTGCACTAAAAATTTGTGCTTTGTCCACCAGCCTTCGAAATGCCTTACAATTTACAACCCGCTCTCTATCACGTTGAAATTCCGTTCTATAACTTCCCACATCATCACTTGGGTAAATTCTAACTGCTTGCTGGTCCTTTTGTGCTAATACATTTGGTACGTAACTCTCTTCACAACTCCTACTCTCAATCTTTTGAAATTCTAAATCAAGAGTTTTGTTAGCTACAAGCCTTTCTCTAAGTTCTTGAAAAAGACTTTCCATATTACTCATAATAACGTAACATCCCAAATCAAAATCTTTATTAATATCTAAATCTATTTTATCTATTATGCTTTCTATGGCTCTTTTATGCCATTTTCTCTCCAAATGAATCTTCATTGTATACACAATATTATTTTGTTCCGTAATCATCACTTCTGAGCCAATAAACACGTCATTGATTAACTCCGTTTGTGTACCATCATACGTTAAAAACAATACTATGCCATTGCCGTCAAAGTTCTGTTTTACTTTTTTTAAATACATTTCATTGGGTGAACCGTTCAAAGTATTGTAATAACCTTTTTTATTATTCTCGAAGCTTTCTTTGGCCCAATTATATATATCACTACTTTTACTATTGTTCTTTATAATTAATACATTTCCCATAAAATACCTCCAAAAAAATAATTAGATGATATAATAAGTTCACAGTTTTAATTGTTTTATAGAATGGATAATAAGCAACTAAATTCTTTGATAATCTCTCCTATTCCGGATTCTTTACTTGCTTTCCGATACGTACTGCAACTTCCCAAGTTACATCATGGTCCATTTTACCATCAGTTTCCAACATTGCTAACATTTCTTCTGAAATTGCTTCAAACGCTTCTTGATTTTCTTCACATAATTGGATTAACTCTTGTTTCTTTTCTTCCAACTTCTTTTCTGTTTTTTCTATTGCCTCTTGCTGAGATTGTCTTTCTTTTTCCGCATAAACGACCTCATATCTCCAACCTCAAAATTTTATATAAATCAACATCTATCAATAAAACCACTCTGTTGGCAGATAAAATAAATATGGTGCTGTAAATATCGCCAATGACAACGCTACTTTTTTTCTTTCTATATCATTAAATTCTGCTTTTTTTAATGCCCATTTATAAT
>JAFQBM010000057.1 GCA_017399685.1 Lachnospiraceae bacterium
AGCAGAGGACTGAAAATCCTCGTGTCACTGGTTCGATTCCGGTTCTGGGCATTTTTTATTACAAAAGTCGAAATGCAGTTATGATGACAAGAGTTCAGTTGCATTTGGGCTTTTATTTTTTTATACAATTTAACGGATAATATTGATAATAGCCAATTATTTTGGATAATTGTAGTTATAATTTTAAATAGACAAGGAAAGCAAAATCTATTATAATAAAAAAGAAAGTAAAATAGAGGTAGCAGTTTAGAGAATACTAGTAAATAATATGTATTTTTCCAATGTAGCGTATTCTCTAGATAAGTTTGAAATAAAATATATCGTCTTTGAATCTCTTATATTTTAATCAAATTTGCTTGCCTTATGAACAATTTTAAATTGAATAAGAATGGATGGAAACAAAAATGTCGATGAATGATTTAGAAAATTTATTTAAGTTTGTCGGTGGATTGGGTATGTTTCTCTACGGTATGAATATTATGGCGGATGGTCTTCAGAAATCTGCTGGAGAGAAAATGAAAAATCTACTGGGTATCCTAACGAATAATCGTTTTTTAGCGGTTGTAGTAGGTGCTTTAGTTACAGCAGTAATCCAAAGTAGTTCTGCTACCACAGTTATGGTTGTAGGATTTGTAAATGCAGGGATTTTAAATCTTGGACAGGCTGTTGGTGTTATTATGGGTGCTAATATTGGTACCACGGTTACAGCATGGCTGGTGTCATTAAATGGCATGGGTGATGCTATGGCTGTTTTAAAACCGGAGTTTTTTGCTCCATTGTTAATTGGTATTGGTGCTTTTATTATGTTGTTTGCAAAGAAAGATAGCAAAAAGCAGGCGGCAGAAATATTAATTGGTTTTGGTATTTTATTTATTGGTTTATCCTTTATGTCTGGCTCTATTAAGCCATATAGTGATTCGCAGATTTTTTATGATATTTTTGCAACCTTAGGTAAGAATCCTATTTTAGGAATTTTAGCCGGATTGGTTATTACTGCAATCATTCAGAGTTCATCAGCTTCTGTAGGTATTTTACAGACCTTAGCGGTAACAGGAAGAGTAAATTGGTCTTCTGCAATCTTTATTACCTTAGGGCAGAATATTGGTACCTGTGTGACTGCACTTATTTCCAGTGCAGGTGCTCATAAGACAGCAAAAAGAGCAGCAGTAATTCATTTATTGTTTAATGTATTTGGTGCTATTTTATTTGCAATTATAGGTATTATTCTGTTCACAGTGAACCGTGATTTTGCAAATTCAGCCATTACTCCGGTACAAATATCGATTTTTCATACCATATTTAATGTTACGAATACGTTGGTTATGTTCCCATTTGCAAATGGTTTAGTAAAAGCTTCCAGTCTGATTATAAAAGACGAAAAGGAAGAAGAAAAACCGGAAACACAGGAACATGCTTTGGCCCGTCATTTGGATGACAGAATTTTAGAATCTCCTACTTTTGCAATACAGGCAGCTATAAAAGAAATTATTCATATGGGTGAAATGGCATATGAAAACGTTACACTGGCTTGTGAAGCAGTGAAGGAAAGAGATAGTGAGAAAATTAAGAAAATTTATGAAACAGAAACTATTATTAATAATATGGAAAAAGGTATCACAGAATACCTTGTAAAGGTAGACAATTTATCTTTGAACGAGAAACAGCATCATCAGGTTAGTAATTTGTTTTATACCGTAAGCGATATTGAAAGAGTGGGTGACCATGCAGAAAATATTGCTGATATGGCGAAGTTTTTAATCAAGAACGATGTTACGTTTTCTCCAAAAGCACAGGTAGAGTTGGATAAACTTACTGAACTGGTGCGGGATAATTTTAAATTATCTGTTACGTGTCGTAATAAGAACGATATGGAATTAGTAGATGAAGTAAAAGATAATGAAAAATCTGTAGATAAGATGGAAAAGAAATACAGAAAAAGACATATTGAAAGACTTGCAAATAAGTCTTGTAAGCCAGAGGCAGGAGTTATTTTCCTGGATATAATCAGCAATTTAGAGCGAATTTCGGATCATGCATTAAATATTGTTGAATATGTAGAAAATGAAATAACCTCGGCGAGATAAGAGATAAAAAGTAGAGGCTATCGCATTTATGCGATAGCCTTAAATTTTAAAATATAATGGTTTATAATATGCAGAATGATATAAAATGTGGTGGTTCATAATATGCAGAATGGCATAAAAATGTAAAGGTTCATATCAGGTAGAATTATTTGAAAATATATGATGAAAGATTGCATTTAAGACTGTTTTTAAATATAATTTAAATTAGTGGATACGTTAGATTGAGCAAAATTCTAAGTTTTGCGAATTATGTTTTGAATAGTTACTAGAAAATTAAGAGGTGAAAAAGTATGGGAAAGCAGACTTGGAAGGCAGGAAATATGTTATATCCTGTACCGGCAGTAATGATAAGCTGCCAAAGGAAAGATGAAAAACCAAATATAATTACCGTGGCCTGGGCGGGTACTGTTTGTACAGCTCCAGCCATGGTTTCTATATCTGTGCGGCCAGAGAGATATTCTTATGATATTATCAAAGAAACAAAAGAATTTGTGATTAATTTAGTAACAAAAGATTTAATATATGCTACGGATTATTGTGGAGTACGTTCTGGAAGGGATGTAGATAAATTTAAGGAGATGAATCTTACTCCACAGGAATCAGTTTCTGTAAAGGCACCTTCCATCAAGGAAAGCCCGGTGAATATAGAATGCAGGGTAGTAGATATCTTAGAATATGGAAGCCATCACATGTTTGTTGCAGAAGTTGTTTCTGTGACAGTGGAAGATAGTCTTATGGATGAAAAAGGAAAGTTTGAACTGGAAAGAGCTGGACTGGTGGCTTATTCCCACGGAGAATATTTTGAATTAGGAGAAAAGGTAGGAAAGTTCGGTTTTTCTGTAAGTAAAAAGAATGAGAACAAAAAGAAGGTAAGGACATCCCATCCAAAAAAGCCAAAGAATAGATAGAGGAAAGATGACAGATAAATCAAGAAGAAAAGAAAAAATTTATTCATAAAGAGTAGAGAAGAGTTTTGGTGTTATCTTAAATACAAAGTATTTGCATTAGAGGCAAGGGTGAAAGAAAAAAAGAAGGAAGGATAAATTGCAAACACATATCTTTCACCTGTTGTGTTTGTGCCTCAAATAAAATTAAGCGAGATGATTCATGAATAATAGGGGATTCAATTTCGATTATTTACGAATCATAGAAGATTAAGATAGTTTTGATTGAGGCTTGGTATAAATTATGAGAATTACTTCGTTGCATATTGAAAATTTTAAATCCATTGGTTCCCTGACCATTCATGATATTGAGCAGGCAATGATTTTAGTGGGAAAGAATAATACAGGGAAAACAGTAGTATTAGATGCATTATTGGTCTTATCCGGTCAGATTCCCTTAAAAAAAGAACATTTTAATAATATAAATAAAAAAGTAGTAATCAGCGGAACATTGGAGGTAACGGAAGAAGATTTAACCGAAATGCATGACAGGGGAATGGTCAGCAAATATAAAAATATGGATAAATGGAAAGCGGATTTCCAAAATAAAATTCCTTGTTTTGAAAATGGGATATTAACATTTTCCTGTGTCAGCGATTCCTCCTATCAATTATTATATTCAGATGGTGTTAAGAAGAATAATCAGTATTTAAAGCAGATGTTTCCTAAAATCTATTATATTGATCATAACAGGGATATCATTGGTTTTCAAAATGATATTTTAGAGCATCAGGCTGGAGAATCTTTTCGTTTGTTAAAAGAAAATTTATGTATGTTTGATAAGTCAAAGCATTGTAATTCATGTTTTCAATGTATTGGGTTAATTCATAAAAAGAATCCGGAAGAATTGGATGCTTATGAAACAGCAAAATTATTGGAATATAAATTATTGCAGTCTGATTTATTGAAATTTGAAACCTTATTAAATGAAAATTTTAAGAGGAATGGTGGAACAAAACAGGAAATCGGTTACCAGATTGATTTGGATTTTAAGGAAAGTCTGAAGATTAAAACAGAGGTATTTGATAAGGGAAGAAATACAAAAGGTAGAATTGGGGAATTAGGTGCAGGATTTAAGAGCATTTACCTGATGTCTTTGATGCAGACTTATATGGCAATGAAGGAAGAATTATCTAGTATCATTATGATAGAAGACCCGGAAATGTTTCTGCATCCGGAATTGCAGAAAAAGGCCAGTGAAATATTATATGGATTGTCCAAGAAAAATCAGGTGATATTCTGTACTCATTCGCCGAACATGATATTTAATTTCTCTCAAAGACAAATCAAACAGGTGGTGTTGAATGAAGAATACCAGACCACCGTACGGGAAAATGAAGATATTGATGAGATTTTGGATGACTTGGGATACAATGCAAATGATTTAATGAATGTGAATTTTGTATTTATTGTAGAAGGAAAGCAAGATGGAGCCAGACTTCCCTTGTTATTGGAAAAGTATTATTCGGAAATTTATGATGAAGATGGAAACTTGCAAAGAGTTGCAATCATTCCTACGAATAGTTGTACTAACATTAAGACTTATGCGAATTTAAAGTACATTAACAAACTTTATTTAAAGGATCAGTTCTTAATGATCCGAGATAGTGACGGAAAGAATCCAAAGCATTTAGTGAAACAGTTATGCAATTATTATTCGGATCGGGAGGTTCAGGATGAGAATAATCTGCCAAGGGTGACACCGAAAAATGTGTTGATATTAAAGTATTATTCTTTTGAAAATTACTTCTTGGACCCAAAGTTAATGATGAAAATAGGTGTCATCAAAAATGAAGACGAATTCTATAATACGTTATATTGTAAATGGAAGGATTATCTGTTTAAACTAGGAAGTTCAAAAAGGATGTTAAAGACATTGAACATTCGAATTAACAGTAAGCAAGATATTAAGAATCAAATCGAAAATATAAAGATTTATGTAAGAGGACATAATTTGTTTGATATTTTTTATGGCAAGTATAAGGGAAGCAGAAGGGATGAGATTTTAAAGGCTTATGTTGATGCTGCACCGAGAGAAACATTTCAGGATATTCTGGATGCCATTGATAAGTTTGTTTATTTTGAGAATAGAAAGAAATAACTTGAAGTGAAAGAGCGTAGTTAAGGGATGTTTCTTATAAAAAGGAAGGGATGAAACTTTATAAGTTTTATTTATGGGAGAAACGGATAAAGTTTTATGAGATTTATTAAGGTAGTATGACAAGAGAATGTCATATGTAGGGAGGATAAAATGGATAATATTACGTTAATTGGTATGCCGGGTTCCGGCAAGAGTACAGTTGGAGTTGTGTTAGCAAAGATAATGGGGTATAAATTCCTGGATTCGGATCTTTTGATTCAGGAAAGAGAACAACGAAAACTTTGTGATATTATTGAAGAAGAAGGTCAGGAGGCATTCTTAAAGATTGAGGATGAGGTGAATGCCGGGATTGAGGCAAAACAGACTGTGATTGCAACGGGTGGAAGTGCTTGTTACTGTGAGAGTGCAATGCAGCATTTAAGAGAAATCAGTACGGTGGTTTATATTAAGCTTTCTTTTGAGGAAGTGGAAAAGCGTCTGGGAGATTTGACAAAAAGGGGTGTTGTTTTAAAAGAAGGCTATACTTTAAAAGATTTGTATGAGGAAAGATGTCCTTTGTATGAAAAGTATGCACATATTATTGTGGATGAAGGACATTTGGATTTAAAAGGGGTAGTAGAGAAAGCAAAAATTGCTATTGAAAATCATAAAAAACTTTAGCCGGACTGGTGATGCGTTATAAGATATGTCATGAATGATGGAGTTTTGTATTAGGTTACTGTGTGAACAGTAACTATATCACATCTTATTGTAATATTTTTAAAAGTAATTCTTTACATTTCAAACAAGGGATGATAGAATATATTACGAAAATGTTACGATTATCCGAAATTATTTACAATTCGAAGTAAAAATATTACTTATTCAAGTTTGTTTGGAAATAATTAAGGATTGTTTCTCGAAATTAGCTAAGATGATTCATAGTTTAGTCCGTGAAACAGGATGATAGATGAATCATTGAAAATTGGTAAGGAGTTTTTTCATGATTTGGAATGGAAAGAGGAGACTAGAGTTTGCTAAGGGACTTATCCTTTCTTCTATAGTTGCATTGCTGGCTGTGCCAACATTGAATGTACAGGAAAAAGGTGATATTTATCAGATTTTGATTAATGGTAAAGCAGTAGGAAATGCAGCAGGATTGGAAGAGGCAGAAGAAGCAGTAAAGGAAGCAAGACTATTAGTAAATGCAGAATCTCAGGATTTGACATATTTGGATGTAGACATTACTTTTGAAAAAGGTAGTGGAAAAGGAAATGCCTTAGAGCAAGAAAAGCTGGTTGCAAAAGTATATGACGAAATGAAAGAAAATATAGTGGAAGATAAGACATTGGCTTATACTTTGAAAATCGGAGACTATACGGTTACTTTAGATAGTCAGGAATCGGTTCTGGCAGTATTGGAACAGACTCAGGCAAAATATGATGTAAATGATGATTTTACAGTTGAGCTGATTCAGAAAGAAAAAGGTGAAATTAATGTACTTACTACCAATGTGGTGAGTGCGTCTATTGAGCAGAAAGATACGGTTGTGGTAAATAAATCCAGTGTACTGGAGGAAGAAAATGAGCAGGAAACCAGTTCGGAAGTAACAGCAGAAACTGTGGATGAAGGCAGTGTAGAAGAGGCAGCGAAGGAAGAAGGAGCTGTTACTATGGCTGGCGCTAAGGAACAGGAGCAGCAGGTACTGAGTGAAGACGGAGTAATCAGTATTGAATTTAAAGAAGAAATCGAAGTGTTACCTACTTATGTTTCAAAGGAACAGATTACTTCTGTGGATTCTGCGGTGGATGATATCACTAAGGAAAAAGAAGAAAATGTAATTTATGAAGTTGTATCAGGAGATTGTATTTCCGTAATTGCTAATAATAATGGTATGACAGTGGCTGAATTTTTGAGCATTAATCCTGAGATTTCAGTAGAAGAAGGCATTTATGTAGGAGATCAGGTTGTAATCCAGGTTCCGAAGCCTGAATTATCTGTGATCCGAAAAGAACAACAGACTTATGTGGAAACTTATGAAGAGGAAGTTATTTATGTAGATAACCCGGATGCTTATATTGGTGAAAATACTGTATTAGTAGAGGGTTCTGCAGGTGAACGGGAAGTTACTGCCATGGTTGTATTTGAAGGTGATGTGGAAACAGAACGTGAGGTATTGGCTGAACGTATTTTAGTACAAGCAGTTCCTAAGAAAGTTTCCCGTGGTACAAAGGCACTTCCAACATATATTAAACCACTTACGGGAGGTACATTCACTTCCGGTTATGGTGCCCGTTGGGGAAGAACCCATAAGGGTGTGGATTGGGCTTGTTCTACCGGTACCACAGTTCGTGCAGCCAGAGCAGGTGTGGTAACCCATGCCGGATGGTCCAATGGATATGGATATTGTGTATATATTAATCATGGAGATGGTGTTGTTACGAAGTATGCCCATCTGAGCAAGATTACAGTTTCTTCCGGACAATATGTATCCCAGGGAGATAAGATTGCATTATCTGGAAATACAGGAAGAAGTACAGGTCCACATTTGCATTTTGAAATTGTTATCAATGGTACTGCAGTAAATCCATTGAATTATGTATCGAAATAATAGAAATGATACCAGGGATAAAAGGACATACTTTTCATGCTTGCATGAAAAAGTATGACTTTGGGGGCACAAAGTGCGTAGCAATCCGCAGGTATCAGATGGCAGTGAAGAGGTGTTAGAATCTGAAATGTAAATTTTAAGGTTTTAACACCTTTGTTCTTTGTAAGAAAAGAATGGGTTGTTTTAGTCCCTTTTTCTCAAATTTTGATAAAGAATGGGATAAATTTATGTGAATAAAAGATTTACAATGGGAAAATAATATGATATCATTAGAATAATTATGCGAACAGATAAAGATTTGAATTTATGCCACAGTGTAAAATAGTTGAAAATTAAGAGGTGTGCAATGGAGCAGTACATGATTAAGGGTGGAAATCCCCTTGTAGGTGAAGTAGTAATTGGTGGAGCAAAAAATGCTGCCCTTGGTATTCTGGCAGCAGCTGTTATGACAGATAAAGCTTGTTATATAGATAATATACCAAACGTAAAAGATACCAGAACTTTATTACAGGCCATTGAAGGTATCGGAGGTCTTGTAGAGAGACAGAATACGCATAGGGTAATGATTAGTGGAAGCACGATTCAGAATTCAGAGAATCTGGTGATTGATGATGAATTTATTCGTAAAATCAGGGCTTCTTATTATTTGTTAGGAGCATTGCTGGGCAAGTATAAGAGGGCTCAGGTGGCACTTCCTGGAGGATGTAACATTGGAAGCAGACCGATTGACCAGCATATTAAAGGATTTGAGGCATTGGGTGCGAAGGTAACCATTGATCATGGAATGATTATTGCTGAGGCAGAGGAATTAAGAGGAAGTCATATCTATCTGGATGTGGTTTCCGTAGGGGCAACCATTAATATTATGATGGCGGCAGCTTTGGCAGAAGGAAAGACCATTATTGAAAATGCAGCAAAAGAACCGCATATTGTTGATGTAGCGAACTTTTTAAACAGTATGGGGGCGAACATTAAGGGTGCCGGAACAGATGTGATTCGAATTCGTGGGGTGAAGGAATTGCATGGAACAGATTATTCTATTATTCCGGATCAGATTGAAGCAGGTACCTTCATGATGGCAGCAGCAGCTACCAAGGGTGATGTTTTGATTAAGAATGTGATTCCAAAGCATTTGGATTCTATTTCTGCTAAATTAGTGGAAATTGGTGCATATGTAGAGGAATTTGATGATGCAGTACGTGTTATTTCGAAAGAAAGAATGAAATCAACACAGATAAAGACATTGCCATATCCCGGATTTCCAACGGATATGCAGCCACAGATGGCAGTAACATTAGCACTTTCAGAAGGAACCAGTATTATTTCAGAAAGTATTTTTGAAAATCGTTTTAAATATGTAGATGAATTATCCAGAATGGGAGCAAAGATTAAAGTAGAAGGAAATACAGCCATTATTGATGGTGTGGAATCCTTTGCAGGAGCAAATGTAGTTGCACCGGATTTACGTGCAGGTGCTGCTTTGGTTATCGCAGGCTTATGTGCCAGCGGAGTAACTTTAATTGATAAGATTGAATATATTCAGCGTGGATATGAAGATTTTGAAGGAAAGGTTCGTGCTTTGGGCGGAATTATGGAAAAAGTAGAAACAGAGCAGGAAATTAAGAAATTTAAATTTCAGTATGCAGTATAATGATTAGCCACTTTGGTGATGGTTTACAAGATATGTCATGTATGATTGGGAGTTGGGAATGAATGGGAGAATCTATAAGATTTTTGAGTTTGTTCTGAACGGTCATAAAACTTCATAGAATAAGAGTAAAGTAAGATTAGGTGTGTTCAAAGAATGAAAGTATGTAAGAAGCTTATCACCTGTTTTACCTTACTCTTTTTTTTGTTTGTTTTGGTTTCCTGTGATAAGGAAGAAGAGGAGGAAAAGGAAAAACTGGATTTTACCATTTGTGATGAAAAACAAATTCCGGATGAGCTTAAGGAAATTTTGGAGGAAAAAAAGGAAGATGTGTTTAAAATGACTTTTTCCACTAAGGATTATTTATATGTGGTCATTGGTTATGGGGAGCAGAATAGAAGTAATCTGGATATTATAGTGGAGGAATTCAGTCTTGGAAAAAATGCGATTTATGTAAAGACACAGTTAGTAGGAAAGGAAGAAGAAGATAAAGAAATCATTACCTATCCTGTCATTGTATTAAAATGTCCCTATATGGATTTACCGGTAGTATTTGAGTGAAAAAGAGGTAGAAAAGAAAAAAGAAGTAGACGGAGGACAGACATATTTTGCCAGGTGTTTCATAGAATGATACAAGGGATAAAATGGGTTCCCAAAACATGAAAAAAGTCAAAACAGGGCGGATGTTGAATGAGTTTGGCAGCCATTTAGGGGCAAAGTATTTTGAGTAGAATAGAAAGGGGATTATTATGGAGTTACTGAAAAATAAAATTTCAACTTGCGTGAAGAGAGGGGAAAAGATTGTCCAGATTACTTTGGATGATGATTATAATGTGTCAGATACCAAATTAGATATTGATAAAGTCATTGATACCAGCGGTCAGATTATATTGGATGATGTGGAAGTAATGGCAAATAAGATAAGAGTAAAGGGAGAATTGGGTTTTTGCATATTGTATCATACCGGATTTTTGGAAAAACCCATTGATGCCATGGAAGGAAAGCTGCCTTTTGAGGAAATGATACATATGGATGATATTCTCCCTACGAACCAATGTCAGATTATCTGGGAAATCGAAGATTTGAATGTTTCGGTGATTAATTCCAGAAAGATATCTTTGCGGGCATTGGTGGAATTAAAGGCTATGGTCTTTGAACAGGAAGATATGGATATTACTTATGATATTGAGGATAAAGAAGGAATTGAATGTCTTTATAAAGACTTTCCAATCAGTAGTTTAATTGTACATAAAAAAGATGGAATTCGTTTAAAACAGGAGATTGAACTGGCATCTTCCAAACCAAATATGAGCAATCTGGTATATAAGAATGTCAGACTGCAGAATTTTGAATCGAAACTTTTGGATGGAGAAATCAGTATAAAGGGCGATTTATCCTTCTTCTTTATTTATCTTGGAAACAAGGAGCATATTCCGGTGCAGTATGTGCAGCAGGATATTTCTTTTTCAGAGAAATTAAAGGAGCCTTTATGCAAGGAAGATATGACCTGGGAAATCAGTGCTAAAGTGGGAAATATGCAGGCAGACATCAAGAATGACAGTGATGGTGAAGAAAGAATCATTTTTGCAGATGTTATGCTGGATTTATATATTAAGATTTATGAAGATACAAATATGCGTCTGCTTTGGGATACCTATTCCAAAGAGGAACAAATCGATAATGTAATGGAAGAATTTCCTTTTGAAAGTCTGATTACGAAAAATCATGCCAAGACGAAAATCAGTCAAAGAGTGGGCTTAAAGCAGTTAAAGGGCAGAGTTTTAAGTGTTCTTAATATGGATGGTACCATAAAGATTGATAATATTATAAGAAAAGAAGGTACCATAGGTGTAGAAGGTGCTGTGATTGGAAGAATGATGTGTCTGACAGAAGATGACAAACGGCCAATTCAGACGGAACCTGTTATTATGCCTTTTGAATATGATATTGAAGTAGGGGGCATCCGGGAGAATCACATAGTAAATCTGGTGCCTTCCCTGGAGCAGATAGGTGCCATGATGTTAGATGGAAATGAGGTGGAATGTAAGGCATTTATCAGCTTTAGTATTCTGGCATTTGAACCGAAAAAGGCAAGAACCATTATGGAAGTAAGAAGAAGTCCGTTTGATTTGGAAAAAAGAAATAATATGGCAGGAATGATTGGATATACCGTAAAACCGGATGATACCCTATGGTCCATCGCTAAGAATTATTTTACTACGGTGGAAAGATTAAAGGAGTTAAATCATTTGAAAACAGATGAGGTAAATCCAGGAGAGAAATTATTAATTATGAAGTAAACAGCCACATTAGAAAAGATTTGCAAGATATGTCGTGAATCATTGAGGTTGAATTATATTTGAATAGAATTGTGGGAGTTTATAGAGCGAAGCAATTCGAAGGTAGATGATAAAAATCTGATAGTTTTAATTGGAGGGGAGAAGGTTGCTGGAAAAGCTGAGAGAGGTATATGAACAATATGATTTTGAAGTGGAGAAAATTCTTCGGGGAAGAGGAGGATATATCCTATACACTTCAAAGGGATTAAGGCTTTTAAGAGAGTATGAAGGTTCAGTAGGAAAACTGGATTTAGAGGCGAAAATAAAAAATAAGCTGAAGGAGGAAGGTTTTCTTTATGTAGATGCTCCTGTTCTTACGAAAGAGGAGGAGTATCTTGCTTTTGATAAATATCAGAATGCATATACCTTGAAGGAATATTATGAGGGAAAAGAGTGTAATTTAAAGAATATAGAGGACATGAAGATTGCGGCGGCCAATCTTGCAAAATTGCATCAAAGTTTTGTAAAAATCAGCGATTTATGGGAACGGAAAGAATGGGAAAGTTTGTCTTTCGTAATGCAACGTAGAAATCAGGAATGTAAGAGAGTAAAGAATTATATTCGTTCTTTAAATGCAAAAAATGAATTTGAAAACTTATTTTTGGCAAATGTAGATTATTTTTATCAGCAGGGAGAGGAAGCGAAACAAAGACTTAGTGAGTTGGAAGGGACTGCCAAGGGAAGCAGAGAAGGGATTTGCCACGGGGATTATAATCAGCATAATGTCATTTTTAAAGATAAAATCCCTTATACCATTAATTTTGAGAAGATGCAGTATGGAAACCAACTGACGGATTTGTATCATTTTCTAAGAAAGGCATTAGAAAAGAATAATTATTCCAGTTATGTCAGAAAGAATATATTAAATGCTTATTCGAAAGAAAGCAGGTTAAAGAAAGAGGATTACTTGTATTTATATTATATGTTGTCTTATCCGGAGAAGTTTTGGAAGATTACCAACCGGTATATGAATGGAAGAAAAACCTGGATTCCACCGAAAAATATCGAGAAAATGCAGCAGGTGATTCAGGGGGAGAAGGAGAAAAAGAGATTTTTAGAGGAGTTTGAAGCGGATTATCTTTAAACTGGATGATTCATAACCAATACATCATCAAAATTTGATTAGTTGCAGATAAAACGGTAATATCATATTTTGATGATGGAGGTTATGAGTCATTTTGGTTTATCGTAACTGTTCATGTGAACAGTTTTTTCATAAGAAAAGAGTTAGTATTTGATATTTTGTCAAAAGAATAGTATAATGGTGTTGCAACTGTTCAAAAACAGGTAAATTTTATGTAAGATATGCAAAAATGCCTGTAATGGAATGGAGGGTCATGTGAAAAAGACATATTTACTATTATGTATTCTTTTGATTTCCTTATTTGTATCTGGTTGTGGTGATAGTAATAAGCAGGAGACAACAACCGAAGAGGAAATCACCATAGAAGAAGCAGAACCATTGGTATTTTCGGGAACTCTGGTTGCAAAGGATTTAAATTCCAATGTACTGACTTTTATTGATGTGTATAGTGACGAGGAAATAAAATTATTTTATTCTGGTGGTGTGGATTTACAGAATCAGTATGGAAAGATTATTTCTATAGGACAGGTAGAATTAGGGCAGATTTTTGAGGTAGAATATCAGGAAGAGTCGGAAAAGATTCAGACTATGACATTAAGCAGTGATTGTTTTGAATTAAAGAACATAAAGAATTTTTCCTGGGACAAGGATAAAAAATCCATTGAAATAGCAGGGGAACTTTATAAGTATTCCGATGCAGTGTTTTTAACCGGAAGTAAGGGTACTTTGAGTTTTTCTGAACTGGATTCTCAGGATGTGATTACTGCAAGGGGAGTAAATGGAAAGCTTTGTTCCATTGTAGTGGAACAGGCTCATGGATTTTTGGTGTTGGACAATTATGATACTTATATCGGAGGAATGGTTTCCATTGGAAAGGAAAGTTTTCCGGTAGAAGAAGATATGAAACTTTCTATTGCAGAAGGTACCTATGAAATGGTAATATCGAAGGGCGGCCACAGTGGAAGTAAGAAAATCGTGATTTCTGCTTATGAGGAAACGAAAGTAAATCTTTCGGATATTCAGATTTTACCGAATAAAACCGGTGTGGTGAAGATTAAGATTCAGGTAGAAGATGCAAAAGTCTGGATTGATGGAAAAAGTGTTGACATTAAGGAGGAAATTGCTTTATCCTATGGTAAGCACCAGATAAAAATTACCAGAGATGGTTATGAAAATTTCAATGATACATTGACAATTGACACTCCTTATATTATATATAAAGTAGACCTTGCTGAAGAAGATAAGAATCAGGAGGCTACTACCAGCGTAGAGAAATCTACGGAAGCGTTGGATTCCGAAGAGAATTCTGAAGATGGTACGACAAAGAAGAGTTCTGTCACGGAAGATACGGAGGAAGAAAGCAGCGAAGAGGAGAAGTCTACATCTGATACAGAAGAGAATTGAAAGAATTTAGAAGTTTATAACTGTTCACCTGTGAACAGTTACAGAAATTTCAATGCAGATGTTTCTACTTTGATTCCATTGGTATTGATTTGATATTTCAGATATATTGTTTAGAAAATGGAATAGGAATTATTTTAATGTGCAGTTAAAAAGCACCATTCGGTGTTTTTGATGAAATATAAGTAAGAAAGATTTTAGGAGGACAGAATGGATTACAAGAAGATGTATGAAGAATGGTTGACAAATCCATGCTTCGATGAAGAAACCAAAAAGGAACTTGCTTCTATTAAGGAAGATGAGAACGAAATCAAGGAAAGATTTTATACAGACTTGGAGTTTGGTACTGCCGGACTTAGAGGAATCATTGGTGCGGGTATCAACCGTATGAATATTTATGTAGTGCGTAAGGCAACTCAGGGTCTTGCAAATTACATTATCAAACAGGGTAAGAACAATCAGGGCGTTGCCATTGCTTATGATTCCAGAAGAATGTCACCGGAATTTGCAAAAGAAGCAGCTCTTTGTCTTGCAGCAAATGGAATTAAGGTGTATATTTTCGAATCTTTACGCCCAACACCGGAATTATCTTTTGCAGTTAGAGAATTAAACTGTGTGGCAGGTATTAATATTACAGCAAGCCATAATCCTCCGGAATATAACGGATACAAGGTATATTGGGAAGACGGCGCTCAGATTACCCCTCCTCATGATAAGGGAATTATGGGTGAAGTAAAGGCAGTGACAGATTATGCAGCATGCAAGACCATGAAGGAAGAAGATGCAGTGGCAGCAGGACTTTATCAGGTAATCGGTGCTGAAATCGATGATAAGTACATTGAAGAATTAAAGAAACAGGTGATTCATTGGGACAGCATTAAGGCAGTAGGAAAAGATTTAAAAATCGTTTATACTCCACTTCACGGAACAGGAAACATTCCTGCCAGAAGAGTGTTAAAGGAATTAGGATTTGAAAATGTATATGTAGTAAAGGAACAGGAATTACCAGATGGCGAATTCCCAACCGTAGATTATCCAAATCCGGAAGATAAGAAAGCATTTAAGCTTGCATTGGAATTAGCCCAAGAAGTAAATGCAGATTTAGTATTGGCAACTGACCCGGATGCAGACCGTCTTGGTGTTTATGTAAAGGATACCAATTCCGGAGAATATATTACCTTAACCGGAAATATGTCAGGTGCGTTACTGGCAGATTATGAAATTGGACAAAGACAGGATTTATACGGATTGCCAGAAGATGGTGCTTTAATTAAGACCATCGTTACCACAAATTTAACCGATGCCATTGCAAAGCATTATGGTGTGAAGTTAATTGAAGTATTAACCGGATTTAAGTTTATCGGACAACAGATTTTGAATTTCGAACAAAGTGGAAAAGGACAATACTTGTTTGGATTTGAAGAAAGTTATGGTTGTCTGATTGGTACCCATGCAAGAGATAAGGATGCTATCGTAGCTACTATGGCACTTTGCGAGGCAGCAGCTTATTATCGTACCCAGGGTAAGACTTTATGGGATGCCATGATTGAAATGTATGAAAAGTATGGTTATTATATTGATGATATCCAGACCATTACTTTAAAGGGTATCGAAGGATTAGAGAAGATTCAGGAAATCTTAAGCACATTAAGAGAAAATACTCCTGCTAAGATTGGTAAGTACGAAGTTCTTTCTGCAAGAGATTATCAGTTAGATACCGTTAAGGATATGAAGACCGGTAAAGTAACTTCTACAGGACTTCCTACTTCTAATGTATTATATTATGATTTATCCGATGATGCATGGTTGTGTGTAAGACCTTCCGGTACAGAGCCAAAGGTAAAATTCTACTATGGCGTAAAGGGCGAGAATTTAGAAGATGCAAAGGCTCTTTCTGCTGAATTAGGAAAAGAAGTACTTGCAATGATTGATAAGATGATGTAATGCCAAGGGGTAAAGGTCATAGGTTTTATGCTTGCATGAAAACCTATGATGGTTCAGGTAGTATATATTTAGTATAAAAACAGGCAGGCGGCGGTTGACGCCGTCTGTTTTTTGAAATTAGGAAATTGCGAAACTATCAAAAAACTGTATCACTTTAATACAGAATATTATAGTTTCGCAATTGTCTGCTAAAATAGATTAGGAAAGGAATTTAACATCATGGAAAAGAAAAATCTAGTGGTTCTTTTTGGGGGACAGTCTTCTGAGCATGAAGTGTCCTGTATTTCAGTGGTTACAGTGATTGAACATGTTGATACAGAAAAATATGACATGACTTTTGTGGGAATTACAAAGCAGGGACAATGGTTAAAAGTAGATTCTGTGGAACAAATTAAGGATGGTACATGGAGAGACTTAAAGGTGGGTGCCGTGATTTCGCCGGATGCTACCAAGAAGGAACTTATTATAAAAGAGGGAGATAAGGTTACTTATCAGAAGGTAGATGTAGTATTTCCGGTATTGCATGGTTTATATGGAGAAGACGGAACCGTTCAGGGATTATTGGAACTTGCTAAGATTCCATATGTTGGATGCGGCGTACTGGCTTCCAGTGTTTCCATGGATAAATTATATACGAAAATCGTGGTGGATACCTTAAATATTCGTCAGGCGAAGTATGTGGGAATCCGAAAGGGAGACTGGAAGGAGAAAGATGCAGTCATTTCTAAGATTGAAGAAGCATTTTCCTATCCTGTGTTTGTAAAGCCTTCCAATGCAGGTTCTTCGAAAGGTGTTTCCAAGGCGAATCACAGAGAAGAATTGGTGGTGAGCATTGAGGAAGCATTTCGCCATGATAAAAAGGTATTAGTGGAAGAGACGATTATCGGAAGAGAGTTGGAATGTGCTGTGCTGGGCGGTGAGAAAGTGAAGGCTGCCAGTGTGGGAGAAGTATTAGCAGCCTCTAATGCCGCATTCTATGATTTTGATGCAAAATATAATAACCAGGAATCCAAGACTGTTATTGACCCTGAACTTCCAGAGGGAAAAACAGAGGAAATTCAAAAGGCAGCAGTGGAGATTTTCAAGGCTGTGGATGGATTTGGCTTATCCCGTGTGGATTTCTTTTTAGAGAAAGATACCAATGAAGTCGTATTTAATGAGATTAATACCATGCCGGGATTTACTTCCATCAGTATGTATCCAATGCTTTGGGGTGCCAAGGGTGTGGATAAGAAGGAACTGGTTCAGACATTACTTGATTTAAGTTTAGAGAGGGAATAAGGTTGGATAAGTTGCTTGATATGGAGAAAAAAATGGATGCTCCCATCGGTGTATTTGATTCCGGTGTGGGCGGACTTACGGTGGTAAGAGAAATCATCCGTCAGCTTCCAAATGAAAATATCGTATATTTTGGCGATACTGCAAGGGTTCCTTATGGTGGAAAGTCCAAGGATACTATTTTAAAATATTCCAGTCAGATTGTGCGTTTTCTGACTTCAAAGAATGTGAAAGCCATTGTGGTTGCCTGTAATACCGTAAGTGCTTTGGTGTTAGATGAAATTCAGAGCGAGGTGGATGTTCCGGTGATTGATGTGGTACGTCCCGGTGCTAAGATGGCAGTGGAATTTACCAAAAATCATCATATTGGAATCATTGGAACCCAGGCTACCATTAAAAGTGGAAAATATAATTCCTATATTCGTACCATAGACCCATCCATTACCGTGGTAAGTAAAGCTTGTCCTTTGTTTGTGCCATTGGTGGAAGAGGGGCTCATTGAGGACAGGGTGACGGATGATATTGTGGGAAGATATCTGCAGGAATTAAAAGAGTATGATATTGATGCTTTGATTTTAGGCTGTACCCATTATCCATTGATACGAAATGCCATTGGAAGATATATGGGAGATGGGGTAAAGCTGGTAAACCCTGCTTATGAAACGGCAAAGTCTTTAAAGGCTTTGCTGGAGGAAAAGGGAATGCGGAACCAGAAAGAGGAAGCGAGCCGGTATGAATATTATGTATCGGATGGAAAGGATAAGTTTGTGAACTTTGCGGATAGGGTGCTGCCTTTGCAGGTGGAACATATTGAAGCGATTAATATTGAGAATTTTTAGAAAAAACAACTTGGCAGAAGTAGATTTAAATGTTAGGACAATACAACTAACGATTTGAATTTACAACTGCCAGGTTGTTTTTGTTTTGCTTTTTATAAGTTTTTGACCAAAATCGGGCGAAAATTGACCGTTCGTGCTGAACCTATTTACATGAAATAAAAAATAAAATAAACTGAAGTTATCATAGGTAGAAGGTGGGTTGTATGATAAATTGAATGCAGTTCAGGAAAAGTTTCTGGATTCAAAAGCTGATTTTTGAAGAATCCATTTTAGTAAATTCCAGATATGTCGTGAAAAAGGCATTTGATTATATAGAATTAACAAATGGGAAAAGATTAAGTATCAGTGAAGATAGAATATTTTAAAACTTTTTTTAAGAAAAAAAATATAAAAGCAACGGAATGTTTTTGTATGAATTTTATGGTTTTTTATGGAAAATAATAGAAGATTATGCCATGACGGATTTTCCTATCTGGAGCAGAATGATGTTAATATATGGGAAAATGTGTATTGTTTTACTATATTATTGCATGGTAATTCAGATGATTGTGAAGAGGATTGAAATTCAGCCTTTTTTGTTTTTTTGAAAATAGCAAGGAAAAAATTACATCAAATTACGGAATTATTACATGGTAATAAAAATAGGGGTTTTTGTGATAGAATTTTAGAAAAAGGGAGGTATGTGGAAATATTTCTCTTCCTGCTATCTATTGTTCTGTGCTGTGATGATAAAAAAACTGGTGGCATGTAAATGTGGTACTTAGCCAGGATAGTGGTGGTTTACAAGATACGTCGTGAATCGTTGAGGTGTAGTTTATTAGTTTTCGTTTCGTTGGTTATTTCACTGCTTATGTACATCGAATGGTAGATAGTGTTATGTTTGATTCTATCTAAGTTGGTGGTGGCGGCAGTGTTAATAATAATATAAATGTGAAGGAGGGTAGGGAGGCTCTGGCTGTACTTATAGCGATAGTAATGCTTGGTGAAAATGCTGTACCAAAGGTTAAATATGCATTATTGTCAGGGAGATGTTATCAGTCAAAAGAGCTGGATTTAGGTAACAAAAAAAGATAATACAAAGAGATAGGAATTCTTTTTGGGATGATAGAAGAATTCCTGAGAGGAGGATGGAAAAAGAGAAAAATAATTTTAAGTAAGAAGAAGTTGATTGAAATATAACAGCAGGTAACTTTTCAAAGAACAAAAAAGAAAATGAATTTTACTAACAATACAACAATTATTAACAAGAGAAAGGACAAGGTTTATTATGAGAAAAACAAACATTTTAAAAGTTGCAGTGTGTACAGTTATGTTTACATTGATGTTAGGAACTACAGTTTTTGCTGGAACATATACCAACTCAGCAAATGTATTGAATAAAAGTGATTACCAATATTCGTATACAGGAACAAATGGGAATTATTCTGCAACGGGTGGTGCCAGCAGTACATCAACTTTAGCAATAAATAAGACAAGTACGTCAAAGATGTTTTATTGCTCAGTTTCTAGATTTAATGTAGGAATGGGTGAATATGATGATATGGACCAGTATGCAGATGTCTTAGCCGGTAATACTGGTAAAATAGTAACCATAGACAGAGATTATGATAATAGTAATTATGATTATTATCATAATGCACAGGCATTTGCATCAGCCACATCCAGCTCAGCATCAACCAGAGTAGACAATTTTAATTTTACTGCGGAACAATAAGTACAAGTTAATTTATAAAAATTGGCGGGCGTAATACGGAGTGTGACATATATGATGATAAAACTGGCAATGAAAAATATAAAAAACTCTTTTCAAAGTTCCCGGAAGATATATATTCTTATGATGATTTCCCAGTTGACTGCGGTGTTAAGCATTTTCTTTGCATATGGTATTTATACCAGTTATTCGGCAAAAATGCAGGAATTAGATATAGATAGTTATATCATTGGTGCTGATTTTTCCCGTACCGAAGTTTGTGAAATGGGCAGCCTGAGAGAATGTTTACCGGAAATCCTTGATAAAATGGAAAATAAAATGGATTATGTATTTGTTGGAGCAAATTTTAAGGAACAAGACCTGGTTATGTACAATGAATATTATGATGGAAAATTTCATTTATCGGAAACAATAGCAGCGAAACAGAATTCTGTGACCGGAAGAATGTTAAACGATGAGGATGTTGTAAATGCAAATCAAGTGGCATATAAAGTTGGAGTTGCTAAAGTAGGGCAGACCATCGATATTGGGGGAATAAAATTTGAAGTCATAGGAGACAAAGGTGATGAAAGGCTTGATATGTGGTGGCTTCCTATTACCTCCTGTCCGGAAGAAGCGGAGGCGTATGCAATATCGATATTTTTCAACGAGCTTCCCACCCAAGAGGATTATCTGACTTTAGAAAATGGATTAAAAAAGGAGTTTGGAAATCGTGTTACCATGGATGAGTTCGAGGTAAGGAACGAAGAGGAACTGATTTCCATAAGAAGTGTTATTATGCTTTCATTGGCGGTTGGTATGATTTCAGCACTGAATACCTGTCTTTTGTACGGATACATTATTAGCAGAAGAAGGAAACAGATGGCAGTGTATGGTATTGTGGGAGCTTCGAAAACGTTACGTCTTGCCATTCAACAAATGGAAATTATGCTAATAAGTCTTGCAATGGAACTGGTGGGATTTTTGTTGTTCCGGTTTGCATTGCAGGATTTGCTGGTTAGTGTGTATGAAACCGGGGTCAGACTGTATGGTGCAAAATCTTATGTGATTATGCTAACAGCGTATACACTTTGTATTTTTCTGGTTACATACTTGATGTTAAAAATTATGAATCGGGAAAAATTACCAGACATGATGAGGAGGGCACGGAATGATTAGATTTGGGTTGTATGAATATGTCAGAAATATCTGGTTTCATCTGTGTATCGTTTTCATCATGATTATCATGATGGTAATTACCACCGTATTTCTTTCCAATGTAGACCAGCAGACCAGACTTTACCGTCTGACGGAAGATTACCTTGATGAAAACAGTATCTTCATCAGTTTTGCAGATGGTAAGTTATTAGAGGAACTGGAACATGTGGACAAGGTTCTGGCTGCACAGACAGTAAGCGGATATGTGGAACAGGATTCTAAAGAAAAAATGATTCATACTGCTATCTATACAGAAGAAGTGATGAAATACCTAAAACCACGTTTGAATGCTGGGGAACAATTGAAAAAGGCGGATGTGGATGAAGATACCGTTGCTGTGCTGATTTCAGAAAATCCTTATGGAATCAGTGTGGGAGATACTTTTGTTTATAACATATACAGTGGGGAAAAGATTCTTAGTGTAAAGGTGTATGTTGCCGGAATCATAAGTGAAGGACAAAAGATTTATGATGGGAAAACGGAAATAAAGAAAAGCATGATATATGAAGATTTTTTCACTACATACAGTTACCAGCAGACTGGAGAAGTTTTGATGATTACAACAGAACAGGAAATGAATAAAGCTGGTGATTTAAGGGATAGTTATTTTTATAGAAACTGCATTGTTAAATTAGAGGACGGAATCTTGGAAGAAAGTAAAAATGCTAATATTAAGAAAGTAAAAGAATTCGAAACAGATTTATTTGGTATGACAAGCATGAATGTATATCCCCAGACGAAAACTCTGGTATACCGGAGTGAAAGCATTCTAAAGGGAGAACTTTTAAAATATATTCCACTTTCTGTGATTGTATTTTTGCTGCTAACCATATGTATTACGGGAATGGTAAGTATAAAAACTGCCCGGAGTACGAGATATTATGGTATTTTATATGCCTGTGGAATGGAGTACCGGGTGGCACAGCTTATGACCGGCGTAGAAATGGGAATGAACTGTCTTATTGCAGTGATATTTACAGTTAGTTTATTAAAGATTCAGAGCCGTCTGAAACTGGTGGGCGAGATAAACTGCAGTCTGGAACTTCCGGAACTTATGGTTATGTTTGTTCTTTGTGCAGTGGTAATTCTTTGGTCGGTATTTACTGCAAGGGGAATTCTGAAGGAAAATACACCGGTGCAGATATTAAAGGATAAAGAATAAGAATAGATGGTTTTGAAACGGAAGTATTGAGAAGTAGGAAATTTAAGAAAAATCATCGGTATTTATTACAAAAGCATAAAAAGTTAGGAAAGAGGAGAAGCGTATGGAGGGTATGAAAAAAAGAAAACCTATGATAATAATCACTATAATTGTACTTGGAGTAGCTGTGACATCAGCAGGAATTCTTTATTTTGTAAACAGGGACAGGTGGTTTCACAAGGAGAAACCGATTACGGATGTCGTTGTGGATGGAGATGTGATTGAGTTTAATGTAAATCGGAAATTTTATCTTTATGAGGAAAATCCTTTGGGTGAAAAAGCAAAGGATGTTAAGCCGCTAAAAGAGGTGGCAGTGGTAATGAAGGGAAATGCAGATTTTACAAAAGAAAATTTCGAGGGTGAGGTATCGGTGGAAGGATTTGAACTTAGTGGCAATACACAGGTTTACTCTATTGAAAAAGATACTACAAAATCTGAGTATGAATATATGATGTTTGCTGTAGGTTTAAATGGTGAAGAAACAGTAGAGAAACCGCAATATGGTTATAGGATAAGTATTACAGAAGATTTTAAAGTAATCAATATCTGGATTTTTGATACTCTTTCAGATGATGAGAAATTTTACTGGGCAGTGAATGAGGGATATTAATCAGATAAATCAGGATTGGTAATATTCCTAGAATATTAATTTTGTTTGAAAGAACAATGAATGGCACTGGGCTGTAAATGATGGTTATTGACAGGGAGGAAATTCCATGATAGAACTAAAAAACATATATAAAACATACCATTCCGGAAAATCCAATGAGTTTACTGCGTTAAAGGATGCTACCCTTACCATAGAAGATGGGGAAATGGTGGCTGTCATTGGAAAATCCGGGGCAGGAAAATCTACTTTGATGCACATATTAGGATGTATTGATGATTTTGACAAGGGAGAATATTTTCTAAACGGAGAGGATATCTCGAAAGTCAGCGAGAAAAGAAGGGCAGTGATAAGAAATAAGGAAGTAGGAATTGTGTTACAGGATTTTGCTTTGGTGGAAAGCTATTCTGTGGCTGAAAATGTAATGTTACCCCTTTATTTTTCAAAGCATACGGGAAACAGAAAAGCCAGGGAACAAAAGGCAATGGAGATATTAAAACAGATGGAAATGGAACGGATGGCAGACAAGAAAGTAAATAAGCTCTCCGGCGGTCAGAAACAGCGTGTGGCAATTGCCAGAGCCATGATAAATGAGCCTTCGGTTCTTTTGGCAGACGAACCTACGGGGGCTTTGGATGTAAAGACTTCAAAAGAGATCATGGGAATCTTTAAGGAATTGAATGAAAAAGGAACAACAGTGATTATCATCACCCACGATATGGAAGTGGCAAAGGAATGTGGCAGGGTGATAGAAATCAGTGATGGATGTATTCTTTGATGCAAACTATCCGGAACGTAAGCGGGAAAAGACAATGACCAATGCTTTTACGAAAGTAGAAGGTTGGTGGTTGTCTTTTTTTGGTTTTGCGTATTTTAATGAAAGGTAGAGAAATGTGAATCTGGTATGTATAAGGTTTCGATTTCCATTTTTGGCAATGATGAAAATGAGGGATATATGCATGGAATTTTATTGGAATTGAGGAATGAACAAGTAATTATTACTAAAAAAGGTATAAAATTTTGTGATATATGATACCGTGTAAAAGGAAGAAAACACACACAGGACATTAAAAAAGTGGATGGAAGGCCTGAAATCATTAAGGATAGCGGCAATGACAAAATGCACATGAGATTTAAACAAGGGAAAGTTTTTCTACTAGATGTGATACTATGTCTGATGTATTAAAAACTTGGTTTAATGAAAAATATTGGTAAATACTCCTAATACAATTTGGGTTACATTTAAAGCAGTATATGAAATTTATATGAATCAGGCAGAGGTGAAAACAGGAAAAATAAAGATTGCGATAGAAAAAACAACCAACGAATACTTAAAATACGAAGAAAAAAATATCAAAATAAAAGAGTAATTTGTCCCTGTTTTGTCCCGTTAGATAGAGTATACTGAAACACGTTCAAAACAAATAAAATTCACGAAAGAACGGAGGAGACAAAATGTATAAAGTAATCCAAGGAACGTATCATAATGAGGAGAGAGGAAACTATGATTCATATGGAATCCAAAATCAGGAAAAGCAAATCTTGTTTGAAGATATTTGCCTTAACAAAGAAATGGTGCAGGAATTTGTAGATAAATTAAACAGGAATGATATCCCTGGTGAGGATTTGGTAATTTACATAGATGATTTTCTGGCGGGATATTAATGATAATTTCCTTGGCTTACGATAGGATGGTGTCTGTATATAAGACAGGTCTCTTTAGCCAAAGATTAGCATAAGAATATATAAAGAAAAACAGTCATTTGTTTCGTTATATAAAAAGCGAATAAATGGCTGTTTTTTTGTTAATACCGTAGCTGTAAGTGACCTCGCTATGTTATAATTAGCTAAGATTACTCGGGTTCATGATGGTTTAGAAGAATTATTGTAAATCATCGAGGATTAGAAAACTATAATAGATATGGAGGATGTTATGACGAAAGAAGTTATAGTAAAAATAACGGGAAGTGAATATGGTGTTTCGGAACAGGAACAGGTAGAACAAGTAGTAAAAGGTAATTATTACCAAAAAAATGGGAGAGATTTTGTAATATATGATGTAGCAGAAGGGGAAGAAAATGTACATACTACGTTGAAAATCGAGGGGGAACAGCTTGAAATTACTAAGAATAGCGGTGCTGGAAGGGTACATATGAAATTTAAACAAGGTGAATCCTTTTCAACCATGTACCATACTGTGGCCGGTACATTGGAAATGGAGTTCCATACAGAAGAATTAGTAATTTCTTCCAATGAGAATTGCATTTCCATTAAGACATTATATGAAATTTCCATGAATCAGGTAGAAATTGGAAGAAGGGAAATACAAATTGAAATAGAAAAAATAACCAATTAATGGAAAAATTCTGGCGAAAAAAATATCAAAATAAAGGAGCAATTTGTCCCCATTTTGTCCCTCTATAGGGAGTATACTAAACACGTTCCAAACAAATAAAACTCACATAAGAACGGAGGAGACAAAATGTATAAAGTAATCCAAGGAATGTATCATAATGAAGAGAGAGGAAACTATGATTCTTATGGAATTCAAAATCAGGAAAAGGAAATCTTGTTTGAGGATATTTGCCTTAACAAAGAAATGGTGCAGGAATTTGTAGACAAATTAAACAGGAATGATATCCCTGAAGAGGATTTAGTGCTTTACATAGATGACTTTCTAGGAGGATATTAAACCTGGATTATTTATGACATATAAGTAGAAAAACAGCCATTTGTTTCGTTGGATGAAAAGCGAAATAAATGGCTGTTTGTTAGTGTAAATCGGGGTGACAGGATTCGAACCTGCGACCTCATCGTCCCGAACGATGCGCACTACCAAGCTGTGCTACACCCCGAAGTCTATCCATTTATTGTAAAGAAAAAAGAGCGTTTTGTCAATATTTTTATGGAAAAATTGGTACACGAAAATTGACACAGTAAATTACACTATGCTATATTTAAGTGTATTGGAATACAGGTAACTGCGAAACTATCGAAAACGTATATTAAGTGATGCAAAAGAAACAAATACATCACACGTATACATTACAGTTTTGCAATTACTTGGATAAAGCCTCAGAAGAAAGGAGAAGCACCGTGGTATTTAGTAGTTTGTTATTTCTATTTCGGTTTTTACCCATTGCATTATTCGTTTATGTGATAACACCAAAAAAGTTTAAAAATTTTGTGTTATTTCTTGCAAGTTTGATTTTTTATGCATGGGGGGAGCCTCAATATGTAGTATTAATGATTTTCTCAACGGTAGTGGATTTTGTACATGGAGATTTGGTGTACCGTTGTAAAGAGAAAGGTAATCTTAAGGCTGCAAAGTGTTTTGTCGCTTCTTCTGCCATCATGAATCTTGGTTTATTAGGATATTTTAAATATAGTGGTTTACTGGTGGAAAGTCTGGGAGCAGTGTTAAACAAAGATTTTGATATTCCGGATATTGCATTGCCTATTGGAATTTCATTTTATACCTTTCAAACCATGTCCTATACCATTGATATCTATCGCGGAAAATGTAAGCCGCAAAAGAATATCATTGATTTTGGAACCTATGTAGCATTGTTCCCTCAGTTAATTGCAGGGCCTATCGTTTCTTATCATCAGATTGACCAGGAGTTAAGAGAACGTAAAATGACCACGAAGGAGTTTTACGAAGGAATCCTTTGTTTTATGGCAGGTCTTTCAAAAAAAGTCTTACTTGCTAACAATGCAGGACTTTTATTTGACCAGGTCAAGGCATTAGGAAGCAGTCAGTCTGTGGTGGCAGCCTGGATGGGGATTTTCGCCTATAGTTTTCAGATATATTTCGATTTTTCCGGATATTCAGATATGGCGGTGGGACTTGGAAAGATGTTAGGATTTCATTTTCCAAAGAATTTCGATTATCCTTATATTTCAAAAAGCATTACAGAATTCTGGAGAAGGTGGCATATCACCCTTAGTTCCTGGTTTCGGGACTATGTTTACATTCCATTGGGCGGAAATCGAAAAGGACTTTTAAAACAAATCAGAAATATCGCCATTGTATGGATTCTAACCGGAATCTGGCATGGTGCTTCTTATAATTACGTTCTTTGGGGCGTTTATTTTGGATGTCTGCTGATTCTGGAAAAGATATGTTTGAAAAAATGGCTGGACCGGATACCGGCGGTATTCTCTCATTTATATTCCGTCTTTTTCATTCTCATTGGCTGGCTGATTTTTTCATTCGAAGCAATGGGAGAAGGAATGGCGTATGCGAAAGTAATGTTTGGAATGGCGGATGTTGCTTTTGCCAATGATATGGTGTTTTATCTCCTTAGAAATTACGGGGTATTACTGGTAGCATCTGTGATTGGCTGTACTCCATTGGTGAAAAAATGGGTAAAAGCCTGTCTGGACTCAAAAAAGTATCAAGGTTTGGTAACAGTGGCGGTCAATGCAGCCATTATTCTGCTTTTTGTCATTATCACTGCCTATTTAGTAGATGCGTCTTATAACCCATTTTTATATTTTAGATTTTAAGGAAGGAGGAAAAAGAAGTGAAAGAAAAGAGTGTTATTATTGTATTTTGTGCTTTGTTCTTTGGAATGTTTCTTTTTTCTCTTTTTCCGAAAGAAAAAGAATTTTCAGAAACAGAAAACCGGTATTTGCAGCAAAAACCAGAATTTAGTTTTGAAAAGGTTCTGAATGGGTCTTTTGAAGCAGATTATGAAGCTTATATTAAAGATCAGTTTCCAGCAAGGGATCGCTGGGTAGGACTAAAAAATAAATTTGAATATTCTCTTGGTAAACAGGAAATGAATGGGGTTTATGTGGGTAAGGAGAATTATTTCATTGAAAATCATCCCGCAAAAAACTATGAATCCAATCTTGCTAAGGAGAATATTGCGGCATTAAGTAATACGGTGTCCCGGTACGAAAAAACTTTAGGAGAGGGGCATGTTAAGGTGATGCTGGTGCCAAATGCAGTTACTATTTTAAGAGATAAATTACCAGGACATGCAATGCCTTATGACCAGATGAAATATTTGGAACAGGTAAAGGGTGAAATAAAGGAAGAAGAGGTTTGGATTCCTCTTTATGAAACCTTAGTGCAGCACAAAGAAGAGGGAATTTATTATCATACGGACCATCATTGGACCACCTTAGGGGCATATTATGGATATGAACAATGGTGTAAAGAAAGCGGAATCACTCCGGTTGCACTTTCTGATATGGAACAGACTTTGCTGACAAAGGATTTTCTTGGAACCATAAGTTCTAAAATTAATTTTACCATGAAGACGGATGAAATGTATCGTTTTGAGCCTAAGGGAGCGGATTATACAGCGGCTTATATGAACCGGGAGGAAGAAAATACCTTATATGATGAAGAAGCATTGAAGATAAAAGACAAATATGCTTACTTCTTAAAGGGTAACAATGGACTTGTTACTGTTACCAATCATAATATGGAAGAAGGAGAAACCCTTCTGGTAGTGAAAGATTCTTATGGCAATTGTTTTTTGCCTATGATTGCAGCCCATTATAAAACCGTATATGTGGTAGATTTAAGATATTACTCCAGTTTATTGAGCGAAAGCGTGGCAGAATGGAACATTGACGATTTATTGATTTTATATAATGTAAACAGTTTTGCTACGGATACCTATGTTCAGCGTATGCAGTACTAAACCCAGGATATCTTACCGTAACTGTTCGTGTGTGAACAATTACGTTTTATCTTGCTGAAGCAAGGGAAGTTTCAAACCGGAATTGACAATAGATGGGGCAAAAGATATAATGAAAAACAACGAATTGAGATAATATTGAGATAGAAGGGAAGAATCCATATGAAAATTACACCAGTAAAAGGAACCAATGACTATTTGCCAAGAGAAGTGTTAGTAAGAGATTATCTTCAGAACACCATTTTAAGAACCTATCAGGCACATGGTTTTGAACGTATTATGACTCCGATTATAGAAGATGTTGAAAATCTGGATAAGAGTGAAGGTGGAGAAAATCTGAACCTGATTTTCAAGGTATTAAAGAGAGGAGATAAGTTAGAAAAGGCTCTTGCAGGAGGAAATCCAAAGGAATTATCTGATTTAGGACTTCGTTATGATTTAACACTTCCATTGACCCGTTACTATGCACACAATAAAGAAAATCTGAATCTTCCATTTAAAGTGATTCAGATTGATAAGGTTTACCGTGCAGAACGTCCTCAGAAGGGAAGATTAAGAGAGTTTGTACAATGTGATATTGATATCATTGGAAGTAAGGCATATCAATGTGAAGTGGAACTAATTGATACGACTGCAGAAGCATTGTTGCAAATTGGAATCAAGAATTTTAAGATTAAGATCAATGACAGAAGCCTGCTTCGTGCCATCTTAATGAAAGCCGGCTTTGAAGAAGGACAACTGGACAGTGTCTGTATTTCTTTTGACAAGCTGGATAAAATCGGTGTGAGTGGCGTAAAGGAAGAATTAGAAGAAAAGGGATTTGCCCAAGTTGCTATCCAGGGATTAATGGAATTATTAGAGGATGCACCATTTACCTTAGAAAAAGCGAAAGCTTATGTTGGGGAAATTGATAGTATTTTAAATCTGGAAAAGATTATGAAGGCGGTGGAAGCGGTTTCAAATCAAAGATACCAGGTAGAATATGACATGAGACTGGTTCGTGGACAAGGATATTATACAGGAACGGTATTTGAAGTAGAAAGTCCGGATTTCAAGGGAGCCATCGGCGGTGGCGGAAGATACGATAATCTGATTGGAAAGTTCTTAAATGAAGACGTTCCTGCGGTTGGATTTTCTATCGGATTTGAACGTATTTTCCAGATTTTAATGGAAAGTGAATTCCAGATTCCTAGCAGAAAAGAAAAAATCGCAGTGTTATACGATGAGTCAGAGTTTATAGAAGCATTAAAAAAGGCACAGGAATTAAGAGAAGAATACGATGTAGCGGTTTATGAGAAAACCAAGAAGTTAGGAAAATTCTTAGACAAGTTAGAAAAGAACGGTTTTGATGGTTTTTATAATATGACAAATCAGGAATTAAAACATTTTTAAACAGGCCATTAGGCTTTAGAACATCTCACCCCGATGGTTCATGCGAATCATCGGGGTTTGTTATCAATCCATAAAATCAAATGACTTTTTTGGCTAAAATTCTCTCTTCCCATTCTTTCGATTCCATGTTAATATTTTTTATGGAGGGAAGAATATGAGAAAGAAAATACTATTACCATTATTATTTTTAGCTATGATGTCCACATTTACAGCTTGTAATGACACGGATTCTATATCCGGTGATGACGATGACAGAATTACAATCAGTACAGATACTACATCCAAGGATGAATCTTCTGATGATTTATCTACCGAGGATGGGAATTCAGAGGTTGTTACATATGAGGTAAAAACAGAACATTATGAAAGGGATAACATTTCCATCGAATATCCGGTGTTAGAGGGCAACATTCCGAATATTGATACCCTGAATAAGACCATATATGACGAAAATATGGAAGGAATCGAGTATCTTACAGATTCTTATACCTATGATCAGACCATAGAGATGAAGGAACAGTCAGACGAAATTTTATCTATCTTATGTCAGGCATATAATATGTACAGTTCAGCCAGTCATCCGGTTGCTCTTTTCAGTACCATAAATATTGATGTTAAAACCGGAACTTTGATTGAATTTGAAGAATCAAATCTGGATGAGTTTTCTAAGAAGATAAATAATAGGGAATTTGAAATCGTGGATTTAATGGAAGGAATTGAAGTAGAAGAAGCGAAAGATGAAATCATTATGCACTTTAATCTTTCTTCCGGATATCCAATGTTCTATATTCAAGATGGAATTTATCACTATGTGATGTCGGTAAATCATGCCCTTGGGGATTATATGACCATTACCTTAACAACAGAATAAGAAATGCGTAAACAGTAGATTAGAGCTTTTGCAAACGATGCAAAGGCTCTTTTTTTCTTGAATGTTAAAAATAGAAGTGATATACTATAGAATGAGTCAAAATGGATTTTAAATGCTAAGGTTCGAAAGGATAGAAGCCTTTAAAGACCGAAAGCAAACTTGCAGTATGCATGGAGGACGCAGAATAGTATGAATCAGAAAAACCTACTAAGGATAAAAATAGAGAAATACTTAAAAATTCCATTGCTCCTTGCTATTTTTTGGCTTGTGGCAGCAGGAATCATGTTTGTAATCAGCAGAGAAGCCGGTTTTACGATGTTATTTTTTGATGTTATATACATGGTAATTGTGCTTGTAATTTACTATCAAAAACGACCGGATATCATGGCGGAAATGGTTAGTTTTTCTTTTGAGCAAAGTCAGATACAAAAGGAATTATTAAAGGATTTAGCCTTGCCCTATACCTTAATTGATTTAGAAGGAAGATTTTTATGGTCCAACCAGCAGTTTTACGAGGTAATCGGAAAAGAGAAGATGCGTAAAAAGAGTTTGTTCCACGTGTTTTCAGAAATAACCAGAGAAATATTACCGATTCACACCGGACAGTCTTCCGTGGAGATAGAGTATGAGAACCGTAATTATCGTCTGGAGATGAAATGCATTCATGCCAGATGGGGAAGTGAAGATGACTTTGTGGATGCAAGTAATTCCCTGATTGCAGTTTACTTGTTTGATGAAACAGAGATTAAGAAATATATCAGAGAAAATCAGGAACAAAAAATGGTAGCCTGTCTGATTTACATCGATAATTACGAAGAAGCACTGGAAAGTATCGATGAAGTAAAGGAATCCTTATTAACGGCATTGATTAACAGAAAACTTACGAAATACATGCAGAATGCGGGAGCCATTATTAAGAAGCTGGAAAAGGATAAGTATCTGGCGGTATTCCAGAAAAAGAATTTAACCCAGCTTCAGAATGATAAATTCTCTATTTTGGATGAAATCAGATCCATCAATGTGGGAAACAGCATTGCGGTTACTTTAAGTATCAGTGTTGGTGCCGGTATGGATGGATATCTGGAAACCTATGAAGCTGCACGAAGTGGCATGGATTTAGCTCTTGGACGGGGTGGCGATCAGGCGGTAGTAAAGGATGGAGAGAAAATCCTTTATTATGGTGGGAAAACCCAGGGTGTGGAAAAAGGCACCAGAGTAAAAGCAAGGGTAAAAGCCAGAGCCTTAAAGGAATTACTGGAAGGAAAAGACCGGGTTATCATTATGGGACATAAGATACCGGATATGGATGCCATTGGTTCTGCCATTGGAATTTACCGGATTGCGGAGAATCTGAATAAAAAGGCTCATATCGTTTTGAATACGCCGACTTTGGCGATTCGTTCCGTAATCAATAATTTCATAGGAAACAGTAATTATGAAGAAGATATGTTTGTAAAAAGTGAAGAAGCCATGGAGTTAATGGATGCCAATACTTTGCTGGTGGTGGTAGATGTGAACCGCCCAAGTTATACGGAATGTGAAGACTTATTAGGAAAAGCGAAATCTATCGTGGTGATTGACCATCACAGACAGACCAATGAAGTCATTGAAAATCCGGTACTTACTTACATTGAGCCGAATGCCTCTTCAGCCTGTGAAATGGTTGCAGAAATTTTGCAGTATATGTCAGAAAAGACGAAAATGAAGCCTTATGAGGCGGATGCCATGTATGCCGGAATGCTGGTGGATACAGATAACTTTGTAACCAAAACCGGAGTCAGAACCTTTGAGGCGGCAGCATTTTTAAGAAGGTGCGGGGCGGATGTCATAAGAGTTCGGAAGATGTTTCGTTTCGATATGGAATCTTATAAAATCCGTGCAAAGGCAGTGGAACGTGCCGAGACGTATCTTGGTAGTTTTGCATTGTCTGTGATGCCGGATATGACAGGAATTGAGTCACCGACGGTGATGGGAGCCCAGGTTGCCAATGAATTATTGGATATTGATGGAGTGCATGCTTCTTTTGTATTGACGAAAGTAGAAGAAACGATTTATATCAGCGCCCGTTCCATTGATGAAATCAACGTTCAGATTATTATGGAAAAACTGGGGGGCGGCGGTCATGCTAATGTGGCAGGCGCCCAGATGAAAGGTATCAGTGAAAAAGAAGCTTTGGAAAAGATGAAAGAAGTATTAAAAACGATGAAAATAGAAGGAGAAATATAAAATGGAAGTTATTTTATTACAAGATGTAAAAGCATTAGGAAAAAAAGGCGAAATCGTGAAAGTAAACGATGGATATGCAAGAAATTTTATTTTACCAAAGAAACTTGGAGTAGAAGCAACCGGTGCCAATAAAAATGATTTGAAACTTCAAAAAGCCAATGAAGCGAAAATTGCAAAGGAAGAATTGGAAGCTGCAATGGCATTAGCAAAGGAATTAGAAGATAAGAAAATTACATTAAGCATTAAGGTGGGAGAAGGTGGAAGAACTTTCGGTTCTGTATCTTCCAAGGAAGTAGCACAGGCAGCCAAGGAACAGTTAGGCTATGACATCGATAAGAAGAAGATTAAGCTTTCAGAACCAATTAAGTCTTTAGGAACCCACAATGTAGATATTAAATTACATGCAAAGGTAACCGGTCAATTGAAGGTAGTGGTAACGGAGGCGAAATAGTCCATGGATGAGGCATTTGTAAAAAAAGTACAGCCTCATAGCCTGGAAGCAGAGCAGTCCGTCATCGGCTCTATGATTATGGACCGCGATGCCATTGTAGATGTAGCAGATATGTTGACGAAACAGGATTTCTATCAGTCGCAATATGGTGTATTATTTGAAGCCATGATAGAACTTTATTCTGAAGGAAAGGCCGTGGATTTGGTTACCTTGCAGAATAAGTTGAAGGAAAAAGATGTTCCGGAAAGTATCTGCTCTATCTCTTATATCAGGGATTTGGTAGCAGCAGTTCCGACTTCTGCCAATGCAAAACAGTATGCGAAAATTGTAAAAGACAAAGCATTGCTTAGGGCGTTGATTAAAGAGTGTGAGGAAATTGCCAATGACTGTTATATGGCAAAAGAGGATGTGGATACTATTTTAGAAAAGACCGAGAAAAACGTCTTTCATTTGTTACAGAAACAAAAAGGTGCAGACGATTATGTGCCGATTTCGGATGTTGTAATCCGAACTTTGGAAATGATTGAGGCAGCGGCAAAAAATAAAGGAAAGATTACCGGACTTGCTACGGGATTCATTGATTTGGATATGAAACTTACGGGACTTCATGGTTCGGAACTGATTATCGTAGCCGCAAGACCTGCCATGGGTAAGACTGCCTTTGCCTTAAATATTGCACAGCATGTTGCCTTTAAGCAGGATACCGCCTGTCTGATTTTTAACCTGGAAATGTCTAAGGAACAACTGGCTACCCGTCTTCTTGCCATTGACTCCATGGTAGATTCCCAGAATCTTCGTACCGGTGAATTAGGAGACATGGACTGGGATAAATTAATGGAGAGTGCGGGAACCTTAGGACGTTCCAAGTTAATCATCGATGATTCCGGTGATTTGACGATTTCTATGTTACGGTCGAAGTGTCGGAAATATAAGCAGTCCCATGATGTTGGACTGATTATCATTGACTACCTTCAGTTATTAAGTGGAAGTGGGAAGAGAACAGAAAGTCGTCAACAGGAAATATCGGAAATTTCTCGTTCTTTAAAGTCTTTAGCGAGAGAACTGAATGTGCCGATTATTGCACTTTCCCAGTTGTCCCGTGGTGTGGAAGCCAGACCGGACAAGCGGCCAATGATGTCGGATTTGCGTGAATCCGGAGCCATCGAGCAGGATGCCGATGTGATTATGTTCTTATATCGGGATGATTATTATAATCCGGATACGGATAAGAAAGGAATCTCGGAAGTTATTATCTCCAAGCAGAGAAGTGGTTCTACCGGTACCATAGAACTGGTATGGTTAGGACAATATACGAAGTTTGCTAATAAAGCCGGTGCATCCGTTAAGAATACACCCATAGATTAAGAAAAACACAGACATTTTTAAAACGAGAGTGTATAAAGTCCAAACGAGCCGTTCTGGCTTGCTTGGGCTTTTGTCATATGGATATGTTTGTCAATGCTTGTTTATGTATTTAGTTTTTTAACTTTCTCTCAAGTCGTATCATAACGAGTCTTTTATGTAATGTAATAGTTCAAAGTTTTTTTGCTGTCATTTTCTGTCAATATTTTTCCCTTGGTTTCCCTTGAGATTTGTTTCTCACTTCGGTATACTAAAGAAACGAAAAGTAAATAAATGGAAACACAAAGAGAAACAACAGGAGGAAAAATCGATGGAGGATGTTAAATTTTTAATGAAAGAGGCAGCAGGGTTATTAGATGTAGAACCTCATACCTTAAGATATTGGGAAGAGGAACTGGAATGGAATTTCAGCCGGAATGAATTAGGACACCGTTATTTTACCAGGGATGATATCAGAGTCTTAACCTGTGTCAAGGAATTGAAAAAACAAGGCTTTCAGTTAAAGGCAATTAAGTTACTGCTTTCAGAAATTAAGTCGGACAAGGATTATGATTTACAAAAGGTTTTAAAATTAAAGGAAGTGTTGGTGGAAGATACGAAGAAAGAAGTAAAAAAAGTACCGGCTGACCCTAATGTAGTGAAATTTAACGAAATCATGAGCCAGATTATGGAACAGACCTTAAGGGAACATGATGAGGAAATGATAGAAAATGTCACTGCCAAAGTGACAGAAGGTGTAGTAAAAGAAGTGGATTTCCTTTTACGGGAACGAGAAGAAAAGGAAGAAGAACGTTACCGGATGCTGGATGAAACCATGCGGGAAATTCAAAAAGCCAGACAACAGGTGGCAGCGGCAGAGGTGGAAGTAAAGGAAGAAAAGAAAGGCTTTTTCCGAAAGAAAAAGAAGAATAAGTAGAAAGCAATAAGATATAATGGATTCGTGGAACTTTCCTAGAAAAGAAGGAAGGTGTTCGTGTGTTAGCATTATAGGTATATTATGATGGAAATGCAGTGCAAACATTGGAAGAAATACGTGCAGAGAAAAATCAGAAATTGATTATAACGATATTGGATGAGTTTATTGAAGAAGTGCCGGAACATAAAATATACTCTGCCAGAGGTTCATTAGCAATGTACGAAAATCCGGACTTACAAAGTGGGAAAACTCTGCTTGGTTATGAAATAAAGACCTTTGATAAAAAATTATTAACGAATAGTGATATATAAGCGAGATAGGAAAACGTAGATTTTGATGTATTTTATCGAAATCTATGTTTTTTTATTTTTCATCCGCAATTTTATGTTTGAAATGTTCTTTTGATGGTTCTTTTTGATTGCTGTTTGTTCTTTTGGGTGTTACAATATAGCCATAAGAAGCCTTCGGATGGTCGTAAAAACAGGCATATTTGCTTGAGGTTTAAAGATGTTAAATTTTAGACATGGGATGAAATAATAGAGAATATTCGTTATATTCTGCGAAATGAATTTGACCATCGCTTGAAATTTTTGGAATTCGATAACATAAGCAAATACGATAAGAACTTTTTTCGGTCTGTTCTTTCTGTAAATTTAAAATAATACCTTTTGGACCCAATGTTATGAAATGATTGAGGATTAGATAGGGAGGATGTGAAATTTGTGGAAAAAAATATTGGAATGGTTGGATAAAGATTTTTTTCGAAGCAATGGCATATTTTTTTGTTTTTATAGCAGGACTTGGTGGATGTATATTGGTTACTGCTTTTTTAGGTCTTATCAGGGTTGGGTTAGACAACAGATATGCACAACTTATAAAACAAATAAATATTGATTTAAGAATGAATCAGATATGGATGATTTGTTCTTGTGTTTTTTTAATAGTAAGTGTGATTTTCTTTATAATTGCAATCAAAGATAAAAAGAAACAAATACAGGGGTCAACTGCATTATTAATATTTTCTTTGGTAGCTACATTGGGTTCAAGTTGTTTTTTTGCGAATTGCAAAGATGGGATAAATCAAAAAAAAGAAATGTCTGCATATATAAAGGAAAATTATACAGAAACATCTTTTAACGAAGTCACCAAGGATATGACCGAGGAAAACTATGAGAAATTTATAAAAAGTTTAAATGAATGAGAGAATTTCATACATATTATACAAATCCGGCAGATCTTGGAATGATATATTATAATATTTCTACAAGCAAGAAAAAAGAACTAAGTGCTGCATTAGTTGTAGTTCCGGAAAAGGAAAGCTCAAAATCAAAAAATAATTCGAAAGAAGTGTGTGAAGGCGTAACCACTGTTGTTGGAACGGCTGCAGCACTTTATGTTACATATAGAATTATAAGATTAATACCTTCTTGTACTCCGGTAACCTGGTGGACTTTGCCGGCAAATATAGCAGCACCATAATTTTATATCAAATATTAACTAAAATGAGGTGAATCAAATGGAATTAAGAGAATTAACACAAGAAGAAAAAAACGAATTTGAAAAAATAAGAGTGCCGGAATACGATAACAGCTATAGGCTTTTGCTTGCAATGATTGCCATTGATTTAATGGGCTGTGAAGTGGTTAATAAACGGTTTGAGTATGAGGATTTCATTGCCTATATTGATGATGGCAAATATCATGAAGGGGACGGTTTTATACTTCAGAATATCATTGAAACATGGATTATAAAGCTGGCTCAAAAAAACGGAATTAGTATCGATAAAAAAGTGGAAAAAGATATTGACAGTTTAGTCGTTTGCTTCATTTATACAGTTTGTGGTATTAGTCCGGGAATATCAAATAAAAAATTCAAAGAAATGGTGATGCTATATAATCACATGGATGAAAAACTTCAAAAAGAAAAAAATGAATATTTATGTGATAATCCGGAAGAAAATTACAGATTTATCGTCACATGTCTTGAG
>JAFQBM010000058.1 GCA_017399685.1 Lachnospiraceae bacterium
TTTGCAACACAGATTTTATCCGGAATTCCATCTATTATTTTTGGTTTGTTTGGAATGATATTTTTTGGGCAAACCTTGAAACTGGGATATTCCCTTCTAACAGGAGCTCTTACCATGGTGCTTATGGTATTGCCACTGATTACAAGAAATACTCAGGAAGCATTGAAAACAGTACCGGAAGGGTATCGTCAGGGAGCCATTGGACTTGGAAGTGGTAAATGGTATATGATAAGGACGATTTTGCTTCCATGTGCCATGCCCGGAATCATTACAGGTGTTATCCTTGCAATCGGAAGAATTGTAGGGGAATCGGCAGCTTTATTATTTACTGCGGGAAGTGCTCATTTATTGCCGGACGGTTTTACAGAGTTTTTATCAAAGGCTTTTCATTCGGGTGGAACTTTAACCATTCAGTTATACTTAAGTATGTCAAAGGGACAGTATGATATAGCATTTGGTATTGCGGTGGTATTGCTGGTAATTGTGCTTTTGATAAATTTTGCAACAAAGCTTCTTGCAAAGAAATTTGATGTAAATAAAAAGGTATAGTCAAAGATAGGATTACTGTTTGGGTGTAAAGGCAGAATCGGTTAGCGTTTGTATATGAACAAAAGGATAGAATCGGTTACTGTTTGCAGAAGGAACATGACTATCACTATAGGAACATGGTGAGAACTATGGAGGATTAAGATGGAGAAAAAAGTAAAAATTCAGGTGCGGGATTTGAATCTTTATTATGGAGATAATCATGCACTGAAAAACATAAATATGGACATAAAAGAAAATAGTGTAACTGCATTTATCGGGCCATCCGGTTGTGGCAAATCCACTTTTCTTAAGACCTTAAATCGTATGAATGATTTGGTAGATAACGTAAAAATCACCGGAAGTATCAGCTTGGACGGGGAAAATATTTATGCTGAAAATGTAGATACTACGATTCTTAGAAAAAAAGTTGGTATGGTATTTCAACAGCCCAATCCATTTCCAATGAGCATCTATGATAACATTGCATATGGTCCCAGAGTGCATGGAATTAAGGATAAAAACCAGTTAGATGAAATCGTGGAACGTTCCTTAAGGGGAGCAGCTATTTTTGATGAAGTAAAGGACCGGTTAAAAAAATCGGCTCTTGGATTATCTGGTGGACAACAGCAAAGAATCTGTATTGCAAGGGCATTGGCAGTGCAGCCGGAAGTACTTCTTATGGATGAACCAACTTCTGCATTGGATCCCATTTCAACATCCAAGGTAGAAGAATTGATGGAAGAATTAAAGAAAAAGTACACCGTTGTAGTTGTTACCCATAATATGCAGCAGGCAGTGAGAGTTTCAGATGATACTGCATTTTTCCTTGTGGGTGAAATGGTGGAATTTGGAGATACGGAAGAATTGTTTTCTTATCCAAAAGACAAGAGAACAGAAGATTATATTACAGGGAGGTTTGGTTGATGGTAAGGTTAAAATTCGACGAACAGCTTGCGAATCTGAAGCAAGAACTTTTAAATATGGGTACTATGATAGAGGAACGAATTCAAAAGGCAGTGGAAGCATTATTAAAGCAGGATGTGGAACTGGCAGAATATATTATGAATTCCGATGAGGAAGTGGACAGGGAAGAAAAGAAAATTGAGCATTTATGCTTCAATCTTCTGATGCAGCAACAGCCTGTGGCAAGGGATTTAAGAGTCATTTCTGCGGCTATGAAAATGATTACGGATATGGAGCGAATCGGGGATCATGCAGTGGATATCTCAGAAATTACCATATTACTGGCAGACACGCCATATGTGAAAAAATTAGAGGATATCAGCAAAATGGCATCTACCACCATAGAAATGTTAATCCGCAGTATTGAAGCCTATGTGGAACATGATATGGTAAAAGCAGGAGAAGTCATTAAAAGCGATGATATCGTAGATGAATTGTTTTTAAAGGTGAAAGCAGAACTGGTGGAAATGATTCATAAGGATGCAAACTGTGGAGAACAGGCTGCAGACCTTCTTATGGTGGCAAAATATTTTGAAAGAATTGGAGACCATGCTACAAACATTGCGGAATGGGTTATCTTCTCGTTGGATGATAAAAGCCGCAAGTCATAAGTAAAAGTTAGTGTTTTCTTTTCTCACTTTAATATATATATCACCTTTTACAAAGGAATCTCCTCTTTTCATACCTGTGCAGCAGCACAATAAAAAATGGTATGATAAGAGAGAGGTTTCCTAATTAACCTTGATGATTTAAGGGATATCCTATAAAATGATATTTAAGCAGACAGATGTTTTAACTTAATATGATTCGAGTGTCAAAACAAACGAAAGAAAACTTTGTGCCCTCTTGTACTACTGTATCCATACAATAGGAGCAAAGTACCCTTCGGTTGTTTTAACAGCCGAATCCGATTAAGAAGAAAAAAGGAGGATGCCTTATGGCACTGATATATATTGTAGAAGATGATAGTAATATTCGTCAGATAGAGACCATTGCATTAAAAAACAGTAATTACATGGTGTTAGACTTTGAAAATGCAAGGGATTTTTATAAAAAATTAGAAGATATGGTTCCGGATCTTGTGATTTTGGACATTATGCTTCCGGATGAAAATGGTTATGAGATTGTAAAAAAACTTCGTAAGAATCCTTCTACCAAGCGTCTTCCGGTTATTATGGTAACGGCGAAGACCACGGAAATGGATATGATAAAGGGGTTGGATGAAGGTGCAGACGATTATATAAAAAAACCGTTTTCTGTTATGGAACTGATTACCAGAGTGAAAACACTGCTCCGACGGACTTTGAAAGAAGAACTAAAAACATTGCAGGTGGACAATGTTTTTTTGGATAATGAACGTCATATGGTGTATGTTGAGGAAACTCCGGTGGAATTAACCTATAAGGAATATGAATTATTAAAACTGTTGATGACCAATAAGGGTGTAGTTTTATCAAGAGATGTGATTATGGAACATGTGTGGGATACGGAATTTGAAGGAGAATCTCGTACTGTGGATATGCATATAAAGACATTAAGACAAAAGCTTGGGTGTGCAGGAAGGAAAATTCGTACAGTGAGAAATGTGGGGTATGTGATGGAATGAAACGCAAGATTAACATACAATTTATTATCATTACCATTATAGCAATTCTTGTCACCATGGGTCTTATGGTGGGGATTTTTTATAATGTATTCCGGGAGCAGGTATTGGATGGTCTGCGGTTAGAAGCAGAGGTATTAAAGGATGCAGATGTTTTTTCTAAGGAACCAGTGGATGAACATGATTTTCAGATGGAGGAACTGAGAATTACCTGGATTGACAAGGATGGAACGGTGTTGTTTGATAATGATGCAGATATAGGAATTATGGATAATCATGCGAAGCGTCCGGAAGTGGAAGCAGCATTAAAAAATGGAAGTGGAGAAGCAATCCGTAATTCGGATACCATGAATATTAATAATTATTATTATGCCTTACAGTTAGAAGATGGAACTGTTATCAGAGTAGCCAAGGAAGCGGGAAATTTATGGAGTATGCTGGAGTCGGTCATTCCACTTATCCTTCTTGTTATGGTGGCTATGGTTTTGGTTTGTGTTGTAATATCTCATTTTGTTACAAAGAAGCTGATTCAGCCTATTAACCTTTTGGCGAGCAATCTGGATGATTATAGTCAGGTGTCGGTTTATAAGGAATTGGTACCTTTTGTATCTACCATTCGTTCCCAGCATGAAAATATATTAGAAGCTGCAAAAATGAGACAAGATTTTACCGCTAATGTTTCCCATGAGTTAAAGACTCCACTTACTGCTATTGCGGGATATGCGGAGTTGATTGAAAATAAAATGGTGGATGAGGAGAAAACTATTGAATTTGCGAAGGAAATTCGTCAGAATTCCGGAAGGCTGGTGTCATTAATCAATGATATTATTAACCTTTCTGAATTAGACCGGATGGAGGGGCATATTCAGATGGAGAACGTGAATCTTTTTGAGGTTGCCATGGAATGTACGAAAACCCTGTCCATCAATGCTGGGAAAAAGGCAATTTCTTTTTCTTGTATTGGTGAAGCATGTGAAATACGGGGAAACCGGGATTTGATTTCAGAATTGATTATGAACCTTTGCGAAAATGCCATCCGGTATAATAAGAAGAACGGAAGTGTGACCTTAGAGGTAGGAATGGAGGAAAATTGCCCTACTTTAATGGTAAGTGATACTGGTATCGGAATTCCAAAGGAACATCAGGAGAGAATTTTCGAGAGATTTTACCGGGTGGATAAGAGCCGTTCCAAAGAAACCGGTGGAACTGGACTGGGACTTGCCATTGTAAAGCATATCGTGGCGATTCATGATGCAAGGATTACATTGGAAAGTGAAGAAGGTGAAGGAACGACGATTAAGGTGAAGTTTTAAGGGATTGCATTGAAAGAAATAGTTTATGTACATTGTGGGAAATAGTTGATATAATATGGATTGTAGTAAAACTTAAAATTATAAATGCAGATTTTATAGGCAACGATTTGTATTTTCAATAATTTAGCATTATAATAAAAGAAAAGAGGTTAAGAGGAAGTGATGAAATGTTACTATATCATGGTTCTAAAAGCGGTATAAAAGGAGACATAAAACCTCACAGCAGAGATGCATGTGATTTTGGACGTGGTTTTTATATGGGTGATAAATCAGACCAACCGAAAGGTTTAATAGCTGCATATCCTAATAGCAAGTTCTATGAGATAGATTATAATGAAGAAGGATTAACAAAGAAAGAATTTGGTGTTGATTATACCAGTCAATTGGATTGGGCTTTGTTTGTTGCATATAACAGAGAGTCTGTTAAATTATTTGAATATGAAAAATTATGTATGAGATATAAGACATACAATGAGTGTTATGATATTATTGTAGGAATTATCGCAGATGATAAAATGACACAGGTAATGAATTTATTTTTTAATGGAATTATATGTGATAAGGCATTTATTGAAGCACTACAGTATGTAAAACTCGGAAATCAGTATGTGTTAAAAACAGACAAAGCATGTGAAAAAGAACGTATTAGTATATTAAGTGAACGTAAACTAACAAATACAGAATTAAAAATGATTCAAGCACAAAATATAAATAGAAAAAATCAGATAAATGGGTTGGTTCATCAGATACAAACAAAATATCGTCGTGCTCAAGATGTGAAATTCTTTGATGAAATATTAGAGGAGTGGAATAAATAATGGATGCAACACTTTTTAATATAGGGATATGTGAAATGTCAGCAGATTTATTTGTTCAGTCTGTGAAAAAGGGTTATGATTCAAAAGAATTTATTGAAAAGTTAATGTGTTCAGATACTGCGACTTATTTGTATGATAAAACATACACTCAAATGTGGATAGGATCGAATTATATTATTCAGACCTTAGAACAAGAAGTTACAATTCAGAGAGGAAAGCAGTATACAGAAGATTTAATGGCATGGATTGGATACTTATTTGCCTGCTGGAATTTAACTTATGATGAAGATACTCCAAAAGATATGATTAGGCAAGCACCGGTAGATGTGCTAACATTAACTTACCAAGGTTTACATGTAATGCCATTTGAAGATGTAATTAAAGAATTAAAAAACATCTATAAAGAAAATAAGCAGATGTAAAGTTAAGCATGTATTCTTAATAAAATAGAAATGATGTTGGGGTCAAAAGGTATTTTGACCATGGTATCATAGAAATAAAAATGGAGGCAGAAGGAGTCCTTGGATGAGGACTCCTTTTTCTAAGTTGCAAAAACCAATCATTAATCTGTAAAAGTTTTCCTATATTTTGCAGGTGTAAGACCGTATTTCTTTAGAAAAGCTCTTGTAAAATAGGAGTGATTATGGAAACCACAATTAATAGCAATATCAATGATTTTCTGTTCTGTTTCCATTAATTGTTTTGCAGAAAGTTCCAGCCGGTAATTTATCAGATATGCAGTAAAACTCATGCCGGTCAGTTCTTTGAATAATTTCATAAAATGACTCTCTGAAAAACCGCATAATGCAGCGGCTTTTTTTATTGTGATATTTTGAGCATAACTGTTTTGTACGTGGTATAAGGCAGTTTTTAGTTTACCGTAGTTTAACTGTAAAAGTACCTCATTTTTATCTGCGTTGATACAAGATTGATTCAGAACATGTATCATCATAAAAAGGTTAGATTTCACAAGATATTCGCAGGTTGTATAACTGTCCCGTCTATGTTCAATTAAAGAAAGAAGCATTGGTGTTAAAAGGGTATTTAACTTGGTTCCTTTCTTTTCATAACAGTTCACATTTTTTTCGTGGGTTAAGAAAGGTTTTAAATATTTTTCATAGCAACTGTTTTCTTCGGATGTTTCTAACATAGAAAAATGAAATACAATATTGAAATATTCTGCATGGTTGGAATCAAGTTGTTCTATGGAATGAATGACATGTGGCATAAGAATGATAATATCGCCTTCCTGCACATGATACACATTTGACCAGACCGTAATTTTGACACATCCTCTGGTGATATAGATGAGTTCTGCTTCATCATGCCAGTGAAGAGGATAGGAATGTATGAAATCCGGGATTTTTCCGTGATATACGATATAGGGAAAATCGATAGTTCCATGGATTTTTGTTTCATGCAGTAAAGTAGGAGTCATGTTTGGTTCCCTTTCTGCGATAATAGGATTGTGTTAAAAAATGAAGGATATAATGATAGAATTATATCATGTGGAATAATATAATGCAATTGGAGGTGACAAACTATAAATAGTCAAGAGTTTTTTTGAAAAAAATTGTGAAGTAAAAAAGGGTAACTTTAATAGACCATCTGAATACATCGTATTTCAGATGGGACAGATAAATGTATGCAGAGTAGATATTAGCGAAGCTTCTGAGCGTTAAAGTCTACATCTTGCCTCTCCAATGCATAGATGACTCTAATCAGTTTCTTTGCCACATGAGTAATAGCTACTCGGTGTTTCTTGCCTTCTGCACGTTTCTTTGCGTAATAGGTTGCAAAGGTCAAATCAAAACGGATTAGAGGAAGGCAGGCATTAAGAAGTACGTAACGGAGCTGGGACGAACCATGCTTCACCATTCTGCCACCGTGGGATTCTGTTCCGGAGTCGTTTATTCCGGGTTCAATTCCTGCAAATGCAAGCATCTGTCCTGAATTTGAAAAGTTGGATATATCACCGTATTCAGCGTAAATAACAGCAGCTGAAATCGGACCGATACCAGGAATAGACATGTAGTGTGGGTGTACTTCTTCAATGAGTTTAATAATCTCAGTTTCCAAAGTATTGATTTCGTTGGAAAGAGATTTATACAGGGTCAACAAGCTATTTAATTCCAAATCAAAAATGGAATTATTGACACCTACAGTATTAGCAGCAAGTTCTTTCAGACGAAGGAACTGTTGAATAGAAAATTTACCTCTTGAGATACAACGGAGTTTATCGTAGGAAGCAGAGTTCATATGAGCCATTTTTTCAGCAGAACCATAGTTTTCAAGGAGATATAAGGCTGTTTTAGAAAGCCGCTCATTGAAAAAGGGTTTAAATTCCGGGAAAGTATGGTCTAAAACGTTGGTTATCTTTACAAGGTAAAAAGAACGCTGACGAATCAGTCTGTCCCGTAAACGGGTTAGTGACTTTAAGGAATAAGCATGGTAAAATCCTTTTGAATGGGGTTTGTACTCAACCGTCATTAACCACCGGGCTATTGATTCGCAGTCAACAGAATCGGTTTTGGTTCGCCTTAAAGTTGTAGACTTTTTATATTCCTTGATGAGAACTGGATTAACTTCCATGAAGCTGTGGTGGGCATTCTCAAGGAAAAGTTCAAGATTGAGGGCATAATGGGCAGTTGATTCAAACCCTATTTTTATATCCTCAGGACTGGAGAGAGAATTAAGAGAAGTAAGCAGATGTTCAAAGCCATCTTTATCATTACCGATGGTAAATTTAGAAACAATCTGCTGGTCAGCTGCGGAAATAATGCAGCAATCATGTTTGTACTTGGAAATATCAATTCCAACAAAATACATGGACATATAGATTTACCTCCTGAAATAATATTTTAGCACTGTTGTCTTCCACAGAGAATTCGGCTGTGTAATCACGTAAATAGAAACGTCAAGCGTTAACAAACTAATTACCAGTAATAGACGAAAAGCTGTGGTCTGAGTCACCTCCGAACAGTCAAAGCTGTAGTAGTATAGATACAGATCCACAGTGCTTTAAGTATTATAATGGAGTATTCAATAAAACCCAAGAGTTTGGGAGAAAGGAGAATAATCCATTACCCTCAAAAGAGGATAATTGGATTATACGAGAAGTGTGATGAAAGAACAGGTTATGGAATATGCTTCCGGAAATGAAATGGCAGCCATTGCCATTAAACAGATAGGATACGACCTTATGGGTTATTATCCTATTACTCCTTCTACGCAAATTGCGGAAAACCTGGATATGATGCGGGCAAATGGAGATACGGATTTAGTTATGGTGGCGGCAGAAGGAGAACATAGTGCAGCAGGTATCTGTTATGGGGCATCGGTAGCGGGAGGACGTGTAGTAAATGCCACCAGTGCCAATGGACTTCTTTATGCCATAGAACAACTTCCGGTACAATCCGGTACGCGGTATCCTATGGTTATGAATGTGGTATGTCGAACCGTTTCCGGACCTTTGTCCATCAAAGGAGACCACAGTGACATTATGTATCTTTTAAATACGGGCTGGCCTATTTTGTTTGCCAGTACCGTGCAGCAGGTATATGATTTTAATATCATTGCCTTAAAGCTGGCAGAACAGGTAAGGCTTCCTGTAGTAGTGGCTTACGATGGATTTTTTACCAGTCATCAAAAGGGGCGGTGTTTTCGATTTGCCAAGGATGAGGCAGTGAGGGATTATATTGGTTCTAAGCAGGAGGAACACCCATTTTTGGATTTGGAACATCCTATTACCGTGGGTTCTTATATGAACGAACCGGATATCATCAATAACCGGTATCAATTGCATTTGGCTATGGAAGAGGCTGACCGTATATTACCGGAATTGTTTGCGTCCTATAAAGAAATTTCCGGAAGAGGATACGAGAAAGTAGAAGGAATTGATTGTGAAGATGCTGAGGATATATTAGTGCTTCTGGGGTCTTCCTATGATACGTCCATGGATGCAGTGCAGGAAATGCGGAAGGAAGGAAAAAAGACAGGTGCGGCAACACTGCATGTACTTCGTCCTTTTCCGGGAAAAGAGTTATTTTCTGTACTGAAAAATGGAGAAAATATTATGGTGGCAGACCGGCAGGACAGCTATGGTGCCAGGGGTGGTAATCTGTCCTTAGAGGTACGTGCCGCCATGCAAAGGTTTGAAAGTAAAGCAAGGATAAAGAGTCTGGTTTATGGATTGGGAGGAAAGGATTTCTTCAAAGAAGATGCAAAGAAAATGCTTCATTTATTAAGGGATTCTTCCCAGCCGGATTTTGCATATTATGGGATAACACCGGGAGAAGGAAAAAAGGTAGAAGGTGAGCCACCTTTTGCACCGATTACAAGAGAAAGTACGAATATTGGGGCAAACGGTGGGAATTTAAATGCAGTTACCGCCATGCCGGGGCGGATTGCTCCGGGGCATGGTGCCTGTCCGGGTTGTGGAATTCCCGTAAATCTTAATTTACTTCTTAGGGGAATCGAAGACCCGGTGGTATTTTTGTTTCAGACCGGTTGTGCCATGATTGTTACCACTGCTTATCCGAAAACCAGTTTTAGAATACCTTATCTTCACAATTTATTTCAAAATGGTGCGGCAACCTTAAGTGGCGTGGCAGAAATCTGTTATCGTAAACAGCAAAAAGGAGAAATTCCACCGGGAGACATTATTTTTATCATGGTAAGTGGGGATGGTGGTATGGATATTGGTATGGGTTCTGCCCTTGGAACAGCATTACGGGGGCACAGGCTGTTATTATTTGAGTATGATAATGGTGGATATATGAATACGGGCTACCAGCTTTCTTATTCCACTCCATTGGGGGCGAAAAGTTCTACTTCCCATGTAGGGAAGGAGCAGTATGGCAAGGACTTTTTCCATAAAGATATGCCACAGATTATGGCGGCAACCGGAATTCCATATGTAGCTACCGTGGCAGAGTCGAACCCTGTAGATTTTATGAAGAAAGCAGCAAAGGCCGCATATTATGCTAAAACTACCGGGACTGCTTATGTAAAGGCAATCTCTGCCTGTCCGTTAAACTGGAACGATAAGCCGGCTACAGAACGAAAAGTAATAGAAGCGGCAGTGAATTGCTGTTATTTTCCATTGTACGAGGTGGAACAAGGAGTGACCAGACTTTCCTATGATCCGGAAAAAATGAAAAAGAAGATACCGGTTCTTGACTGGCTTTCCATGATGGGAAGAACCAGACATTTGCAGAAAGAAGAGTATAGGGAAGTCGTGGAACGACTGCAACAAGAAACAAATCGAAGATTTTATGAGTTAAGAAAGAAGGCAGAAAAGGGGTAGGGGAAAATAGTAATATAAATTAGGGCAGTCACTTTGGTGGCTGTCTTTTTGGTTAAAAGAATTTGAAGAATTGATGATTGGTGTGAATTTAACAAAGAAAAGAATGATCTCTTGACAGCTAATTTGAATTAGCCTATAATGAAGCTAATTAGAATTAGCCAAAAAAGGAGCGATGGGATGAATACGAAGAAACGAATACTGGATGCGGCACTTAAGTTATTTTCAGAAAAAGGATATGGAAATGTGTATGTGGGGGAAATTGGCGAAGCGGTAGGAATCAAAGCACCGTCTCTTTATAAGCATTATAAAAGCAAACAAGATATTTTTAATGCCATTCTTGATGAGATGAAGAACAATTATGATAAACAGGCAATGGCCCTTAATATGAATGGGAGTGATGTTAATATCGATGTGGGTATATTTTCGGCTGTTTCGGAAGATGAGCTTGTAAAAATGGGAATCGGATTGTTTTCTTATTTCCTGCATGATGAATATGTTTGCCGATTCCGGAAGATGTTGACATTAGAACAATTTCATGATTCGGAACTTTCACAACTTTACACAAAACAATATGTGGACCAGCCTTTATCTTATCAGTCTGCGATGTTTTCTATGTTGTGTGCGGGTGGATTGCTTCGGCAAGAGGATGCAGAGGTAATGGCATTACAGTTTTATGCTCCCTTGTATATGCTGTTGACTCTTTGCGACCGCCACCCGGAAAGGGAGGAAGAGGCGTTAAAACTTTTAGAACAGCATATCAGACAATTTAATGGGGCTTATTCACGGTCTTTATCATAGAATATGATGATGCAGGTTTACAAGATATGGCGTAAATTTCGAGATTTCATTGATGTTATCAGTTATAGAACGGAGGAAGTAGAATGAAAATCGTTTTGATACATGGACAAAATCACAAAGGAAGTTCCTATCACATCGGAAGAATGATAGTGGATAACTTGGATGTGAAGAAAGAAGTGACAGAGTTTTTTCTGCCGAAAGATTTAAATCATTTTTGTAGTGGGTGTTATCGATGTATTGAGGGAGATGAAAATTGTCCTTTTTACAACGAAAAGAAAACCATTATGGAGGCCGTAGAAGCGGCGGATTTGCTTATTTTTACCACACCTACATATTGTCTGCGTGCTTCCGCTCCTATGAAATCTTTCATGGATTTGACTTTTACCTATTGGATGTCGCACAGACCGAGAACATGTATGTTTTCAAAAAAGGCAGTTGTAGTTTCAACCGCCGCCGGTACGGGTACGAAATCTGCAATCAAGGATGTCACTACGGCACTCTTTTACTGGGGAATTCCTTATGTAAAGTCCTATGGAATTGCTGTGCAGGCAATGAATTGGGATATGGTGAATCAAAAGAAAAAAGAAAAGATTCAAAATGATGCTACACGACTTGCCAAAATGCTTTCCACAGAAAAAAAGCCATTGGTTGGCATAAAAACACGATTTATGTTTTGGATAATGGCCAAAATGCAGTCCGCAGGCATGGGTTCTTCACCCATAGAGAAGGAATATTGGGAGAAAAACGGATGGCTGGGTAAAAAACGACCATGGAAAGATGGGAAATAGAAGGTAAATGATAGAGTTAATTTTTAAAATATTTTAACATTTGTACCAAGTGAGGACTATCTGATAGTTCCTCATTTTCTTTCTCACGTTTTCCAAATACGACAAAATCATGTTCAGAATAAAATTTATACAACTTTTGGTTAGCAGAGCATTCAATATAGGTCATTTTCCCACCAATGAATTTTTGAACTTGAAGAACACGGTTACAAGCAAGTGTAAGAAGTTCTGTTCCCGTAAAATTAATATTTACATTTTCATAAGCAAAATTTTTACCAAGTTGTGCGATAAGGGGCATAGAAATGAGATAACTTCTTGAATTTGTGTCATATTGTGAAAATTTTGATATGCGTTTTTGCATTGTTTTGCTTAGCATATTACCAGATATCGACACAAATTTATTAGCTAATGTATAGTAACCAACGAAGAGTAGTTGTTTTCTATTTTCTACAAATACTAAAAAAGTAATAGCAATGTGCTGTAAGGCAAATTCGATGGATTTATTATGTATGTCAATTACAATGTCCATATTGTTTTCAGCTAAACAATAAAGAATGGTCACGTAATATATATATTAGAACCAATATAGCAGAGGTTTTAAAGAAACAAATAAAAGGTTGGAACAGTGATAACAACGAATTATATATTGGTTCTCTTAATGCTCCTTATATGGATATTGAAAAGGAATATCAGCTGACACACAGTATATTAGAAGTATTAAAGGATACAAAGTTCAAAGTTTTGATTACAACCAAAGCAGTGAATGGATTGATATTAAGAGATATGGAATTATTTCAGTCATTTAAAACAACACCCGAGATATTGTTGGGTCTATCTCATGTAGGAGAGGTGGGAAAAGGAGCAGCTCATCATAATATTAAGATAGCAAATCGGCTTCATGAAGCAGGCGGATATATTATTTATTCCACCCAAGATATCGTATTCTAAAAATGTAATTGGTGTGTCTACGTATGGAGATAAATTGACGGTCTGTTATCATAAGATGAAGAGTTAGAAGGTTGTTGCAACAAAACAGTATATTAAGAAAATGCGGACCCGTGATAAAGAGTGATCCGACAAGTAGGGGACAATTTGTATTTCGCTTGAAATTAGATAATAGTTAGATAAGTTTCCTTTATCGGCAAAATAGATGGGAAATAAATGTATAAATCATAGATATTTTGCCGATAATGTGGTATACTTTATGACAGATGGATGGAAATAAGGAGACAATAATTCCATTGGATTTAGAAAATGGGCGTTTCACTTGTTATGGCACATATTTATTGGAGGAATAAGGATGCGATATATTTCAGTGGCAGAAATAGCAACAAAATGGAATGTTTCTGAACGAAGTGTAAGAAATTATTGTGCAAATGGTCGTGTAGAGGGGGCATTTCTTACAGGAAAGACTTGGAATATACCTGAAAATGCAAGGAAGCCGGAGCGGGCAAACAAGAAGGTTCACGAACCGGCTACTTTATTAGAGATATTGGAGGATGAGAAAAATAGAAAGTATCCCGGCGGAATTTATCATAAAACACAGATTGAATTAACCTATAACTCGAATCATATGGAGGGAAGCCGTTTAACCCATGACCAGACCAGATATATTTTTGAAACGAATACCATAGGAGTGGAAAATGAGGTATTAAATGTAGATGATGTGATTGAGACAGCAAATCATTTTAGGTGTATTGATTTAATGATAGATGAGGCAAAAGCAGCTTTGACGGAAAAGTTTATAAAAGAACTTCATTTTATATTAAAAACGGGAACCAGTGACTCAAGGCTTCATTGGTTTGCAGTTGGTGAATATAAAACACGTGCCAATGAAGTTGGGGGAATGGCTACTGCTTTGCCGGGGGAAGTGGCAGGGCAGATGAAACAGTTATTAGCTGAGTATAATGCCAAAAAAGACAAGACCTTGGAAGATATTTTAGAATTTCATGTGAAGTTTGAGCGCATCCATCCATTTCAGGATGGCAATGGCCGTGTGGGCAGATTAATTCTATTTAAAGAGTGCCTGAAATATAATATAGTTCCATTTATTATAGAAGATGATATCAAATTATTTTATTATCGTGGCTTAAAAGAATGGGACTATGAAAGAGGTTATTTTCGAGATACGTGCCTGTCTGCACAAGATAAGTACAAAGCATATTTAGATTATTTTGAAATTAAGTATTAGGTGGCATCTGAGCATTATTGTGTCAGATGCTTTTTGTTAGAATATAGGGCAATTTCTATTAAGACTCATATAAAATTTTATGTTATACTAAGCGAAAAAAACAGGAAGTACAATTTACAAGTATATACAAGGACGCAGATTAACGTTAGCGGCTCAGAAATTAGTAGAAACAAAGAAGCCTATTATAGAAATTGCCTATGAAGCACTGTAAAACTCACAATAGGCATTTACAGTAGCATTTAGCCAACTGTATCTGTGTACATCACAAATATATAGAAAAAATGGTGTATTTTATCCGAAACAATCTAGAATTAACTACAAAAAATCGGTTGATAAAAGAAATACGTTCTTGTTTTTTACAAACATTTGAGTAGTAAAAATAGAATCGATTCAAGTTGTAAAATTACTTTCTGTATAGTAGAATAATTATGTGTGATATAGTATGAATGTATATATGGGTTACATTAATAAATTAAGTTTGTGTCATATATTTGAAATAAGGCGACCGTAATCTCATTGGCTTTAGACCATGGGCGGTTCAATGTATTGGGTAAGATTTGATTTGTTACAGGAGGAGGTTTAGAGATGGAAAAATTTAATCACGAGACGCCGGGATACGAACATTTTCCTGCCTATCTGGCGTTTCGGAGGTTCTTTGACAGCTATCTTTTAGAAAGAGATGATGAAAAGACACTTTCTTTTATGGAAGATGATATTTGCAGTCTTAGAACCAGTGAAGATGGGGTTGCAGCTAATAAGGCAGAGTTTATGGAATTGTTACAGACAGAATTAGATGTAATATCAGAATCGATAGGATATAAGGTCATTTCTGTTTATGGAAAGGAAATTGAAAAAAATATCTGGAATATACAGGCGGAAATGGAACTGACACTTCCGGATGGTAAAGATGAAAAAATAGTATACATAACACGTTTTACCGGATGTTTTAAATTATCCGAAAAAGGATTTGTAGTGACTTTAGCACATATGTCTAAAATTAGTGGAAGTCGGGATGAAAGAAACTTTTCACCATTAAAAGATATAAGAAGTAATGGTTCCATCGATAATGTGAAAGCAGAACAGATGATTTTTGATATTATTAGTAAGTCAATGCCAGGTGGTATTATCATAGGTTATGCAGAGGTGGGATATCCTTTGTGTTTTGCAAACGATCGCTATCTGGAACTTTTAGGATATTCATCTTATGAAGAATATTATAAGGCTGCAGATGGACTTGGTATCAGCCATATTCATCCGGATGATGTGGAGATGGTGAATCAGGAAATCATGTACAGTTATAGTACCGATACGCAATTCGGAATCGAATACCGTATCCGAAATAAGGATGGACACTATATCCATGTTTATGATATAGGGAAAAAGATGATTACTCCGGATAACAAAGAAGTGATTATTTGTGTACTTTATGATATGACAGAAGATGCCAAGCTGAAAGAGATTTTGATAAATGAGTCCAGTTATGATGCACTTACAGGTATTTATAATCGTGGTGGTGGTGTCCGGACCATAAAACATGGATTAAAATATGCGAATGCATATTCCTTTGCTTTTTTTGATATAGACAATTTGAAACTACTGAATGATATATATAACCATGCGGCTGGCGATTATGCACTGAAATATTTTGCAGACTTACTTTTAAGACATTTTGATGACCGGACAGTGTTAGCCCGTTTTGGAGGAGACGAATTTGTTGCATTTTTTAAGGATAAGCTGGATAAAAAACGGATTGAGTCAACATTTTCCAGGTTAGAACAGGATTATTGCAGCTTTATTGAGCGAAACTATCCTGAAAGTCATTCTTCTGTTTCTATCGGCTGTGTAGTAGGAACGAAGAAATGTGCTTTTGATGAATTGTGTCGGACAGCAGATGAATTGATGTATGATATTAAGAAGAATGGAAAAAAAGGATATAAAATTGTGGAATTAGAATAGTTTTGCCCCCAACCAAATCTTGCCTGACTTGGTTGGGGTTTTCTCATTTTAAATTTCTGATATATTAATTACATTAAAATCTTTCATACCATTTTCCAGACTGGTAAGCAATGCATTGGCAGTATCCAGTGAGGTCAGACAGGTAATGCCTGTTTCAATGGCGTGTCTTCGGATTAAGAATCCGTCATGACTCTTATCAATTCCCTGATTTGGAATGTCGATGACCAAATCGATGTGATGCTCTAAAATAAGATCCAGCAAGGTTGGAGATGGTTCTTCGATTTTGTGAATCGGATGTGCTAAAATTCCATGTTCCTTTAATACCTTGCAGGTACCACTGGTAGAATAAATTTTATATCCCAATGCCTGGAATCTCCGGCCGATGTCAATGGCTTCCGTTTTATCTGCATCCTTTACGGTTAATACGATTTCTTTGTGTTTTGGAATATTGATTCCGGCACCTAAGAATGCTTTGTGAAGTGCTTTGTGGTAATTTTTACTAATTCCTAAACATTCTCCGGTGGATTTCATTTCCGGCCCTAAGCTGATTTCCGCACCACGAAGTTTTTCAAAGGAGAATACCGGCATTTTAATGGCAAAGTATTCTGAAGCTTTTTGCAAGCCCGGTTCATATCCTAAATCACGAATCTTACGTCCGGTAATTACTTCGGTGGCAAGGTCTACGATAGGAATACCGGTTACCTTACTGATGTATGGAACGGTTCTGGAAGAACGAGGATTTACTTCGATGACATAAACCTCATCTTCGCATACGATAAACTGAATGTTAATCAAACCGATGACATGTAAGGAACAAGCCAGCTTTTGGGTATAATCGATGATGACTTCCTGACTCTTCTTGGAAATACTCTTTGCCGGATAGACAGAAATACTGTCACCAGAGTGGATTCCGGCCCTTTCGATATGTTCCATAATTCCAGGTATTAAAATATCCTCGCCGTCACATACCGCATCCACTTCCACTTCTTTTCCCATCAAATATTTATCAATCAAAATGGGATGTTCCTGTTTATGCTGAGTAATGACATCCATAAATTCAATAATATCCTTATCGGAAATGGCAATCTGCATTCCGGCCCCACCAAGTACATAGGAAGGACGGATTAATACAGGGTAAGTCAGTTCCTGGGCAGCCTTCAATGCTTCTTTCTTGGTAAATACCGTAGTTCCCTGTGGTCTCGGAATACCACATTGTTCCAAAATGCCATCGAACAATTCGCGGTCTTCTGCAGCATCTACATTTTCCGCACTGGTTCCCAATATGGTAACACCCATGTTTAAAAGGGCACTGGTAAGCTTAATGGCAGTCTGTCCACCGAACTGCACCACAACCCCATCCGGCTGTTCCTGATTTACGATATTTTCCACGTCTTCCGGAGTCAATGGCTCGAAATAAAGTTTATCTGCAATATCGAAATCCGTAGATACAGTTTCCGGATTATTATTTACAATGATGGTTTCATAGCCCATTTTCCTTAATGCCCATACACTGTGGACGGAACAATAGTCAAATTCAATTCCTTGTCCGATACGGATAGGTCCGGAACCTAATACCATGACACGTTTTTTGGTCTTTTGGGCCTTGATTTCATTTACACTGTCATAGCAGGAATAGTAATATGGTGTGGTTGCCTCAAATTCTGCCCCGCAGGTATCTACCATCTTAAAGGCAGGAGCAATACCATATTCTTTTCTAAGCTGTTTTACCTCCTCTTCGGAAATTCCCTTTAACTGGGCAATGACACTGTCCGGAAATTCAAAACGTTTTGCCTTTAATAACAACCGGGCATCTAATTCTTTTTCTTTTATTTCGGTTTCTGTCTCTACCAAAGCAGCAATTTTGCTAAGGAACCATAAATCAATCTTGGTAATATCATGAATATGCTCTAGAGAAATCCCCTTTCTGATTGCTTCGGAAATCAGAAAGATACGGCGGTCATCCACCCGATGTAAATCTGTTTTAATCTGTTCTACGGAAAGTCCCTCGAAATCTTTATACAAAAGACTGTCAACGTGCTGTTCCAAGGAACGGATAGCCTTCATTAAGGCACCTTCAAAATTCGTGCAGATGCTCATAACTTCTCCGGTAGCCTTCATTTGTGTAGTAAGAGTTCGCTTGGCGTGAATAAATTTGTCAAAAGGAAGCCTTGGAATTTTAACGACACAATAATCAATGGTTGGTTCGAAGCTGGCATAAGTTTTTCCGGTAATGGCATTTGGAATTTCATCTAAATGATAACCTAGTGCGATTTTGGCAGTCACCTTTGCGATAGGATACCCGGTAGCTTTCGAAGCCAAAGCAGAAGAACGGCTGACACGAGGATTTACCTCGATAACACAGTATTCAAAGGAATTTGGATTTAAGGCGAATTGCACATTACATCCTCCGGTGATATCAAGTTCCGTAATGATATTTAAGGCAGAGGTACGAAGCATCTGGTATTCCTTGTCGCTTAAAGTCTGGGAAGGTGCCACTACGATGGAATCTCCGGTATGAACCCCTACCGGGTCCAGATTTTCCATGTTACAAACTGTAATACAGGTACCATTGGCATCCCTCATTACTTCATATTCGATTTCCTTCCAGCCGGCGATACAACGTTCCACCAATACCTGGCCTACACGGCTTAAACGAAGACCATTTTCCAGAATCTCCAGGAACTGTTCTTCATTTTCTGCAATACCACCACCGGAACCTCCAAGGGTATAAGCAGGACGAAGCACCACTGGATAACCAATCTTTTCCACGAAAGCCAGACCTTCGCTGATGGTATTTACAACCAGCGAAGGGGCAATAGGTTCTCCGATTTTTTCCATGGTATTTTTAAATTCCTGACGGTCTTCTGCTTTTTTAATGGTAAGAGAGGAAGTACCGATTAACTTTACATTGTGTTCTTCTAAGAATCCATTCTCATCCAGTGCCATGGCAATGTTAAGGGCCACCTGACCACCTAAGGTAGGAAGAATGCTGTCGGGCTGTTCTTTTAAAATGATTTTTTCCAATACTTCTACGGTTAAGGGTTCAATGTATACTTTATCCGCAATATTTTTATCTGTCATGATGGTAGCCGGATTCGAATTTACCAATACAACTTCAATTCCTTCTTCCTTTAAGGAGCGGCAGGCCTGGGTTCCTGCGTAATCGAACTCCGCAGCCTGACCGATGACGATTGGACCGGAACCGATGACTAATACTTTTTTTATCTCATTCTTACGTGGCATTACGTATCCACCTCCATCATTTTCATAAATTCATCAAATAAAAATCCACAATCCAGAGGGCCCGCACAGGCTTCCGGATGGAATTGTACCGTAAATATCTTTTTCTTCTTATAACGAACCCCTTCACAGGTTTTGTCATTTACATTAAGGAAGAGAGGGTCTGCGATTCCTTCCGGTAAACTGTCGGTTTCTACCACATAACCGTGGTTCTGGGTAGAAATATAAACCTTTCCGGTTTCTAAATTTTTCACCGGATGATTTGCACCACGATGCCCATACTTCATTTTCTGGGTATTGGCGCCATTTGCCAGTGCCATCATCTGATGTCCAAGACAAATCGCAAAAATAGGAACTTCTGAATCATATAACTTTTTGATTTCTTCGATAATGTCCTGACATTCCTTTGGGTCACCGGGGCCATTGCTTAACATAATGCCATCGGGATTATCTTTTAGAATTTCCTCTGCCTTGGTGGCAGCAGGATATACGGTAACGTCCATTCCCCGTTTCGTCAAACAACGGACAATGCTGTGTTTGGTTCCTAAATCAAGAAGTGCAACTTTTTTAGAGGTTCCTTCTTTTTCACTGGGATATAATGTTTTCTCTTTGCAGGAAACCGTTTTAATGGCATCTTTTACACGATAAGCTTTTAACTGCTTTAATACTTCCTCTAAATCATAATTTTCATTGGTGGTAATCAGACCGTTCATGGTACCTTTTTCACGAAGGATTTTCGTCAATGCTCTGGTATCAATTCCCTGAATACCAGGAATATCCTGTTCTTTTAAGAACTGGTGGGTGGAAACATCGCACCGGAAATTACTAGGTAACTTTGCCATTTCACGAACAATAAAACCGGAAACCCAGGATTTATCGCTTTCCATGTCTTCGTAACAAATACCGTAATTACCAATTAAGGGATAAGTCATCACTACGGCCTGTCCTGCATAGGAGGGGTCCGTCAGTACCTCTAAATATCCGGTCATAGATGTATTAAACACAATTTCACTGATGCTATCTTTTGTGGAACCAATACTTTCTCCGGAAAATATCTGTCCGTCTTCTAAAATCAGAAACGCTTTCATTTATCTATTCTCCTTTCGTAAACGAATCGTTATACTAGGTAATTCGAAAAAAAGCACCTGCTCATGTATTTGTTTTTTGAATCACGTAAGATAAGTTTTCATTTGTTTCGCAGTCTTATAAAAAAGGATACGGATGAACAAAACATGTCTTGCAAAGCTGCAGGTTATTTGTAGTTTGTGCAAAGTCTTCGATTTTTAACTATTCTTTGTTTCATAAATGAAAGTTGAACGCTATAGATATTACTTTCGTAACCTTGAAATTGCATTTACAACAAAAAAAAGGCACTTTGGACGTAAATCCAAAGCGCCTTTGCTTTCATCACACTAATGATACACTATAAAAAATTTTTGTCAAGTATAAAAATATCTTTACAAAACAAAAGAAAATAGTTATAATACCAAATATATATTGATTGACGAAGGTGTCAAATAGATTTGCGTGAGCAGGTCTATTTGACGCCTTTTTTAATAGGAAATTACAACGCATGACATACGAAGGATTTGGAGGCAAAAGGGATGGTAAAGTATGTATTTGTAACCGGAGGCGTGGTATCCGGTCTGGGAAAAGGAATCACAGCAGCATCATTGGGAAGGTTACTAAAAGCCAGAGGCTATCATGTAACCATGCAGAAGTTTGACCCTTACATTAATGTAGATCCTGGAACCATGAATCCGATTCAGCATGGAGAAGTATTTGTAACGGATGACGGAACAGAGACTGATTTGGATTTGGGACATTATGAAAGGTTTATCAATGAGAATCTGGATCAAAATTCCAACGTAACCACTGGTAAAATCTACTGGTCCGTATTAAACAAAGAAAGACATGGAGATTACGGTGGAGGAACGGTTCAGGTAATTCCTCATATTACCAATGAAATCAAAGACCGTTTTTATAAAGCAAAATCCGAAGAGGAAGAAACCATTTCCATCATCGAAGTGGGAGGAACCGTAGGAGATATTGAAAGCCAGCCTTTCTTAGAAGCCATAAGACAGTTTCAGGCAGAGGTAGGAAGGGAAAATGCTATTTTAATTCATGTATCCTTGATTCCTTATTTAAAGGCTTCCGGGGAAATGAAAACGAAGCCAACCCAGATGAGCGTAAAAGAATTACAAAGTATGGGTATCTGGCCGGATATCATCGTTTGCAGGTCTGACTATCCTTTGGACGAGCAGATAAAAGGAAAAATTGCATTGTTCTGTAATGTAAAGAAGGAACATGTAATGCAGAACTTAGATGCCTCTTCCTTATATGAAGTTCCATTGTTAATGGAAGAAGAAAAATTGGCTCAGGCAACCTGTGAATGTCTTCGTATTCCTTGTCCGGAGCCGGATTTGTCGAAATGGAAGGATATGATATATGCCATTCAGCACACTACTTCTAAAGTAAAGATTGCCATTGTGGGAAAATATGTGGCACTTCACGATGCCTATTTAAGTGTAGTAGAAGCTTTAAAACATGGCGGAATTGCCAATAAGGCAGAAGTAGAAATTACTTGGGTGGATTCAGAAGAAATCAATGCAGAAAATGTGGAAAACGTATTTAAAGGAATTCATGGAATTATTGTACCGGGCGGCTTTGGAATCCGTGGAACAGAAGGAAAAATCCTTGCCATTCAATATGCAAGAATGAAAAATGTCCCATTTTTAGGAATATGTCTTGGTATGCAGCTTGCAATCGTAGAATATGCTAGAAACGTAATGGGACTTAAAGATGCCGCAAGCATAGAATTAGAACCAGACACGAAAAATCCTGTGATTGCATTGATGCCGGACCAGAATGGAGTTTCAGATATCGGAGGAACCCTTAGATTAGGAGCTTATCCTTGTGTATTAAAAGAAGGTTCCCTGGCGGAACAATTATATGGTACGAAAGAAATATCCGAACGGCACAGACATCGATATGAAGTAAACAATGATTATAGAGAAGCCCTTACGGAGGCAGGCTTAACGTTATCCGGGATATCACCGGATGGAAAAATCGTAGAAATGATAGAAATTTCAAAACATCCTTACTTCATAGCAACCCAGGCACACCCGGAATTTAAGTCAAGACCAGACCAGGCACATCCGTTATTTAAAGGACTGGTGGAAGCAGCAATAACGAAAGAATAAGAAAACATATAAAGGAGATAATAGAAGGAAGATGAAAACAAAGGAAGATATTTTTGAATTAGTGGAAGAGGAAGAAATCGAATTTATCCGCTTACAATTCACAGATATGTTTGGTAACTTAAGAAATGTTGCGGTAACGAAGAACCAGCTAAATAGGGTTCTTGATTCTAAATATGTATTTGACGGCTCTGCTTTATATGGAGGCCATAAGAGTGGGGAGGAATTTTACTTAGCCCCGGATTTGGATACTTTTGTGATTCTCCCATGGAGACCACAGCAGGGAAAAGTAGCAAGATTTTTATGTGATGTTTATAACGAAGATGGAGCGGCTTCTGGACTTAGCCCAAGAACCATCTTAAAAAATGTAATTCAGGAAGCAAAGGAAAAAGGATATACTTTTTACATTGACCCAGAATGTGAATTCTTCTTATTCCATACCGATGAGAATGGAATGCCTACCACCATTACCCATGAACAGGCGGGATATATGGAAGTAGGACCTTTGGATCTTGGAGAAAATGCAAGACGTGATATTGTGCTGACCCTAGAAGAGATGGGATTTGAAGTAGAATCATCCCATCATGAGAAAGCTCCGGCACAACATGAAATTGATTTTAAAGAATCTGAAGCATTGCAAATCGCAGATTCCATTGTAACATTTAAATCGGCAGTAAAATCCATTGCGAAACGCTTTGGCTTGCATGCTACTTTTATGCCAAAACCAAAGAATCAAGTGGCAGGTTCCGGAATGCATTTAAATATTTCTGTTTATAAAGATGGAAGAAATATTTTTAATTCAAAAGATAAGGAAATCAATGAGGAAGCAAAACATTTCATTGGGGGCGTGATGGCTCATGCGAAAGGTTTGTGTGCCATTACGAATCCTTTGATTAATTCCTATAAAAGAATCTGTACCGGAATTCATGCACCGAAAGAAATTACCTGGTCCGAAAAGCGTGGAAATTCTTGCGTCAGAGTAAGAAAACGTTTGGGGGAAGATACGAAAATAGAACTTCGTTTCCCGGATTCTTCTGCAAATCCTTATCTTGCTATTGCAGTGTGCCTTGCAGCTGGAATGGAAGGAATTGAAAAAGGTATAGATGCAGGTGCTTCGATAGATGGAGTAGAAGGAAAGAAAGAAAAAGCAGAAAGTTTACCACTTACTTTAAATGAAGCCATAAATTATTTTGATCAAGATGAAATGATAGGAAAAGTGTTAGGAACCGATTTCATGGAAATCTATAAAAATGAGAAAATCAGTGAATGGAATGAGTACATGGAGCAGGTTTCGAATTGGGAAATTGAAAAATATTTGTATCGAGTATAGAGAGGTAGAAATATATGGGCAGTATCATTGTGGCAATGCCCAAAATTGATGATGCGAAAAAAATTAGTGCAATATTACAACGTCGTGGGCTGGAATCATCAGCGATATGTACTACTGCGGCTAGTGTGCTATCGAAAGTACATAGTCTGGATAGTGGAATTGTAATATGTGGAAGAAGTTTACCGGATATGTACTGCAACAAACTGGCGGAGTATCTGCCGGAGTATTTTGAACTCTTAATTCTTACATCCTTTGAAGGATTGAATCATTGTCCCCAGGGTGTTATGACACTTACCATGCCATTAAAATCCATGGACTTAATTCATACTGTCGAGATGATGTTATATCAGCTTGACCGGAAGATAAAAAAACAAAAATCAAAGCGGAAAAAAAGAAGTGCCGAGGAACAAAAAGAAATTGACCGGGCGAAGAAAATGCTTATGGAACGTAATAACATGACCGAGCAGGAAGCCTTCCGTTATATCCAGAAATGCAGCATGGATTCCGGAACCAACATGGCAGAAACCGCACAGATGATATGGCTTTTGAATTGTGATGGATAAATAAGGAAGTAAAATTTTGAAACAATAGAAAAACTATCATGGTATGGTTTTTGGATTGTGATGGGTAAATAGAAAGGAAAACTTAAAAATTTTCAAACGATAGAAAACTTATCGTGGTATGGCTTTTGGATTGTGATGAGTAAACAAGAAAGAAAAAGTAGGTAATTGTGAAACTACTCGAAACTTATATTAAGTGATTCAAACGAAACAAATACATAAGCAGGTGCTTGGGCGGCCGTCGGTACTTAATGAGAGGCTTGCCTCGAATTTAGTACCGCTACGAGCCGGACGCAGCGAAAGCGTGCCTGCGTTGTTTTGATTCGTTTGAATCACTTTCAAATAAATATTTTAGTTTTGCAATTAACCAGTAACCAAAAGGAAAGAAAGGTGTAAATTATGTACAAAATCAATGATAATTATTTAAAGTTACAAGGAAACTATCTTTTTTCAACCATAGCAAAAAATGTAAATGCATACAAAGACAGTAACCCAGAGGCAAATATCATACGTCTTGGTATCGGTGATGTTACCAGACCATTGGTGCCATCTATTATAGAAGCTTTACATAAAGCAGTAGACGAGATGGGAACCCCGGAAGGATTCCGCGGATATGGTCCGGAACAGGGCTACGACTTTTTAAGAAATGCTATTGCAAAGCAGGATTATCAGGCAAGAGGCTGTAACATCGAAGCAGATGAAATTTTCATTTCCGACGGTTCTAAGTGCGATGTGGGAAATATTCAGGAAATCTTTGCCCTGAACAATAAGGTTGCTATTTGTGACCCGGTATATCCGGTTTATGTAGATTCAAATGTTATGGCAGGAAGAACCGGAGCTTTTCATCCGGTGACTGGAGGATATGATAACCTGATTTATATGCCATGTTTAAAGGACAATGGATTTATTCCTGAATTACCAAAGGAAGTGCCGGATTTAATTTATCTATGTTTCCCAAACAATCCAACCGGAATGACCATTACAAAACCGCAGTTACAGGAATGGGTAGATTATGCAAATAAAAATGGCTCCATCATTCTTTATGATGCGGCTTATGAAGCATATATTACCGAACCGGATTTACCACATAGTATTTATGAATGCGAAGGTGCAAGAACCTGTGCCATCGAAATGCACAGCTTTTCGAAAAATGCAGGATTCACAGGACTTAGATTAGGATATATGGTAATTCCGAAAGAACTTGTAAGTAATGGAGTGACACTTCACAGCTTATGGAACCGCCGTCATGGAACCAAGTACAATGGAGCTCCTTACATTGTGCAAAGAGCCGGAGAAGCAGTATATTCTGAAAGAGGAAAAGCAGAATTAAAGGAACAGGTAAATTATTACTTAAACAACGCAAAAATTATCAAAGAAGGCTTACTGGATGCAGGTTATGAGGTTTATGGCGGTGTCAACGCTCCTTATATCTGGTTGAAAGTGCCAAATGAAAAGACTTCCTGGGAATTTTTCGATACCTTATTACATGAGGTTCAGGTGGTAGGTACACCAGGTGTAGGCTTCGGTGCCCATGGAGAAGGATACTTCCGCCTGACTGCATTCGGAACTTATGAAAATACCAAAGAAGCATTAAATAGAATTAAAAACTTGTAATACCAGGCTCAAAAGTCAAAAAGCTTTCTGCTTGCAGAAGAAGCTTTTTGACTTTATGAGCCGCAAAACATGAGGAAGTAGCCCGAAAAGGGCGGATTCCGAATGTTTTAGAATTGCGGGAGTACGAGGTACGAAGCAATTCCCAAGTATACCAGAGTAAAAAGTCCATGGACATGTAAGTAATCTTACAGTTCATGGCTTTTTTTACGTACTTTTTACTATGTAAAATTTTTTACATACATTTTACAAAACTTTGATATTGGATTTTACATTCAATGTTTATGATAGATTTGTAAGAAAGATAAATGGAGGAAATGATTGTGAGAAAGAAAATTGCAAAATTTTTAGGAGTAGTGGCTACCGTAACTATGATGGCAGTTTCCATGACAGGATGCGGGAGTTCAGATTCCGTAGAAAGTGGTGATGGAAATTTAACTGGAACTGTGACCATGGCAGGAAGTACATCTATGGAAAAACTTGCCAATGCACTGGCAGAAGGATTCATGGAAAAAAATGATGGTGTAACCGTAACAGCAGAATTTACCGGTTCTTCCGCAGGTATAGAATCCTTGACAACAGGCAGTGTGGATATCGGAAATGCTTCCCGTGCATTAAACGAAGCTGAAGTTTCCGGTGGTGCAGTGGAAAATATCGTAGCCATTGATGGTATTGCAGTAATTACACATGGTGATAACCCTATAAAAGAAATTTCATCAGAAGACCTTAAGAAGATTTATACCGGTGAAATTACAAACTGGAACGAACTTGGTGGAAATGACGAAGCAATCGTAGTTATTGGCCGTGAAGCATCTTCTGGTACCAGAGGAGCTTTCGAAGAACTTCTTGAAATGGAAGACCAGTGTAACTATGCAAATGAATTAGATTCTACCGGTGCTGTACTTGCACAGGTTACATCTACAGAAGGTGCCATTGGATATGTATCTTTGGACGTAGTAGATGATAATGTAATTGCACTTTCTATTGATGGAGTAGAAGCAACAGAAGAAAATATTATTGCAGGAAAATACATGTTATCCAGACCTTTTGTAATGGCAACCATGGGTGAAATTTCAGAACAAAACGAAACAGTTCAGGCATTCTTTGAATATATTGAATCAGAAGAAGGACAGGAAATCATTAAAAAAGTAGGACTCATTTTACCAGAGTAGGGTGAAGATTGATATGAAAAAAAATACAGTTTCCATAAAATCGGGAAAGCAGTCCAAGGCGGCAAGGGCTTTCTCGGAAAATCTTGCTAAAAATTGCTTTTTATTTGCAGCAGTAGTAGCTGTCTTAGCAGTACTTTCCATTATGTTATATATGTTCTTAAAAGGAACTCCTGCGTTTTTTAAGGTAGGATTAAATGAAATTTTATTTGAAACCGAGTGGAGACCGGCAGCGAAAGAGAATCCAAGCTTTGGTATTTTATATATCATATTAACTTCCGTAGCAGGAACTACCCTGGCAATTATGTTAGGAGTTCCATTGGGAATACTGACGGCGGTATTTTTAACAGAAGTAGCACCGAAAAAACTGGCAGCCTTAGTGCAGCCGGCAGTGGAACTTTTAGCCGCCATTCCATCTGTAATTTATGGTTTGTTGGGAATTATAATTTTGACCCCTTGGATGTATAAACTGGAAAAAATCATTTTTGAAGATTCTGAAACCCATCAGTTTACGGGAGGTGCCAATCTGATTTCTGCAGTGATTGTACTTGCCATTATGATATTACCAACCGTAGTTAATATGAGCGTTTCTGCCATCCGTGCCGTGGATGATAAATTAAAATCAGCCTCTTTGGCATTAGGGGCAACAAAGATACAGACGATTTTTAAAGTGGTTTTACCGGCAGCAAAATCAGGTATTATGACGGGTATCGTGCTTGGAATTGGAAGGGCATTGGGAGAAGCTATGGCAATCAGCCTTGTTTCGGGAAGTTCTGTAAATCTTCCACTACCATTTAACTCTGTGCGATTTTTAACTACTGCCATTGTAAGTGAAATGAGCTATGCCAGTGGATTGCATAGACAGGTATTGTTTACCATTGGTTTGGTGTTGTTTGTATTTATTATGGTAATTAATTTAGTATTGACGAAGATGATTCAAGGAAAGGAGAAAAACACATGATTGATAAGAAGAAAGTTCGTCCTGCGGACGGGGTGATGTATGGTCTCATTTATTTATCAGCAATATTTGTGGTTTTGCTCTTATTAGGAATCATCGGATATGTTTTATATCGGGGAATCAGCGTAGTTTCATGGGATTTTCTTACAGGAGTAACCAGCGTACTAAAAGGAACCACAGGAATTGCAGGTAATATTGTTAATACCATATACATTATTCTTTTAACCATGTTAATTGCAACTCCTATTGGAGTGGGAGCTGCCATTTATCTGAATGAATATGCAAAACCAGGAAAACTGGTTACAATCATAGAATTTGCAACACAGATTTTATCCGGAATTCCATCTATTATTTTTGGTTTGTTTGGAATGATATTTTTTGGGCAAACCTTGAAACTGGGATATTCCCTTCTAACAGGAGCTCTTACCATGGTGCTTATGGTATTGCCACTGATTACAAGAAATACTCAGGAAGCATTGAAAACAGTACCGGAAGGGTATCGTCAGGGAGCCATTGGACTTGGAAGTGGTAAATGGTATATGATAAGGACGATTTTGCTTCCATGTGCCATGCCCGGAATCATTACAGGTGTTATCCTTGCAATCGGAAGAATTGTAGGGGAATCGGCAGCTTTATTATTTACTGCGGGAAGTGCTCATTTATTGCCGGACGGTTTTACAGAGTTTTTATCAAAGGCTTTTCATTCGGGTGGAACTTTAACCATTCAGTTATACTTAAGTATGTCAAAGGGACAGTATGATATAGCATTTGGTATTGCGGTGGTATTGCTGGTAATTGTGCTTTTGATAAATTTTGCAACAAAGCTTCTTGCAAAGAAATTTGATGTAAATAAAAAGGTATAGTCAAAGATAGGATTACTGTTTGGGTGTAAAGGCAGAATCGGTTAGCGTTTGTATATGAACAAAAGGATAGAATCGGTTACTGTTTGCAGAAGGAACATGACTATCACTATAGGAACATGGTGAGAACTATGGAGGATTAAGATGGAGAAAAAAGTAAAAATTCAGGTGCGGGATTTGAATCTTTATTATGGAGATAATCATGCACTGAAAAACATAAATATGGACATAAAAGAAAATAGTGTAACTGCATTTATCGGGCCATCCGGTTGTGGCAAATCCACTTTTCTTAAGACCTTAAATCGTATGAATGATTTGGTAGATAACGTAAAAATCACCGGAAGTATCAGCTTGGACGGGGAAAATATTTATGCTGAAAATGTAGATACTACGATTCTTAGAAAAAAAGTTGGTATGGTATTTCAACAGCCCAATCCATTTCCAATGAGCATCTATGATAACATTGCATATGGTCCCAGAGTGCATGGAATTAAGGATAAAAACCAGTTAGATGAAATCGTGGAACGTTCCTTAAGGGGAGCAGCTATTTTTGATGAAGTAAAGGACCGGTTAAAAAAATCGGCTCTTGGATTATCTGGTGGACAACAGCAAAGAATCTGTATTGCAAGGGCATTGGCAGTGCAGCCGGAAGTACTTCTTATGGATGAACCAACTTCTGCATTGGATCCCATTTCAACATCCAAGGTAGAAGAATTGATGGAAGAATTAAAGAAAAAGTACACCGTTGTAGTTGTTACCCATAATATGCAGCAGGCAGTGAGAGTTTCAGATGATACTGCATTTTTCCTTGTGGGTGAAATGGTGGAATTTGGAGATACGGAAGAATTGTTTTCTTATCCAAAAGACAAGAGAACAGAAGATTATATTACAGGGAGGTTTGGTTGATGGTAAGGTTAAAATTCGACGAACAGCTTGCGAATCTGAAGCAAGAACTTTTAAATATGGGTACTATGATAGAGGAACGAATTCAAAAGGCAGTGGAAGCATTATTAAAGCAGGATGTGGAACTGGCAGAATATATTATGAATTCCGATGAGGAAGTGGACAGGGAAGAAAAGAAAATTGAGCATTTATGCTTCAATCTTCTGATGCAGCAACAGCCTGTGGCAAGGGATTTAAGAGTCATTTCTGCGGCTATGAAAATGATTACGGATATGGAGCGAATCGGGGATCATGCAGTGGATATCTCAGAAATTACCATATTACTGGCAGACACGCCATATGTGAAAAAATTAGAGGATATCAGCAAAATGGCATCTACCACCATAGAAATGTTAATCCGCAGTATTGAAGCCTATGTGGAACATGATATGGTAAAAGCAGGAGAAGTCATTAAAAGCGATGATATCGTAGATGAATTGTTTTTAAAGGTGAAAGCAGAACTGGTGGAAATGATTCATAAGGATGCAAACTGTGGAGAACAGGCTGCAGACCTTCTTATGGTGGCAAAATATTTTGAAAGAATTGGAGACCATGCTACAAACATTGCGGAATGGGTTATCTTCTCGTTGGATGATAAAAGCCGCAAGTCATAAGTAAAAGTTAGTGTTTTCTTTTCTCACTTTAATATATATATCACCTTTTACAAAGGAATCTCCTCTTTTCATACCTGTGCAGCAGCACAATAAAAAATGGTATGATAAGAGAGAGGTTTCCTAATTAACCTTGATGATTTAAGGGATATCCTATAAAATGATATTTAAGCAGACAGATGTTTTAACTTAATATGATTCGAGTGTCAAAACAAACGAAAGAAAACTTTGTGCCCTCTTGTACTACTGTATCCATACAATAGGAGCAAAGTACCCTTCGGTTGTTTTAACAGCCGAATCCGATTAAGAAGAAAAAAGGAGGATGCCTTATGGCACTGATATATATTGTAGAAGATGATAGTAATATTCGTCAGATAGAGACCATTGCATTAAAAAACAGTAATTACATGGTGTTAGACTTTGAAAATGCAAGGGATTTTTATAAAAAATTAGAAGATATGGTTCCGGATCTTGTGATTTTGGACATTATGCTTCCGGATGAAAATGGTTATGAGATTGTAAAAAAACTTCGTAAGAATCCTTCTACCAAGCGTCTTCCGGTTATTATGGTAACGGCGAAGACCACGGAAATGGATATGATAAAGGGGTTGGATGAAGGTGCAGACGATTATATAAAAAAACCGTTTTCTGTTATGGAACTGATTACCAGAGTGAAAACACTGCTCCGACGGACTTTGAAAGAAGAACTAAAAACATTGCAGGTGGACAATGTTTTTTTGGATAATGAACGTCATATGGTGTATGTTGAGGAAACTCCGGTGGAATTAACCTATAAGGAATATGAATTATTAAAACTGTTGATGACCAATAAGGGTGTAGTTTTATCAAGAGATGTGATTATGGAACATGTGTGGGATACGGAATTTGAAGGAGAATCTCGTACTGTGGATATGCATATAAAGACATTAAGACAAAAGCTTGGGTGTGCAGGAAGGAAAATTCGTACAGTGAGAAATGTGGGGTATGTGATGGAATGAAACGCAAGATTAACATACAATTTATTATCATTACCATTATAGCAATTCTTGTCACCATGGGTCTTATGGTGGGGATTTTTTATAATGTATTCCGGGAGCAGGTATTGGATGGTCTGCGGTTAGAAGCAGAGGTATTAAAGGATGCAGATGTTTTTTCTAAGGAACCAGTGGATGAACATGATTTTCAGATGGAGGAACTGAGAATTACCTGGATTGACAAGGATGGAACGGTGTTGTTTGATAATGATGCAGATATAGGAATTATGGATAATCATGCGAAGCGTCCGGAAGTGGAAGCAGCATTAAAAAATGGAAGTGGAGAAGCAATCCGTAATTCGGATACCATGAATATTAATAATTATTATTATGCCTTACAGTTAGAAGATGGAACTGTTATCAGAGTAGCCAAGGAAGCGGGAAATTTATGGAGTATGCTGGAGTCGGTCATTCCACTTATCCTTCTTGTTATGGTGGCTATGGTTTTGGTTTGTGTTGTAATATCTCATTTTGTTACAAAGAAGCTGATTCAGCCTATTAACCTTTTGGCGAGCAATCTGGATGATTATAGTCAGGTGTCGGTTTATAAGGAATTGGTACCTTTTGTATCTACCATTCGTTCCCAGCATGAAAATATATTAGAAGCTGCAAAAATGAGACAAGATTTTACCGCTAATGTTTCCCATGAGTTAAAGACTCCACTTACTGCTATTGCGGGATATGCGGAGTTGATTGAAAATAAAATGGTGGATGAGGAGAAAACTATTGAATTTGCGAAGGAAATTCGTCAGAATTCCGGAAGGCTGGTGTCATTAATCAATGATATTATTAACCTTTCTGAATTAGACCGGATGGAGGGGCATATTCAGATGGAGAACGTGAATCTTTTTGAGGTTGCCATGGAATGTACGAAAACCCTGTCCATCAATGCTGGGAAAAAGGCAATTTCTTTTTCTTGTATTGGTGAAGCATGTGAAATACGGGGAAACCGGGATTTGATTTCAGAATTGATTATGAACCTTTGCGAAAATGCCATCCGGTATAATAAGAAGAACGGAAGTGTGACCTTAGAGGTAGGAATGGAGGAAAATTGCCCTACTTTAATGGTAAGTGATACTGGTATCGGAATTCCAAAGGAACATCAGGAGAGAATTTTCGAGAGATTTTACCGGGTGGATAAGAGCCGTTCCAAAGAAACCGGTGGAACTGGACTGGGACTTGCCATTGTAAAGCATATCGTGGCGATTCATGATGCAAGGATTACATTGGAAAGTGAAGAAGGTGAAGGAACGACGATTAAGGTGAAGTTTTAAGGGATTGCATTGAAAGAAATAGTTTATGTACATTGTGGGAAATAGTTGATATAATATGGATTGTAGTAAAACTTAAAATTATAAATGCAGATTTTATAGGCAACGATTTGTATTTTCAATAATTTAGCATTATAATAAAAGAAAAGAGGTTAAGAGGAAGTGATGAAATGTTACTATATCATGGTTCTAAAAGCGGTATAAAAGGAGACATAAAACCTCACAGCAGAGATGCATGTGATTTTGGACGTGGTTTTTATATGGGTGATAAATCAGACCAACCGAAAGGTTTAATAGCTGCATATCCTAATAGCAAGTTCTATGAGATAGATTATAATGAAGAAGGATTAACAAAGAAAGAATTTGGTGTTGATTATACCAGTCAATTGGATTGGGCTTTGTTTGTTGCATATAACAGAGAGTCTGTTAAATTATTTGAATATGAAAAATTATGTATGAGATATAAGACATACAATGAGTGTTATGATATTATTGTAGGAATTATCGCAGATGATAAAATGACACAGGTAATGAATTTATTTTTTAATGGAATTATATGTGATAAGGCATTTATTGAAGCACTACAGTATGTAAAACTCGGAAATCAGTATGTGTTAAAAACAGACAAAGCATGTGAAAAAGAACGTATTAGTATATTAAGTGAACGTAAACTAACAAATACAGAATTAAAAATGATTCAAGCACAAAATATAAATAGAAAAAATCAGATAAATGGGTTGGTTCATCAGATACAAACAAAATATCGTCGTGCTCAAGATGTGAAATTCTTTGATGAAATATTAGAGGAGTGGAATAAATAATGGATGCAACACTTTTTAATATAGGGATATGTGAAATGTCAGCAGATTTATTTGTTCAGTCTGTGAAAAAGGGTTATGATTCAAAAGAATTTATTGAAAAGTTAATGTGTTCAGATACTGCGACTTATTTGTATGATAAAACATACACTCAAATGTGGATAGGATCGAATTATATTATTCAGACCTTAGAACAAGAAGTTACAATTCAGAGAGGAAAGCAGTATACAGAAGATTTAATGGCATGGATTGGATACTTATTTGCCTGCTGGAATTTAACTTATGATGAAGATACTCCAAAAGATATGATTAGGCAAGCACCGGTAGATGTGCTAACATTAACTTACCAAGGTTTACATGTAATGCCATTTGAAGATGTAATTAAAGAATTAAAAAACATCTATAAAGAAAATAAGCAGATGTAAAGTTAAGCATGTATTCTTAATAAAATAGAAATGATGTTGGGGTCAAAAGGTATTTTGACCATGGTATCATAGAAATAAAAATGGAGGCAGAAGGAGTCCTTGGATGAGGACTCCTTTTTCTAAGTTGCAAAAACCAATCATTAATCTGTAAAAGTTTTCCTATATTTTGCAGGTGTAAGACCGTATTTCTTTAGAAAAGCTCTTGTAAAATAGGAGTGATTATGGAAACCACAATTAATAGCAATATCAATGATTTTCTGTTCTGTTTCCATTAATTGTTTTGCAGAAAGTTCCAGCCGGTAATTTATCAGATATGCAGTAAAACTCATGCCGGTCAGTTCTTTGAATAATTTCATAAAATGACTCTCTGAAAAACCGCATAATGCAGCGGCTTTTTTTATTGTGATATTTTGAGCATAACTGTTTTGTACGTGGTATAAGGCAGTTTTTAGTTTACCGTAGTTTAACTGTAAAAGTACCTCATTTTTATCTGCGTTGATACAAGATTGATTCAGAACATGTATCATCATAAAAAGGTTAGATTTCACAAGATATTCGCAGGTTGTATAACTGTCCCGTCTATGTTCAATTAAAGAAAGAAGCATTGGTGTTAAAAGGGTATTTAACTTGGTTCCTTTCTTTTCATAACAGTTCACATTTTTTTCGTGGGTTAAGAAAGGTTTTAAATATTTTTCATAGCAACTGTTTTCTTCGGATGTTTCTAACATAGAAAAATGAAATACAATATTGAAATATTCTGCATGGTTGGAATCAAGTTGTTCTATGGAATGAATGACATGTGGCATAAGAATGATAATATCGCCTTCCTGCACATGATACACATTTGACCAGACCGTAATTTTGACACATCCTCTGGTGATATAGATGAGTTCTGCTTCATCATGCCAGTGAAGAGGATAGGAATGTATGAAATCCGGGATTTTTCCGTGATATACGATATAGGGAAAATCGATAGTTCCATGGATTTTTGTTTCATGCAGTAAAGTAGGAGTCATGTTTGGTTCCCTTTCTGCGATAATAGGATTGTGTTAAAAAATGAAGGATATAATGATAGAATTATATCATGTGGAATAATATAATGCAATTGGAGGTGACAAACTATAAATAGTCAAGAGTTTTTTTGAAAAAAATTGTGAAGTAAAAAAGGGTAACTTTAATAGACCATCTGAATACATCGTATTTCAGATGGGACAGATAAATGTATGCAGAGTAGATATTAGCGAAGC
>JAFQBM010000059.1 GCA_017399685.1 Lachnospiraceae bacterium
AAGAAGGGGTATTACCACCTGATGAGCCAATGGCTTCTTAGGTTATTTACATTACTTATCTAACTTCAAAAAGTTGCCTATTTTTAGACAGCTTGCTGAAGTGCGCCCTTTTATGGCTTTCCTCTACTTTCTTTCACACTATCCTTCATGAAAGGATGCATTAATTTCTGCAATTTCTCTTTTTCCATCAATATAATCACGATACATTTCCCACAAATCAATATCACAACCGTCCATCACCTCATCCGCCGGTATCCAACTGCGAATCAAATCAATACGCTCCTGCTTTGTGGTATCTTTAATCAAATTACTCATAGTTTCACTCCTTGTTTGACATAATTTTTTCACATGATCTGTCCATAATACTCTCCAAATCAAGTCCATATTGGCTAGCAATATCCTTCGCATAGCTCAATCCTTCCGGGGTGGTACGTGTAACCTTATAACTACGCACTCCAGACTCTTTGTTTTCCATTTGAGCCACAAGATTGTCAATTTTTCCTTTGTTTTGAGGATGTGCGTTGTATGTATCCAACTGTTGCGGCAAATCATGAATGTGGGTAACAAAAATCCCACCACATCCAATGATACCAATTCCTGTTAATACTTCCGTTGCGATATATCCGGCCTCTAACCCGCTTGTACTTGAAAAGGATTCGTCCATAAGTAAAAGGTCTGTATCGCATAATTTTTTCATAATTGCTCCAAGACGGGCACATTCACTTTCCAAACGTCCTTTTCCATAGTTGTTTTCATCAGAAGACGGAAAATGAGTATATATGTTGGTAACAGGACTAAGAACTGCACTTTTGGCAGGGACAAACAATCCCAACTGAAAGAGTGCCTGTGCCATACCAATAGAGTATGCAAATATTGATTTACCGCCATGATTTGGTCCTGTAACGATATAGAACCGTCCGTTTTCATCATACGAAAATGTATTGGAAACAATCGTTTGTTCAATACATTTTCTAGCCAAAATCGGATTATATACTTGCTCAAGCTGGCAGTATTTATCCGCCATAGGGCGAATGGTTGGCGCACACATATCAAAGCCTTTTTCCTTCATCTCTAAAATGAATTTCACCCCTGCTGTAAGGAAACGAATATCATCCAAAAGAGCGGTAAAACCAGCCGTGTTTACACCAAAATATTTTTGTAATACAGGTTCAAAGTCTTTCAAAGATTTCGTGAAAACCGCACTCATTGCTGATTGAACGGAAAAGTTAAATGCCTTTAATTCCTCTCCATGAAGTACTTTTGTCAAAGGATAAAGTGGCGAAACCAGCGCGTGGGAATCAAGAGGATTCTTTTTGAGTAATTTCTCTATAATGGTTCCCGAATGGAATGGCTTTTTATTGACAGTAATTAATCCCGCTTCCTTTACTTGCATATTTTCATCCAAATTAATTCCAATCGTAACACTTTTCAAACTGCCAAAGTGCACTTCCATTTTGGATAATTCTTCACGCAGGTTACAGTATTCTTCCCCATGATAGATATCTAAAATTTCTGAACGAAATGCGGACAGTCCTCGGGAAGTCGGATGAACATTTTCAAATCCTACTGCAAATAAATCTACAATTTCCTGATAGGTTTCGATATAACGCACACTACTAAGGGCAGATTCAACCGAATAGTCACTGTTCATGGCACGTCGCATATCATGAATGTTTTGTATAAGAACAATGGATTTTTGAAAAACCTCATATAGCGAAGGATTATTCACAAGATCGGATACAATCTCTAAACGATACGCCAACACTTCTTCGTTGGTTGTAAAATAATTTTCTAATTTTAAATCCATAAAACCACGATGGCTTTCTTTGATTAACACAACCATATCTTCGATTTGAAGGGATTTAATAAAGTTAAAATCCTTCATAGGAGTTTCTTTATTTCGATCATAATTGGGTGGAAATAAAAGATGATTTGGTAATGACATATGTAACCCCTTTCCGGCAGTGGCCATGCGAACCTTTTGTGAAACACATGACCTTTTATCCTTGGTATTATTATCTTAAATTATTATCATTATAAATATATGCGTAAACTGAATTTTACTCTGTCTTGATATAATGTTCACAGTATTCAATAAAATTATATGAAAATATCTGACCAAATCTTTTCGCTGTTATTAAACTACTAAAACCGTTGTCATTCGACATACTAAGACTTCCCCAATTTTCATTCATTTTTCCAACACGATGTATCTTATACGATATTCCCAAATGAGGATTGTTATCCGATAATTCCTTCAAATACATTTCCGTTTCTTCAAGAACCTTTTCTACACCATCCTCATCCAAAATGTCCATAAGTACAAGTTGAATTTCATACGGAATATCTTTGTCATATACTGGAATACCTCTCATGGAAAGCTTATTCAAAAAGAGAAAGGTATTATCTCCCAGATAACTATATGAAAAACTGCTACCATCTTTCATTATGAATTTCATAACCAAATCGTAGGTTGTAATTCCCGATGTTTTTCCATCCAATGTAACTTTCTCTATCTTTTGTAAATCGATTTCCTTTATACGCCCAGCTGTATTGAATATAATTGTGTCCTTTGTTATCTTCACCCATGTATTTGCATATCGTTTTGCTGTAAACCGATACCAAAAGAAGGCACTCACAGGAATCAATATGAATCCCAAAATCTGAAACACACTCACACTCCTCGAACCAATCATATCAATCAAAGGTATCAACTCCACCAGAACTACTACAATAAACATAAGACAACCAAACCACAGTATATCGGACGGCCCTCTTCTAATTGTAACACCAGTGTCATCTACATTATATAATGGTTTTGTTTGTATAGCCATACTTTTCCTCCCTTTATTTCGCACATCATCACTTTCGATAATTATATAAAAAAAGAAACCAAGCGTAAAGGATATACTCCTTTATCTTGATTTCTATACTATTCCACATCTCTTTTATCAATTGAATAGTTCTTTTTCTCCTCGCTTAACTCTGCCATGTCTACTCTTCTTCCCATACAACGACAGGCGAACTCGCATATCTTTTCTTAAAAATCCTTCTCCTGAACAGATAAAATGTATAAATGACCCACAAAGCAAAGAACACTGCCAATGCAATCAACGCATTATTCATCGTATCAATCAATGCACCAACATTTATTTCCGTTTCTAATTCTTCCATAATTTCTCGCTTTAATACTCCTTGTGGCTGTTCTCACTTCATCCATGTAGGAGCTATCAATACCACGACCAATCTGTGAATCCCAACGAAATATCATATTGTCCTCAAAGGCATCAGCATAATCAGGCTTACCATCTACATAATTCTTTTCATCATCCTCAACAATATCAACGTGACGATATCGATTATACTCTTCCTCTTTACTTACGAAATGTCCCTGCAATACCTTTACTGCATTTTCAAAAGATTCTACATTAATAAAACGACCATAACGTATGGTTAAACAGTTAAAACAGCGTTATCATTTTAATGGTTCTGTTTGTAAATATAGCAACAACCTTTTCTGCACAAATCACAGAAATGATAAAAACACAAGTCTGCAATTAGATGGCATCTCAAGCCAGATTTATTCAGGCTATGTTTAGTGATTTATGCTAGGAAAGTTGAGTAACTAACTAATAAAATAAAAGCATATCACCAAGAGAAAAATCTTTTTATATATCAACTTGGGAAAATTTTAGCATAATTTAGAAACTTGCGACTATTATAAAACAGCAGCGTAGTAATCATTAACTACACTGCTGTTTGTTGCTATTTTACAACTTTCACTTTAGAACTAAGACCTTTATTTTTGAAAAGTTTCTTATATGTTTTCAATTTACTCTTTGGAACTTTAATGGTAACCTTTGATGATATACCCTTAAATGCATTATTCGCAACGTTCTTATTTGATAATTTTTTTGTCTTAATTACTATCTTTTTCAATTTCTTGCATCCACCAAAAGCATTTTTTCCAATCTTATTTACTTTAGACGGAATCGTAATAGTTGTTAACTTATCACAATTGTAAAATGCTTTTTCACCGATAGTTGTAATGTTGTTCGAGAGAATAACTTCCTCCAAATTTTTACAACCATCAAAAGCCTTTTTACCAATCGTCTTAACATTCTTTCCAATTTTAACATTCTTTAATGCTAAATTTCCTTTAAATGCACTATTTGATACAGAAGTTACCTTATATGTTTTACCATCAACAACTACCTTATCCGGTACAACTATACTTTCGGTATTGGCTTTTGAAACAACGTATTCTACATTCTTAGCAGAAATACTTGTTTTCGTTACCCTAAAGGTTGCTTTTGATGTTTTATCTGTAACTAAATCACCAGTTTGAATCTTTTCGTTATTTGTTGCAATATAAACAGTTGATTGAGTAGCATCAACCTTTGTAGTATCTTCTGTTGTTCCACTTGGTTTCTGTCCAGATGAATCTCCTGGTTTATCTCCTGGAGTGTCACTTGGTTTATCTCCTGGAGTGTCACTTGGCTTATCACTTGGTGTGTCACTCGGTTTATCACTTGGAGTGTCACTTGGTTTATCTCCTGGAGTGTCACTTGGCTTATCACTTGGTGTGTCACCTGGGTTATCTCCCGGTGTGTCGCCTGGGTTATCTCCTGGAGTGTCACTTGGCTTATTACTTGGTGTGTCACCTGGGTTGTCTCCTGGGTTATCTCCCGGTGTGTCGCTAGGGTTATCTCCTGGGTTATCTCCCGGATTATCTCCTGGATTATCTCCTGGGTTATCTCCCGGGTTATCTCCCGGATTATCTCCTGGGTTATCTCCCGGATTATCTCCTGGGTTATCTCCTGGATTATCTCCTGGGTTATCTCCCGGGTTATCTCCCGGATCATCTCCTGGGTTATCTCCTGGATTATCTCCTGGGTTATCTCCCGGATTATCTCCCGGATCATCTCCTGGGTTATCTCCCGGATCATCTCCTGGGTTATCTCCCGGATCATCTCCTGGGTCATCTCCTGGGTTAGAAACAGAATATACATAAGTTACGGTACTTTCTTTCTCAAAAGTTCCTGTTGCATTATCTGGTGTTTTTGTTAATGTATACCCTTCAATATCCGCCGCATATGTAGTATAAGATTTACCAACCACACCTACACGATAAATACTCTTTAACTGTTTACCTTCAGAATCTACATAATTCACAATTACTTTTCCTGGTTCTCCGGAAGGAAGTTCTGAAAACTGCTTTGTTTCACGGTCAAGAAGCATAGCTCCTCTAACCAAAAGCCCTTTTGCTTCATCCGGAGTTGTTCTCCATGTTCCTGCTGAATTACTTGTTGCTCCTAAAGAAACAATAACAAGTGCTTCTGTAATATCCTCATTAGTATATGACCAGTACTCTGGATCTTCATCCTGTGTAAGAACCGGTCCCGGCCATGCACCTGCATACGCTGTTTCAGCAGCATCATTTGAATATACAAAAACATTTGGTGCTTCCGGGAATTGTGCTTTTGAAACTTTAACACAAAATACACCATCACTCACCGTTGGTTCTGCACTTCTTTTGTATGTGAATGTTTTTGTTAAAGTTGAACCATCATCTTCTGAAATACCTGTTAATGTCAAGGTTGTTTCTTCACCATACGCTGTGTCACCACCGATTGTAATCACATCGTTAGCTTTGTATGCTTTTTTAGTACCGTTGTTAAGAGTGTAATATGTATCTTTTGCTTTGTTTGCTTTTAATGTTATCTTTATTGTTTCTGAGGAATAGTTATCTGATTTAACAGATGCTTTCGCACTTACACTTGCTTTAACAATTCCTGAGCCTTCTAATAGGATTACACCATGAGAATCACAAGTGACTGACACGGAACCACCAGAAACCTCATATGTTTTGCCCGAATAGAAATCTGTAATGGTTTCGCCATCCTCAAATACACTTCCTACGTTAACTGTATAGGTACCAGCCTTTCCCGGAAGACTACATACTACCTTATCTTCATCTTCTTCCTCTAAGTGATAGGTTCTGCTAAATGTATATGCATCTCCCTCAAGCTTTGTATGCTGTCCTGCACCAACCGAGAGATGCTTATTTCTAAACTGTCCAACTTTTTGCCAGTGAGTAAGAACTTTTTCATTAACATTGTTCCAATCCATATCTGTACGATATCTCTGGTCTAAGTAGTCGTTTCCGGTAAAGAAATCACTCCAACCCAAACCACGGTTCACTTCATTACCATAATAAATTTGTACACCACCTGGTGCTAGCAATAAACTGGTACCAAGATTCATATTATGCTCATCCGTAGCTGACCATACACTACTTGTTCCGTATTGTCCATCATCATGTGAAGATATATAACTCAACAAGTTATAATCAGGATCACTATTGATTGAGCTAGCATATCCATTATATGTTTCTTCCATATTCGCTAAGTTTCCACTCTTGTTAAACTGGAAGTTAATCATAGAATCAAAACCACCGGAAGTATGGTATGGAGATTTTGATGCTCCGTGTCCCCATGTTTCTCCTGTCATCCAGAAATCATCTGTCCACTGTGCACCCGGCTTATTCGGATTATTTTTTCTCCATTCTTTTAAAGCCTTGTCAGCTTCTGTCTTTAAATCCTTCCATGCATCTAAATCAACGTGTTTTGCAGTATCACAACGGAAGCCGTCCACACCATACTCTCTTACCCAGTCAGTAAGCCATTTAATAATATAGTAACGAGGCTGCCTTTTATAGCCAGTGCTAGAAAAGAAAGAATCTAATTCTGCCTGTTCTTGCGATAATCTTCCTTCTTCTGTCCACTTTGTCACCAAAATTGGTGGAGTGTCAACAGTCTGTGCCGATGACTCCGTTACAACATCAGGCAATCCGCAAAGACTCATATGGTAGTCGTCACCACCAGCCGATGTGTATCCCGGATAATCTGCTCTTACAAATCCAGGTCCCCACCATTTTTCAGCCCACACACTAGACGCCTTATTCCAATATGTTTCACTTTCAGGATCTCCACCCATCAAGGATGCTGCCGGACCATAATAATATGATTTCCATCCTGATTTTAATACAGAATCAAAACCGTAATCAACGGCATCCTGCATAGTTGTATATCCAACGTGATTCATAACCACGTCCATTACCACACGAATTCCTCTTTCATGACAACTGTCTACGAACTCTTCAAAATCCTGCTCATCTCCCATATTCTCATCAATATTGGTATAATCTAACGTCCAATATCCATGGTAAGAATAATATGGAAAGCCACCATTTTCCGGATCTGGATATTGATTTGCATTATTGCTCCTCTTATTACCAGAAGTATAACCATGAATCTGCTCATACGGAGCAGTAATCCAAATAGCGTTAACGCCAAGATCTGTAAAATATCCATCCTGGACTTTTTCAGTCAAGCCACCTAAATCTCCACCATGGAAAGTACCTGGATTAGTATAGGTATCTAATCCTTCTATTGCTGTTCCATCTTGTTTCAAACCTCTTCCATAAGAATGATCATTACTCGTATCCGAATTCTTAAAACGGTCGGTCAACACAAAATATACCGTTGCATTGTCCCATGAGAACACACGATTCTCCAAATCAAGGCTTTCTTTTGTTGGTGTCAAATAACCTGTTTCATCCATGTCAAGCTTATAAACAACTTCATCCGTAGCTTTGCTTTGTTCCGCTTGAACCGTCATTGATGGCACACCAGCTCCTGATGTAGTAACAAGTGAAAGCGCCATCAAAAAAGTTATCGCTCTTTTCATTGAACCATACTTCTTTCTTTTTTTCTTCATAACTCCTCCTTAATATTGTCTAACATATTTTAAATGTTATTTTATCGCCATCATTTTATACTATTTACACTAAAATTACCACCTGTTTTTTACACTTTTCACATACTTGTTTATTTGTGCTAATTGATATTTGTTTGTTTTGTGCATAAAGCTAACCAGTTACTACAATATAGTTAATATACATTGATATATTATGTTATTTTTTACATACTCATTCGTGAAAACTAACAATAAGGTATAGTCCTTGAGTGTATTCTAAGTTTTTCTTGCACCAATACAAATTTACTACTATAATCCCATCTTTGACAGTTAATAAAAGACAAAACAGCCACAAAGCCTGTATTTATGGGCTATGTGGCTGTTTGTTCGTTTGCATCGATATGTGCTATATTTTTGCTTTTGTGCTAGTTATCTTTTTTGTCTTTGAAATAATT
>JAFQBM010000003.1 GCA_017399685.1 Lachnospiraceae bacterium
AAACTACACTATATATGAAAATCTGGAAATCCCATTACTAGCAAAAAATACAAAAAGGAAAGAAAGAAAAAAACTGATTTTAGATTATGCAAAGCGATTAGAAATCGATGAACTGTTAACCAAATACCCCTATCAGATTTCCGGCGGTCAACAACAAAGAGCCGCCATCGTAAGAGCCATGGTTGCAGACAATTCCGTGATTCTTGCAGACGAACCTACCGGTGCATTAGATTCCCGTAATTCCAAGGAATTCATGAATCACATGCTTATGCTGAAAGAATTGAAAAAAACTATTATTATGGTGACTCACGATGAAAAGATTGCAAGGTACAGTGACCGAATCATTTATTTAAAAGATGGAGAAATCATAGAATCTTGATTGCATAAACAAAAAACAGAGACCGCCGAAATAGTAAAGTACTTTTTTTGATATGATTCCCCTTAAGAAAAAGAAGGAAGTAAAACCGGAGTCGTGGGGGTTCTGGCAAGCTGGTTGTATTTTTGGGTATGTATGAGGGTGGCAATGAGAAAGGAATAAAGATGGGTGTTATGTCTGCATAGTGATTTAACTCAAAGTAATACAAAATGTGGATGAAAAATTAATTAAATGTCGTTCATACAAAAATTCTGTCGTTCATACATTTTGGCTTGCGTATTTCAGTAGCTTGAAGTAAGATGAAAATATTGGCTAAAATGATGAAATTCTATTTTTTTGCTGTGAGTAATGAATAGCACATATCCCCCTATTTGAAATGGGGTTGCTAACTTGAGGTTTCGTTTGTTTTGCAGATTTTTGAAAAAACTTATTATATCAGGGAGGATATAAAGATGCTGGCAATTATAAGGCAGGAGTGGAAGGGGCATTTAAAGAACCCTTTATTTTATTTGGGAATTATATTAGTTGGATGGACAATGTATAGCTCTCTTCAGGGATATTTATTTACTTATCTGGATGAAGATATGCAGATAGAGGAAAAAAGTCCCTATGAGGCAGATGTAATGGATGGGTATATTCCTTATACGGAAGAAGAAATACAAAAACATTATGATGAAGAGTTTGAAAGTCTCAAAAGGGAATTGACAAACGTTTATTTTGGTTATTCTGAAAGTGAAGCAGAGGAGATTGTTACCTATTTAAAAGAAAGTGGTATGACAATTAAAGAAATGGGCGAATATATGGAGGAAAAGTATGATTTCCCAAATGCAGAGTTAGGTTTTATACCACCTGATACAAAAAAGGTGACGGTAGCTGAAGCAAACGAATATATGAAACAGGCATTGGATGAACATACATTTACCTATTATTTTTCTTTAAAATATGCAGACCTTTTAACCGTTGAAATGCTTATCTTTTGTATTGTATTGTTCGTTTTTTCTTTTATGTTTGAAAGTAAGCAGGATATTTATGAACTATTACATACGAAACCTTTAAAATCGGGAGCTTATGTCTGGGGAAAAGTATTAGGAAATATGTCAGTTGCAGTATTTGTAATTATCGTAATCACAGCAGTTATGAATATATGTGTGGTTCAACATTGTATTAAGGAGAATTTACCATATAGTATCTGGGATATGTGGATGAGACTGGGGTTGTTCTTACTTCCTTCTTTATTTGTAATTATTGCGACTTATTTTTTTGTTTCCGTATTGTTTAAGAATGCAATACCGGCAGTTCCGGTTCTTATTTTATATATGATCTATTCTAACATGGGAAGAGTAGAGGCGGATGGAAGTTTTAGTTATCATCTTAGACCGTTAAGTTTATGTATCCGGTGTCCGGAAGTATTTTTTGAAAATACCATTTACGATGCCATGTTTATCAATCAGGCGGCTATCATACTGCTTGGAATTGTTCTGTGTCTGGTAGCAAATAAAATTTGGAATCGGAGGAGAGTATAAGGGTGCAGGAAATAAAAATAGTGTTATCGAAATATAAGGTATTATTAATTAGTGTTTTTCTGATTGTGTTTGCTATTATTTTCCCTGTGGAAAGTAATTGTGATATTGGCACTTTGATAGATGCCCATGTGATTTCACTGGTAGCAATTCTGTGTGGATGTAATATTATGTATCAGGAATTATATGGTGATTTAAAAGATGTTTTTGGTAAAATGGGGTACAGAAAAAATTTTAGAACCTTACTTCGAAGAATTTTAATACAATGGATTGGTTTGTTAGTGCTTTCGGTAGGTTTTTATTGGATGTTTTTTTTAAGAAATCTTTCTATTGAAAATAGTATTCTTATAGAATTTTTACAGGCACTTTTTGCAATTGCCGTGAGTATCTTTTTCTTTACTGTTTTGTCGGTATTTACAACCTGTCTGTTTAAGAACCAGTGGGCCGGAATGGGAATTTCATTTGTAATATACCAGTTTTTTAACTCTACCGGAGCAGAAAAACTGTTAAAACCACAATGGAATATTAGGGCATATTCTTTAGACTCTGAAAATATGACAGATGCGCAATGGATGACCGGAAAATGTGTCTTCTTTCTCATAGCCTGTATCTTGCTTTTGATAGTTCGGAGGATTATGGCGGTGTCCAGAGAAGGGGTAGTAATAAAGGAGAAACATAAAAAGTGGTAAAGGGCATAATGAAATGATAAAAGAAGGGAATAAGGGAAAGGAAAAGTGCAGATGGTTCATTCTTTCGATTTGTTTATTTGGGCAGATTCGTAAAGAGGACTTGCGATATGCATGGGTATAAAAATGAAGATAGAAGTTAGAGATTTAGAAGTAGAATTTAAAAATGGTACAAAAGCAGTAGATGGGGTTTCTCTTGAGATAGAAAATGGTATTTTTGGACTACTGGGCGAAAATGGTGCAGGTAAAACAACTTTAATGAGGGTTTTGACCACATTGCTTCCAATTTCTTCTGGAACGGTTACCTTTGATGGTGTACCGGTAGTGCCGGAAAATTATTGTGAAATACAAAAAATCATAGGTTATTTACCACAGGAATTAGTATTATATCCCCAATTAAGAGTAAGAGAAGCTTTGGAATACTTAGGCAGTTTAAGTGGATTAACAAAAGCACAATGTAAGGAAAAAATTGATTATTATTTGGAACGTACTAATTTAAAGGAACATCAGAAGAAAAAAATCAGACAGCTTTCCGGAGGAATGAAAAGAAGAGTTGGTCTGATTCAGGCTATGATGGGAGATCCAAAGATATTGGTTGTGGATGAGCCTACCACCGGATTGGACCCGGAAGAACGTATCCGAATCCGAAATCTATTAGTAGAATTTGCAAAGGATCGAGTGGTGTTGTTTTCCACACATGTAATAGAAGATATTGGAGCGACATGTAAAAATCTGGCTATTATGAAAAAAGGAAAAATTCTTTATCAGGGTACGGTGGCAGACCTGTTAAGACAGAGCCAGGGGCATATCAGGACAGTAGAGGTTCAGACGGAAGAGGAAGTAAGCAAACTGAACAAGAGTATACGATATGTGCAAAGCAATATACGGAAAACGGAATTGCGGTTAAAATTATTTGTCCGGAAGTATCAAGTGAGGTGGATGGTAACGAAAGGGTTGTTTTGGAAGATGCATATATGTATATGATGAATAAATAGCTATGATAAGCAGAGTTTTCAAGATAGGCTGAGAATCACGGAAATATAAATGGGGCTGTTGCATGAAGTAAAATAGAGACAGGATATGGAAGAACCGGTTTGGAAGATGCCTGTATTCTGTAGAAGTTTTTCTAAGTGCGACAACCCCATTTGTCAACTAATAGGGAGGATTTAAATAATATACTATGGTAGATAAACAGGCAGTTAGGTTTTATTTAAAAAGATTAAAAAGTTTAAAAAAACATATTGTAATTATGGCATTGCAAATGCTTTTGGTTGCAATTATAAATATTATTCTTGCATATTTGTATATGAAAGCAATAGATCAAATCGCAGATGGAAAAATATTTTATACGGTAATGATGGTGGCAGGTTATTTTGGATTAAGTGTAATAGTGGGATTTATGGAGCGACAAATGAGTGTATATGCAACAAAGATGACCACCCGCTTAGAGTATGAATTACAAAATGAGATATTTGAAAAAATGTTAAAACAAAAGGGGAATTTTTATACAGAAAATAAGTCGGGAGAGTTCATGACTTATTTGTTTAGTGATGCCATGGCAATATCAGGATTTATTTCCGAAACTTTTTTAAAGGTAGTTATGGACGTATTAAAGGGTATTGGAATGGTGATATTTCTTATTTTTTTAAGATGGGAATTATTGCTTTTAATCATTGGTTTTCAGCCTGTAATCTGGTTAATGCAAAAGGGGATGCAAAGAAAAATATTTCAGATATCAGAACAAAACCGAAGTATTTTAGTTGAATATATTAGTAAAACAAAAGAATATTGTACTAATTTTTTAAATATAGTTATGCTTTCTTCTGAAAAATATTTTAAAACAGAATATACAGGAATTTTGAAGAAGCAAAAGGAAAGTGAAATTCAAAAAAGTAAAGTGGAGAGTTTGAATGGATGGTTATTGAAGTTGGTTTATCTTTTACCTATGTGTGCGATTATTATTTTAGGCAGTTATGAAATAAATAAAGGGGTTTTGACGGTAGGCGGTCTGTTATTGTTTTTACAGTATGCCGGTGAGGTTTTTGCCCCATTTCAAAATATTTATGAAATGATATTTGAGTTTACGGAATTAATTCCTTCCTTTCAAAGGTTGCAAAATTTGTTGGAACATAAGCTTGATAAGGAAGTAATGGAATATAGCGGAGAAAGTATTTATAGCATAGGAATGAAAAAGGCAAAATTTTCTTATGAAAAAGGAAAACCAATATTGAGGAGTATTTCATTTTCGCTTGAAAAAGGATATTCTTATGCATTTATTGGAGAGAGCGGTTGTGAAAAAAGTACAGTCTGTAAGTTATTATTAGGTTTGTGGGAGTTAGATAGTGGAAATATAATGGTAAATGGAAAAAAAATAGAGTCTGATGTTTCATTGCGGGATTCTATTACATATATTTCACAGGAGAATTTTATCTTAAATGATACTATTTATAATAACATTGTTTTGGATTCGAAAGATGTAACACAAGCTAAATTTCAACAGGTATTGAAGATTTCTGGGCTTTGGGATATGGTAAATGGATTAGAGTTGAAAGAAAATACAATGATGGGAGATAATGGTGTGTTGTTTTCAGGAGGACAAAATCACCGCATTGCTATCGCAAGAGCATTAATAAAGGATAAACCTATTGTTATATTGGATGAACCTACTGCATCATTAGATAAAAATATGGAGCAAAGAATCATGAAAGATGTTTTTGAGATATTCCAAAACAAAATAGTAATGGTTATTACGCATAATTCCGATGTGAGCCGGTGGTGTGATTACATTTATGAGATAGGACAGGGAAAATTAATTGGAAAGAAGGTAGGAAGTAAAAATGAAATCTGTAAAAATTGCCATAATTGATACGGGAGTAGATAAAAAATTCATAAATAGTGCTGGTATCATTGGTGGCGTTTCTTATTATATCAAGGATTCTGATTTATATATGAGCGATGAATATCATGATGTGAATGGTCATGGAAGCAGTTGTGCATATATTATTCAGAAACATTGTCCTAATGCATTATTGTATATAGTAAAAATTACCCAGCATGACAGTGGCATTTCGTCTTCTTTATTACTGCTAGAGGCATTGAAACATCTGCTGTTAGTAGATGTTGATATTATTAGTATCAGCATGAGCGTTAAAGGTGGAAATTACAAAGAAGATATAAAGGAAATAATGGGTCAGTTAAAAAGACAAGGTAAAATAATAGTTGTGTCTGTTCAAAATGGAAAATTTGACAGCTTTCCGGCAAATCTAAAGGAATGTCTTGGAGTAAGGGGAGAATTAATAAAAGGATATAACTATATTTATGATAATAAAGAAAAGGTTCAGATTATTTGTGACAATGTTCCGGAACTTGTTCCAACTATGGAAGGAGGTTATGAATGGTTTTGGGGAAATAGCAAAGCAACAGCATACATGAGTGCGATGATTGGAACGATTATTTGTGAAAATGGAAAGCAAGAAATAGAGGAAAATTTGATAAAAGATTCTAAAAAGGAATTTGTTGATAATGAGGAAAAAGGAAATATGGGATGGGGGAAATTAGAGGAAAGTGTGTTTCAAAAGGTGAGTCCTTTTATTTACCAATATACAACAGACTATGATGGAAGCAAAGACAGGATTCTCTTAGATGATAAAATTAGGAGATTATATGATATTGATAATTTTTTAAAAGAGTGTGAAGCGGTTTTAAAAATTACAATTTCGTATGATAAATTACAGTTTTCTGATTTTTTTTCTGTAAGAACAATAGTTCATTATTTTGCTGGGAAGCTTCAGGAATAATTCATGTTTTGTTTTTTTTGAATTTCTTCTTAAAATAGAGGAAATATCAAATAATAGATTGTTTGTATTGTATTTAAATTTCCCAATCATTTTTTTGAAATATTGTTCTAAATAGTTTTTTCAAAATTTTATGGCGGATTTTCTATAATATAGTATAATTTAATGATAGGAAAAATTTTGAGGATAAAGGGAGAAACACATGATAAAAATAGGAATTTGCGATGATGAGCCTGTTATATCAAGAGCATTAATGAAAATGATGAAAGAATGCTTAAAGGAATGGGATGTTGATACACAAATACTAGAATTTGATTCTGGAGAAAAAGTATTGAAAGTAGCAAAAGATTTGGATGTTTTGTTTCTTGATATTAGAATGCCAGACATGGATGGAATTGAGGTAGGGCACAAAATTAAAAACATGAACGCAGAGTGTAAAATTATTATGGCTACATGTGAACTTAAGAGGTTTAAAGAAGTATTTAAATTTTCTGCTTTTGATTATATTACAAAACCATTTAATAAAATAGAAGTTGGATTAGTGTTACGCCGTGTGATAGGAGAACTTCAAAATATGAAGACCTTAGAAGTATATAAGGACAGGGTTATGTATGAGGTATATTTAAAGGATATTAAGTATATGAGTGCTATAGATAGTTCTACAGAAATCATGCTAAAATCGGGAGTATTTCGCAAAGAAACATCTTTGAAAGAATTGGAAAAAATATTAGATAAAAAGTACTTCTTTCGAATTAATAGAAAATGTATTATAAACTTTAGATGGGTTCAGGATTTTGAACAGGATGTTGTATTTATAGATGGACTTCGATTTAAAATTTCAGTTAGGAGAAGGAAGGAATTTTTAATGAGTTATTTGTCATATGTTGCTGATTTTAAGTAAATATATTTAATTGTATAAAGTGGGATTTGCAGAGCAGTGCAAATCTTTTTTGGGTTGTATATTTTCTGATATTTTGGTATATTGTAAATCAGAAAGGATTGTGACGATATGTTTCGTGTTTGGGGTAAACTAATAAAGGACAACCGGCTTCTTAAGGATACGGTGGTGAATGTGGACGAGGATTTGAGCCGTACGAAGAAAGTGTACCGGAGCCTGGAATTGATTTGTTATGAATTTGATTTACAACAACCTATTTGGCTGGAAAAAAATATAAAAGAATTTCTTCTTCATGATAAAACAAGATTTACAAGGGATAGTTTTATTGAGGATGTCCCTTTTGATTATCTGGAATTTCATTTGATAGAAGAAGACGAATTTTGATGAAAGTGGAAGGTGATGGAATTGAAAAAAGTGAAAGTATTAAAGACAATTCTTGTTTTTTCTATATTGATTTGTGCCGGGTTAGTCATATATTATTTTAAGTCCACCTCGGATAAGGAGAAGGAACAAAAGAAGATAGAACAGGAAGAAACCGTTTTTATGGAATACATTACCAACACACCACAGTCAGACAGGGTGACTTATGCAGCGGATTTCTTCTATGAATCCATTCCATATAAAATCCAACAGAAGATGATTGTAGATTTTGAAGATGAATCCGTGAAGGTTGCATTAGAAGATTTAAAATATGTACAGGTATTGTATTTTGACTTTGAACAGAAAGAACATGTAGGGCAAATTATTTGTAATGAATACATTGCCCAGGATTTAGTAGAAATCTTTTATGAACTTCATAAGATAAAATATCCGATTGCTAAGATTTCCTTAATTGATGAATACAATGGGGATGATATTGCTTCCATGGTGGATAATAATACGTCTTGTTTTAATTACCGAACGATATCCGGCAGTTCGGAACTTTCTTTACACGCTTTTGGATATGCCATTGACATTAATCCTCTTTATAATCCTTATGTTATTTATAACAGCGACCCGCTTTATGTTCTTCCTTCCTGTGCGGAGGAATACGCAGACAGAGAAGCGGAATTTGAAGGAAAGATTACCACGGAAGACCCTTGTTATCAGTTGTTTATGGAGCATGGATTTACCTGGGGTGGAAGCTGGACAAAACCAACGGATTACCAGCATTTTGAAAAGGTTCCGGTAGTAGAAGAGCAATAGATGGAATGATATGGATGAAAAATTTTCCTGGTTGTATGAAATGTCGTACTTTGAGCTATGGAATCAGGAAGTATTAAAGTAGCCAAAAAGAGTGATTTAGCATTGTTTTGAATCTCTTTTTGGCTTTTTATTCTAAGGAAAGAATGAGAGAATTGGGAGGTATAGGAATGAAGCCGACAGTTGTAATTACCGGGGCATCCAGAGGAATCGGAAAAGAGACAGCCCTTCGATTTGCAAAGGAGCATTGGAATGTGGTAATTAATTCTTCTAAGAGTATAGAGGCATTAAATGCGGTAAGGGATGAGATTTTATCCTATGGTGGAGATTGTCTGGCGTTGACAGGAGATGTGCAGGACAGTGGATTTGTACATGAACTGATGGCTAAGAGTTTGGAACGTTTTTCTAATATTGATGTACTTGTAAACAATGCCGGCATTTCTTATGTGGGATTATTAGCTGATATGTCGGTGGAAGAATGGAACCGAATCTTAAACACCAATTTATCCTCTGTTTTTTATGGTTGCAGGGAAGTCATTCCTTCCATGGTTTCTAAAAAGTCAGGGAAGATTATTAATGTAAGCTCTGTCTGGGGGGAGGTTGGTGCTTCCTGTGAAGCAGCCTACTCTGCCACGAAAGGCGGTATCATCAGCTTAACCAAAGCACTTGCAAAGGAACTGGCACCTAGTAACATTCAGGTGAATGCAGTTTCTTTTGGTGCCATTGATACTTCTATGAATGGCTGTTTTTCTAAGGAAGAATTAGAAGAGTTAGCCAATGAGATTCCTTCCGGAAGACTGGGAAGTAGTGAAGAAGCCGGAGATTTTATTTATCAGATTGCAATGATGAACGATTATGTTACGGGACAGGTATTCCGGATGGATGGGGCATGGATATAGAGATTTCTGAGTGGCAAAATGTTACTGTTTATGTAAATAGTAATATTTTGCCTTTAATATGATTCTAATTACAAAAAATAAAACATTTATTTGTAAAGAAAGAAAAAAGGTGTTACAATTAGGACAAAGCAGATTTTCATATCAAAAGGAATGTATAAAGAATCCAAAGGTACATTCTCTTCTCTTTTTTGAATCTTTCTATTGATTCAAAACATATCATATTCATATTGAATTCAGAAAATTCCTGCTTTTATTTCAGATACTAAAAAAGCAGAAGATTTCTGAAGAGGATTGAATTTTAATGAGATTATTCATGTGAATCATTGAGGTCTGATTTTCAGCAATGACAAAATTCCGGCAGAAACCTTCTGAACATCCAAAGGAGGAAGGAAACGTGAAAAAAGATGTAACCTGGAACGTGTTTTTTGAAAATGAGGAACGGTTTGCAGACCTGATTAATGGTTGTGGACTAAAGGGAAGGCAGATGGTAAAACCGGAAGACCTTGTACCTGCTGATTCGAAGAATTTACAGCAGTACAAAACAGGAGTGAAAGGGAAAAAAAGTACGAAAAGCAGTACAATGTACCGGGATGTTGTACGGAAGGTGGCATTTGGAGTGAATTTTGCCATGATAGGAATAGAGAATCAGGAAATGGTGAATTATGCCCTTCCACTTTCTGTTATGAAGTATGATGCCGGGGAATATGAAAAGCAGAGAAGAGAAATTTCCCGAAACATCAGACAGTCGGATTCCGGTGTGAAGGATGGAGAATATATGTACGGATTTTTAAAAGAAAGCCGTCTCCAGCCGGTCATTACCTTCGTACTTTATAGTGGAGAAGAGTGGGATGGAGGGCGAAGTTTAAAGGATATCGTTGATTTTACAGACATACCGGATGAATTAAAAGACATGGTTCAAAATTATAAGGTAAATTTGATTGAAGTTAGAAAATGGGAAGATACTTCTGTTTTTAAAACAGATATTCGGCAAGTATTTGATTTTATCCGCTGTTCAAAAGACAAAAATCAAATAAAGAAGCTGGTTCTTAATAACCCGGATTATGAAAATATATCAGAAGAAGCATATGATGTGATGAAACATTATGCAAATGCAAAAGAACTTAGATACATAAAAAAGGAGGAAGGAAACGTGGTAAATATGGCAAAAGGATTTCAGGACTGGGCAGCAGAAGAAAGGGAAGATGGAAAAAGGGAAGGAAAAAAGAGGGGAAAAGAGGAGGAAAAGAGAATGATTGTAAAGAATATGTTACATCACGAGATGTCTGACGAAGATATTATGATGCTTACAGAATGCGACAAAGTGATGTTGGATGAAGTAAAGAAGCAAATGACAGAGAAAGAGAAGCTTAAGAGCGAATAAAGAGATGTAAAATGAGCAGGGCAGATTAAGACGTTTTGCTCTGCTTTTTGTTTTGCCGTATTAAATGATGGAAAAAAATGATGTGGTAAAAATTTCCACTCTTATTTTTGAAAAATAATTGATTATAATCATCGTTCTAAGTATACTATAATTGCGAGGTATTAAAAGCAAGGAGGTTCAAAATGAAGATTGCATTTTTTGATACAAAACCTTATGATAAGCCTTCGTTTGATAAATATGGCAAAGAATATGGGGTTACGTTTAAATATTTTGAAACAAAACTAAATGAAGATACGGTTTATCTTGCACAGGGGTACGATGGTGTGTGCGCTTTTGTAAATGATACAATAAACGAAGCAGTCATTGACCACCTGGAGGAAATGGGTGTGAAGGTACTGGCTTTGCGGTGTGCGGGATTTAATAATGTGGATCTCAAGCATGCTTATGGAAAAATTCATGTATTACGGGTACCGGCATATTCTCCTTATGCAGTGGCTGAGCATGCCATGGCATTGCTTCTGACTTCGATTCGCCGGATTCATAAGGCGTATATTCGTTCCAGAGATTTTAATTTTAGTTTGTCCGGGTTGACTGGCTTTGACCTTTACGGGAAAACCGTTGGTGTCATTGGAACAGGACGAATTGGACGGGTATTTATTGATATCTGCCGGGGATTTGGCATGAAGGTACTGGCATATGATAAGTTTCCGGCAGAGGGACTTGACAATGGCGATACCATTCGCTATGTAGAACTGGATGAATTGTTTGCAAAGAGTGACATCATCTCCCTGCATTGCCCATTGACAGAAGAAACGCATCATATTATGAATGCATCCACTTTGGAAAAATGTAAAAAGGGTGTTGTGCTGATTAATACATCCAGGGGTGCCCTTGTGGACGCGGAAGCATTGCTTTTAGGAATCAAATCACGCAAGGTGGGTGCCGCATGTCTGGATGTATACGAAGAAGAATCTGATTTGTTCTTTGAAGACAATTCGGGACATATCATGGAGGATGACACTCTTGCCAGACTGATATCCATGCCGAATGTCATTGTTACATCCCATCAGGCGTTCTTAACGGAAGAAGCCCTGGAAAATATTGCCCAGACAACGGTAAAGAACATTGTAGAATTCATGGAAACAGGGCAATGTCAGAATGAAGTTATGGTATAAAAAGACCTTGCAATTGGAAGCGACTTCCCAATCGTTAGATTTTTAGTCTAACTTTTGGGGGTCACCTCTAATCGCAGGGCAAATATTTGTTTCTTAGCTTTTAAAATTATTGATTTACAACACTTCTAGGATTTCCGTTTAGAAAGGCTTCTATACTTTTTCGAATATCCTCAATCAAGCGGCTGCGGGCCTCTAAACTTCCCCATCCGATATGAGGAGTCATAATCAGTTTGGTATTATCTTTGATATTTAATAGTGGGTTATCCTTTGGAATCGGTTCAACCTCAAATACATCAAGACCGGCTCCCATAATCAGGTTATCATTTAATGCCTTTGCAAGGTCGGCATCTACGATGACAGGTCCCCTTGCCACATTGATGAGAACAGCGGTTTGTTTCATTTTCCGGAATTTTTCATAAGTTAATAAATGATGGGTATGCTGGTTTAATGGGCAATGGACCGAAACAATGTCACAAGCAGATAATAATTCATCCAGTTCTACTCTTTGGAAAGGAACATCATAGGTGTTCCCGGAAGCAGAATAATACATCACTTCACAGCCGAAGGCAGTGGCGATTTTAGCAACTTCCCGACCGATATTACCCATGCCGATGATACCCCATTTCTTACCGGACAATTCATAAAATAAAGGTTCTACTTTCGTAAATACACCACTTTCCGAATATGCTCCATTTTTAACATATTCATTGTAGGTATAAAGTTTTTCATATATATAAAGCAGCAGGGCGAAGGTGTGCTGTGCCACAATAGGAGTAGAATAACCTACTACATTGGTAACAGGAATTCCACGTTTTTTACAATATTCAATGTCGATGTTATTGTAACCGGTGGCGGCTTCACAAATGAGTTTTAAGTTCTTTGCTTCTTTTAAGTTTTCTTCATTTAAGATGGATTTGTTGGGGATGATGATATCTGCATCTTTGATTCGTTCCACGATTTCTTCTGCCTGGGTTTTACCGTAAGTAATGACTTCACCAAATTGTTTTAAGGAATCAAAATTAACGCCTAAGCCCATGGCATCGGCTTCTAACACTACTATTTTCATATCTTTTCGCCTCATCTTTTCTGGTTTGTTCTATTTATGATAATATTATAGGGAATTGCGAAACTATTATATTCAATGTGAGAGTGATGCAAAAGAAATAAAACACCGCAGGCATGCGTTCGCTGCGTTCGGCTCATAGTGGTACTAAATTCAAGGCTGCGCCTTTCATTAAGTACCGACGGCCGCCCAAGCACCGGCTAATGTATTTATTTCTTTTGCATCACTCAATATATGTCTTGATAGTTTTGCAATTACCTAGATAATATCATTAAGAGGGGAGTATTTCAATCCTGTTGGATTATTTTCTTGTAATCCTTAAAATTACATGGTAATCTTTGAGAAGAACAAGTGGTATTCATACAGTAATCTGGCACTTGCTGTCAGGTTGTGCAAGAGTATGATTTAAGAACGATGTATAGGAGAGGTGGTGTAAAATGAGTAAAATTTTATTGGTGGAGGATGATTTTGCTTTATCTATGGGGATTTCCTATTCCTTAAAAAGTGATGGATATGAGTTAAGAGAAGCGGGAACTTTAGCAGCGGCTAGAAAGATTTTTGAGGAAGAAGGCTGGGATTTAGACCTGATTTTACTGGATGTGATGCTGCCGGATGGAAATGGATTTGATTTTTGTGAGGAAATCAGAAAAAAGGGAAGTCCGGTTCCGGTTATTTTCCTGACTGCGGTGTCTGATGAAATCAATGTGGTAAAAGGTCTTGATATCGGAGCGGATGATTACATTGCCAAACCTTTCAGGGTAAAGGAATTGGAAGCCAGAATCAAGGCGAACATCCGAAGAAACGAGAAGAATAAGGGAAATGTCTCTTCCTGTTATCAGGTAAAAGATTTATGGATTGACAGTAACCGAAGTCTGGTGAAAAAGGGGGGAGAAGAAATCTTTCTTACCCCAAGTGAATACCGGCTTTTGTTAGAACTGGTGACCCATCCGAACCAGACCATAAGCAGGACGAAGCTTATGGAGCGTTTGTGGGATGTAGATCAGGCCTTTGTGGATGATAATACCTTGTCGGTTTACATAAAAAGACTGCGGGAGAAGATAGAGGATGACTCCAAAAATCCGGAAATGATTGTTACAGTCAGAGGAATCGGGTATCAATTGGTTGTAAAGGAGTAAGAGGACAGCAGATATGTGGAACAATAAAGAAGTAAAATACATGACATTGGCATATTTCGTTGTATTTATGGTGGTTCTTTTGGTTAGCAGGTCACCTGTTACAACGCTGCTTTCCTGTGGATTATGCTATGGTGTGAGTTTGTTTTTTCTTTCCAGAATTTTTAAGAAAATAAACAAAGTCAATAAGGTTGCAAATCAGGTGATTACCCATAAAAATGACCCGGCGTTTGAACTTTCTTTTTCCTCTTATGAAGAAGGGGACGTTGGGATTTTAATGGATAATTTTTCCGAGATGGTGCGGATTTTAAAAGAATCCATTGAAACCCAGCAGAAAGAGAAGATTTTCTTAAAGGACTTAATCAATGATATTTTTCACCAGTTAAAAACGCCCCTTTCTTCCCTGGTTGTTTTTCAGGATATTTTGATAAAGGAGGAGACGGATGCAGAAACCAGAAAGAAAATATTATTGGAGTCTGAAAAACAGTTAAACCGGATTCAATGGCTGATTATTTCCATGTTGAAGCTGGCAAGAATCGAAGCCGGTGCCGTGCAGTTTCAAAAAGAAGAGCAGTCTTTGTATCAGACCATTGCCGGGGCAGTAGCTTCTTTGAATGATAAAATTGAGCAAAAAGGACATTTTGTTACCGTAGAATGCGATGAAAATCTATCGCTTTCCCATGACAAAGAGTGGTTACAGGAGGCATTAATTAATGTGATTAAAAATGCTGTGGAATATACAAAGGAGCGGGGAAAAATTCAGATTCGGGCAGAACAGAATCCTTTAGCTACGGTTATTACCATTACAGATAATGGGATGGGAATTGGAGAAGAAGAGATGGGTAAAATATTTACAAGATTTTACCGGGTGCAAAATGAAGTAAATCCCAACAGCGTAGGATTAGGACTTGCCATTACAAAAAGCATCGTAGAAGGGCAGGGCGGAAGAATCCGGGTAGAAAGTGACACGAAAGAAGGAAGTTCCTTTACCAGATTTATTTTTACCTTTTTTCAATAATAAAAAAGGCTGACACATTTTAATATGCCTCCGTTCAGGTAGAAAGGGGCATATCAAAATGGCAGTCTTTTTTTCGGTTAAAAAAATTTTTTTGAAAAAGTGAACCAATCCCAAAGTTATTACAATGTATTAGTGAAGGGCAAGAAAAAGCCTATGAAAGACGTCTTAAATATGGTGGTGAAATGAAACATGAACAAAGAGCAGCTGGAACAATGTATAGATGCTTATGGAACAGACATTTATGCATTTTGCAGCCGGATTACCTGTAACAGGCAGGAAGCGGATGATTTATATCAGGATACGTTTCTAAAGGCAGTAGAGTTAGGGGAGAAAATTGACGATACTAACAATCCAAAGAGCTATCTTGTGTCCATAGCAATGAGAATATGGAAAAATAAAAAACGAAAATTTGCATGGAGAAACCGAATCGCAGAGTCAATGACCTTGGTGGAAGAAACCATAAGGGAAGAGGATATAAATCACAGCGAGGTCATGTGTTCTCCGGAGGAGCAGATTTTGGATTGGGAATTAAAGGCACAGGTTCGACAGGCAGTAGAAAAACTGGATGAAAAGTACAGGATGTCAGTGTATTTATATTATACCATGGAGTTTTCCATAGAACAGATTGCAGAAATCATGAAACTTCCGAAAGGAACGGTAAAGAGCCGGCTGCATAAAGCAAGGAAACTGTTAAAACAGGAATTGGAGGTTGTTTTAAATGAAACAGGAAAATAAATTAGATGAAATATTAAAACAAGCCCTTTCTCCAGATGAAAAGCCAAATGACTGGCTGAATCAGAATATTTTAAGAAGAGTGAAGGAGAATAAAAAAATGACAAAAAGAACAAAACATAGAATACCTGCAGCAGCAATGGTGGCAGCACTTACACTTTGCCTTGGCTCGGCAACTGTATTTGCAGCATGGAAGTATCTGACGCCAGATGAGGTGGCAGAAGTGTTTGAAGACAAAGGATTAATGAAGGCCTTTCAAAGCGAAGGTGCAATTACCATGAATGAAAGTCAGGTTTGTGGAGATTTTAAAATTACCTTGCTGGGTATGGTATCAGGAAAGAATTTAAGTCAGAATGTGTCAGAAACCAATGGAAGCATAGAAATAGATGGTGAAATGACACTTGAGGATGATAAAACCTATATCGTCACAGCCATTGAAAGGGTGAATGCTTCAGAAAATGCAGGGGATGGTAACTGGGATGAAGCAGGAGCATTGGATTTGACAGTATCCCCATTAGTGAAGGGTCTAACACCATGGGAATTTAATATTTATACCATGGAAGGAGGATGTATGACCGTGGTGGAAAATGATATCGAGTACCGTATTACAGAATGTGACAACATCGAGATGTTTGCGGATAAAGGAGTATATCTTTCTGTGACAGATGGTGTTCCTTCTGCGGATGCATATCAGTATGATGAAGCCACAGGTGAAATTACAAGAAATGAATCTTATGAAGGAGTAAATGCTTTATTCAACCTTCCGATAGATGTAAGCAAAGCAGATGCAAAAGCTGCGGAACAATTCCTGAAAGAAATGGAAGAAAAGCGGAATTCTAATGACGCAGGAGAGGAACAGGATATGGAAGAGGAAGGACTAGCAGCAGAATTGTTTGAAGAAATGGAAAATTGGACTCTCGAAGAATTAAACAGCCGTGCAGAATATATGGAAGATTTAACTCAGGTATTAATCCCGGATGAAGATGGAAATATCACTGCCAAGTCTTTTGAAATCGAAGAAGAGGGAATGAAAGTCGGAGAAGTTACCATATCGCCAAGTTTCTATTTTGAAGGAAAACAACCGGGAGAATCCGTTACTACGGAAATTATAGGTGATGAGGGAAGGTATTATATTGCAAATTATACCATGAATGAAGATGGTACGTTTACTTTAAGAATTTATCGTTATAGTGTGAAAGAATCATAAAAGGTCAATTGATGTATCTTGTAAACAGGTGATATGTAAATGTGTTACCTAGCCACCCTGGTGGCAGTTTACAAGATATGTCGTGAATAATTGAGGTTTAGTGATAGCATAAGAACGCCCTGTTTTGAGGTAGCTTAGATGAGATGATTCATAATTTGCTGAATGTATTTTGTAGAGATTTACAAAATAGGTTATGAATCATCGTGATTTAGGCATGAAAACAGGGTGTTTTTTGTTTTATATGATTTTATACAATAGAAAGTTCATAAAGATTTTCTGTGAAAATGTCGATAGAATATAATAAACCGAGAATCATTGAGGATGGATATTATGGAACGTTGCATTGGGTAAAACCGAATTAGGAGGATGAGGGTATGAAGATAAGAGAAGCCAGACAGTTATATATACAGCAACAGAATACGCTTTCTGAACAAAAGAGGATATTAGAGAAGAAGTTAGAGGATAAAGAAAGTAAAATGTCCGATGAGGAGAGAGGCGTGATTCTTGAACTTTCCAATCAAATGGAAGAAGCCTATGGAAGAAATCAGGGGGTATTAGAAAGCCTGATTTTACAAGAAAACTTAATACATAATATGGAAGTGTCAAAACAGCAAGGAGAAGCTACCAAAGAGGCTGTAGATGACATGGCAAAGTGTATGGAAATAGCCAGAAGAATTTCAAAGGGAGACAGAGTACCTGCATACGATGAGAAGAAATTGTTAGAGTATAGTTTTGAATTATATATGTCAGCAAAAAATGCAGCCATGTTACATACTGAAAAGTCAAAAGAATCCCATAAATCTCTTTGGGAGGAGGAAGAAGAAAACTCTGGAACAGAAACCGCAAGTATCGAAGAAAAGATTGCAAATACGGAAGTATCCGTTGCGGCACCGGAAGTAGTGAATTTTGAAATTCCAGAATAAAATTTGAGTTTTTGAAATGAAAAGTTGGAATTTTGAAAATACACTTGTATATTTGAATGAAAAGGTGTACGCTAAGCAAAATTGAAAGAGATAAGGACATATATTTGAATAGAGTGACGATATCAGTCTGTCTTCAGATATGTCCTTTTTTGTTGCTTAAAAATGAAAAAGTTCTCATGGTTCTTGCTGAAATGAACTGCAAAGTGTTCAGGAACATTCTTGGGAACAAAAATCTTTCATCTTACAAAATTGTAAGATTCCTATTCACGAAGTTGTAAGGTTTTTATGCTATGATTAAAAGGTCAATTGATATAGCTTGTAAATAGGTGACACGTAAACATGGCACTTAGCCACGCTAGTGGCGGTTTACAAGATATGCGGTGAATCATTGAGGATAAGAAAGGCAGGAATAAAAGTCATGGAAATATTAAAAGCAGAACATTTATTAAAAGTTTATGGAGAGAATGAAACCAAAGTAGTGGCGGTAAATGACATAAGTTTAACCGTTCATAAAGGAGAATTTGTAGCGATTGTGGGAGCTTCAGGTTCAGGAAAATCCACTTTGTTACATATATTAGGCGGTGTAGATGCCCCTACCAAGGGCAAGGTGTTGATTGATGGAGAGGATGTTTATTCTTTAAAAGATGAAAAAAGGTCCATTCTTCGAAGAAGAAAAGTAGGATTTATTTTTCAGGAATATAATTTACTTCCGATTCTGACAGTAGAAGAAAACATTAAGATGCCATTATCTTTGGATGGGAAAAAGCCAGAGGAGGCATATATCAATGAAATCATTCAGACCTTGGGACTGGAAGACAGAAGAACCCACTTACCAAACCAGTTGTCCGGAGGGCAGCAGCAAAGAGTTGCCATTGGACGGGCATTGGCCAACCGTCCATCCATCATTTTCGCAGATGAGCCAACTGGAAATCTGGATAAAAAGAATGGTTATGAAGTATTGGGCTTATTAAAAAAGTCCCTTCAGAAATTTTCCCAGACCTTAGTGTTAATCACCCATGATGTAGAAATTGCAAACATGGCAGACCGAATCATCCGGATTGAAGACGGAAAAATCATTCAGGATGAGGTGAGAGCTCATGATTAATGAGAGAAAACTGGCGTTCAAATATTTATGTAAGAAAAAAAGGCGCAGTCTGTCTACGTTATTTGCCATCGCCCTATCTATGTTTATCGTTTTTGTAAGTGGAAATCTGATTATGGGTGCCTTTTATGCAAGTAAGCAGGCTGAATTAATACGAAACGGCAATCATATCGCGTACTTAGAGGAGATGAACTTAGAACAAATATCTGCGTTGGAAAAAGAAGGAGTCGTCCTTTGTGCCTTGGAAAACAGTACATATTTTATGGGGAAAATGGGAATGGAAGATCATGAAGGTTCTTTTGGATTTTACTATTTTGAGGACTTTTCGAATTTCCCATTTTATTATGAAGTTGTACAAGGAAAAACTCCTGAAAAGCCTGGAGAAATTATGATAAATGAGATGTGGAAATACTTTCTGGGCGAGGATTATGAAATTGGCGATACGATTACCGTGCAGTTGACGGGAATGGAATTAAAAACAGAGCCTAATCAGGAAAGTGTAGTGACGGAAGAAAACTCCATTACCAGAACCTATACGCTGGCCGGGTACTATCGTTGTCCGGAATATTCCTGGATTGAAGATGGGGTAGTTATGGTGAAAGATGAACCACGAAAAGAGGGAAATACTTACCGGGTTTATATTACTTCGGAGGAAGAGGGAATTGAAGACATAGAATCCGTGGAAGGATTTGAAGAGAAAGAGGATTGGGCGAGAAATCTTGGAGAGAAATATGGAGCGAAGGTAGAGGTAAACTGGTTGTTTGAAAAGTCCCAGAGTGAAGAAACTGCCATGGGCTATTGCCTGGTTTTGATTTTTGCCGTCTTTATTGGGGGATTTGCGGCCATTGTAATCCGGAATTCCTTCGTGATTTCTATCGTAGAACGGACAAGGGATTATGGAATGTTACGTTGTATCGGGGCTTCCAAAAGACAAATCCGAAAAATTGCTTTTTATGAGGCAGTGATGCTGGGAATTGCAGGAGAAGTAATCGGACTTATTGTTTCGTATCTATTTTTATATCTGGTTATCCAAATAGGAAAAGAGCATATTTCTTTTTTAGAGGAATTTAAGTTTGTGCAGCGTCCAGTCTTAATCTTTGGAATTTGTTTGATTGTTTTTTTAGTTGTATTATTTGGATTATTGGAACCGACCCGCCAGATAAATAAATTAAATCCTTTGAATGCATTACGAAATCAAAAGGATGTAAAGAAGGAGAAGTTCCGTGTCAAAAGGAGAAGGGGCTTTCTTGTAGCAAAACTGTTTGGAGTTGAGGGCGAGTATGCTTATAAGAACTTAATGAGAAACCGTAAGCGGTTTATTACCACCACAGCCAGTTGCGTGGTGGGGGTTACCTTTTTTATCGGAACCAATGCGGCATTTGTATACTCAGAGCAGATGTTGGAAGAACCCGGGATAGCATATGCAGATTATAACGCAGAACTTTATGTGCATTCCTGGTGCATGGATTCTGAAGATTCTTTAAAAGAGGAATTGGAGAGTATCAAAGGAATCAGTAATATCACGTTTTGCTATCAGGAGTTTTACCGTATAGACAATGAAAGTCTGAAAAGGAAAGAGGATGGGGTGGTAGTAAAAACCAACTATGTACTGGCTTTGGATGAGGGAAAATATCCCATTGAGAAAGAAAGTGTGGAAAAAGGGGAAATTGGAGAATTAAAGCCGGGAGAATGTTATGTCATTAATTGGGGATATGATGACGAAAAAAAGGAGATTGTGGAGATTTCCGATGTATCTGTTGGGGATAAGATTCAATTGCATGAGCTGATATTAGCTGAGGATGAATCTACGGAAAAAACCATCAGTGAGTTAAAAGTAAAAGCTGTTTTAAAAGAACAACCTTTTGCAAATACCTATAGTTACTATCCTGTGCTTGTGATGTCAAAAGAAGGATTTCAGGCACTATGCGAAGAACAGGGGATGTCTTATGAGGAGTATGGAAAAATCCATTTTAAAATGGATAAAAACTGTGATACTTCTAAGGTGCAGGAATTGGCTGATAAGTATGGAATGTTGTTTTTCGATGAAATGAAGGATGCGAGGGAAGCGGCAGAACAAATGAAGATGGCAAGACTTGTTGTGAATGCAATCTTGATTTTAGTAGCGCTTATTAGTTCCGTGAATTTATTTAACAGCATGGAATCTAACAATATCCTTAGGGAGAAAGAACGAAAAATCATGCGTACCGTTGGAATGAGCAAAAAGCAGTACCGGAAAATGATTTTATTAGAAGGTATGTTATCGGTAATCATAGCACTGATTTTAGGAACAGCTCTTGGGCTTGCCTTCGGATACGGAATTTATAACATTATGGTACTGACAGAAAACGAGTTAAAATTTGCAGTACCGGTAGAAAGTATTGTTTTTGCCGGAGTAGGATTAACTTTACTGACTGTGCTTTCCTGTATGGGAGGAATGAAAGAGGAGTAAAGAAGGATGCAATCAATAGAAGAAATACAATTTAAAAATGTAGATGGTGATCATTTCATAGATTTAAGTGAACATCCAAAAAAGTCATTGCTGGATCGAATCCATTTTGTCCTTTGCCAGTATGAGGAGCAGGAAAAATATATAGAAACAAGGCTGGATAATAAAGGGAGAGCCATGTATTTGTCTATGATACTTTTCATAGTGGCTGTGATAGCAGAGATTTATTTTTATTCCATGAAAAGTATATACGGCCCTGACCCCATAGGAACAACCGCCTTTGCAGCATTCAGTGTGGTGTTTTGGAAATGTTGTTTTTATATGATAGAAAATATCTTTGAATTTAATGTACACAATGAAACCTTATGTTTTCTCAAATACAAAGCCCAAAAAGGAATTTTTACGATAAAATCCGAACAAAGATATTGCAAAGAACAAATCTCTTACCTCAAAGAACTATGCAGGGAAATAGAAACTACCTTTCATGAAGATATGATAGAGCAATATAAAAATGTAAAGTATAAAGAGAGACGGGCAGAAGAAAAAGTGTTTACTTTTTTTGATGACAATAAGCTGATTTGTTATATTTTTATTTTTATAACTATTTTAATGTTTTTGGTGTAATAACAAAAGCATTTACAGATGGAAAACATACAGAGTGAGGTGAGAGTTTATGATAAAGGAAAAAAAATTGGCATTTAAGTATTTATGTAAGAAAAAAAGCCGTAGTCTGGCTACGTTATTTGCCATTGCATTATCTGTTTTTCTTATTTTTGTCAGTGGAAATTTGTTTATGAGTGCCTTCTATGCGAGCAAGCAGGCTGATTTAAAAATAGAAGGCAATCATATTGCATATTTGGAATCTATGAATATGAAAAAAGTAACGGAGCTGGAAAAAGACGGAGCCGTGATATGCGCATTGGAAAACAGCAAATATTTTGTTGGAGATATGGGGACGGAAAGTCGTAAAGCAGAATTCGAATGTTATTATTTTGAAGATTTTTCTAAGTTCCCCTATGATTATGAAATAATAGAGGGAAAAGTTCCAGAACAACCAAGTGAGATTATGTTACATAAGACCTGGAAATATTATCTGGGTGAGCATGGGGAAATTGGAGACCGTATTACCATAGAGGGAATGGAAAATGAACTGGGAATAGGAAAAGTACCACAAGAAGGAGATATCGTTACAAAAACTTATATTTTGGCAGGATACTATGACTGTCCTGAATTTTCCTGGCTGGAAGATCAGGTGGTTTTGGTGAAAGACAATCCGAGAACATCAGAAAATAGTTATAGAGTGTATATTACTTCTGAGAAAGAAGGAATCGAGGATCTGGAATCTCTGGAAGGATTTGAAGAGAAAGAAGATTGGGCAAGGAATCTTGGAGATACTTATGGAGCGAAGGTGGTAGTAAACTGGATGTTCCAGAAGTCGCAAAGTACAGAATATGCTATGGGTTATTGTTTGATTTTGATTGCAGGTGCTTTTATTGGAGGATTTGCAGTCATAGTAATACGCAATGCTTTTGTTATTTCCATCGTAGAACGTACAAGGGATTATGGAATGTTACGTTGTATTGGGGCATCTAAGAAACAAATCAGAAAAATAGCTGTTTATGAGGCTGTTATGTTAGGAGTGGCAGGAGAAGTAGCAGGTCTTATTTCTTCCTATCTGTTTTTATATCTTGGCATTGAAATAGGAAAGCGATATTTTTCTCTTTCAGAGGATTTTAAGGTGGTGCATCGGCCAATATTGATTTTCGGAACTTGTCTGATTATTTTTGTAGTTGTGTTATTTGGATTATTAGAGCCGACACGTCAAATAAATAAATTGAAACCTTTAAATGCATTACGAAATCAAAAAGATGTAAAAAAAGAACGATTTCGTATTGGGAAAAATACAGGGCGTTTGATAGGAAAGATATTTGGAGTGGAAGGTGAGTATGCGTATAAAAACTTATTGCGAAATCGAAGGAAGTTTATTACCACTACAGCAAGTTGTGTGGTAGCGGTTACATTTTTTGTGGGTATCAATGCAGCTTTTGTGTACTCTAAGCAAATATTTAAGGTGGGAGATTTGCAATATTATCCTTACTATAACGCAGAACTGAATGTTAATGAAAAAGACTTGTCTTCTGTGAAGAAGGTTATGAAGAAATTAGAGGACATGGAAGGTGTTGGTAATGTAACGTTTGTTTATCGGGATTATTATCTTATAGATTATGATAGTTTACGACATAAAGAAGATGGAAGTGGAGTAAAAGGCGTTGCAATCATTGCTATAGATGAAGAAAACTATCCGGTGGAACAGGAAAGTGTAGTGGAAGGAAATGTGGGAGATTGTGGGCTTGGTGAATGCTATATCGTTAATTGGGATACGGAGGTTGAAACCAATGAAGAAATAGAACTTTGTGAGGTTAGTCTTAATGATAAACTGGAACTTCACAAATATGTTTATGGTCAGGATTCAATGGAACCTAATATTAGTGAATTAGAAATAAAAGCGATTCTAAAAGAATATCCGCTTCAAGGTGCTTATATGACTCCTCATATTATTGTATCGGAAGAATGTTTTAAGGCATTGTGTCAGGAGCAGAAGGTCGCATATGAAGAGAGTGCTCAAATTTACTTAAAAATGGATGAGGATTGCGATGTGTCTAAAGTACAGGATTTTGCAGATGCAAATGGAATGATGCTTTATGACTACTTGGAAATGGAAAGAAGGTCTGCAAGACAGACAAAAACAGCCAGGGTTATAGTGAATGCATTCCTTATTTTGGTGGCAATGATTAGTTCCATGAATTTATTTAACAGTATGGAATCGAATTTGATACTTAGGGAAAAGGAAAGAAAGATGATGCGTGCTATCGGAATGAGTTTAAGACAGTACCGAAAAATGATTTTATTGGAAGGAATGCTGTCGGTTATTATAGCTCTTGTTTTAGGAACAGCATTAGGACTTGGCTTTGGATATGGAATCTTTCGTCTTATGGTACTGACTTACAAACAATTAACATTTACAGTGCCAGTAGGAAGTATTATATGTGCTGGTGCGGGATTAACTTTGCTTACTGTACTTACCAGTCTAGGTGGAATGAAGGAGGTGGGAATTCGTGATAAGTGAAAGAAAACTGGCATTTAAATATTTATGCAAGAAAAAAAGCCGCAGTGTGGCGACACTGATTGCCATTGTATTATCCGTGTTTATCGTTTTTGTCAGCGGAAATATGGTGATGAGTGCTTATTATGCAGAATATGCAGAGGGATTAAAAAGAGATGGTAATCATGTTGCATATCTGGACGGAGTAAAGACAGAAGATATTGAAAAACTGGAACAAGAGGGTGCAGTGGTATGTGCGCTGGAGAACAGTAAATCCTATATCGGGGAAATAGAAGAGGGAGAACAATCGGAAGTTTGTAAGTTTCACTCTTTTGAAGATTTTTCGAAGTTTCCTTATTCTTTTGAAATAACTGAGGGAAGTGTTCCAAGTCAGACTGGAGAGGTTTTGCTACATGAAGATGTTCGATATGTTTTGGGTGAAAACGGTGACATCGGGGACAGGATTACTGTGGATGTTACAGAATGGGAATGGGGAACGATAATTATGACAGAGGAAGGGGAGGCAAAAGAAGTTACGAAAACCTATACTCTGGCAGGATACTATGATTGTCCGGAAGACTCCTGGCTGGAAATAGAACGAAAGGTGGCTTTGGTAAAGGATGAACCTAGAAAACAGGGAAATGCCTACCGGGTATACATTACATCGGAAGAAGAGGGAATTATAGATTTAGAAGAGGTCAAGAATTTAGAAGAATTAGAGGACTGGGCGAAGAACCTTGGAACTTTGTTTGGAGCAGAGGTAGAGGTAAATTCTTCGTTTCGAAAATCAAACAGCGACAGTGCGGATTTTATATACTGCCTTATTTTGCTGGCGGGGGCTGCTATCGGGGGCTTTGCCGTAGTCGTAATCCGAAATGCTTTTGTAATGTCCGTGGTGGAACGAACCAGAGATTATGGAATGTTGCGATGCATCGGCTCTTCCGAAAGACAAATCCGAAAAATTGCTTTTTACGAAGGTGTGATATTAGGCGTTACAGGGTTGGGAATTGGTTTGTTCCTTTCTTATCTGTGTCTGTATTTTGGGGTTGCCATAGGGAAACGATATTTTTCTCTTAGTGAGTGCTTCAGGGTGGTACATCGTCCGGTGCTGATTTTAGGAACCTGTGTCATTGTTTTGGCGGTGGTTTTATTCTCCTTATTAGAACCAACCCGTCAGATAAATAGATTAAGTCCATTAAATGCACTACGAAATCGAAAAGACATTAAAAAAGAACGGTTTCGTGCAGGCGGAAAAATGAGCCGTTTCATAGGAAAAATATTCGGAGTGGAAGGAGAGTATGCCTATAAGAATTTAATGCGTAACCGTAAGAAATTCATTACCATGACCGCAAGCGGAGTCTTAAGTATCGCATTTTTTGTAGGGATAAACGGAGCTCTTGTTTATACACAGGATAATTCCGGATATTATAATGCAGAGGTATATTTTGATGAGAATTATAGTTATTCTGATGCTACTACAAATACAGAGTCTGCTGAAACTACGTTAAATCGTGTGGAAAAGGAATTAAGAAAGATAAAAGGCGTCGGCAATGTAACGATTTATGATGGTGGCTTTTACCTTATTGACCATGAAAGTCTTAAGTGGAAGTCGGATGGAACAAGTGCTACCAGCATGGCAATTTATACCATAGATGAAGCGAAAAATCCCTTAAGTAATAAGAGTGTTATAGAAGGAAATATAGGAAATTTAGAGGGACTGGAATGTTATGTCGTGAATTGGGAATATGAGGTAGACACAGGAGAGTGGACGGAACAATTCGATGTAAGTCCAGGAGATAAGATAGATTTACATAGTTTTGTTGCCTGGGGAAAGGAAGCGAAAGAAGAAAATATCAGTCAAATAGAAGTGAAAGCTGTATTAAAGGAACATCCGATAAAGGATTATCTGGGTACGTTTGGTAATGTCATTTTCATGTCCGAGGAAGGATTTCGGAAATTAGAATCAGAACAAGGGATAGATCTAAAAGGGAAAGGAATCGAAACAGCAGGAATTTTTCTTAACATAGACCAAGATTGCGATATTTCTAAAGTAAAGGAAGTTGTTGAGAAGAATGGAATGATATTGATAGATGAGATGGAAGAGGAAAGAGAGTCGGCGTCCTATGTAAAAACCATAAAATTTATCGTAAATATCATTCTGATTTTAGTAACCTTAATCAGTGCCATGAATGTATTTAACAACATGGAATCTAATTTCATCCTTCGGGAAAAAGAAAGAAACATCATGCGTGCCATCGGAATGAGTGCAAAACAGTACCGTAAAATGATTTTATTGGAAGGAATATTGTCTTCCGTTATCTCCATTCTTTTAGGAACGGTAATAGGACTTGGTTTTGGATATGGAATTTACCGGCTTGTGTTATTTTCTGTAGAAGGAATGAAGTATGCTGTAGCGGTGGGAAGCATTATCGGTGCCGGGGCAGGTATTATGTTGCTAACCTTGTGTACCTGTTATGGTGGTATGAAAAAAGAAGAAGAATTGAGTTTAAGTTAAACCGGTGACATGTAGACGTGGCACATGGACACGACAATGGCGGTTTACAAAATACGTCGTGGAGTATTAAATTAAAATAATGGGAAAATGGTGGAGTCTTAAAAACAGGCTTCCGCCATTTTTTTCGTTTTAGGCAAGCGTGTTAGCTTATGTTTTGATTGTTACTGTTCACACAGTAAGCTGACACTTTCGAATGCCTTTTTTATGAAGGTTTTTGTGTACTTGACGGTAGTAATATGGTATACTAAAAAGGTATGAAACCGGTTAAATGACATGAATCATGGGGAAAATGAAGATAACAGTTCTTTTAGGTAATTGCGAAACCACCAGAAACATATATTGAGTGATGAAAAAGAAACAAATACATAAGCAGGTGCTTGGACGGCCGTCGGTACTTAATGAGAGGTTTACCTCGAATTTAGTACCGCTACGAGCCGAACGCAGCGAGAGCGTGCCTGCGTTGTTTTGTTTCTTTTGCATCACTTTCGTATAGCATATTATAGTTTCGCAAACGTCTAACAGTCCTTAATAAATCAGGAGGAAAAGCATGGGTGTATATCTGAATCCGGGAAATAACAGCTTTCGGCAGGCAATTAATTCTAAAATATATGTAGATAAAACAGCATTGATTCAATATACAAATGAGGCAATTGATACGATGCAGAGATTTATCTGTATCAGCAGACCAAGAAGATTTGGAAAATCAATGGCTGCGAACATGTTGGCAGCCTATTACACAAAAGGCTGTGATTCCTCGGAATTATTCGATAAATATAAAATTGCAAAAAATGAAACCTATCATAAAAATTTAAATCAATATAATGTGATATTTTTAAATGTTCAAAATGCACTAAGCCGGGTTAGTAGCATAGAAGAAATGCTTCAGTATATTCAAAGGGAAGTATTGATAGAACTTAGAGAAAAATATTCAGATTTGATTCCTGAAAATGAAATCATATTGAGTGCGGCACTTGAAAAATTATACAGCAATTTAAAGGAAGGATTTATCTTCATTATTGACGAATGGGACTGCGTATTTCGAAATAAGAAGACAGGTAGTGAAGAACAAACAAAATATCTGGACTTTTTAAGAGATTTATTAAAGGATAAAGTTTATGTATCCCTTGCTTATATGACAGGAATTCTTCCAATTAAGAAATATGGAACCCATTCTGCACTTAATATGTTCGGGGAGTACTCCATGACTTCGCCCAAAGGCTTTGCGGAATATATTGGTTTTACAGAGGATGAAGTAAAAGAATTGTGTTTAAAATATCAGATGGATTTTGACACTATGAAAAGCTGGTATGATGGATATAGTTTTCCAAAAGCAGCCCATATATATAATCCCAAGTCAGTAGTGGATGCATTATTATCCGAAGAATTTACCAATTACTGGACACAGACAGAAACTTATGAAGCCTTGCGGGAATATATAGATACCGATTATGATGGTTTGAAAGAAACGATAATCCAAATGCTTGCCGGAAACAGATGCAAGGTAAATACAAGAACATTTCAGAATGACATGACTACTTTTCGAAACAAAGATGACATTCTGACACTGCTCATCCATCTTGGATATCTGGCATATGACAGTGAAACCGCCAGCGTATACATTCCAAATGTAGAAATATGGGAAGAATTTAAAAATGCAGTGGAAGGTTCTAACTGGACAGAGGTTGTAACCTTAATAAAAAATTCAGAACAATTACTTCAGGCAACCTGGAACCAGGATGCAGAAAAAGTAGCGAAAATGATAGATCAGGTTCATAGTGAGAATACTTCCATACTGACTTACAATGATGAAAATTCATTAAGCTGCGTTATTTCCCTGGCATATTATTATGCCATGAATGAGTACACCAGAATCAGGGAATTTCCGACAGGAAAAGGTTTCGCCGATGTGGTATATATTCCAAGAAAATACTCGGATAAACCTGCCATGATTGTGGAACTAAAATATGATAAATCAGCAAAAGGAGCCATTGCTCAGATAAAAGAGAAAAGATACGTGGAAAGTCTGAAAGAATATCAGGGCAATATGTTGTTGATAGGAATTAATTATGATAAAGTGACGAAAAAGCATACTTGTGTGATTGAACACTGTGAACAAAATTTGGAATAGAGTTTGTGAATGTATAGGGTACGGATAAAAATGGACGGAGGATGCATATGGAGGCAGGGAGAGCGAAAAAGAAAATCAAGAGTACGATAGCAGTCTGCATGTTGCTGGTGCTTATGGCAGGTGTGTTGGCACCAGAAGGGGAAAAAGCAGCAGCAGAAGCGATGGATGCTAATTTTTTAAAGGAAGTGCAGGCACATAATGTAACAGAAACTGCGGATTATAACTTACAGCACAGCAAAGGAAGGGGTATCAGCCAGAATCTTGGCACTTTTACTTATCAGGCACCGGAAGTTACAGTAAAATATGAATTTAACAATGTGGCAGAACTGAAGACAGCAGATTTTTCAACATTAGGAATTAACGAAGGAGATTATGTCAGTACAAAGGGTTACTATTCCGCCGGTGATAGCGGTCAGGGTGTTTACCGCATTCAAAATGAAATCATAATCAGAGACGATGGAAAAGAAATTTATGACGATGGCGGACAAATCATTGCCTGTGATAATCAGATTAATAAGAAAAATATGCGGGCAGTATTGCAAAGTGCCGATGGTGTGGTTTCCGTAGCACAATATGGAGCAGTCGGAGATGGTGTCACAGATGACAGTGTGGCTTTAGAAAAGGCATTTTCTTCTAATTTCTCGGTAATTTATCTGGAAAAAGGAAAGAACTATTACTGTGCTTCCACCATAAATATAAATGAAATCAAAGACATGACCATAGAAGGACAGGGAGCCATTCTGTTTGCAGACAATCATTCCCAGGGAGAATGGGATAAACTTATGATTCTTTTCGGACCGGAAAATTACTGCGTAAAGAATATTCGCTTTGAATTAAGATGTACTAAATATATCGGTATGACAGGTCTTGCCTCCATGTATAATGGAAATAATTTTGGATTCGACCATTGTGAGTTTTACATACCAAAAGGGGTATATGCAGACAGTGACGTGACAGAGCCTACGAAAACCTATGCTTCCTGTTGTGTAGGCGGTTATTCAAACTGGAGCAATATCTACATCAATAATTGTATCATTGAAAATTATGCGGATACCTATACCGGAGGTTGTATTGGTTTTAATGATATCTGGTATCAGGGAAGCGAAGGAGCGATGGTAGATAACTGCTATATGGCATATAACTGTAAGGATGAAATTATTGCCATTTTCTCCGGTGCAGGATATGAATCAGAGCGGGAAACTTACATAAATGACGTGACCATAAAAAATTGTGACATTTATGGTCTGAAAGGTCAATATAACCGGGATTTATTATTGTCCATCGGATATGAGTATCCTATTGATAATATTCAGTTTATTAATAATCATATCGAAGGATATGGTGTGTGGAAAGGAATCTCCGTAGGTTCCGGAGCCGGAAGGGTATTACTGGAGGGAAATGAAATCGTATACTCCGGTATCAGTGAAAAAGCCGAAGGAAATGTCATTAATACAGGAGATGGAGAAAATGCCGGTGTTATTGTAAGAAATAATAAAATTCTGGTACCGTCCACTTCTATGAACTTATCCATTATCATTGCAGGAATAGCCGAAGTCAGTGATAATCAGATTCGATGCGATGCGGGTACCGGATATGTTATGGGATATGGCACCAAAGCCATGAACAATCAGGTTATGGTAAATGGTTCTGCTTATGGGCTGATGTGTCAGAATTTTCAATCCATGAATAACCAGTTTGTCATAAACGGTGAATGTAAGGGTACTTCCCTTTATTCGGTAAAGGAAATTTTAAAAGATGATGTTGTAGTAAATGGTGATAAGGTTTCCTTAAATGGTGGTGTGGCAGATAGTGTCAAATGGCTGAATGCCCTGACGGTAAACAAGGTCACTTTCCAGGAAAATGAGATTCAATTTACTGGTAATACCATAGAAGCCGACAGCTTTGGAGATAAAAAGTTTAACTTCTTTGGTTATTCCCAAAATACGGAGCAGGATACTGCCAAAATAACCATTTCCAATAACAATATAGACTCTGCATTTTCTGCTTTCACAGGCGATGTTACAGAGGTTGACATGACCTTTAAAAATAACAAAATAGAAGGAACACCATTGTATCTGGTGAATTTTGTTACCAATGGAAGAACAACGGATTCATCCAGACTGGTTCTTTCAGGAAACATTGTCACATTGCCTAATTTGAACAATGTGGATGATATTTTGCTAGGCTGGTATACAGACAAAGCATTCCATAAGGAATTTAATGCTTCTACACCAGTTACCTCTAATCTTACCTTATATGCCAGATGGGAAGGAGATCCCGTAGGAGAAGAGGAAGCAACGACAGAGGGACCTTCAGAACCGCCATTTACAGAAGATGACATTGTAGACAATGAAAATGGTAATCAGGGAAATGAATCCGGGGAGAATCAGGAAAACAATGACAATCAAAATAACGACATAACGAATCCGGACAAGGAACCGGGCAGCAGTGATGCCGAGGATGAAGACAAAAATAATAATCAAGGAGATAATCAGCCTGATGATAGCAATCAAAATCAGGACACCTCAACCACAAACAAGCCTGAGGACAGTATTCAGAATCAAGACACGCCGACAACGAACAAGCCTGAGGACACTGGTCACAACCAGATAACTTCAAACAGCAGCAAGCCGGGAAGCAGTCAAAACCAGACAACTTCAAACACCGGCAAACCAACTACCAACGCCTCCAATAATTCTGCCTTTAATAGTAATGATACTCAAATGGCGTTAGTTAGTGATACTGTTCAGGATGAAATCCCAAAAGAGGATACAAAAAACGGAAATAACGGGGAAACGAATACGGAAGTATTTGACAGCAAAGCAGAAAATACAGATACAGACAATCAGGAAAGCCAAAAAGAAAAGAACGAAACCGAGGCAGAAGAAAACGTAGATAGTCAGGATAGTACGGAAGGCGACGATTTCGAAACCTTAGAAGAAAGCTGGAAGGACAATCAGAAATTAATCATAGGAATCATAGGTCTGGCAGGAATGTTATCCTTTGGCATTTTATTATATGTCTTTATTTTAATAAGACGTGGGAAGTAGAAGACAGAAACACTGTTTGATTTACATAATGTGATGATTTGTATCGGTTTATTTTTCTCGACATTTTCTATCATATACTGTAAAATAATAAGAAAAAACCTCAACGATTCAGTTTGCGAATGATTCAGGTTGAATTTATTTGGAAAGAGAGGAACTATATGAGTAAAACTACAGAAAAATCCCGCGATAATTTTTATGCATTGACCTGTCATACGGTGATGGCAGTGATTCTGATTGTAGCCTATGCAATTGAAACCTTTGTAAAACATAGTCGTGAGCCTTGGTACTTACTTGTTACCATTATAACTGGAGCTGTTCCGGTTATAGTGGAACAGATTCTTTACAGGAAGGATAAGGAGTCCAAAGCATTAAAACATTGGTTGATGTATGGATTTTTGATTTTCTATGGATTCTTGTTGTTCACAGCACATAATTCTGTTACCTTTACCTATATTATTCTTATAGTAATGGTGATATCCGTATTTAATGATAAGAAATATGCCATACAAATGAACGTCATTGTTGTAGTATTAAATGTGATACAGGTAGCAATAGGTGCCAGTACTGGTACCATGGGGTATGTGAATAGTGCAAGTGCAGAAATTCAGATTATTTTGTTGGTTTTAATGGGTATCTTTTCTGTGACATTGTCAGCTGTATTAAATAAAAATAGTCAGCAGAAACTAGAGGCGGTAAAAGAAGAACAAAATAAGTCAGAAGAAATGTATCAAAAGACCATTGCCATTGTGGCGAAGATGACAGAGAATATTGATAATATATATGGTAAATTAGAGGAGTTAACAAAGACTTCAGAATATACCAAAAATGCCATGGAAGACGTATCACAAGGTTCCAATGATACTGCGGAAGCAGTTCAGAATCAGTTGCTTCAAACACAAAGTATTCAAGGCTTTTTAAAGGAAGTAGATAGTGCAACGGATATTTTGTCGGAAGAAATGCAGAATACAACAGGTCAAATAGAAAATGGAAGCAAAAATATGGACAGGATGGTTCGTAGTGTAAATGAATCTGTTTTATTAGGAAGTGAAGCAACTGTCCAACTGGAAAAATTGGATGAAAAGATGAATGAAATGAGTTCCATTATTGAAATCATCAATGGAATCACGGAAGAGACATCACTTTTAGCACTGAATGCGAGCATTGAAGCGGCGAGAGCGGGAGAAGCAGGAAAAGGATTTGCAGTAGTTGCAAATGAGATTGCCAGTATGTCAAAGCAAACCTCAGATGCTACGGTACACATTACCGGTTTGGTAGAAAATGTAACGGAGGCTATTTCAGGGGTAGTAGAATTTGTACAAAATATCATACAGAATATTAATTATGAAAAAGAAATGACCGTTTCTACAGAAAAGAGCTTTTTGGAAATAACGGATAGCTCAGAAATTATGAATGGAAAGATTTCGAAATTAACGCAGATTCTGAATGAGTTGGTAAAGGCGAATGTAGATATTATTGATTCGATTCAGATTATATCCGGTATTTCAGAAGAAGTTTCCGCACATGCAGGAGAAACGTTAAATATGGAAGAAGAAAATGCCCAAACTGTTCAGGCTGTTTGGAAACTGATAGGAGAGTTGAAGGAATTAACGGAGCAGCTTTCATAGGGATTTTCTTTCTTGAATCATACCTTGTTTTATGATACAATGGAAATCTATTATTTCAAAAGAAGGGATTTGACGAATCATGAGAAACTTATTGGATTTTAGAAACTATACACCTGCCGAGATAGAAGTATTGTTAGATAGGGCAGCTGCGATTAAGGCAAATCCGGAAAAATTTAAGGATATCCTTGCAGGGAAGAAACTTTATATGTTGTTTGAAAAAACGTCCACTCGTACTTTCTTATCCTTTTCTACAGGTATGACAGAATTAGGTGGAACTTATTATAATCAGTTATGGGAACAAAGTAACTTTGTATTAGGAGATACCATTTCTGAACTTAAATATGTTGGAAGAAATGTTGATATCATCATGGCCAGATTAAAGAGAAATGAAATGGTAGAACTTATGGGTAAAAATACTACCGTACCATTTATCAATGGCTGCGATAACAGCTTCCATCCATGTCAGGCATTGGCTGATTTATTAAAAGTAAAAGAACAGTTTGGAACTCTGGCAGTAAACTTCTTATACATAGGTGCAAAAAATAACGTATTAAACTCTTTGGTAGATTCTCTTCCAAGACTAGGCGGTAAATTATACAGCCTTACTCCAATTGTAAACGATACCGGAGTATCGGAAGAATTCTACGAAAAAGCAAAAGAAACAGGTAATTACATTGAAATTGACCCTTCTGTTTCCATGGAAGAATTAAAGAAAATCGTAAAAGACATGGATGTATTATACACAGATACCTGGGTTGATATGGAATTCTTTAATAATCCTGCCTTTGCAAAACAAAAAGAAGAAACCATTGCAAAGATGATGCCATACCAGATTAACGATGAGTTATTAGAAGGAAGTAAGGCAATTGTTCTTCATGACATGCCAATGCACATTGGTTATGAAATCTCCCCAAGCGTGGTAGATAAGAATTTAGACCATATCTTAGACCAGGCAGAAAACAGAAGACATGTAGAAAAAGCAGTTATGGTTACTTTGTTGGAAGACGAACATACAAAGAAGTATTTTGAAAATTAATCTTTAGAATTCAGAGCCGGAAAGGAAGAAACAAAGTGCCTCATGGCTCTGAATTATTATATTATAGAAAAAGAAGTGTTAAAAATGAGTAATTTTATCTATGCATTAAATGCGACCATTCCTGTGTTTTTTGTGATTCTCTTAGGAGGACTTTTTAAACAATGGAATCTGATCAACGAAGAATTTACGAAAGTAGCAAATAAACTGGTATTTCAGGTGTGTCTTCCGGTGCTTTTGTTTCAGGATATCGCAAGTTCCAATATCAGAGAAGATTTTGACATTCGATTTTCTTTGTACTGTATGATTGTAACTACCCTTTGTTTCTTTGGTATTTGGGGATTTGCGGAGCTTGTTTTTAAGGACAAGAGTGTAATCGGTGCTTTCGTTCAAGGTTCGTTTCGGAGTTCCGTTGCCATTTTGGGGCTGGCATTTGTGAAAAACGTGTATTCTGATGTGGGTATGACACCATTGATGCTTGTGTCCTGTGTGCCGCTTTATAATATTTATTCGGTGATTGTACTGACTTTTCGTTCCAGTGAGAAGATAGAAGGAGCGAATCCCATTAAGACAGCGGCAAAGAATATTATAAAAAATCCTATTATTATTGCTATTTTCTTAGGGATTCCCTTTGCTTTGCTTGATGTGGAATTTCCACAGATTGTAACGAAAACCATGGGAAGCATTTCCTGTCTTGCAAGTCCTCTGGCTTTGCTTGCCATAGGAGCAGGATTTGAGGGAAAAGCTGCGATAAAGAAGCTGAAACCGACCTTGATTGGAAGCAGCATGAAACTAATCATTCAACCATTGGTCTTTCTTCCCATTGCGGTTTGGATGGGATTTCGGAATCAGGAACTAATGGCAATCCTGATTATGCTTGGTTCCCCTACCACATCCACCAGTTTTATTATGGCAAAACAAATGAAAAATGATTCTATATTATCTGCCAGCATTGTGGTAGTGACCACATTGGTTTCCGCGGTTTCACTTACACTCTGGATATATGTATTAAAGGGGTTGTCGCTACTGTGACAAGGCCCTTGATTCATAGGAATGATTCATGGATTTTATCAAAATAATGGCGATACAAGTTTCTTTGTATCGCCATATTTTTATTATGCTGAAGCCGTTCTTAAGCTTTCTTTCGTTCATACTTATAAAAAGTATATTCTAAATCAAAATAGGTATGTTCATCGCTGTCAGCCACGATTTCCCATTCCGGCATCTTGTCGAGATTCGGAAAATAAGCATCTGCTTCATATTCATAATTGATTTTCGTTACATGAGCCACATCGCAATATGGCAGTAACTGTTCATAAATGGATTGTCCGCCAATCACAAAGATTTCTCTGTCTTTATAATCCCTTAAGACTTCCAATAACTCTTCCACAGAATGAACGATGACCGCATCTTTTGCCTGATAATTCTCATTCTTAGTTAATACAATATTTATGCGGTTTGGAAGAGGAATCTTATTTGGAAAACTCTCCAAAGTCTTTCTTCCCATAACCACAACATGATTGGTGGTAGTCTGACGGAAGAATTTCTGGTCTTCCGGAATTCTTACCAGTAAACTGTTGTTTTTTCCAATAGCCCAGTTATTATCCACTGCAACGATTAAATTCATGGTCTTTCTCCTTTGCTTTTTTCCTCACTTTCAAAATCTATCGTTTCGTACATACCAACTTTAAATTGCGATTGGTATGTTTTTAATCTGTTCTCCGGTCTGATAGTTTTCGATGGTAAAATCATCCAGAGTAAAATCGTAGAAATTCTTAATGTCCGGATTCATGGAAAATTTCGGTGCAGGATAGGTAGGACGTTCAATTAATTCCTTTATGATTGGTATGTGACGGTCGTAAATATGGGCATCTGCGATAACATGTACCAGTTCTCCCGGTACGAGGCCACTAACCTGTGCCAGCATATGAACCAAAACAGCATATTGCACCACATTCCAGTTATTAGCTGCAAGGATGTCCTGGGAACGCTGGTTTAAAATGGCATTCAGTTTATTCCCCGTAACATTAAAGGTCATGCTGTAGGCGCAAGGATAAAGATTCATTTCGTGTAAATCCTGATGTACATAGATGTTTGTCATAATACGACGGCTGTAAGGATTATTCTTTAAATCATAAATAACCCGGTCTACCTGATCCATTTCGCCTTCTTTGTATTTATGTTTTACTCCCATCTGGTATCCATAGGCCTTACCAATGGAACCATCTTCGTCGGCCCAGGAATCCCAGATGTGGCTTTTTAAATCATTTACATTGTTGGATTTTTTCTGCCAAATCCAAAGCAGTTCGTCAATGGCAGATTTAATATAGGTTTTGCGTAATGTAATAGCTGGAAATTCCTTGGATAAATCATAACGGTTTACTACACCAAAACGCTTAATGGTATATGCATAGGTTCCGTCTTCCCATTTAGGACGTACCTTTTCTCCCTCTGTGCTGACACCGTTTTCGATAATATCTTTGCACATATTTATAAAAAGCTGATCTGCGTAACTCATTGCACTTTTCCTCTCTTCTGTTAATTTCTTTCAGACTTTGTAGTCTTAAGTCAGCTTAGACAATACATTGATTGCACATTGTGAGAGCATCAGGGTGAAATGCTCGTTATAATAAGAAAGTGTACCAAAGGATGTAGTTTCTAATTTACCATATTCACATAAAACATGGATGTAGTGGTGATAACGGTTAGAATCCTGATTTCCGCGATATATTACCAGATAGTAGGTAGAAGTAGCAGGATTCTTATATAACATACTGTCTCCCGGGTAGCCTGCACCAAGAGAATGGGCAGCCTTAATTAAAACATTAAAATTGGTAAAGGAAATTACATGGAACAGCCGTTTTAATGCTTTTTCTTCCTCTTTCTTTTCTTTTAGGGTCTGAATAAAAGGAGTATGAGACAGAGTTTCCTTTAAAGGAACAAAGTCATTTAAGTTTACCGGATTTACAGAAGCATCTAAGACATTCATTAAATCCAGAACGGTACGGTCGTCATTTAAGAGATTGGATTCTAAAAAGTAAGCCTCATCCTCTTCTTCGTCCTCCTCATCCTCTTCCATATCGTCATAATCTGAAAAATATTCATCCGGGTCTGCAGAACTGAATCTGGAAAAACGGGTATCTAACTCATCCGGTTCATCCACCTTCGTAACAATGAGTACCAGACAATCTGGAGAAATAGGAATCGCTTCAATCATAAGAGGAGTGTCTTGCACCTCAAAACCTAATTCGTTTGAGGCTTTCTGCATCATATCGCTGAAAAGAGCCCTTGCTTTTTGACTGCCATATGCCAGTTCGCTTAAGAGAAGGTTACGGTCAGCAAGGTCAGCACGATTTAGGATACAGCGTATTTGCTTATCATTTATTTTTTCTATCTTCATAGAATCACTTCCTTTTATAATAAGATGATTTTCTTCCCATACATTTTAACATAATTTCTAACGAATAGGAAGATAAAAGTCGAATGCTCTTGAGAAGGAAACAAACGATGACATAAAATTCAAAAAAGTACTTGAAAATTGTTTTGGATTGTAGTAAAATACAAAACAAGAGATGGTTCCCTTAGGAAAGGGGATGATACTATTATTCTATGACAGTTTTGTGTCTGACGTTTCAGATTTATCTTGGTAAATTCAAAATTTGGAATTTACTCATTTCATAATCATAACTCACAAATTAACCTCGATGATTCCTGTTGGGAATAATCTCGGGGAAGTTTCCCATATTACCTTAATAAAAACATCATAAAAGATAAAAAGTGAACATAAAAAAGGGAATTATCTCATCATAAATTCACAGTTAGAATGTGAAAACGTCTTTGTATTCATTTACACTTATTTTAAAAGAAAGGAAAATAAGCTACATATCATTTTGGGTATCTTTTGCCCTGACATACAGCATGTCCTTATGAAAGAAACCTTTCTTTTTCTGGGAAACCTTAGGATTTCCTAAGATACAAAAAGGAACACATAACTGTCATAAAAACAAATGGCATGGTAGTAAGGCTGCCTTTTTTGAAAAGTTGCTATTGTCGTCTGTACTTGGCTTTACACATATACTAAACGGAGACAGAAGGCAGCCTGTACCTCTTTTAAGGATAGGAAGTATTCTATCAGACCACCACAAACAAAATACGATAAAACGGTATAAAAGGCAGGAGTCATCTTGCCTTTTATTGCTTTATGATACTATGAATTGCTGCCTCCTATATTTTGGGGTGTCATAAAGTCAAAAAGATTTTTTTGCGGGCAGAAATACTTTTTGACTTTTGACACTTGTATCATTCAGATTCTTTCTCTTCGTAATATCGGTCAATTCCATTTTTTATACTAAGTGCCAGACTTTCTTGGTAGGAAAGAAGACAGAGTTTAGCAGCTTCTTCTGGATTAGATAAAAAACCGCACTCTACAATTACTACAGTAGGAGTAGCATTTTTCAGGATATAATAAGTCTGGTCGCTTTTTATGGTACGGGTGTTGGAAGGGTCACTTCCGGCAATTAATTCCTCCTGCAGACAGGTGGCTAAAAGCTTTCCATCTTCACTTCCGGCATGATAAAAAACCTGTGCTCCCTTGGCACTTTGGCTTTGAAAACTGTTTTGGTGAATGAGGATAGCGATGTCACAGGAACTTTCATTGATTAATTTTACCCTGTTTTTTAAATCAGAAGTTTTTTTATTGCTGACGCCTTCATCTGAAAGCATGGTGTCAGTATCACGGGTTAAAATGACCGTATAATCTTCCTCCAAAAGTTCTTTTAAAATGAGTACGATAGATAAATTCAAGTCTTTTTCTAATTCTCCATTTACTCCCACTTTTCCAGGGTCATCTCCGCCATGACCGGCATCCAGCACAATGACAGGCTTGTTTTTGTTCTGGTTGCTGGCAGGAAAAACAAAAGATTGTTTTAATATTCCCACAAGAAATAAAATCATACAAAACAAAAGAAAGGAATAACTAAGATATTTTTTCTTGTGTTGTGGGAGAATATTGGAAAACCAGGAAAAGAGATTCGTCTCAATTAATTTGGAGAATTTATTTTTCATAGGATTGCCTCTAAATAAAAAGCAATGGTTTTTATTATTATATTCAGAATCGAAAAAAATAGAAGTGGGACTTTACCGAAATAATGGGAAAAGTAAAAGAAATATGTTTTAATTTTAGAAAAGAAGTGTTATACTGATAAGAAGGCAAATAGTTATTGTTCGAACAGTAACGGTTAATATGATTTGAAATCTGATGAAAGTGGAGCGTAGACTTAAAAAATAGGGAATGCGTACCATTTCCAGGTGTCTGGACATATTTATGAAGGAAACAGTGATGAGGTATTTATGTATACGAAAACGATAAAAGTAGATCCCGAAAATATAGACGAAACTGCCATTGATTCGGCAGGGAAGATAATAAAACGAGGCGGTCTTGTGGCATTTCCTACGGAAACCGTGTATGGCTTGGGAGCGGATGGTCTGCAGAAAGAGGCAGCGGCAAAGATTTATGAAGCCAAAGGCAGACCCAGTGATAATCCCTTGATTATTCATATTGCAAGAAAGGAAGATGTATTCCACCTGGCAAAAGAAGTATCAGAGGTAGCCTGTAAGCTGATGGATATTTTCTGGCCTGGTCCCCTTACTTTGATTTTTGAAAAGCAGGAAGGTGTACCGGACGAAACCACGGGCGGACTTTCTACGGTAGCAGTAAGGTATCCCAGCCATCCTATAGCCCAAAGGTTAATCGAAGCTTCTGGAAGATTTATTGCTGCCCCAAGTGCGAATTTATCCGGAAAGCCTTCGCCTACCTTGGCAGAACATGTGATTGCGGATTTAAAAGGCCGGGTGGATATGATTCTGGATGGAGGCAGTGTTTCTATCGGAATTGAATCCACAGTGCTGGATGTGACGGGAGAAGTTCCTGTGATATTAAGACCGGGATTTATTACGAAGGAAATGTTGGAAGACGCGGTAGGAGAAGTAAAAGTAGACCCTGCCATACAGGGGGATTTGACTCTTGATATTAAACCGAAGGCTCCGGGAATGAAGTACCGGCATTACGCACCGAAGGGTGAATTAACCATTGTAGAGGGAAATGATATCGGAATGGTAGCAGAAGAAATCAATTCCATTGCAGAAGTTATGTTATCCCAAGGAAAAAAGGTAGGTATTATTGCCACAGATGAAAGTGCTGCGTTATACCGGAACGGAACGGTGTTAAGCATTGGTTCCAGAGAGGACGATACTACTGTTGCAGCGAATTTGTTCCGGGTGTTGCGGGAATTTGATTCTTTGGGAATGGAATTCATTTATTCTGAAAGTTTTGAAGGCGGGAAATTAGGTTATGCCATTATGAACCGGCTTTTAAAGGCTGCAGGACATAGGGTGATAGAAGTAAAGGGGAAAGATGAAGTTTTAGAAAAGAATAAGATTATTTTTGTCTGTACCACGAATTCTACCAGAAGCTATATGGCTGAGGTGTCCATGGCGAAATTGTTAAAAGACCAGAATATCGAAGATGTTCAGGTTATGTCCAGGGGGCTGGTGGTGCTTTTTGAGGAACCGGTAAATCCAAAAGCCCAGATTTGTTTAGAGGCTCACGGGTATCCCGTGAAGAATTATGTTACCATCCAGCTGACTCAGGAGGACATTGATACAGGATGCATGATATTAACCATGACGGAGGCTGAGAAGAATAAAGTCATGGATGAATATGAAAATGTAAAGAGAATCTATACCATAAAAGAATATGCCAATGAACAAGGTGAGGTGTTAGACCCTTATGGTAAAGAAATTGTAGACTATGAATATTGTCTGCGGGAGTTAGAGAGACTAGTAGAGAAAACCATGATACGATTGAAAGGTGGAAAAGAATGATAGCATTAGGAAGTGACCATGGCGGATATGCCTTGAAACAGGAAGTTATGAAACATTTAGAAGAAAGAGGGATAGAATATAAGGATTATGGCTGTTATAGTGAAGAATCCTGTGATTATCCGGAATTTGCCCATGCAGTGGGAAAAGCGGTAGCGAACAAAGAATGCGAACTTGGTATTTTAATTTGTGGTACTGGTATTGGAATCAGCATTGCAGCAAATAAAATCAAGGGGGTAAGAGCAGCCCTTTGTCATGACTGCTTTAGTGCCGAGGCAACCAGAGAGCATAACGATGCGAATATCCTTGCCATGGGAGCAAGAGTTATCGGTGTGGGACACGCACTTAAGATTGTAGATACTTTTTTGGATACTCCTTTTTCAAAGGATGAACGTCACATCAGAAGAATTGCTGCCATAGAAGAGGATTAATGTTATAATAAATTTAATTTAAAAAGTGGTGTTAGGAAGAGTTACCAGGAATGATATTTTGGGGACGATAACATTTTTTGTGAATGGACTTAAAGCTAATTTTGTGGTATAATGGAAGGGATATTGGAAAGGATGAGAAGAAATGAAACAGGCTCATTTTTTAAAGAATATTACACTCATATCCCAGATAGGAATTTCGATGTTGACGGCAGTTGGTATCTGTCTTGCTCTTGGTATGTGGGTGGACCATAAGTTTGGAACCAATTTTTTGATTTGGTTTTTATTTCTTGGAGTCGCATCAGGGTATCGTTCTGCATACGATGTAATAAAGAAGATAGATGGCTCTATTGGACAGGAATCTGAGTCGAATTCGGAAGTCAGTGAGGAAATGATTCAAAGTGAAGAAGATTTGGAACAAAATAAAGATAGATAGAACGGTATTAAGCTTATGGATTGGCATGGTTCTTTTCGGCATTTTGGCTGAAATCATAGGACTGATGTTGGTTCAGGAAAAAATAGCTTTTAGCATAGGTCTTTGGCTGGGTGTATCGTTGCAGTTTGCCATTACCTGGATGATGCAAAGAGACTGTGAAAGAGCGGTGGAAATGGAAGCGGAGCAGGCGGAAAAATATATCCGTGGCAGAAGTTTCTTACGTTCTCTTTTTTGGTTTTTGGTTATGGCAGCGGCCATAAATATTAATGTCATCAGTTGCATCGGTGTGTTTTTTGGTTTGTTTGCCTTGAAAGTGGCAGCACTTTTATCACCCGTTGTATTCAGATATTTTATATGTGACGGTTCGGAGCCTGACTCTGAATAGTTACAACAAAATAAATAAAGGAGGTTAGACGTATGGGAACAGATTTAGCCGGCTTTTTAGGGAATCTGGCTGGAGGCGGAATGCTTTTGGCAGAAGAGCAAGAAGGTGTAGATTTTTTTATACATGAATTAATGCCCCTCACCTTTTTAGGGGATGGAGTTTATTTAACTACTACCCATGTATGTACCTTGCTTGTTGTGCTGACGATTATGATTTTTGCAGTGGTTGCCAGAATCAAGTTAAACAAAGCAAAAGAAATTCCGGATGGCTTTCAAAATTTCCTGGAACTGGTTGTGGAAACACTGGATAATTTCGTGCATTCCACTATGGGAAAAATAGGTTCAAAATATGTAAACTATATTGGGGCCTTATTTATTTTTATCTTTTTATCTAATATTTCCGGCTTATTCGGACTAAGACCACCCACAGCAGATTATGGAACAACCCTTTCTTTGGCATTGATTTCTTTCGTATTGATTCAATACTGTAATGTCAAGAACAATAAGTTTGGTGTTGTTACCAGTTTGTTTCAGCCATTGCCATTCTTATTCCCGATTAATTTAATCGGTGAATTTGCAACACCATTATCACTTTCGTTGCGTTTGTTTGGTAATGTTATGGCAGGTACCGTTTTACTGGCTTTATATTATGGATTGCTTCCATGGTTAGTAAAGCTTGGAATACCAGCATTTTTACATGGTTATTTCGACTTGTTCTCAGGTGCTATCCAAGCATATGTATTCTCTATGCTGACGATGGTATTCATTACACAGAAAGTTGAAGAATAAAGTAACTATTTATATTTTATTTTAGGAGGAAGAAAATTATGAGTAATATCACTAACGAAGGTTTAATTTTAGCATGTTCAGCAATTGGTACAGGTTTAGCAATGATCGCAGGTCTTGGTCCTGGTATTGGACAGGGTATCGCAGCAGGTCATGCAGCAGGTGCAGTAGGACGTAATCCTGGTGCAAAGGGTCAGGTTACTTCTACTATGTTAGTAGGTCAGGCCGTAGCCGAAACTACCGGTCTTTACAGTTTGGTTATCGCATTGATTTTAATGTTTGGTAATCCTTTTATTTCTGCTTTCAAGAAACTTTAATTCTTAAAGAGCGAGGAAGAAAAAGGAAGGGAGGCGTAAAGCGTGACCAATTTAGTTCAGTATGGTAACACATTTTCGTTGCTTGCCACCGGAAGAATTTTCGGACTGGATAAGCAGCTTTTAGTGGATGTTTGCTTTCAGGGCATTGCCATATTTATCTTATTCGCATTCTTATCTTATATTTTATTTGAACCGGTTAAGAAGATGCTGAATAACCGTAAGGAAAAGGTTCAAAACGACCTTGAAACTGCCGCTGCCAATAAGGAAGAAGCATTAAAGTTAAAGGAAACTTATGATGCTAAGATGAAAGAGGTAGACAAAGAGGCAGAAGAAATTCTTTCCAATGCACGTAAGAAGGCATTAAAACGAGAGAATGATATCGTAGAAGAGGCCAAAGAAGAGGCAGCCAGAATTCTTGCAAGAGCCAACAATGAAATTCAGCTTGAAAAGAATAAACTTCAGGATGAAATCAAGGTGGAAATTGTGAAAGTGGCAGCAGTAATGGCTGGCAAGATGGTAAAGATGCAGATGGATGAATCTATGCAGAATGCATTGATTCAGGATACATTAAAAGAGATGGGTGATGATACATGGCTAAGCAAATAAGTCAAACATATGGTAATGCATTATTTGAATTAGCCGTGGAAGAAAATAACCTAGATCAGATGATGCAGGAAGCAGTTTTTATCAAGCAGTGTCTGGAAGAAAACGAAGATTTGGTTAAGGTTTTAAATCATCCGAAAATCCCAAAAGACGAGAAAATTACTCTATTGGAAACTGTTTTTAAAGGACAGATTTCAGAGGAAATGTCAGGATTTCTGGCAATTTTATTAGAAAAAGACCGTCAGGGCGGAATTTTTGGAATCTTTGATTATTTCATGCATTGTGCCAGAGAATATAAGAAAATCGGTGAGTTATATGTTACTTCAGCAGTGACATTGTCATCGGCTCAAAAAGAACAAATCGAAGCAAGGGTGCTGGAATTAACCAGTTATGTTTCTTTGGAAGTGAAGTACGATGTGGATGAAAGTCTCATCGGCGGACTGGTATTAAGAATCAATGACAGGGTAGTAGACAGCAGTATTAAGACAAGACTTGCAAATATGACGAAGAGTTTATTATAAAAGCAGTTTATTTTTAGATGCGAGGAAAGAAGGTGCTTAGGCTCTATGAATTTAAGACCAGAAGAGATTAGTTCTGTGATTAAAGAACAGATTAAGAAGTATAAATCAGAGCTTGAAACCAATGATGTGGGCACGGTAATCCAGGTAGCAGATGGAATTGCCCGTGTGCATGGTCTTGAAAACGCGATGCAGGGTGAATTGTTAGAATTCCCATCAGAAGTTTTCGGTATGGTTTTAAACTTGGAAGAAGACAACGTTGGTGTTGTATTGCTTGGTGATACTAAGAACATCAACGAAGGTGATATTGTAAAGACTACCGGTAACGTAGTAAGTGTTCCGGTTGGTGATGCTTTATTAGGAAGAGTTGTAAATGCATTAGGACAGCCTATTGATGGAAAAGGACCTATTGCGGCTACAAAAATCAGACCAATCGAACGTGTTGCTTCAGGTGTTATCTCACGTAAATCCGTAGATACTCCGCTTCAGACAGGTATTAAGGCGATTGATGCCATGGTTCCTATCGGAAGAGGTCAGCGTGAATTGATTATCGGTGACAGACAGACTGGTAAAACAGCCATTGCCATCGATACCATTATTAATCAAAAGGGACAAGGGGTAAATTGTATTTATGTTGCCATTGGACAAAAGGCTTCTACCGTTGCCTCTATTGTTAAAACATTAGAAGAGTATGGTGCTATGGACTATACCACTGTAGTAGCTTCTACTGCATCAGAATTAGCACCACTTCAATATATTGCTCCATATTCCGGATGTACCATCGGTGAAGAATGGATGGAAGAAGGAAAGGATGTATTGGTTGTGTATGATGATTTAAGTAAGCATGCAACTGCTTACCGTACACTGTCCTTATTACTTCGTAGACCACCAGGACGTGAAGCTTACCCAGGTGACGTTTTCTACTTACATTCAAAATTATTGGAACGTGCAGCAAAACTTTCGGATGAATTAGGTGGTGGTTCTTTAACAGCCCTTCCTATCATTGAAACTCAGGCAGGTGACGTATCTGCTTACATTCCTACCAATGTAATTTCCATTACAGACGGTCAGATTTATTTGGAAACAGAAATGTTTAATTCCGGTTTCAGACCAGCGGTAAATGCAGGTTTGTCCGTTTCCCGTGTTGGTGGTGCTGCCCAGACGAAGGCTATGAAGAAACTGGCTGCTCCAATCCGTGTGGAACTGGCTCAGTACCGTGAACTTGCAGCGTTCTCCCAGTTCGGTTCAGAACTTGATGCAGACACCAAGGAAAAGCTGGCTCAAGGTGAAAGAATTAAGGAAGTATTAAAACAGCCTCAATATAAGCCAATGCCAGTGGAAAAACAGGTTTTAATCATTTATGCTGCCACTAAGAAGTATTTATTAGACATTGCAGTAGAAGATGTTTTAACCTTTGAAAAAGAATTGTTTGAATTTGTGGATACAAAATATCCGGAAATTTTTGCAACCATCAAAGAAACAAAGCAGATTGATGAAGCATTGGAAGAAACAATCGTGAAGGCTATTACAGAATGTAAAGCTGAATTTATGAAATAGACTGGTGGTGATTATTGTGGCATCTATGAGAGATATAAAACGCCGTAAGTCAAGTATTCAAAGTACCCAGCAGATTACGAAGGCGATGAAACTTGTTTCTACGGTTAAGTTGCAGAAAGCGAAAGCCAAAGCAGAAGAGTCAAAACCATACTTTCAAACCATGTATCAGACCATCGGTTCCATTCTTTCAAAGTCAGGTGCGATAAATCATCCCTATCTTGTAAAGAATGACAGTAATAAAAAGGCGGTTATTGCCATTAGCGCGAATCGTGGATTGGCAGGCGGATATAATACCAATCTTGTGAAATTAGTGACCAGTGATGAAAATTTACCGAAGGAAGATGTGCTTATTTATAACATTGGTTCCAAGGGTAGAGAAATCTTCTTAAGAAAAGGTTATGAAATCAAAGCGGATTATTCAGAAGTAATCAATCAGCCTTTGTATAAAGATGCCGTAGATATTACACAGGCGTTATTAAAATCTTACCGTGATGGAGAAATCGGAGAGATTTATTTAGCATATACCAGTTTTAAAAATACTGTAAGTCATGTTCCTACCCTGATGAAACTTTTACCAATGGATCAGGATTCGGTAAAGGTAGAGGAGGAAGAGGGAAATTCAGGTGCACTTATGAATTATGAACCGGAACCGGAAGAAGCTTTGGAACAGTTGATTCCTAAGTATGTTTCCAGTTTGATTTATGGGGCATTTTCCGAAGCAGTTGCCAGTGAGAATGGTGCCAGAATGCAGGCGATGGATTCTGCTACCAGCAATGCGGAAGAAATGATTGCAGGACTTTCTCTTATGTACAATCGTGCGAGACAGACTTCTATTACCCAGGAACTTACAGAAATTATTGCTGGTGCAGATGCAATAAACTAAAAAGGAGTGAAAGCAGCAAATGGCAGATAAAAATATCGGTAAAATCACTCAGATTATCGGTGCAGTATTAGATATAAAGTTTACAGCTTCCCATTTGCCTGAAATCAATGATGCGATTTACATTGAGAAGGAAGATGGCAGCCGTTTAGTAGTTGAAGTATCCCAGCATTTGGGAGATGATGTAGTTCGTTGTATCGCCATGGGACCAACAGAAGGTCTGAAAAGAGGGATGGATGCAGTATCCATGGAAGGTCCTATTTCCGTTCCAGTTGGCGAAAATACATTAGGACGTATGTTTAACGTATTAGGAGAGCCGATTGATAATAAACCGGCTCCGGAAGCAGCAGAAATTTCGCCAATCCATAGAAAGGCTCCTGCTTTTGCGGAACAGTCTACTACTACTGAAATGTTAGAAACAGGTATTAAGGTCGTAGATTTACTTTGTCCATACCAAAAGGGTGGTAAAATTGGTTTGTTCGGTGGTGCCGGTGTAGGTAAAACCGTATTGATTCAGGAATTAATCCGTAACATTGCCACAGAGCATGGTGGATATTCTGTATTTACCGGTGTAGGGGAACGTACCAGAGAAGGAAACGACCTTTATCACGAAATGCAGGAATCCGGCGTTATTAACAAGACTACCATGGTGTTCGGACAGATGAACGAGCCACCTGGAGCCCGTATGAGAGTAGGTCTTACAGGACTTACCATGGCAGAATATTTTAGAGATAAAGGTGGAAAGGACGTATTATTATTCATTGATAATATTTTCCGTTTTACCCAGGCAGGTTCGGAAGTTTCTGCGTTGCTTGGACGTATGCCTTCTGCCGTAGGTTATCAGCCTACCTTACAGACAGAAATGGGTGCATTACAGGAACGTATTACTTCTACCAAGAATGGATCTATTACTTCTGTTCAGGCAGTTTATGTGCCTGCGGATGACCTTACAGACCCTGCTCCTGCGACTACCTTCGCCCACCTGGATGCCACCACAGTTCTTTCACGTTCTATCGTAGAACTTGGTATTTATCCTGCAGTAGATCCTTTGGAATCTACTTCCCGTATCTTGGATCCAAGAATCGTTGGAGAAGAACATTATAAGGTTGCCAGAGGGGTTCAGGAAATTCTTCAAAAATACAAAGAATTACAGGATATCATTGCAATCTTAGGTATGGATGAATTATCCGAAGAAGATAAGTTAATCGTAGCTCGTGCCAGAAAGGTACAAAGATTCTTATCCCAGCCATTCTTCGTAGCTGGACAGTTTACAGGTCTGGAAGGTAAGTATGTTCCAATCGAAGAAACCATTCAAGGCTTTAAAGAAATCATCGAAGGTAAGCATGATGATATTCCAGAAAGCTACTTCTTAAATGCAGGTAACATTGATGATGTTCTTGCAAGAGTGAAGAAGTAAGTTACTGGTTGTACAGTAACGAAATGGAGGATGAAAAATGGCAGATGGAACATTTTTATTAAAAATAATAAATCCTGACAGAATTTTTTTCGAAGGAAATGCTTCTTTTGTGGAACTTCATACCTCGGAAGGTGATGTTGGAATTTATCCGAAACACATTCCTATGACCTTTATTGTAGAACCTGGTGTTATCCGGATTCATACAGAAGAAGGAATCAAGGAGGCTGCATTACATGCTGGTTTTATTGAAGTATTAGAAGATAAAATCACCATCATGGCAGAATCCGTGGAATGGCCGGATGAAATTGATATCGCAAGAGCGGAAGAAGCAAAGATTCGTGCAGAACGAAGATTAAGTGGAAAAGAAACCGGTATCGATATTGCCAAGGCAGAATTGGCATTAAAGAGATCTTTGGCACGTATCCAGTTAGGAAGCAAACGATAAGGATGAAAACGCCAAGAGCGGAGTAATTCGGAATATTACGCACTTGGTATATCATAATATGAAATTCCCCCCATGAATATCGGGATAAAACGGTGTTCGATGGGGGATTTTTTTGAATGTGAATGTGTCTTGTAGTGTGTTGTTGTCAAATTTTGATAATTATGTCTGTGTGTAGCTCCGTTGTCCGGAGCAGAAAATCTAAGCATCTTTTGTTTGCTGTTTTATCAGACGGTCGGGTGAGGTTGTTTTTGATATGCAAGAGTAGAGGGCGAGGTTTGATGGTGTCATCAGATATCGTTTATGGTGCTAGCCGGGAGTTGTCAAATATTATTTATAGTATTTTGATAGGAAAAGAAAACTTTTGGAAAAATCAAATGTAAATTGAAAATTGCCGGTATCCTATTCGGGTGAAAGCGACTTTGGTAGGAGCGTAAAAAAACTTAGCATCTTTTTCGTAACACAGTAATTGTCGGACATGGAGGTCCGACAAAGCCCCAACCGAGCCATGGACGGCTCTGTTGGGGCGGTTACGTCCGTTTTATACATATGAAATAAAGATGCTTAGATTTTTTAGCTCCGGACATTGGAACTTTCACCGGATAGGATACCGGCAATTTTGTTATCCACCTTGATTTTGTTTTCTATTAGGCAAGTTTTGTCATCCACCTTGATTTTATTATCCATCAGGCAATTTTGTCATTACCCCTTATTTTTCTTCAAAAAAGAACACTGACTAATTTTATTATCTAACAGCTTATATGTAATAACATACATAACAGCAGCCAAAATCAAAGCTCCAAAACCATCTAAAATCGAATGCTGCTTCAAAAAGACAGTAGAAATACTGATTAAGAACACTAAAACTCCAATTAACCATTTCACCAACCTGTTCTTATGGAATTCCCGGCTTTTGCATATTACAATCAAAGCTGCCACTGAATCATATACATGAATACTTGGGAACACATTGGTACAGGTATCTACCTCCCAAAGACGGATGATTTCTGCAGTAAGGAAATTATCCCGTAAGGTATCCACAGCAGGTCTTAAATTCTGCCCATTTGGGAAAAAGAAATAAATAATACAGCAAACCGTCATACCGCCAAATACCATAACACAGGAGCGAAGATAATCCTTTGTATCTGTAAATAAGAAATACAAAACAGTAATTACCATAAATGCATGCCATGTGTAATACGGTATTAAAAAGTATTCACAAAATGGAATCTTATCATCCAAAGCGCAGTACATACTAGTATAATCCGCATCGTTGGGCAGTCGTTTTTCTAATAGATAAAAAACGATGGAATAAATAATGATAAATATGAATGCAATAAAAATTTCTTTATTATTTGAAACCCATTTTGTAACATCCACTTTTTTAATATTTTTTAAGGAGCTGAATTTAAAATTCTTTCGTTCTTTTAAATCCTGAATTCGGAATTCTCCAAGATTTTTCATTGTGTCACCTCTTTGTTTACTGGAAATTTGAAAGAATTCCGGCACCTGTGGAAACAGCAGTTGCAAAAGCGATGTCCAATAACTGATTTTTCTTAAGTGTATCCAGATCTTTCTTTTCGTTGGATAAATTTAAAATTACAAGTAGAACAGAGTAAAGCATTCTTTGCCCTTTATCGGACAACATGGTGGAAATCCCTTTCTTTTGACGTAAGGTCTGGTTCACTTCCAGAATGTCTTTCACTGTTTCATCAAAATTCTCTGACAACAGGGTAAGAATACCTAAAAAAGTACCTGTAAAGTAATCAGAAAACTTTATTTTTTGTTCTTTTAGTTTGCCATATAGGGTATAGGCATCCTTGATTAAGGCTTCATTTTCAGAGTCGCTGAGACATAAAATTTTGGCAAGCATTGCACTGTTGCCGGAATCTGTCCCCTCTTTTTTGGCAAGACGGTATAACTGGTCCGCTTTATGGGCAAGCTGCTCGCTATCAGTTTCTTCCTGAGCCAAAATACTTAAATATCCATAATCCAATGCATCTGTCGGCACTTTGTATTTCTTCTTCATTTGCTGGTAAAGATTTGTAACCCGTACCTCTATGGTTTTGGCATCCAAATCGATAAGTTTTTCTCCCATTTGCAGTAGGGCAAAGGAAAAGTAATTGGAATTTTTAAAGTTGTTTTTTCGTAAGTATTTACTGGCAGAAATAGTTTCATCAAAAACTTCCTGAGGGTTTTCATAAAAGGAAAGCAAAGTTGCACAAGGCAGACCAATGACTCCACGATAATTGGAAAAAGCCTTTGTCTTTTTCTGCATCATATTTTTGTATCTTTTTATTTTTAAAGGTTCTAATGTTTTTTCGTATCGTACACAAAGTAAAGTTGAGATACAAAGATTAAAATCATATTCCCAGACTATATTTTTTTCTATGTTGGTTTTATGTTCTATAAATTGATTGATGGATTGTTCCAATCCGGTATTCATAATAATTTGCCACCTTTCAAATAAAAAAAGTAAGAATTCTTTGTAATTTTGCTTACTTTGTTCACTATAACATAAGAAGGGGGAAAAAGCCAATGTTTTATTCATTCATAAAATCACATACCTTACTAAATTCCATATTTCCACCGAAAATATCCAAGGCGCTTCCGATGGTCACATCCAGTTTATTTTTTCCTAAGTTTTTTAATAAGACTAAGTCTTCAAAACTTCCTACGCCTCCTGCATATGTAACCGGAATGGAGGCAGTGCTGCCGAGAAGGCTTACCAACTCCTGTTCAATGCCATTCGCCTTTCCTTCTACATCTACGGCATGAATCAGAAATTCATCGCAATAGCTGCTTAATTCCCGGATGGTTTCCGGGGACAATACCACGTCCGTAAAATTCTGCCAGCGGTCTGTTACAATATAATAGTTTCCATCTTTCTTTCTACAGCTTAAATCTAATACCAAATGTTCTTTGGAAACAGAGGATACTAATTTATCCAGCTTTTCGTAGTGGATTTGTCCATTGGAAAAAACGTAGGAAGTAACGATTACATGGGAGGCTCCATGCTCTAAAAAGAAAGGAGCATTGTCCGGTGTAATTCCGCCTCCGATTTGAAGATGTCCAGGGTATTCTTTTAAAGCCAAAAGAGCCTGCTTTAAATCCATGTCATATTCTTCGGTACCGGATTTATTTAAAAGGATGATATGTCCTCCGCTTAATCCTTTTTCTTTGTAAAGCTGTGCGAAAAATGCAGCATCCTGGGTGGCAACAAAATTTTCTTTGGCTTGATTTCCTTGGTCTAAAAGGCTTCCTCCTACGATTTGTTTTACTTTTCCGTTATGAATATCAATACATGGTCTAAATTTCATGGTAATTCACATTTTTCCTTTCCTTGAATAAGAATATCCTCTATCTTATATTAAGATAGAGGATATGTAAACATACATTTTTTGTCTATTGAGCAAGCAGTTCTTTTGCAATATCTGCGACACATTCGCCTTCTTTTTCGATGGTAAAGTTATGTACCTGATCGGATAAGTCATCCGCAGTATAGGTTAAGTTCTGTGCCATCTGTGCAACTAAAGAACTGTCTTCGGCTACATGGTTTGCAAGTTCAAGAAGGGAAGTAGTGGTCTGGTGGATTTCTGTAGCACCAGCAGCCTGTTCCTCTGTAATACCTGCAAGAGAGGTAGCAACATCATCCGCAGTATTAATCTTTTCAATCATCTGTCCTACAATACCGCTTGAAGTTGAAATGGATTCATAAATATTGTCAAAGGTTTTGGAAGCGGTAGCAATCTTCATACCACTGTCCAGAATTTCGTTAGAAGAAACTTCTGCCTGAACTTTTACCTCTGCAATCAACTCGTTAATGTATTCCGTTAATTTTGTGATATCTGCCGCAGCATTTGCACTGATATCAGCAAGGTGACGAATCTGTCCTGCAACCACTGCAAATCCTTTGCCGGCTTCACCGGCTCTGGAGGCCTCAATAGCTGCATTAATGGAAAGTAAGTTGGTTTCATCGGAGATATCACCAATCATGCTGACCATTTTATTAATTTGAATGGTGGAAGTACTAACTCTTTCAATGGAATCCACAAGGGTGGTAACTGTTTTTTTGATGTTATCCATAGATAGGGTTACTTGTTCCATATCGTACTTTCCTTGTTCTGAAATAGAAACAGTACTATTCATGATATCGTTTACTTGGAGACCGTTGTTTCTGGTATCCATAACGACTTCGGCTAAAGCTAAGGTATTATCTGTAATTTCAGAAACGGATTTTACCAATTCTTCTACAGTAAGATTTAAGTCGTTCATGGAATTTGCCTGTGTAGTAGCAGAATTTCGAATGGTTTCTGCAATGTCAGCACTTTCCCCTGCCTGATTGGTTAATTCCAAAGATACCATATTGATATCAGAAATGGTTCCACGCATGGTTTCAATGAAGTTCTGCATACTGTATGTCATTAAAGATACTTCATCGTTTCCTCTAATGGTCAGGTCATCGGAAAAGTCTCCGGTGGTAATCTTTGAAAGTGCATTCGTCAGGCATTTTACCGGCTTAATAATGATATGTACCATACGTTCTGTTAAAACTCCGATGAAGACAATACCTACAATCATTAAAAGCATGACCAAAGTCTGCAAGGATTTTAAATCCTGTAAAACGGTTTCTTCTTCAATGAAAGTAATTAATAAGAAATTACTTCCCTCTACCGGCTGGATATCAATCATGTAGTTACCGGCATCACCAGTGGTTTCACGAAGTCCATATCCAATCTCATAAAGCTCATCATTGATATTAGAATATAAGGAGTCCAGCCCGTCGTCCAATAAAGTAGCAGACAAGAAAGAGGAGTCCGGATGGGCAATAATGGTGGCACTTCTCATATCGTATAAGAAGGAAGTACCCTCATCCATAATCTTAATATTAGATACCTTGTCAGAGATATATTCCAGGGAAATATCAGCTCCACCAATCCAAATCATACCTTGGGCGTCTGTTATGGTACAGGTAGCAGTAGCATAATAGGCATCATCACTTTCTTTGTAATATGGTTCACCGAAGGAAAATTCTCTGTTTCGAAGGCCAGCCTGAAACCATTTTTCCGTCGCAACAGTAAAAGAAGCATTTTCTTCCATCTGGGTTCCGGATACATAAGCGTTCTCTGCACTTCCCATGAAAATACCGTTTGGATAAGAGTCATTGCGTCCCACGGTTTTTTTCATAAAATTAGATTTGTCTTCTAAAGACATATCTACGGATTCTATAGCAGTTTTGTACATTTCCAGTTCAGAAATGATGCTGTTAGCCCATACACTTAACTCCTGGGTATTTGCCTGGGACTCAGAGGTTAAGGTTTTCTTCGCAAGGTTCAGAATAATTTTCTGAGAAGAATTATAGGTAATAAACAATAAAACTAAAATTGCTACAGAAACAGTAGGAAGTACGGTGAGCAGTAATTTTAATTTGATACCAAAACGTTTCTTATTTGGATCAAATTTTTTGGCTTCTTTTTCCTTACGTTTCTTTTTAGATTTACTACTTTTTACTTTTTTCTTTTTCTTCTTTGGAGTTTTGGTTTCGGTTGTCCCATTTTGTTCTGTTATAAGGGTTTCTGCCATAACATCTTCGTTTTGTTCCGCTATAAGGGATTCCGTCTTAAGTTCTCCGTTTTGTTCTTCTGTAGAGTTTTCTTTGGGAATTTCTTCTTTGTTCTTTGTTTTGGCCTTTTTCTTTGAGATTTTATTCTTTTCTTTGAGATTTTTCTTCGGCCTTTCCTTTTTATCTTTTTTTATTTTTTCTTTTTTGCATTTCTTTTTTGAATCCTTTTGGGTGGATATTTCTTCAGCCTCCTTTGATTCAGCAAGCACTGCACCTGTTAAAATATCCATTTCTTCATCTGAAACATTGGCAAAGGTTTCTTCTTCCAATGTTTCTGCTCTGTCTTCTGTCACATCTAGGGAAATTTGTTCATTTTCTAAAGTTCCTTCGGAAGCAGTTTCGTTTTGTTTTATAGCTGTAATTTTGTTCTTCGTTTCTTTTGCTTTCTTAAACATACTGAACTCCTTTCTTTAGAATGGTATTATCAATACTATATCATAAATTGTTGAAAATCGCAAATATTTTGAGTGATTATTTATAAATTTTGTTGAAAAATAATATATTTTTTGTTTATGTTTGCAGAAGAAAAAGATTGTGAGAATGATTTTGTTGTTGTAATATATAAAAGGTGAGAAATTCGAAGAGGAAAACTTAGCAAAACAACGGAAAAATAGGAAATTTGTAAGTTTGTACTTGAAGAATTATCTTGAGTTATTGTTGTATTTTTGAAAGGGAATAAATAATGTGGGAAGAAATAAAAAAAAGAATAAAAAAGATTATGATAAGAATGCGTTTGAAGGGAAAACAGTCTTTGATAAATGCGAGGCATAATTATATTTACTTCTGGATTGCGCTGGTGATTACCATTGCTTTCGGGATTGTGTGGGGAGTAAATAAGATATATCCTTTTGAAGAGCATTCTCTTATTATAGTAGATGGTGTGCATCAATATATTCCATTCTTTTCTGAGTATTATGAAAAGATAAAGAATGGAGAAAGCTTACTATACAGCTTTCGTGTAGGAATGGGAAATAACTTCCTTTCTTTGTTCACCTATTATCTGGCAGCTCCAGTGAATCTATTGGTTTTGCTTTTTTCAAAGGAAAAACTTTATTTTTCCATGAGTCTTTTGGTATACCTGAAGGTATTGCTGGCAGGTTTATTCTTTGCTTATTATTTAATACATAGACCGGAAGATAAGAAGAAGGAAGAAACGGACCAAACATTTGATTTGACCCAAAGAAGAAAAAAAGAGTTTTACATTGCAGGATTTTCCCTGGCGTATGCCTTAAGCAGTTATTGTATGGGATATTATTGGAATATCATGTGGCTGGACTGTATTTATATTCTGCCATTAGTAATACTTGGTATGGAACGGCTGATGAAGGAAAAAAAGATTGCCTTGTATGTAATTACCTTGGCATACTGCCTGTATTGTAACTATTATATGGGTTTCATGGTGTGTTTGTTTCTTGTGTTGTTCTTCTTTACCTTCAAACCGTCTTCCATAAAAGAATTTGTTATGAACGGATTGAGGTTTGCAGTTTCTTCTTTACTAGGAGGAGGAATTAGTGCAGTGTTGCTGCTTCCTGCATACTGGGGAATTATGATGACCTCTTCCGGAGAGACCATAACAAGTAAAATTCCGGAATGGAAATGGTATGGTACTATCAAGGAGACTTTAGTTTCGCAGTTGGCCTTTCATATGCCTATTACCACAGACCCTTTGGATGGAAAGGCAAACTTGTATTGTTCTGTCATAGTTCTTTTTTTGGTGCCGATGTTTTTATTAAAAAGAAAAACCAGTTGGTATCGAAAAATAACCATAACTGCACTGATTCTATTTTTTTATGCAAGTTATGAGAATGAATTATTAAATTATATCTGGCATGGATTTCATAATCAGTATGGAATTCCGAACCGTATGGTATTTTTGTGTAATTTCCTTTTGCTGATGGTAGGATATGAGGTGACAAAGGAGCGAAAGAGTGTTCCATGGTACGGATATGGGTTTGGATTTTTGTTTTCAGTAGGATTTATTGTATATCTCTGGAAGGAGAATCCAACAGCAAAGTCAGCTATTTTTATTATCAGTCTGGTAATTGTATTTATCTATGTGATTCTATTTTGTATTGCAAAATGGAGAAAGATAAAAAATACTGGGTTTACGATAGTTTTTACCATATTGTTAAGTGTGGAAGTTACCGTTTTTGGGGTAGCAGGTATTTTAAACTGTGGTTATTCCAATGCGGAAAAATATAATAAAACAGAAGAATTGGAAGCAGCCAAGTTATACATAAAAGAAGGACTAAAAGAGGATTTTTATCGTACAGAATTCAATGTCAGCAAGTATTTGGATGAGGCGACTTATCATAATTTGAATTGTATTTCTTTGTTTGGTTCTACGGCAGATGCAGATACGGTTCGGACATTAGGAAAATTGGGATTCTATACTGCAACCAATGAACATTTATACAGGGGTGCAACACAGTTTACAGATTCCATTTTAGGTGTCCGGTACACGTTAAAAAGAGAAGACGATTTACATTTGAATACTTTTTCTTTGGTGGAGGATTTTGGAACTGTTGGTGTGTATGAAAACCAGTATCCTTTATCCCTTGGTTTTAAGGTAAGTCCGAATATTCGTTATTTTGATAAAGGACTGGGAACGGTTTTTGAAGTTCAAAATCAGCTGGCAGAGAAAATGACCGAAGAGAAAGATCCACTGTTTACAACTGTAACATGTGATTCTACGCTTGAATTATCAAGTAATGTAACTACAGAATCCAAGGGAGGAACCCATTATTCTTTCGAAAAGAGTGATACAAAAGAAGCTTTTATTACCATGCAGATTCCGATAGAAGAAGACATGGAGTTATATATTTATCCTTCCGGAACGAGCTTAAGTGAAGTTGTAGTATGGCTGGATTCTGATTTGATTTCTTCCGGAAGATTATTTTTGCAATGTGTCTATGTTGGTAAAGTGGAGGCAGGACAGCTTCTTACGGTGAAATTTAAAATGAAAGCAAATGGAGAAAATTCCGGTTATGTCCGAACACGCATAGCCCAGTATCATCCGGAAAATTTCGAAACTTATTATAACATTCTTAGGGAGAATCAGCTTAGTGTAAAACAGTTGGATGCAAATGTTTTAGAGTGTACCAGTCAGGATAAAGAGGGAGGGCTTTATTTTACTTCTATTCCTTATGATGATGGATTTGAAGTCACAGTAGATGGAGAAAAACAGGATACAAGAATTCTGGCAGATGCCTTTTTAGGGTTTGAACTGGAACCTTTAGAAGAGGGGCAGGAAGAACATAAGATAGTGATAAAATTTGTTCCTATAGGTTTAAAAGAAGGAATCATTATATCTGTAAGCAGTATTCTTATTTTTATTCTTATTTTATGTCTTAAGAGGATTCAGAAGAAAGAAAGAGAGGGAACAATAACAGGAAAAATCTGATGTATGGGGAAGTAGAAGACGCCTCCTTGTAAAATTTGTCGGGATAAGGTATGATGAATGTAATAGTGTTTTTATATTGTTGGGGTAACCTGCTTAAGAATTGTCCCTTGTGTCTGTTCTTAAGGGGGAAAATGAAGATATTAGAAAGTAGGGACTAAATGAAACAAGTAGTAAAGAAAGCTATTATACCGGCAGCGGGATTGGGAACCAGATTTTTACCGGCTACGAAGTCAATGCCTAAGGAAATGCTTCCTATTGTGGATGTACCTTCCATACAGTATATCGTAGAAGAGGCGGTGAAAAGTGGAATTGAAGAAATATTGATTATTACAAATCCGTATAAAAAATGTATTGAGGACCATTTTGATAAGACTTTTGAACTGGAGGAGCGGTTGAATCGTTCCGGAAAGACAAAAGAACTGGAAATGATACATAAAATTAGTGAAATGGCAGATTTGTTCTTTGTACGACAGAAGGAGCCTAAGGGATTAGGACATGCTATTTTGTGTACGAAGGCATTTGTAGGAAACGAACCTTTTGCAGTTATGCTGGGGGATGATGTAGTGGTGAACCGGGAAGGAGAACCTGCCATGAAACAGCTGATAAGACAATATGAACTTACCGGTTCCAGCATATTAGGGGTTCAGGAAGTAGCTTTGGAAGAAACGGGAAAGTACGGAATTGTTAAGACTGCCAGCAAGGAGAAGGATGGATTGTATGCTTTGGAGGATATCATTGAAAAACCAAAGGAAAATCCACCTGGAAACCTGGCGGTTATGGGAAGATATATTTTGTCTCCAAGCATTTTCGAGCATTTGAAAGAGCAAAAACCGGGAGCTTTAGGAGAAATTCAGCTGACGGATGCCATTGCGGAGCTAATGAAAGAGGAAAAAGTCTATGCTTACCAGTTTAAAGGAAGGCGTTATGACATAGGCGATAAAATGGGATATTTAAAGGCTATTTTAGATTTTGCATTGGAGAGGGAAAATTTGAGGGAGCCGTTAATGGAGTATATTTGTGAACTGGCAGAAAAGAACAAAGAATAATAGAGGACAAAAGATAAATAGTCTTAGATAAAATATTCTAGCCAGTGAGATTTAAATGAGATGATGGGAAATAGTCAAGGAAATTGAGGAAAGCAGGATGAGTATGGAGAAAGAGAAAAATATAAATGAAATATGGGATGTATTGACGAAAAGAATCATTTATTTTTTAATGTTTTTTTCGATTGGATTAGAATTGTGTTATTTTTATTTGATAGTAAGACCTTCGGATTTCATGGATGGACGGGATCTGGTAGATTATTTTCAAATTGTCATTCTAGTACCTTTTATTTTGCAGATTTTTTTGTGTTATATAATAGGAAGAGTAAATAAGAAGAGAAGAAGATTAAAGTCCTTTTTAATGCAGGCATTGATTGTTTATGTCTTTTTGAATCTGGTGATTGTGCATTATGATTTGATTATTTTAAATTGCATTTTATTGATACCGATTTGTCTGGCAATTCTACAACAAAGGAAATTATACATTATTTTAACTACTATAGCAGAAATTCTTACTTTATTGGCAAGTAATTTGTTGCATGCTTTCAATTTTTCCTATACTATCTCAGAACGGCGGATGCAACCGGAAGAACTGGTGATTTTATGCATTGTTATGATTTTTCTTACGGTGTTAATCTGTATTTTTTGCGATGCTTTAAAGAAGGATGAATTTTTGGCAGCCGCAGCCGGAAAAAAATACAAGAAATTATTTATGGGACTGCCAATCGGCTTTGCCCAGGCTGAGATTTGCCCGAATGAAGCACTGGGAGGGGAAGATTTGTATAAACTGTTGGACGTAAATACACAGTTTATGTCCTATTTCGGTGTGACAAAAGAGGAATGCAAAAATACTTATCTTAGTCGGAGTGACAATGAATTACTGAAAAGTATGAATGCCTGGTTTGCGGTTTATAATAAGAGTGCGGTGGAAGAAGAAATTTTAAATGTAGAAATTGAAGTAGAACAGATAGGAAAAGTCTTCAACACCATTATGTATAAGAATGAAGCAGATATTTTAAATATGGTGCTTACGGATATTACGGAAGAGAAGGAGACTCAGGAAAAACTTTCCAAGGCAATTAAAGATGCCAATGCGGCTTACCATACACAAAGCGAATTTCTTGCCAATATGTCCCATGAAATCCGTACTCCGATTAACGGAATTTTAGGAATGCTTCAGCTTACTTTGATGGCGGATGATTTGCAGGACGATTACCGGGATAATCTTGTGACAGCACAAAATTGTGCAGACACCCTGCTTCGCCTGATTAATGATATTTTGGATTTCACGAAATTAGAGTCTGGAAAATATAAGATTCGAATTGATGATTTTGATATATATGAAGTCATTGAGAATACAGTCAGTGTTCAGGTTCCGATTGCGGCAGATAAGGGACTTACCCTGGATTATAATATTGTGCCAAATATGCCGAAGATTTTAAAGGGGGATGCGCAAAGAATTGAACAGGTATTAAATTGTCTGTTATCCAATGCCATTAAATTTACTGCAACCGGCGGTGTCAGAGTAAAGGTGGCATTTATGGATGAAGGTCCAAGCAACATTATCCTTCGTATGGCAGTAGTGGATTCCGGTATTGGTATTGCAGAAGAGAATAAAGATAAATTATTTAAACGTTTTAGCCAGGTAGATGGGTCTAATACAAGAAAGTATGGAGGCTCCGGTCTGGGTCTGGTCATTACAAAGCAGATTGTTGAGTTAATGGGCGGTAATATCAGTGTCCAGAGTAAAGAAGATGTAGGAAGTACTTTTATTGTTGAAATTCCACTGGAAGTAGTAGAACGTTCCAGTAGGGAAGAGACAGAAAAAGAGCAGGCAGTATTTGCAATACAGGGAAAGAAACGTATTCGAATTCTGGTGGCAGAAGACGAGCCGGTAAACCAGCTGGTAATTGGTAAGTTACTGGGTATGGCTGGATATTCTTATGATATTGCTGAGAATGGACAGGTGGCAGTGGAATTATTCCAGAAGAAGAAGTTCGATATTGCACTGTTTGATGTTCAGATGCCGGTTATGGATGGCTTGGAAGCCGTAAGTATCATACGTTCTTATGAAAAAATCAATGATGTACAAAGGACACCGATTATTGCTGTAACGGCATTGGCGATGTTTGGAGACAAGGAACGTATTTTGGAGGCACAGTTTGATGATTATATTGCAAAACCATATAGCATCAATGATATAGCAGAAATGATTGATAGATATACAAGTGATAAAGAGGAAACAGGAAACGAGGCGTAGAAAGATTTTGTTTCCCGAGTACTTTTTTATATAAGGTGTTAATAAGAACCCAGGCTATGTGAAAACTGTTCACATAGCCTGGTGGTGCGTTTAAGCAGAATTACGTAGGGGTATGTAACGAACTTTTGAGATAGTGTGCAAAGCACACTTTGTATTTTAACTGTAGTTCTCTTTTGTATTTTAGTAGATTTCAGTGTGATTTGTAATTCCATTTTTTCTTGCCTGCTCTAATAAGTATTTGTATCTTTTTTGTGCGGCTTTTAATTCATAGATATAGCAGTCAATTAAATCTGGGTCGGTGTTACTGTTTAATTGAATGAAAACGGTATCCAGAGTGCAGACGGCCTGACGGATGTCTGTTAATAATTGTTCTTTATAGGTGAGAGGTTCTGTGGATTTTTTCGTTTTTGTCATCATAATACATCCCTTTTTAATATATATCTTAATCAGGAAGTGGGAAAATTATGCATAAAAATTGGACAAATAAAGTTACAAAAATAAACCAAAATGATTCACAAACTGCATCATAAAAAAGGAAAGGGCTTGTGTCTGAAAAAAATCTAAAAAATAATTACAAATTTGTATAGACAAAATGAAAGTTATGTGATAGAATGTAAAAAATGAAAAGAAAGGAGAAAATGTTTGATATATCTGATGATTTTACTGGGACTGGCGGTGTATTATGATATCCGTTATTTCCGAATTCCGAACTCTTTGATAGGGATTGGTATGATTACCGGCATTATTTATCAGTTTGTTTATGGAACTGTTGCATTTTCAGATGTTTTGTTGGGAATGTTGATTCCGGTGGTGATTTTATTTTTATTGTTTTATCTGCATATGCTTGGAGCAGGGGATATTAAATTATTGTCCATGACAGGCATATTTCTTGGAACATCTATGTTCGCTGTGATATGGCAGTCTTTTGTCATAGCAGCAGTAATATCTTTCTTTCAACTTATTATTCAGAAGAATTTTCGAAGCAGAATTTCATATTTTATTGGGTATTGTATGAATGCCCTAAAAACCGGAAAGGTGCCACCCTACTATCAACCGGAACAGGACCAGTATAAAAATGCCATGCATTTTTCTATAGGGGTTTTTGGTGCAGTTATTTTACATTATCTTTAAGTAGATAAAATGAAAATATCGGGTTGCACTTTGCATATTTGCAATCATTAAAAGAATAGGAAATAGGTGAATGAACGTTTGAAACAGTGTTACATATTAATTTATGAAATAGAAGAAGATTACCTTATGGCCATGATGGAGTATATGAATTCGGATTCTTCCTTTCCCTTTCTGGCGGTAGGATTTAGTAATCTAAAAAAGGCGTTGGAATATATAGAAAAGAATGAGGTTTCTTTGATTTTAAGCTGTGAGGAGAATGTTTTTCCGGCACAGCAGAGGGTGGTTCTTTTAAGTAAAGAAGCAGTACCGTCAGAGCAAAGAGAAAAGAAGATATATAAATACCAAAGCGGTACAAGTCTGAAAAAGGCATTGTACTATACCTTAAAGGATGCTGTATATATGGAAGGAGAAAAATCCAGTCGTATGATATTGGTATATTCACCCTTGGGAAGATGTGGAAAGACGGCATTTTCCATGGCCTTGGCAGGTCTTAATGGGGAAAAACCGAATTTATATCTTTCCTTTGAGGAAGTGTCTTCTTTAGAGGAAGAAGGTCAGATGGAAGAAATTATATTAGCCATAAAAGAAAGAATGGAAACCGTGGTATCAAAGGTTCAGGCATTGGCGGTAAGAAATGGTAACAGGGAAATCTTAAGCGCTTCCCGCTCTTTTTTAGACAGTAAGGTGTTAAGTTATGATGATTTTCAGTGGTTTCTGGAACAACTAAAGAAATCCGGGTTCTTCGGGCGGATTGTTGTAGATATGGGCAATGGATGTCTGAATGATTTTCGAATTCTTTCTCTGTTTGGCCGTTGGTATCTTCCTGTTTTGGGAGATGAAATCAGTGTAAAAAAGTTGGAACGGTTTGAAGATCTCTTAAGCCACATGCAGGAATTAAATCCCGATATAAGAAAGAAAATCAGAGTGCCAAAGGAAACATTTTTTTCCCAGAAGCTGGTTGAATATGCTGAAAAAAAAGAAATGGAGTGGGAACATGAACATACGGGGAAAGGGTTAAGTTAGTGAGGAGCGAAACGAAGGAGGGATGGAATGGAAGAACTAAAAAAACGAATTCAGGAGGAAATATTAGAAGAACTTGATTTATCTGTGGATGTTCAGGATGATGAAATTTATAAAATGATAGATGGAAAATTGGACTGGTATTCCAAAGAACATTTCCTAAGTGTAAAAGATAAAATTATGCTGCGTAAAGACATTTTTCACAGACTTAGGGGACTGGATGTGTTGTCCCAGCTGTTATCCAAGGATAGTATTACAGAAATTATGATTAATGGGCATGAGAAGATTTTTGTGGAAGAAGATGGGAAAATATACCGCACCAATTTGAAATTTGAAAGCGAGGCGAGACTGGAAAATGTCATTCAACAAATCGTAGCCAAGGCAAACCGCAGGGTAAACAAAGCCAGTCCCATCGTAGATACCCGCCTTAGTGACGGTTCCAGAGTGAACGTATTATTAAGTCCCATTTCCTTGGATGGTTCCATTCTTACCATCCGTAAATTTGCAAAAGAGGGATTTACCATGGAAAAATTGATTGCCATGAAATCCATAGATGCCCCTGTGGCGAAACGTCTAAAAATTCTGATAGAAAGTAAGTACAATATCTTTATTTCCGGTGGAACCGGTAGTGGAAAAACCACATTTCTAAATGCATTATCGCAATTTATTCCCAAAGACCAAAGAATTATTACTATTGAAGACTCCGCAGAACTAAGGCTGATGCAGATTGAAAATCTGGTGCGGTTAGAAGTCCGAAATGCCAATATTGAAGGTGAGAATGAAATCTCTATGAGAGACTTGATTAAATCGAGTCTTCGAATGCGCCCGGACAGAATAATCGTGGGGGAAGTAAGAGATGGTGCAGCCTTAGATATGATTGCAGCTATGGCGACAGGACATGATGGCTCTTTAAGTACCGGACATGCTAATTCAGCAAGTGATATGTTGAAACGATTGGAAACCATGGTACTGATGGCAGTGGATATGCCCGTTACGGCAGTCAGACAGCAAATCGCATCTGCCATTGATATTATTGTTCATTTAGGAAGACTAAGGGACAGGAGCCGGAGAGTATTAGAAATCATCGAAATTGTGGGAGTAAAAGACCAGGAAATTTTGACCAGACCTTTATATGAGTTTAAGGAAACCGGGCAGGAAGACGGAAAAGTAAAGGGTTATCTTGAAAAGAAGAATGAACTTAAAAATTTAAAGAAGTTACAAATGGCAGGAAGGGTGTTGGAGTATGAAAAACAAGATATCACTTGAAATGGTTGGAAATATGGTTTGTTTTCTTTTGTTGGATGCAGCGGTTTCTTATTTGTTTTATGAAAGCTGGATTGCATTTCTTTGTTTTCTTCCGTGTTTCAAAGTATTCCGAAAGCTTATGGACAAGGTAAAAAAGGAAAAAGAAAAAAGAAAGATGTTGGAGGAGTTCCGTGAAATGATAGGTTTTATATCCGGAGCTTTAAACGCAGGCTATTCTTTGGAAAATGCGTTCTGGGTGGCAAAAAAAGAATTGGGAATTTTATATGGAGCAAAAAGCATTTTAGTGTCCTATCTGGAAAGAGCCTTGCGAAAAGTAAAAATGAATACTTCCCTGGAACAGGCACTAGTGGAATTTTCAAAGGAGTGTCAGCTTGAAGAGGCTGAAAATTTTGCCCAGATAGTTGCAATAGGGAAAAAAAGCGGGGGAAATTTAGTTCGTATTATAGAAAAGTCTGTTCATTCTATCTGTCTGAAAATTGAAACGGAAGAAGAGATAGAAACTATGATAGCAGCAAAGAAAATGGAAACAAGAATTATGATTTTGTTTCCAGCATTGATTGTTCTCTATCTTAGATTGACCAATGGCGAATATATTAGTGTGTTATATGGCAATATGGTTGGGGTTGTGGTAATGACATTAAGTTTAGGTGTGATGCTTCTGGCAGCGTTCTGGTCAGAAAAAATTATGGATATCAAGGTTTAACTGTAAAGAGAAAGGTGGGAGGAAAGTTGATTGCAGGGATAAATTTAATGCTGTTTTTGATTTTGTTTTTTTATAGCAAAACCCAGTATCAGGGAAGTGGAACTTCGAAAAAAAAGGATGAGAATTTATTATATCCTTTGACAAAGTGGATATATGAAAAGATTTTTTTATTAGAACAAAGAAGAGGAAAAAGGGAAAGAATTCTTCCTACTATGTCAAAACAGGCTTTCCTTGAGATGCGAAAAAAGCAATGGATGCAGGCAATCTATAGAATCTTAATTGTTTTTTTCATTACCAACGTTATGGCGTTAGCGGTTGAAATTCTGGAAAATCAAAAACAAAAGGATATCGTAATAGAAAGAAATGCTTATGGAGAGGGGGAGGCATATTATGATTTTACGGTATATGAGAAAAAACAGAAGATAGGGACTGTAATCATTGAAGTGCAGGAATTTTCTTATTCAGAAAGCGAATTAAATCAAAAGTATAAGGAGGCAAAAGAATATGTGGAAAGCCATTTCTTAGGTGAGAATGAAAGTGTAGAGGAAGTAAGAAGTGACCTTCAATTTGTTGTGGAAGTTCCAGAAAATGATATCGAAATTTCTTTTCAAAGTGAAGATATTGAATTAGTTACAAATCAGGGGATTGTAAACAATCAGGAATTAACAGAACCCCAAGTACTTAATATTAATGCTACTTATTCTTATGCAGAAGAAGAATTAGGAGAATCTGTATGGCAGATTACCGTTTATCCAAAAGAATATTCCCAGGAAGAAGAGAAAATCCAGAAGCTTAAGAACGAGATTGAGAATTATTTAAAAGAGCATGAAAAAGAAGAAACCGTAGTGATTTCGGCTACAGAGGGAGACTTTTGGCTGACCGGTCAGGGAAAAAATCCGGTGGTTTTTGTTTATATTATGGGTCTTTGCGTTGGTGCTTACTTCTTTGCGAAGGAATGGCAGTCGAGAAAAGAGGAAGAGAAGGCAAGGAAAGAACAGTTGGATTATGAATATCCGGTATTTTTGAACCAGCTGGTATTGCTTTTAGGAGCAGGAATGACTATGAAAGCAGCATTTAAGCAGTTGGTTGAGAAAAACGAAAAAAAGAATCATTATCTGTATCAGGAAATCCTGGTAACCATGCGGCAGTTGAATTCAGGTATCAGTGAAAGAGAAGCATACAGCGAATTAGGTGAAAGGCTGAATATGGCAAGATACCGGAAATTATTTTCTATGGTGGTTCAGAATATGAGCATGGGAACCAAAGATTTATTTACAGCTTTGGAGCAGGAGGAACATGCGGCATTAGAACACAGAAAAGAGAGGGCAAGGCAGCTTGGAGAAACAGCCAGTACAAAGCTTCTGTTTCCTATGATTCTTTTGCTTATCACAGTAATGTTGATTCTTCTGGTACCAGCAGTTTTAAGTTTTGTATAATCACCCCGAATGATTATGTCCTTGGAGAGGGACGTTAAAAACTACTACATCAGTGGCTTAGGAGGTGAGAAATATGTCACAGTTAGAAAGATTTTATAAAGAAGAAACCGGTATGGGAGTCGTGGAAGTAGTACTTATTATTGTAGTATTGGTTGGTTTGGTAGTCATGTTCAACGAAGAAATAACAGATCTGGTAAGCAAAATCTTCAAGAGTATTAACAAGTCTGCAAAGAAAATCATCTAAAAACTCCTGAACAAAGAGATGTAAACTTCAGTCCGGCAGTCCGGAATATGAGAAGCAAGGTAAAGTGAGAGAAAGTCTTTGGTGACTGCCGGAAAAAGAGAGGAAAAGAAAAGTTGAAAAAGGAAAAAAAGAAAGAAGAAAAAAATAAAAAGAAGGATAATAGGAATATGAAACAAAATTCCAAATCTATGTGGAAGGATGAAGAAGGAGCCATTACAATATTTTCCGCCTTGATATTTCTAGTATTACTGGTGTTTTTCTTCGCATTAATAGAAGGAATTTATATAAATACTGCCAAAAGTAGAATGAAACGGAGTTTAGAGAGTGGCATGACAAGTATTTTGGCAGATTATAATATACCCCTCTGGGAAAGATATGGGATTTTGGCGGTAGATAAGAACTATGGTCAAAGTAGTGACGGATATTTTAATGTCAGACTGGAAGGATTTACCGAGGATCAGTTTTTGGGAAATGGAAGTTATGGGGACAGTGAAGTCACTACTATGGTGACTTCAGTTAAGACCTTAACCCAGGAGGAATTATATGGATTACAGTTACAAATTGATGAGCAGGGAAAAAAGGACAAAAAGGAAAATATGCTGGGAATGGCTTTTGAAACACCGAAGAGTCAAGGGGATTATTCGGATGTAAGTAAGGAGTATAGTGCAGAGGATCAGGTGGAAGGAACCATCGACCCAAGAGAAAGTCTTCGGGAGCTTTTACAAAATGGAATTTTAAATATTGTAGTGGAAAATCCGGAAGAACTTAGTAATTTAGAACTTGACCCGGAAAAAATAACCGTGAATACAGGTTCTATTCCTAAAATTGATATTTTTCAGGAAGAAACCTTCCCTGACATTATGAGTATGGACTTTTCGAATATTAAGAATCATACAGGAAATGCGGTGGCATATGCCATGGAACATTTTGGATGGTATGGACAGGAGAAGGAAGGAAAAACCGGGTTGAAGTATGAAATTGAGTACCTGTTAGAGAAGAAGGAAAGTGATAAAGCCAATCTGGAGGCAGTGGCAAATGACTTAATCGGTATACGATATGGATTTAATCTGGCATATGTGCTGGGGAATGCCGAACTTTGCGCCCAGGCAGAGTCAATTGCTGTTGCATTGACAGCAGAGGGAGGCCCTTTGGCGATCAAAGCCGCAAAATATGGAATATTATGTTCTTTGGCTTATGCAGAGTCGGTGAGTGATGTAAAAGCACTGCTTTCTGGAGGAAAAGTTCCATTAACAAAAACAAAGGAAACCTTTCGGTTAAGGATTGAAAATATAGCTGAAGATTCTACAGGAGGTTCTTATAAGGAAGGATTTGATTATTCCCAATATCTTATGATGCTTTGTGTAATCCGCTGGTCAGGAGGTGTAGATTATTCTGCCATAGCGGAGTTAATGGAATATAATCTGCGGTTAGAATATGATAATTTCCGCTTAGAGAATTGCATCTATGGATTCAGCGCCCAGGCGGAACTGGATTTAGACCGTAAATATAATGCTTTTGAAATTGGGGGAGAAGATTTATACCACTTATTTACTTATTATCAGGTGGAATATTGAGGCAGGGTGGTGAAAGGAATGATAAAGACAATCAGAGTAATGATGTTACCGAACAATAAACAGCAAACAAAATTGTTTCAATATGCCAATGCTGCCAGGTACACATACAATTGGGCATTGAGAAAAGAACGGGAAAATCATAAAAAGGGACAGGGATATCTTTCTGCTGATGAACTGGAAGAGAGATTTATGCAGTTAAAGGAGGTAGAAGCATATCGTTGGCTTTCTGAAATTCCAGAAGCTATTAAGACACAGGCAATAAAAGAGGCAGGAAATGCTTATAAAAACTTTTTGGCAGGAGTCACAAACTGTCCTAAGTTTAAGCAGAAAGAAAGAAGTCTGCCTGGTTTCTATCAGGAAAAAACAAAGGTGCAATTTACGCATGCTCATATTATAGTAGAAAGTCTTTCTTCTAGTAACAGGAAGAACAGACAAAGGATAAATAAGATAAGAGTGGCACAACACGGTCAAATTCCTGTCGATGGTTCACATGGAAATATCCGCTTTTCTTTTGATGGAAACCATTGGTATGCAACAGTAGAAGTAATGGTATCGGAAAAAGAAAGCAGTCAAAAGGATAAAAACTGCATCCATAAAGAGAATGGCAGGGAAAGGGAGATGAAACAGGAAAGAAAAGGTCCGACCTATTATTTGGGTAAGGATACATATAAAAATGTGGAAACATTGGAAAAGGTGAAAAAATTGGAGAAAAGGAAACGCAGATTACAGCGTTCCATTGCAAGAAAATACGAGAAAAATAAGAAAGGAGATACCTGTTATAAAACAAGAAACATGATAAAAAAGGAAAAAGAACTTCAGAAATTAAGTTCTAGATTAGCGAACATCCTATGTCCAACAAGGGTAGTTTGTTAGGAAACTGTCTGATGATTGATTGCTGGAACCTTGCAAGAAACAAAAAGTTCCTTAAATATGTATTGGCATTTAGTACTTGTTCGTTAACGAGGAATTTACGCCTATGGAGTGTAAAAAATTGTGTGTGGCATTTTAAATGAAACACACAAGCAGACACGAAGAAGTAGGAACGAAACAAAAAAGTCTTTTACTTTTTATAAGTTTTCGATAACGATGTTTTTATAAGGGAAGAAGAAAAAATGGAAAAGAAAACAAAAAATAAAAAAATTAAGAGCGAGCCTCTCCACGCACGAAACAATGTCAGCTTTTCTTATAAAAAATTAGCAAATAATATTTGCGAGGAAAAGGGGTCTATGACGGTGGAAGCGGTTTTTGTTTTACCTATGTTATTATTTGCTATTTGTGGCATATTGTCTTTAGGACGAGTGTATTCTTCCATGGATAAAGTGAATCATGCACTGCAGGAAACAGGAAAAACTTTGGCATTGGAAATAGGGGAAACTCCGGTGACAAAAAATGCAGTGCGTAGAATTTTTGAGGGGTATCTTCCGGAATATCCGGAAAATATCCGTGGAGTCATTCGCATCGATAGTGTGGAATATCATAGTGGAACAAAAGAATGGGAAATAAAAATCAGCTATAAAATCGGAATAGACCTTCCACTTATAGGTAATTACAAGATTCATTGTTATGATGAAATCCGGCAGAAGGCATTTAATGGATTTTCATACGAGGACAATACAAAGGATTTAGGGAATTATGTTTACATAGCAGAAAATGAAAGTGTATATCATACAAATGGTCAGTGTACCTATCTGAACATCAGTAAAAATCCTATGTTAAAAGAAACAGCAGAAACATTGGGCAAAACGGTCTGTTCTCATTGTAAAGGAAGTGAAAGCGGAACTATTGTTTTTTGTACGGATACCAGTGATAAGTATCACAACAGCTTAGCATGTGGAAGTTTAAGTCGAAAGGTAAGAATTGTAAGGGAAAATCAGATAAAGGGGATGGCGAAATGTTCAAGATGTCAAAAAAATGGGGATTGAAAGAGGAAGAAGGAAGCATGTCGATAGAGGCTTGTGCCATAATTCCTATGTTTTTATTTGTGATTTTAATTGTCATGAAGGTAGGATTTTACAGTCATGACGTGACGTATATAAACAGCATTATTTATCAATGGGGATGCAATTCCCAGACGTATGAACTTACCAATGAGCAGTTGAAAGAGTATATTGGTATGGAAATTCAGGACGGAACCTTTGGCGAGGTGGAATATGAGCTGACTCTGGAAGAGAAAAATGGTGTCAGAGGAATCTCTATAAAAGGTGAAGTACATGGATTTTATTTTGAACATCAGAGTTATTTTTCTTTGGATGGGATAGAAACAGCAGTTCAGAGAATCAGAGGAATTAGTGGATTGTAGTTAGAAATCAGGAGAGTGAAAGCGTGGAATTTAAATTAGTCAGAGATGGATTTCGGAATTATTTGCAAATCGAAAATGTTGAAGTACAAGAGGAACAATATGAGACACAAATGATGCTTCAAAATGATTTGTCCTATTTTCTAAAATTAGAGATACGAGGAATCAATCAGGATAGAAAGTATTGTTATTGTGTAAATTCAAAACAGTCTTTAAAACGGGTTTTGGATTTAAAAGCCATAGGGTATGAAGAGTTAAGAGAAATTTTAATTGGTCTGTTGAATGCCCTGAAACAATTAAAAGAATATTTTTTAAAAGAAGATAGCGTTTATCTTAACCTAGATGCCATATATACAGAGTTAGAAAGAAGAGAAATCTATTTGTGTTACATACCAGGATATCATGAAAACATTGGAATTCAGGTAAGAAACCTGATGGAACAATTAATGGATGCCATTGACCATATGGATCAGAATGCAGTGGTTTTAGTTTATGGCCTTTACCGGATTACCAGGCAGGAAAATTATACCCTAAAGGATCTGGAAGAGTTTATTTTTCATATTAGTGAAGGCGGGAAAGAGAAAGTAGAAAAGAAAAGTAGAAATCGTGGAAAAAATCAACAGATTTTAGATGAATTGTTTGGTGCTGTACCGTCAGATGATGAGGAGGAAATAGAGAATCCCATAGAAAACGGGGTAGCTAGGGAAAAAAGATATTTGAATATAAACAACTGGGAGGAAGAAGCAAATCCAGTAAACAAAAACAGAAAAGATGTTGTAAAAGAAGAAATGGAAGAGGAAGGGTATCATGAAAAGAAAAAGAGAGGAAAATGGTGGTATATTGCCTTGGTATTTGATCTTGTAGTAGGAGTCTGTATTACTTATCTGGTGGTACTTTTGATGAGTAGGGGATTGAATTTCAAGGGAATGATAGGTTTGGGGTTACTTATTTTAGGATTCTTTGGAATGTCTTTTCTTGCGGCAAGGAAAGAAGCAGATGCCAAAGAGGAAGAAGAGGAAATGCAAAAGGCCATATTAAGAAGTGAGAGCTTTAAGGAACATTCATGGTATGAGGAGGAAGATTATTTTTATGAAGAGTTAAAGAGTGAGGAATATAGTTTTGATAAGAAGGAAAATCAATTCGGCAATCAGAATAAAACCACAGTATTGTATGAAGAGTCGGGACCGAAATTGATTTGCATAGGAAAAAAAGAAGAACAGATTATTTTAGACCATTTTCCTTTTATTATAGGTTCAAGAAAGGATGGTAGTGATTACGCTATTATGGAAAAAGGGGTCAGCAGGATGCACGCCGATATTTCCTTTGAAGGAGGTATGTATTTTATTACAGATTTGAATTCTACCAATGGAACATTTCTGAATGAAAAAGAGATAGAAACTGGAAAGGCAGTTCGCTTAAGAGAAGGAGATGAAATCAGGATAGCCAAACGTAGGCTCATTATAGAAGGGATAGGATAAATCAATATGTTTATTTAACATATGTCATGGAGAATTAAGCTTTATATTTACTATGGTAAAAAAACATAGATTTTCTTCCATAGAAAAACAGGAACTTCCGCAAATCATGGGGGACAAGGGTTAGCATCATCCGTTTTGCTTCAGATCCTGTTTTATATAAAAAGATGTTAATTGATAATTCTAGAATTCTTCCAAATCCAGAAGGTCAAAGGCTTCTCCTTCCGGTTCACATTTAAAGACCATTTCTTCTCCCGTGGTAGGATGAATCAGTTCCATTCTGGTACAATATAGTCCGATTTGTTTATAGTTTCTTTTTACTTTTTGGAACTTTTCATTGTACTTGGTATCTCCCCAGATTCCCGCCTTTTGGTTTGCCAGCTGGACACGGATTTGATGGTGTCTTCCGGTAACAAGTGCGATTAATACATAGCTTAATATACCTTCGTCTGTTTCCATTACATCCAGTACTTCGTAGGAAAGTTCTGCTCTTTTCGCATCTTTGGTTCCTTCTTTTACAATTTTGCTGATATTGGTTTTTGCATCTTTTACCATATAATCCACTAAAGTACCTTCTTCGTGTTTTAGTGTACCGGTAAGGATTGCCTGATAATATTTATAGATTTCTCCATCCTGCATTTGCTTGCTTAAATTTGCAGCAGCCTCTTTGTTTTTGGCAAATACCATAATACCACCCACTGGACGATCCAAGCGATGAATCATGGCAAGGTAAGGTTCTTCTTTCTTTCCGTTCTTCTCAAACAGATAGGTCTTACGGTCACTTAATAAGTCTACTTCCATGGACTTATCGCTTTGTGCAGGCATTCCCTGAGGTTTTACACACACCAGTAAGTCATCATCTTCATATAACATTTCTATTTTCATAGGTTCACCTTCTTTGTAATAGTTAGATAAGTCCAGGATTTTATCAAACCCTGGACTTATTATTAGTCTATATATTTCTTTAAGTTTTCTACTTTATCTAATTTTTCCCATGGCAAATCCACATCATGACGACCAAAATGTCCATAAGCTGCAGTTTGTTTGTAAATAGGTCTTCTAAGATCCAACATCTTAATGATTCCTGCTGGTCTTAAATCAAAGTTTTCACGGATGATATCAACGATTTTTTCATCACTTAACTTACCGGTTCCGAAAGTATCCACCATAATAGAAGTAGGCTGTGCAACACCGATAGCATAGGACAACTGAATTTCACACTTATCAGCAAGACCTGCGGCTACAATATTTTTAGCTGCATATCTGGCTGCATAAGCTGCACTTCTATCTACTTTTGTACAATCCTTTCCAGAGAAAGCACCACCGCCGTGACGGGCATATCCGCCATAAGTATCTACGATAATCTTACGTCCGGTTAAACCACTGTCACCATTTGGACCACCAATTACGAATCTTCCGGTTGGATTGATAAAGAACTTGGTATTTTCATCAATCATTTCTGCTGGAAGGATTGGTCCAAATACATATTTTTTAATATCTTCGTGAATTTGTTCCTGAGTTACTTCCGGGTCATGTTGTGTAGAAAGAACCACTGCTTCTAAACGGATTGGTTTACCATTTTCATCATATTCTACAGATACCTGAGTTTTTCCATCTGGTCTTAAGTAGTCTAAGGTTCCATCTTTACGAACTTTAGTTAATTGTCTGGATAAGGAATGTGCTAAATCGATAGGATATGGCATGTAAGTTTCTGTTTCATTACTTGCATAACCAAACATCATTCCCTGATCTCCGGCACCAATGGCTTCTAATTCTTCATCAGACATTTTATTTTCCTTTGCTTCTAAGGCTTTATCAACACCCATGGCAATATCTTCTGATTGACGGTCTAACGCAACAATTACTCCACAAGTATGAGCATCGAAACCATATTTTGCACGATTGTATCCGATTTCATCAATGGTTTCACGAACGATTTTCTGAATATCAAGTTGAGCTTTGGTAGTAATTTCACCCATTACTAATACTAGTCCTGTGGTAACGGAAGTTTCGCAAGCTACACGGCTCATAGGGTCTTGAGCCATAATTTCATCAAGAATCGCATCTGAAATCTGGTCACAGATTTTGTCCGGATGTCCCTCTGTTACTGATTCAGAAGTGAATAATCTTTTTTCCATTTTGTTTCCTCCTTGTTTTTTTGGTGCATATGGCACACATTTAGTCATAAGTTGAAAAAAAGCCCGAATATTCGGACTTGATTTTTTGTTCAAATCCTCTCATTGCTCGAATTTACACTCGCTCAGGTCGGCACCTTCCAGAACTCTCTGGGGTTGCCGTGACTTCATAGGCCCTTATGCCTCCATCACTCTGAATAAGAGAAATAATGATATATTATTCTATCTTCTCTACCTTACAACAAAGTTCTTATTCGGTCAAGTTATTTTTATGTTTTTTTTGTTCCATAGTCTGTCAGCACATTGGATTTCCCATTCTTTCCTTGCATATTTGAGGCATTCATGGTATATTTAAAATGGTTAGAGAACGGAAGAAGCAGAAAAGGACTTGTCCATCGAGTCCTTTTTTCCATATATGAGTGAAACAAAAATCGCTTTGATATTTCGTATATAAAAACAATGTGTATTGTATCAAAGTAGACAAGACGGGAGGTGGGATGCTATGAAAAAAGAACGACTTCATATTAGCAAGGCTTTGCCTGGTATGATTTTGTCTGCTCCCGTAGTTTCACCGAACAAAATTACGTTATTTCAAATTGGAACTATCCTCACACGCCAGAAAATTAATGCCATAAGAAAATACAATGTTACCTACATTGCCATTTATGATGATATACAGAGTGCTTTAGATGATAATATTATTACCCTTGACCAGGTAGAGGAAATTAAAAGTTTAAAAGAAAACAATAAAAGACAAGAAAATTCAAAAGAAGAGAAATCCAAACAAGAAGATTCAAATCAGGAAAATGAAAAACAAGGAAATTTAAATCAGGGTGTTTCAGAATCCACAGAAGTAATTTTGAAACCAGAGGCCGGGGAGGATTCTGATAAGGAATCACCGCCAGAAACACCAATTCAGACTGTTGCTTCTGAAAAGTACAAGAATAGAATCGTAAATAGTGAAGAGTATTTTGAGTTTGCGAAACATTTTAACAACAACTTAGAGGCATTTCATACTGAACTTCACGAAATTGCGTCTACTTCGAAGAAAGTGGATGTAGATGAATTAATGGATACTACCTCTGATATTTTAAGTCTGGCTTCAAATTCCTTACAAGTATTTGATATTTTGCATAACTTGAGACATTATGATGATTCCACTTATGCCCATTCCCTTAATGTTTCTATTATTTGTAATGTTTTTGGGAAATGGCTGCAATATAGTCAGGAAGATTTAAAGCTACTTACCGTTGCCGGACTTTTACACGATATTGGAAAACTTTCTATCGATCCTAAAATTATAAAAAAACCGGGAAAGCTGACGGACGAAGAGTTTGCGATAATCAAACAGCATCCCGTTTTAGGATTTAATCTTTTAAAGAAAAAAGGTGTAGACAGCAGAATTTTATCTGCCGCATTAATGCATCATAAAAAATGTGACGGCAGTGGATATCCAAATCTTCCACCCTCTGTACCTTTAACAGATTTTGCGAAGATTGTCACCATTGCGGATATTTATGAAGCCATGACTGCGAATCGGGTTTACCGCCAGGGACTTTGCCCTTTTGATGTAATAAAAATGTTGCAGGATGGAGGATTTCAGCTTTATGAACCTAAATTTCTTATGGTTTTTTTAAACGGTATTGTACAAAGTTATTTAAATCATTATGTTCAGCTTTCGAACGGACAGGTGGGGGTTATTAAATATATTAATCAATTTTCACCTCCTGACCCTATGATTCAGTTGGAAAGTGGAGAAATTATCGATTTATCAAAGGATAAATCAGTTCGGATTATTGCGTTGATGTAAGGGAAGGATTTGGAATTTAGTGACATGATAGAAGCAAGTGAGAAAATTTATTTCTGTCATTCATATCATAATATAATATAGGAAGAATATTTATAAAAACATTTATATTTAGCACAGAGCAACAGCTCATGTTATTTCAGGGATTGAAATGGTATGGGCTGTTGTTTTTTATATAAATCATTAAAGAAGAAAAATGTAATCTCTATGAAAGATACAACTAAGGAAGAAAAATGTAGAAAATGGTAATATAAGGTTGAATTTTTGAATTTTCTATGCTATGATATGAAAATATTTCCACTCTATCTAAAAACAAATTAGAGTGGCAAATATGATTTTTACTGATGGTGGAGAGTAAAATATATAATTTAAGGGGAAAAATCAAATAATTACAATGAAAGCGAGGATTAAAATGAAAAAGAGAAAAAGAATAAATAGAATCATATCTTTGATACTGTTACTGACTCTTGTTTTCACCAATCTCGGATTGGAGAATTTTGCCGTACAGGCGGCAAACTACACCACTTTGTATCTGGTGGACAACACAGCAGAACAGTGGGTTGGAAATGACAATGCGGTCATAGAACTGGTAGACAACACCTACGGTCATGACCATTACATTATGACGAAAGTAAACAGTAACACCTGGAGTGCCAAAGTGCCCTCCAGTACCTATAACGTAACTTTTAACCGTTTAAGTCCCGACCGGACCACCCAGTGGAATTCCTGGAGC
>JAFQBM010000060.1 GCA_017399685.1 Lachnospiraceae bacterium
TCAAGGACAGATAATAATATGGCGATATTTGTGTCGTTAAACAAACCACACAGTAGACTAACTGAAAGAAAGGTGCATCCACATAAGTTCAGAAATCACATCTTTTATGAAATCCAAACTTTCAATATAAAGTATACACTATTCGCTTATTGATGACTCAAAAAGTTTGGATTTTATTTTGATAAATCACCGATGTATATTTCGGAGGTGATTTACAAATGGATATTAAAAAACTACAAGAAACTTATCCTAAACTTTTGGAATACATGACTTCTGACGATTATTCCAAGCACTATATTAGATTGTTAAAAACTGAAATCAATTGGATTCTTAACAATCACGACTACAAAGAAATTTTATCTTATGAACAAGCATGCTTCATAAGAAGTGAACAGACTTCATCTTATGACATGAAGAGAAGGTACCATCTTTTTTATGGAATATTAAAACGCTTTGAGGAAGATAACCTATTTCCTAATCGAAGGAGACAGGAACCACTTATTAAACGAGGTTCCTATCATCTTCTTTGTCCAGAGTTTAAAGAAGTAATTGATACCTATTGTGTTGCTGATAAAGCACGTGGTTTAAAAGAACACACGATATATGGAAATGCATCCGGTGGTTCCTGTTTTCTTCTAAAAATGCAGGAATTAGGGCATACTTCATTATCAACTATTACAGAAGAGGATGCTCTGTCCTTCTTTGTAGGTGATGATGGGAACGCTTGGACTAGTAGCTGTTACAAAAAAGAAATTTCGGCTGTATTTAAGGCTGACTTGGGAGATTATTCAAAGGAAGCATATCGTATTCATACATATATGCCTAAAATCAGACCTAAAAGAAAAACTGTTCCATACCTTCAGTCAGAAGAGATAAAAGCTATTCATGATATCATTCAGCCGGAATGTTCTGCATTATCGCTTCGCAACAAAGCCATTGCAACGCTTTTGTTTTTTACGGGTTTAAGAGGCTGCGACATAGCAATTCTAGAGTTTAATGATATAGATTGGGATTCGGAAGAAATAAGATTAACCCAAGAAAAAACCGGAATTAATCTAACCTTGCCATTAACTCCAACAATCGGGAATGCTATATATGATTATATATCAAATGAAAGACCTGCCAGCAGTGATACTCATATATTTTTATCAGAGCAAAAACCATATGATCCTTTAAAGCCAAAGGCACTGTACTATATCTCTGGAAAAATCTATGATGCGGCAAATATCAGAATGAATTCTGGGGAACGTCGAGGAACTCATTTATTTCGTTATAATCTTGCAACATCATTTATTGGAAAAGGTGTCGCTAGACCGGTAATTAGTGAAACATTAGGTCATGCAGATCCTAATTCTTTGGATTACTATCTTTTTTCAGATATCATTCATCTTCGCGAATGCGCATTAAGTATCGAAAGATATCCAGTGTGTCAGGAGGTGTTTGAATAATGATAGAGTATATATCTGGATTTTCTGAACTAATAAATAGATTTGTATCCTATCGGAATGCTTCGGGTTCATGGAATGATATATCATATGGGATGAATCTAAAATTCTTTGACCATTATTGTGAAGAAAAATATCCTGGTCAGGAATTACAGCAAAAGATGGTTAATGAATGGTGTACTAAAAGAGACACCGAAAGCAATCGCTCTTACAATTGTAGAATTCTAGTAATACAGGCTTTCATAACTTATTTAAGAGATAGAAATCTTACACACGTTATATCTCCAGCATCACTAAAGGAAGAAAAGAAACAGTATATTCCACATGCATTTACAGATGAAGAATTGTGTAGATTTTTTTATGAATGTGATCATATAAATCCGTCTCAAAAGCATGGTCGTGTATCAGCAATTAGAAAACTAACCTGTCCTGTATTTTTCAGACTTTTATATAGTAGTGGTATTCGAACAACAGAGGCACGTTTGTTAAAGGTTGAGGATGTTGACCTTACCCATGGAGTTTTAAATATAAGAGCTTCAAAAGGATATGATCAACACTACGTGGCTCTGCATGAATCTATTATACCGGTTCTTTCTAAATATGATGATGCAATTAAACAGTATGAACCTAATAGAACTTATTTTTTTGAATCATACAAAGGCAATCATTATACACGTGACTGGGTGCAGGATAACTTTGAAGCGTTATGGAAAAAGGCGAATGGATCTGTAAAGGCAGTTGCATACGATTTAAGGCATCACTATGCAATAACAAATATAAATAGTTGGGATGGAGATGCTTTTGAATTTGATGATAAACTTCATTATCTCTCAAAATCCATGGGACACAGATGGATAGAATCTACTTTGTATTATTATTCGATAGTACCAGGATTGGCTGAAACAATTCTGGAAAAGACAGAGTCTGGATTCAATGAGATTGTGCCGGAGGTGGATTATGAAGAAGAATAATGAAGCCTACCAGCTTGCAAAATATATATCGGATTTTTTAAATGATTATGCACCTTCTTTTCTTACAACCAGCCAATGTACAATAAAATCTTACAAAGATGCGTTGATTTTATATGTGACATACTTAGCTGAAAAAGAGATAACACCGAATCAATTCAACCGTAAATATTTTGAAAGAGATTATATCGAAGGCTGGATAAGTTGGCTGAAAGAAAAAAGAGGATGCTGTCCAGATACATGTAATGTTCGCCTAGCATCTATCCGTGTATTTCTGGAATATCTTGGTGCAAGGGATGTTGAGTTATTGTATTTATACCAACAGGCCAAGCAGGTCAAGCGTCAAAAAACAAGCAAGAAAAAAGTGACAGGATTAACCAGATATGCCGTGAGTGCTATGTTAGAAGCGCCAGATTTAAATACCAGAACAGGAAAAAGAGACATTGTGTTTCTTACATTGCTTTATGCCACAGCAGGCAGATTAGATGAGATTCGTTCCATAAAAATATCTCATATAAATTTATCAGCAGACAAGCCCTATATTAATCTACATGGGAAAGGTGATAAAATCAGAACCTCATACTTACTGCCACGAGCAGTTGCTCATTTGAAAGTATATCTTAAAGAGTTTCATGGAGATGCCCCCAAGCCAGATGACTATTTATTCTATTCAAGAGTTGGAAGCAATAAGGGAAAACTCACTGAAGCAGCTCTTGATAAAAGAATAAAAAAATATGCAAAGAAAGCTCATGAAAAATGTCCAAATGTTCCATTGAATACACATGCCCATCAATTTCGCCATGCCAAGGCTTCTCATTGGATCGAAGATGGATTAAGTGTCGTTCAGGTAAGCTTTTTACTTGGACATTCGAATCTAGAAACTACCATGAAATATCTGGACATTACTACAGAAGATAAAATCAAGGCTCTTTCAACACTTGAAAATGAAGCCGAGAAAAAAGTTTCGAAGAAATGGAAAAAAACAGATGGCTCATTAATGGATTTTTGTGGATTAAAAAGATAAAATAAAATCCAAACTTTAATCATCGGCGAATGGCGTGATTTAGTGTTATTCGCCGGAAAGTTTGGATTTCATAAAAGATGTGATTTCTGAACTTATGTGGATGCACCTTTCTTTCAGTTAGTCTACTGTGTGGTTTGTTTAACGACACAAATATCGCCATATTATTATCTGTCCTTGA
>JAFQBM010000004.1 GCA_017399685.1 Lachnospiraceae bacterium
ATGGAAACATATCAGACAGGTGTAATCGCAACCATTGGTGCAGTAGCAACATTGGCATGTCTGGAAGAAGCTGATGTTTCACTATTTGCCATAAACGACGAATTCCATCAGACAATCATAGAAGCCATACCGGCACCAGGACCAGTGATAGAAACACTTCCGGGATATGGAGAAGCAGGAATTGGAATATGGGTAACTCCGATTCCAGACCAGAAAACATTAAGAGATTATGTGTTGCTAAAGAAAAAGGGAAAAAGTTCTGCTAAAACCGAATCTGAAACTAAAGAAGATAACAAACAAAAAACGGGAAAAGAAACAGATGAGGTAGCTAAGAAACTTGGATATAGAAAAATAAACGAAAAATCACATGGACAGCCAATTTATAAGAAAGGAAATAGATTTATAACACCAGATGTAGATTCTCATAATGGAGGCTATTGGAAGATGGCTGATTCAATTAAAAATTTAGCTAGAAAAGCAACCAGAATGGGAACATATGATATCGACTTAAATAGAATAGGAGATTAGATATGTATAAATATCGGATTACTAAATATAATCCACAATATCGTGATGATAAAGATATTTTTATGAAGAATGAATGGACTTCATATACTGACATCGGGAAAATATACAATGAGCATATTTTTTTGAAAGAAGAGTATTTAAGTATTGAAGAGAAATATTGTGCAGTATATTTAGATATATTAAAAAGCAATGGGGTTAGTGAGGTGGCTATTAAAGATTTAGAGTGTTATTTTTCAATTAGTGAGATAAATCAACTTTTTAAGCAAAGAGGATTAGAGTTGTCTATGGAAGATGAAAAAATAATGTGTTCATTGGCGAATGATAAAAAAATTAAAGTAAATGATTTGCAGGAATACATAAAATTGATTTTAAGGGAATGTTTTTGGTGTAGATTTGAGGATGAGGTTTCATCTATACAAATCGAGTTTGGATACGATTATTATTCATATATTTTTTGTAATTGTATTAACGAATCACTAATAAATAAGTACAAAAAAATGGAAATATTTATCGAAAAAGTTACTTTTTGAAATATGTACAACTAATTTTGTAAAGTATTTGTAATATTTGATGGTGTTATGGGAAACGGATTATACTATCTAAGAGCAAGATACCCAATCCATTCACAGGAACCTTCACCAAGAAAGATACCTACGAAGGAGAACTTAACCATTGGTGCAGTAGCAACATTAGCATGTCTGGAAGAAGCAGATGTTTCACTATTTGCCATAAACGAAGAATTCCACCAGACAATCATAGAAGCCATATTTGTTATAATAGTCAAGAGGTGATTTAATTTTAATTTGGTTGTATATTTGAATATTTGATTTTCTAAATCATTAAAAATCTCTCTCTTTTCTATCTGTTAAATAGATGGTGCTGGGATACATATAGCAAGTTACAAAGCGGAGAATCAACCGTGGTAACAGACACCTACACTTACAATGCTTATGGAAACATCCTAAAAAACCGTAAATGCCATGGGAAATGTAACTACCAGCACCTACGACGAAAACAAAAAGAAGTAGCTTAAAACAAAGAAAAATAAATGCATATGGATTGCAGTAGTGGGTGTCAAAAAAACACCGCACTCCATTTTACTGACAGCTACTCCTACGATGCATATGGAAAACTTCTGGAAAAGAAGGAAACACGAAAAACGACTTCCTCTTATAAAAGAATTACTTATATTCCTCTTTCTTTGCTAAAGTTCTCCTAATATCCGCATACTGAAGTATACTATGCAAAAAAGACGAACTTAACATTCCTATAAAATAAGCATTCAACCCATATTCAGGTACAAAAATAAGTATAATAAAAGTACGCAGACCGATGGAAAGCAGATGGTATAAAAAAGAAGAAGTCATACGGTTTAGCCCGTTTAAAATACTTCCCATAGTAGATGACAGGTATAAAAATGGACATAAAAGGGATAATCTGCGAATCATATTTCCGGCATCCGAGCTGTGAAATACAAATTCTCCAAGAAAAGGTCCGGTAAGATAAAAAAATCCGGTACAAAAAATACCTAAAAGCAAGCAGCTAAAAGTACAATATCGTGTTAATTTTTGAAGTCTCTTGGATTTTTCCAAAGAGGCTTCTTTTGATACGACAGGAAGTAAGATTAAAGCAAGAGAATTTGTGATGGTAGCTGGAAACTGTAAAAATGGCAAAGCCATTCCGGTTAAATGTCCATATTCTTCCATTGCAATCTGTAAATCCTGATAATAAAGCAATAACATTTTTGGAATCAAGATAGCTTCTATGCTGGCAAACAGAGTGATGAAGAATTTATTTGCAGTAATAGGAATGGACTGATGAATGAAAGTCCTAAATCCAAACTCTTTTTCAAACTCTTTTTTTATGCCAGAAGTCGTATTTGTAACAATCACTTTTTGGGGATGTATATTAGTGGAAGTTATGCAGGATGAATTAAGGTTATTTTTCTTTTTGTCCCTTAAAAAGTAAAAATAAGAAAACAGAAAGGAAGTATACTCACCCATAACAAGCCCATAAACCGCCAGTAAAGCATCGTGGGAGATGGATGGAATGCAGTAAGCGAATAAAAAAATACATCCTACTCGGAAAATCTGTTCTAATAATTGAGAACTGGCATGGACACCGGATTTCTCCATTCCTAAAAAATATGCCAGAATGCAGCCCTTTAATGCTACAGGAAAAAAAGAAAAAGCTAAAACTTTTAAACTCTTAGAAAGCATACTTGCACCAAGAATATAGGTACAAATGAAATCAGCGCCAAAGAACACGATAAAAAAAGCAAAAAGAGAAAGCAGAAAAGTTAGAACAGCAGCTTTTTTTAACAATCTTTCTGCATCCTTTTGTTCTCCTTTTGCAAGGATTCCGGCAGTCAATTTTGTCAAAGAAGTGGTGATTCCGTAGGTTGTCAGACTGTAAACAACCATATAGATAGGCGTAATCATTTGATAAATTCCTAATTCTTTCGCACCGATTAACTGTGATAAGAATATTCTATTAACAAAGCCGAAACATCGGGTTAAAACTCCGGCAGCTGTAAGGACTATGGTGGCGGATATTATTTTATTTTGTTTTAGAATAGATACCATTTTTATTGTTTCTTCACAGCTTTTTTTTAATATATGAAAGGGTAGGTAATAATATGAGTCCATATATCTATTTGGATCACGCTGCGACAACACCAATGAAAAAAGAAGTTATGGAAGAAATGTTACCATATTTTACAGAACAGTACGCAAATCCCTCCGCTATTTATGAGTTTGCGGTAAAAAGCAAAGATGCCATGGATACAGCCAGAAAGAATATCGCTGCAACCTTAGGAGTAAAACCACAGGAAATTTATTTTACTTCAGGGGGAACAGAAAGTGATAACTGGGCCATTTTAAAAACGGCGGAAGCATTAAAAACAAAAGGAAATCACATTATAACATCAAAAATTGAACATCACGCAGTATTGCATACGTTAGGATATATGGAAAGCATAGGATATGAGGTGACATATCTGGACGTAGACAAACAGGGCAGAATTAATTTGAAAGAATTGGAAGATGCCATAAGAAAAGAAACCATATTAATTACTATTATGACTGCGAACAATGAAATCGGAACCATACAGCCTATCAGGCAGATTGGACGTATTGCAAAAGAAAGGGGAGTTTTGTTTCATACAGATGGCGTGCAGGCATATGGCCACATTCCTATTTTTCTTCCTGAATATTCTGTAGATTTATTTAGTGCCAGTGGACATAAATTCTATGGACCAAAGGGAATTGGTTTTTTATATGTGAAAGAAAATACACCTATCAGCAGTCTGCTAAAGGGAGGTGGACAGGAAAGAAAATTAAGGGCAGGAACAGAAAATGTAGCATCCATTGTAGGAATGGGAAAAGCAGCAAAGCTTGTACATCAGAGACTTGGATATGAAAGAATGCGGGAAACGAATTTGAGAAATTATTTTATGAATCGCATTTTAAGGGAAATTAATGATGTAAAAATAAACGGCAGTTTGAAAAACCGGTTGTGTAATAATATTAATCTTACCTTTTCTGGTGTAGAAGGAGAGGCGTTGCTTATTATGCTGGATTCAGAAGATATTTGTGTTGCAACGGGTTCTGCATGTAATTCTAAGGAGTCAACTCCATCTCATGTACTGTTAGCCATTGGATTAAGTGAAGAGGAGGCTTATTCTACTATCCGTATTACCATTGGGGAAACCACGCAGAAAAAAGATTTAGATCAGACCGTAGAGGCATTAAAATTATCGGTTGCAAACCTGCGTAAAAAAAGTTAAACTGAGGTTATGTTTAAAACTTTGGAATATTGCCTTTTGCTGTGGAATAAAATATAACAATATCTGCTAAGGGCATGAAGTATGAAGAAAACAAGAAAACGTTTTTTTGCTATTTTTTTAATATTAACGGTTATTATGAGTCCGTGTTATACTTTCGCAGCATTCTATTCGTGGGATGAAAGTACCTTCATGAAATGGGAAGGGGAAGTGAAGGAAGAACTTTTTGGGGAATCATTTCAAAAAACACAAAAAGATCTTACCACACAGGCTAATTTGGATATAGGTTCTCCCAGTGCTATTTTACTAGAGGCAAAAACCGGAACTGTGATATATGAAAAAAATGCAGATGAAGCAAGGAGACCGGCTTCTGTCACAAAAGTAATGACCTTATTATTGATTTATGAAGCTTTAGACAGTGGTAAAATGAGGAAAGAAGACATTGTTACCATCAGTGAATATGCCGCTTCTATGGGTGGTTCCCAGTGTTTTTTTGAAACAGGGGAGCAACAGACAGTGGAAGATATGATAAAATGTATCGTTATTGCCAGTGGAAACGATGCAGCGGTTGCCATGGGGGAACATCTTGCAGGAAGTGAAGCTGGGTTTGTGGAGCAGATGAATCAAAGGGCAGCAGAATTAGGTATGGTAAATACCCATTTTGAAAATGCCTGTGGATTGGAGGCAGAAGGACATTTGACCAGTGCCAGAGACATTGCAATTATGTCCAGAGAGTTGACGTTAAAGCATCCGGATATTTTTAATTATTCTGGCATTTGGATGGATACTATTATTCATAAGACAGCCAGAGGGGAAAGTGAATTTGGTCTTGCGAATACCAATAAACTTTTAAAACAATATAATGGAATGACAGGATTAAAAACAGGGTATACCTCTGTTGCCGGATATAGCATCTGTGCCACTGCCACCAGAAATGATGTAGATTTGATTGCAGTTGTCATGGGAGCTTCTACGAAAGAAATAAGAAATTCAGATGTAACGAAACTCTTCGATTATGGGTTTGCAAAATGCAAGGTATATCAGGATGATAATAATGAGGAATCACTTTCACAGGTGGAAATTAAAAAAGGCAAAAAGAGTACAGTGGCTTTGGAACCGGTGGAACCTTTTTCTTATGTTTTAATTGATGAGAATGCAGAAAATATTAAAAAAGAAATAAAACTGGATGACTTGAAAGCACCAGTAAAAAAAGGTCAGGTGGTAGGAAGTATTTCATATTTTAATGGAGATAAACTTATTGGAGAACTTCCTGTTAAGACAAAAGAAACAGTAGAAAAATTAAGTTATATGGATTGTTTTTTCAGCGTTTTGAATAAATTTTTCTTAGGAAAAAAATAAAATTGAATGAAAGTACATATGAGAGGAGAAAAAAGTGAAAATTCTAACAGGAATAGCGATTTTTATTTTAATATGCTTACTTTTGGTGTTTTTAGAATCATGGAGAGAAAATCGTAAAGTAAAGGCAGTACAGTATCATTATCCGGATTTCCCCTTACAAAATTGGAAGGGAACAAAAATTATGTTATTATCAGACTTACATAATTGTGTTTATGGCAGGAACAACGAGAAACTGCTCCGTCTGGTTCAAGGGCAGAATCCGGATATTATTTTAATTGCAGGAGATATGCTGGTAGGAAAAAAAGATGCTGATTTTGGTGATGCTGTGCATTTTTTAAATAATCTGGCAGAAATGGACTGTCCTATTTACTATGGACACGGAAATCACGAACTTAGAACAAAGTTATATAAAGAACAATATGGGGATATGTATGAAAGATTCCGTAAAGAGTTATCACCTAAAATTAAATTTTTAATCAATGAATCTGTTACGTTAGAAAAAGATGGAGAGTTACTAAAGATTTTTGGTTTAGATTTAGATAGAAAATATTATCAACGTTTTAAGAAGGTGCAGATGGAGGAGCAATATCTTGCTCATTTATGGGAAAAAGACCAAAAGGAAAAAAATCCGTCAGATGAAAGAAAGAAAGCAGGGTTAGAAAATGAAAAAAAGGGACTTTTTAGCATTTTAATTGCCCATAATCCTCTTTATTTTAAGGAATATGCCAAGCAACTTGAAGTAGATATGGTGGTATCCGGACATTATCATGGCTGTATGGTTCGGTTGCCAATTCTTGGAGGCGTTTTGTCGCCACAAATAGGTTTTTTTCCTAAATATGTTGCGGGAGAGTATCGGCAAGGCGACAGCATGATGTATTTAAGTGCAGGTTTGGGAAATCACAGTATAAAATTACGAATTGGAAATATACCGGAAGTAGTGGTTGTTACATTATAGCAGGCGGGAAAAATGTCAGAAATGATTGTTTTTTATTTAGGAGTTTGATATACTGAACTTTATGAGAAAAGAGAAAAAGAGAAAGGAACTGTGCCATGAAAGAAAAATTGCTACTGATAGCCTGTACAATGGCAGCAGCGATTTGCGTTATGGTGCTGCATGAATTTGCAAAAGCATTTGCGTTCTTTTGTACACAAAAAGATAAGAGAAAATTTTTATCTATTTTTAAGTTTCATAGATATATTGACCCTGTAGGAATGATTTTTTCCATTGCTACGTTAAGTGCATTTTCCAGACCATACGGTTACAGTATTGGAAGGAAAAAGACCAATGTTGTCGTTGGTTTTGCCGGATTTGGCTCTTTGGTGTTTATGATATTGGGAGGAGTTTTGTTTTTTCGTAGTTATTTTGCTGGATTTATTTATGACGGAATTTATTCTCCGTTAGAAACAAGAATATTATATTATTTTACATATTATTTTGTGATATTAGCGATTAGTATGTTAATCATTAATTTTTTTCCGGTATCTACCTTTGATGTATCTATTTTAATTGCAGCATATTATCCGGAAAAATATTTTGGATTAATTTATGCAGATATGCTGACAAAAGGTGTTTTGCTGGTTAGTATTTTATTAGGTTTGGTAGGAAATGCATCGGTATTTATTGCGAATTATTTTATGAATGTAGGTTGAAAAGTATGGATCTAGAGATAAAACTTCAGGCGTTTGAAGGGCCTTTGGAATTGTTGCTGCATTTGATTGATAAGAATAAAGTGAATATTTATGATATTCCCATTGTCACTATTACGGAGCAGTATCTGGAATATGTTTATCATATGCAGGAACAGGATTATAATGTTATGAGTGATTTTTTGGTGATGGCAGCTACTTTGATTTCCATTAAAGCAAAAATGTTGTTACCAAAAGAGGAAAAGGAAGAAGAAGAGGAAGACCCAAGGGAGGAATTAGTCCGTCGCTTGATTGAGTATAAGATGTATAAATTTGCTGCTATGGAACTTAAGGATATGGAACTGGATGGCGGCAGAAATTTTTACAAAGATGCTAACATTCCTAAGGAAGTACTGGAATATAAAGAAGAGGTGGACCCTAAGGAATTGGTGGATGGTATTACCTTGGCACGTTTAAATGAAATTTTTCAGTCTTTGATGAAACGTCAGGTAGAAAAAGTAGACCCGATTCGAAGCAAGTTTGGAAAAATCGAGAGAGAAGAAATCAGTTTGGAAGACCGGATGGAAGAAATCCGTTGTTCCATTCAAGGACTGAATAATATTAATTTTCGTACCCTGTTTGATAAAATTCCTACAAAACCAAGAATGATTGTAACTTTTCTGGCAATATTGGAATTGATGAAAACAGGAAAAATTGCTATCAGGCAGGATGCGATTTTTGGAGAAATCTGGATTGATTCCTTGGAAAATCAGGAATCATAATATCATAGAAAGATGAGTGACAAAAAGATATGGAACAAAATTTAAATGAAGTGAAAGCTTCGATTGAAGCCATTTTATTTGCTGTAGGTGATTGTGTAGAACTTGAAAAAATTGCATTTGCTATTGAGCATGATGTGGAGACAACGAAGAGAATATTAAAAGTAATGATGGATGAATACGAACAGGAACATAGAGGAATTATGTTGATTGAGTTGGATGGTTCTTACCAGCTTTGTACTAAGAAACAGTACTTCGATACTTTAATTAAAATCGTAAATGCACCGAAAAAAAATGTTTTAACGGATGTTTTATTAGAAACCCTTGCAATTATTGCGTACAAGCAGCCTATTACGAAAGCAGAGATTGAGGCAGTCAGGGGTGTAAAAAGTGACCATGCTGTAAATAAATTAGTAGAATATAAGTTAGTGCAGGAAGTGGGAAGATTAGAGGCATTGGGAAGACCGATTCTTTTTGGAACCACAGATGAGTTTTTGCGAAGTTTTGGAGTTTCTGGTGTGGATGACCTGCCGTTGATTCATCCGGCACAAGTGGAAGAATTTAAACAAGAGGCAATGCAGGAATTGGATTTTGTATAAAAATGCTGATGGATTGAAATGTCGGTTGTTTAGATACATCAATGAAGGAAACATATTCTATCGTAATGAATATACAAGAGGAGCATGAAATGAGAGAAATTGCAGTTGGGATAAAGAAGAAAAAAAGAAAAGTGGTAGCAATAATATTTATTATGGCAGTGATGTTTTCAAACTTTAATATGGTTTTTGCAGCAGATTTTCAAAAAACGAAAAATGTATTCGAAACCCAGATGACAGATTCTGCAGAAAGCAGTGAAGAAGAGAAAGAATTGACGCCGGAGGAACAGGTAAATGAAGCAAGAAACGCTCTTACCATTACTTCAGGTGCAGCTATTTTAATCGATGCTGCTTCAGGGCAGATTTTATATGAAAAAAATGCTTATGATAAGAAATACCCTGCCAGTATCACTAAAGTAATGACTATGTTGGTGGCTTTGGAACAGGGTGTGGATGTGACGGGAATCGTTACTATGTCAGAGGAAGCTGTGTGGGGATTTGACCGTAATTCGAGTCATATCGCCCTTGATGTGGGAGAGCAGATTACAGTAGAGCAATGTATGTACGCTGTGATGCTGGAATCTGCCAATGAAGCTTCTTTAGCCTTGGCAGAACATGTGGGAGGTTCTATTGATGGTTTCGTTGCAATGATGAATCAAAAAGCGGAGGAATTAGGTTGCCGGAATACGAACTTTGTAAATCCGAATGGCTTGTTTGATGAAAATCATTATGTTTGTGCATACGATATGGCACTTATAACAAAAGAAGCAATACAATATGAACTATTTCGAACCATTAGTTCCACCAGTACGTATAAGATACCACCAACCAATAAACAGCCGGAAGAAAGAAATTTATGGAATTCCAATAAGATGTTGCGGGCGAATTATGAAGGATACTATTCCTACTTGGAAGGCGGAAAGACAGGATATGTGGTAGAATCGAAAAATACTTATGTTGCTTTCGCTAAAAAAGGTGACATAGAACTGATTTGTGTTATTTTAGAGGCAGATGGTGCGAAAATGGCATATGCGGAAACCAGAGCATTGTTTGATTTTGGTTTTAATAACTATGATTTTATAGAAGTGGCAAAGGAATTCAGTTTTATCAGTTCCGGTTATACAGATACAAGAGACGTGATTGGAAGCTTAACACAAAAACAACTGGCTGAAATTGTGATAGACCGTGAATCCGTAGCTTTGGCTCCCAAAGGATTAAATGCTTCGTATTTCCGATATGAAATTATATGTAAAGAAGATTTAGGTTCTGAAACAGAAGAAGTCGAAGATTTATTTCTTCAGGCAAACGGAGAAAATGGAGTACATATTGGTAATTTAAAAGTTTATTATGAAGAACAGCAACTTTTTGAACTTCCAATCTGGACGAGTGTAAAAGAAGAAACTGCTGTTAATCCGGCAGATTATACCCCTAAGAAAAAAATAATGATACATACTGTAGTTCGTGTTTTGTTTCTGATAATTTTAATGGGTGGTTGTGCATTTACACTTTCCACCTATGAACAAAGAAAAATGAAAATTGACAAAAATAACAAATTTTAAATCGAGTATTGACACAAAATTGTAATAATGATAAAATATAGTTGTTTCGTGATTAGAGGAGGCTTGCATTATCAGAAAGGGGATCTGACTATGTTAGACGCAAAAGATTTAGAATTACTTCGTAATATGATGGGGGAGGTAGTGGAGGAAAAGGTTAATCCGAGGTTCGAAGCCATCGACCGAAGATTTGAAGCCGTCGACCGAAGATTTGAAGCCATCGACCAAGGATTTGAGACAATGGATCAAAAATTCCAGGCATTGGAAGAAAAGATGGATCGAAGATTTGAAGAATTCGAAGAAAAGGTAGACCGAAGGTTCGAAGAATTCGAAGAGAAGATGGAAAAGAGAATTCACGAAAGTGAAAATGCGATACTTAGTGAATTGGACAGAGTACAAAAACATCTTGAAGAAAGAATTGATAAGGTTCAGGCGAATGTAGATGAATTGAATCAGTATTATCGGATTACAAAGCTGGAAAATGATAATACAACGTTGCTTTTGAGATGGGTAGACACATTAGCAAAACGGGTGGATGCACTGGAAACCAAAATAGCTTAAAATGTTTTGTTGTAAACATCAATTTCGGATATAAAAACTAGAAATAAAATTAAATATTCGGTTGTTTTTGATTAATTTATAAGCCTTAGTAGTGATACTAGGGCTTTTTTGTAACTGTGAGGTTTGACTTTTCATTTGGGGACGATAATTATGGGGAAGTTATTAAAATATGCTCAAAAACTCATCTATAATTAAATTCTTTTTGTTGAAAAATTCTTAAATTTGTAGTAAAATTATAAAAAGTATTTTGCGATGAATAGAGGTGTATCAGATGTTTACGAATGATAGGTCGAAGATAGAAAGTTCCAGGACAGGCTACTTTCCTACTATAAATAGTATATACAGCATGATACCGAGAGAAACACGCTTACATATGGAACGAGTAGGAAAATACTCAGAGACGATATTTCGTTTTCTGCTTCGAGTAAATCCTGCTATGATTGAAAGTGAAATGATGTTAGGGAGCATGGATGATGCGGAATTGTTGTTCCGATATCACGATATTGGAAGATTTTTTATTCCTGTTTCCATACTAAATAAAGTAGAACGATTGACGGATGAGGAATTTCAGATTATCAGAGATCATGCCATGAATGCGATTCCTGCTATTGAAAGTATTTATAAAAAACCTTTTTCGGATGAAAGCATGATGGAATGGATGAATATTGCGGTATACCATCACGAACGCTGGGATGGAACGGGATATCCGGAAGGAAAGAAGGAAAAGGAGATTCCGTTAAGTGCCAGAATCTGCGCGATTGCGGATACCTATGATGGTATTACCAGCTGGAAACCATATAAGAAACAACAGACAACAAGGGAAGAGGCCATAAATATTATAAGAAAGGAATCTGGAAAACAGTTTGACCCTTATCTGGTAGATGTTTTCCGTGCCTGTGCAATCGAACTATAGGATAAATTAGGAGTGAAGACATGTTAGGCAAAAAACGTAAGCCGAAAATGAAAACGGAACCGGGACATGTCGCAGAAAAATTACCAAAACGAAGTTTTATAAGTAGGTTTGACTTATTAAATCGGTTTCGACACTGGTTTTTAGGTGGTATCAGTTTAACGAGAAGCCTTTTCCGAGTGGCGGCAGCCTGGCAGGGAGTATTGATTATTTGTACCATACTTGCTATTTTGTTTATTTTATCTGCATATTATACCGGAGCCGGAGAATTTGTTATTAGCTTGGACAGTGAAATGTCAAGGGATGGATTTTATCTTTCCAATACGAATAATTTTGACGAAAGAATGATTTGTATTAACGGGGTAGCAGTAGCCAGTGCAGATAATATCAGCATTTATGATATTGCCAGAGATGTAAAAGATGTGGATGGAATGCACAATGGTACAAACTATGTAGCGCAGACCTTCTATCTCACCAATGAAACGGGAGAAACGAAAGATTATCATTATACTCTGAACATTCGTCAGTCAGCGAAAAATGCAGATAAAGCCATGTGGATTATGGTTTATTACAATGGAAAGCAGACTGTATATGCTATGGAAGGTACAGATGGGGAACCGGAAGTACAGTATTCTATTTTTCCGTTCCCATTTGAAGAAGATGCTGAGAATCCTGAATTATATACAAAAATAACAGGAGACCTTTCAGAGTTGAGTGGTACTGGATTGGCGGATGCTGGTGGTATAAATTCAGCATATAAATTAACTACAAAACCATTTCTTTCTCAAACAGTGGTATGCAATGGAATCCGTGAGGAAATTGCAAATGGAGAAGTGGACAAGTATACGGTAGTTATTTGGTATGAAGGAGAGGATCCAGAGTGTGTAGATGACATTTTAGGTGGCTGGGTTGAACTTTATATGACGTTCAGCTATCAATAGTATAAAATATATTTTATTAAATATAGATGGGAGGATGTCCATGAAGAAAAAAAGTAAGAAACATGCAGTTTTTCGATATATTCGAAAAAATCTCACCGTTATTTTATTAATTATGATGGTACTTATTACAGTAGGAACGTTTGCATGGTTTTCAGTAAGTAACAGTCCCAGAGTACAGAACTTAGCTTTGGTGGCAGATCATGCAGGAAACTTACAAATTGCAGACGATTTGGGAACCGGTCCGGGTACATATGGTGATGTATTAGACCTTGCTACCGCAGAAGGTGCTGATTATATGGAATCAGTAAGATTAAGCCCGGTGACTACGACAGATGGTGCTACTTTTTACGCACCGAACTATGATTCTGCTAATACAGTAAGTTCCGTAACGGAGATTACAGACCATAGTGAATTAATCAACACATACATTTATGAAAAATCATTTTATTTAAAAGCGAGTAGTGGAGATGGTTCAACGGGAAGCGGAACTTCATATGAAGTAGCATTAGTAGGACCGGGAAATGGTGTTGATATTGGTTCATATATTTTACGAGATGGAACAGATGGTAGTGACACAGCAGCTTATGCGGTGCGAATCAGTTTCACAGTAAATGGAAATACATATATATATGAACCGAATTGTGAAGTACATAATACGGATACGGATACAGCTACACATGCTGTAGACAGTACATATGGTAAATATTCTGCATTTCAGCAAAATTCCAGTGGAGTATTCCTGGATCCTGGAACAGGAAATTCAAAAGTGTTATTTACCATTCAAGAAAACGTAGATACGAAAGTAACTATGAGAGTCTGGCTGGAGGGAACTGATGATGACTGTGCAAATTCAGTCGGTGCAACTATGATAAAAGGGCAGATTCAATTTATATCAAACGAAGTAACAAATTAAAAGAAGGTTTTTTATCTTAATTGATTGGATATTGTGAAACATCTAAATATTTAATGGCAATGAAACTGTTTAAAGTATAATCTGACATAGATTAAATTGGACAGTACATCATAAAACAAATAAAAAAGAAATGGGGTAATACATATGAATAATCAAGAAATTAATTCAAAAGCAACAAAAAAGACAAGAAGAAAATCAAAAAGAACCATTCAACAAATTAAACTGGCAGTTATTATGGTTATGGTAAGTGTGCTGGTATTGTCTGCATCGACATTTGCATGGTATAAGTTAAACAATACTGCCAAAATTCAAAGTATGCAATTTAAGGCAGACACACTTGGAAATTTGCAATTAAGTTGGGAAAAAGAGGGAACGTACACAAACTACTTGGATTTAGCTGCTGGTGATACTACTGGTAATAGAATATTGTTACCAGCAACAGCTGTGACTACCACTGGTAGTGGTATAGAATTTTATTCACCAGAGTATAATGAAGATGGAGATGTAGTTACTAAAGTAAATGTATTGGACGAAGCAGATACTACAAATTTCCCTAAATATGTGTATAAAAAAGTGTTTTATGTTAAATCAGGAGATACACCATCTTCCAATACTTATGAATTGATGTTGAATACTGGTGATATAGCAGGAGAAACTGGTACATTTTTTAAACAAAAATTAGATGCCGATGAGCAAAGTGATGGATATGTTGCAGCAAATGCAGTAAGAATTGCTTTTAAATTTGGTGAAGGTGCAGATTTTCCAGTTAATGTTGCTAACAATCCTGTTTCAGTGTATGAGCCATATAATACAGGAAATACGAATCTAGGTACAAGTGCAGATAAAACAGCAGTAGATACAACGAGTTATGGTCCACAACAATATGTAGATGTAACGATTAAACAAAAAGATGATGGAACATTTGATGATCATTTTTTGTGTAGATTTACTGAAGGTAACCCTGTAGAAGTTACAATGTATGTATGGATTGAAGGAAATGATGATGATTGTGAAAATGAAATTGCCTTAGATGATATTATGGGACAAATTCAATTTATTGCGGAACCTATTGTGGAAACAACAACAGAAGATGCTAATTCGCAAGAACAAAATCCATAAGTAAAAAATAATTTATTCTATAATAAGTTATACAAAACAATTTATGTCCGGCTATTAGCGGTTACTGAGCTATAGCACGGGCATAATTGTCACTATGACATTGGAAATAAAACCTTCAGAATCAAGTCACTAAGTCACGATGATGTTAGGAATAAGATAGACGAGGTAACGATATGAATGCATATTTTTATTATTTTTACAATTTCATGAGGTCTATTTTTGACCACTTATACAATGTTGTGATAGCGATAAAGGACTGTATCCTCGGAATTTTAGATATCCAGTTTTACCAAAATCTATTCAATTCCTATTACGCTGATTTATCACCATTAGGCTGGATAGCATACATCATTACACATATACTGATATACATATTAATCGGGCTCATTGTTTATCTGATTTGGAAAGGGATAAAAATACTTTTCTCCTTTAAAGTGGATGTTGTAAAATACGAACGGATGAAAGATGAAATTGTCACTTTAAAAAGAGAAGTTATGAAAGCCAATTACGAAAAAGATAAAATTCTAGCCATGAGAATTTCAGAATTAGGAATGGAAGTACATGAAGAACTGTTAACAGTAGGTTTGGATGGTATTCCAAGTGAAATAGAAGGAAATACCAATACTGAGGAAAAGACAGAGCTGGAAGTTGCAAGTACTATAGAATCCGCAGAACATGCAGACAGTCCGGAAACATCACAATTTGAAGCAACAACAGAAACAGCAGAGACGAAAGAAGTTTACGATGAGAAGAAAGTAAAAAAAATCAAAGCAGGAGAATTAAGATTCCCAAGACTTTCCAGCGTAGACCGTGTGTATTTAGCGGCAGATTATGTTGCACCGGATTATAATAAAACCATAACATTGGAAGAAGTTTGTATTAATTTCCGCAACTTTGCAGCTTCTAAACTGCATTTATACTATGATTTGGAAGTCATCAAACAGACCTTTGCTGTATTCGGTTCTGCGAAAATGTTGATTTTACAAGGTATTTCAGGTACTGGTAAAACTTCTTTACCATATGCTTTAGGTCAATATTTGCAAAATCCAAGTTTAATCTGTTCCGTACAGCCTTCTTGGAGAGACCGTACCGAACTATTTGGATATTATAATGACTTTACAAAGAAATATACAGAAACGGACTTCTTAAAGACTATTTATGAAGCACAGTACTATGATGATATGAAACTCATCATTCTGGATGAAATGAATATCGCCCGTGTGGAATACTATTTTGCAGAAATGCTTTCTATTTTGGAATTACCAAGAGAAGATGAACGTTTTGTAACAGTGGTATCTTCCGAAGCAGACAATGATCCGGAAAAGATGATAGAGGGTAAAGTCTGGATTCCATCCAATGTATGGTATGTAGGAACCATCAATAACGATGATTCTACCTTCGCGGTATCCGATAAGGTATACGACCGTGCCATTCCGATTGATTTAGATGCAAGAGCAGAAATGTTTGAAGCACCAGAAACAGACCCGATTCGCTTAAGCTTTACCCATATGGTGGAAATGTACGAAGAAGCAAAACAAAAATATCCGATTTCAGAAAATTATTTGCTGGAATTAGATAAATTAGACCAATACTTAATCGAGCATTTCCGATTAACTTTTGGTAACCGTATTTTAAGACAGATGAAAGAATTTGTCCCTTGTTATATTGCCTGTGGCGGCACAGAACTTGGAGGCATTGACTTTATGTTTGCAAAGAAGATTTTAAGAAAATTTGAGTCTCTTGGACTTGGATTTATCAGGGATGAATTAGATGGATTAATTATCTATCTTAACAATGCATTTGGAGAAGAAAATTTCCAAATCAGTAAAGAGTACTTACTTCGTCTGAAGAAGATGAGTGGCTCGATGGGCTAGTAAAAAGGGCAAAAATTAATATGATGAGAAAGGAGGAAGGGAAGATGTATGAGATGCCATTGGATGAAAATAAGATAGAGATGGAAGAGGATGCGAATATCTTATTTGATGATGAAAAAGATGTAGTACAAAATGTATATCGGAAAATGGCAGAGTCGAACCTTATGGCAACTAAAGACGATGCGTTTTATAAGTATTTCTACAATCTTTTGGACACTAGTACTAATTTTTGTACATTTAAATGTGTTCGTTTGATAAAGAGTGTGGATGAAGACTGGATTAATGCCATCGAAGAAGCGTTGCCTTCCTTACATCATGTTATTATGAATCCTCGAAAGTTTATTGAAGAAGATCGTGAGATTGTAAATATCGCCATGGCAAGAAATATTACCACAGAATCTATTCGGCATTTAACGCAGCATAGCGATCTTATCGATAAATACGAAGAGGATGGAACCGTAATTCCGAATAGAATTTTAAATGTATTTAAAGAAGAAAGTTTAAATATATACGAAAATCGATTTATTTGTACTTTGATTGCTGAATTACAGCATTTTGTAAACAAGCGATATAATGTTATTTTTGAGAATACGAAAGATGAACTGGGTTCTTTTTTTGAAATGGAATCTAAAATAGATAATTATACAGAAACCATTGATTACAAGTTCCAACTTAAGGTAAGGGACAAGCAATCCGATTTGGTAAATGAAAAAGAAAATGAAGATATCTTTTCGAGATTGATTAAGATACATAGACAGGTAAATGGGCTTGCCTCTACAGAATTTATTATGCAGATGAGAGGTTTCGCCAGTGTTAGACATCCTATTGTAAAGACCAATGCCATAAAAAAGAATATGCATTATAAAAAATGCTTAAACCTTTGGAATTTTATCTACGCATACGATAAAGTAGGCTATACAGTAAATTTAGTAAAGCATGAGCCTATTATTTCAAAGGAATTCGAAAAGGATATTTATGATTCCTTTATCTGGAATTATGCCATGATTCATAATCAGGTAGAGGATGCCAATAAAATAAATATTAATCATGAGGAACGAAAAAAAGAAATTAATATAAAATATATCCGTCAGTTTTTAGATTTGATTGTCCGAGAAAGCGGGATTCCAGATGATAATCTTAGAAAGATTGTCATGAATGAATTAATTGACATTCAAAACAAAAGGAAGAATGAAAAAAATGAAATAGAACGGGCAAATAAAAAGAAAAAACAAAAGAAATAGGTGAAATGATTGAAAAAAGCACTTCAATGGATAGGTAATATAGTATTTGTTCTGCTTTTAGTTGCATTGTGCTATATTATATATTCTGTTAATAAGTATCAGACAGTTTCGATTTTTGGACATCACTTACTACGGGTACTAAGTACCAGTATGGAGCCAGAGATTGTTCATAATGAATGTATTGTAGTAGAAGAAGTACCAGCAAACGAGATAAAGGTAGGAGACATTATTACTTTTGTTTCCGAAGAACCGGAAATATACGGGTATTTTAATACTCATAGAGTCTATGATATGTATAAAAATTCTCAAACAGGAGAAATGATGTTTATTACCAAAGGTGATGCCTATTCAACTCCGGATGATTTGCCAGTACCATATGAAAATGTGTTAGGAAAGTATACGGACAAACTTCCTGGTGGATTGACACTTGGTAATATCATACATAAATTGTCTGATAGTAAAATTTATTTTATTGTAATTATTCTTCCATTGTTATTTTGTCTGCTTTCGTATCTATATCAGTTAATTCGGATTCTTATTTTCGGAGCAGAAGATGAAGAGGAGGAATCAGAAGAAGAGATACAACAAGATTCGAAGGATGAGAATGTTCAGGGATAAAAAGAACAATGTGAAATAAATTGGATTGAGAAATAATGAAAGGGTGTGAATGGCTGTGAGACGGTTGTTTAAACAGGAAACTGTATTAACTATAATTATGATTACTGTAACAACGATTCTTATCATCGGGGCAACTGTCGCATGGTTTTTAGGGAATAAACCCGTTGTAATAAAAAATTATTTGCAACAGGCAGGTGGTATCGATGATTTAAGTGTCGAGATGGCGATTGTGCCAGAGGATGCAAATGAGGATATTACATATTATGCCATGAATGCTATTAACAATGATAATAAGGTAATTGATATCGATTTAGCGAAGTTGACTAATATTGAAGAAGGAAAATTGGGTCCTGGTTCTTATGGAACCATAAAGTTTAAGATAAGCACTTCTTCAGAAGCAGATATGAACTATATCATACGTATTACTCCAGGCATTACGATGGTTGATGGTACAGACGATATTGGAAATGAGGAATTATTAGATTTAGTACAAAATCATATTAAATTTTACGCTATAAAGGATACAGCAATAGCTGAGAGCGAGCCGACAAATGTTTATCAGAAAGTAATCCCTTATTATTTTGAAAATACTTCAGAGATAAACAATACAACGGAATCTGAAGAGATAATAACATCTGGATTAACAGGTACTGTTTCTAATGCCGAAGTAGAATATGTGACGATTTACTGGTACTGGCCGTATGAATACATTGATATACCAGGGTATAATATCACAGATTATAATAGTCCAATTTATAATCCTTGGAGTAAAATAGGTGAAGAAGCAGGTGAATATGATGAAAAGTATTCTCCTGAGTTATCTGAGGAAGCAAGAATAGAAGCATATGACTGGGATGATACAAAAATAGGAAATTATGTAACCGCATTAAACTTTCACTTTGAAGTTTCCTCATATCAATAGAATGGAGATTGGCATATGAAGAAAGCAGGAAAACGAAAGAAATTAAATTTAAGAAGAAAGCCTTTCTTTATGGTTATTTCAATAATACTATTTTTAGTGATGGGGTCTTCTTTTGCATGGTATTTACTATCAGGCCAAAGACAGGAAGCAGACCGCAGGGATATTGAAATTATGACTCCTTATTTTTTATATTTGTTAAATCCTGGAGATAAGCAATCGCTACAGTTTTCAGTGGGAAATATTCATCCGGGAGAAGTGAAGCAGGTAGTAATTTGTGTCAGTAATCAAAAGCCAGAAGATATTGTGGGAGAAAATATCGACATTGCAAAAGAATCTGATTTTAACTATGATTTAGAGTTTATTTATACGGAAAATCTGGCTTTGGATTATGAAGTGTATGAATTGACCCAAACAGAAATTTCAGAGGGAGAAGTTGCACCAGATGGAAGCATAGTGATAGAAGGCGTTGAGGGATTTTATTGGAGTAAAAAAAGTAGTTCAGATGGCTTGGGTGAAAATAATTCCACGATAAAAAGTCTGACTGGAGTAAATGTCAGTAATGAACGATGGAACGCAGTGTTTGATACAGCAAATGAAGATATACTAAATGGAATTCAGAACAAAGGTCAATATCTGCTATTTCAAAAAGATGCAACAGAAAATGAACTTCATTTAACTTATAAAAACAGCAAATATGAATACGATTTTTATTTGATAGAAATGTCATGGAAAGAAAATGCGAATTTTTCTGACAATGCAAAAGAAACGGATTTATTATACGTTGTGGTGAATGCGAAACAACCAGAACCACAATTAGAAACAGATTAAGTATGAGGTAAGGAAATAAAACTTAAAAAATGTATAAAATTGTCCGATATATAATTATGAAATAGAATTTTCAAAATAAAGTAAATAAAAAGTATTATGAGAATAAGATGTTTGGTGGTGATGAAGAATGAAACGAATACAAAAAAGAAAAAATAAGTTTATTGTAACGGTTTTATTTGTTTTTGTAGCTTTCTTCATCTGGCAATCTGTTGAAATAATGGCAAAATACTACGCTACCAAAAATAATAAAGGAGTAGCTGTTGCATCTGGTCTTTATTTTAATAGTGATAAATTAAATAAAAAAACCGGTGTTGCAACAGACATTGATAATATCACAGCGGATGAAATTGAGGGACTTGCGATTACTACCAATACTGCTTCGTGGTCTAGTGGTTCCATAGATATACCAATTAAAATACAGAATTACGAAAGTAATATTTTGTATAACGATTATGGTCTGGACATTTCATACAGAATACAGTTTAAGTTGTTGGATGTGCCGGTAGGTGCTACTTATGCTGTAATTGACAAGGATGGGACTTCTTATGAGCTTAATACAACAACTTATGAAACCACTGAAACGTTATATGGTGGGTCTTTGGATGCGGACACATATAAAATTCGAATTACGTTAGGAGAAGGTGGTATGAATGCATATGATTCAGCACGCGTTCTCATTTTAGCATATCCGACAGCACCAGATTATTTGGTGAATGATACAAATCAGCAATATCGTTTATTAGGAATTATCGAAGGATATCCGAATGCAATGAAGCTGGAAATTGAATCAGCAGGTTTTTTGATTGAGAAAGAATTTACGGATGATAATTGGAAGGAAAAGGTGCAAGATTCTGTAACATACATTTATAACATAAAAACGAAAGGTGATATCATACAAGATAGCAACAGTGCGGCGAAAAGAGAAATTATCGTAAAATGGCGCAGTGAATTTTTAAACATTGACCAATACAATGAATATTATTTAAAAGCGATAGAAGAGAACGAAACGGCGGAAAACTATTATACAGAAACGGATACAGAGGGCATACAATGGTCTTGTTTGAAAATTAAAGTATTGCCATATACCAATATAAAGATTGCATTTTATAAAACAGAAGCATTTAATACAAATCTAGGAGAGAATGGAATTATTAATTCGAAAGAGGAGTTTGTAAATCTGGTAAAAACAGAATTAGTGACAGAATAAACAGGTTGATAATTAGGAGAACTACGAAACCTGTTTAAACTCGAAATATTAAGATGTCACAATTTTTTAAGAAATAACTATATTATATAGTGGCTACTAAAAAATAGAAGGATCAATACTATTTTTATTAGTTTATGATAGACGTTCGGAGGAATGGAATATGAACAAAAATCGAAAGAAAATGATATGTCTGATATATTTATCTATTATAATCGGAGGATTTGGTTTTGTTGGTTTTTCTCCAATGCTTGCAGATTTGTTAAAAAAAGCATCTGCACAAAATGAAGGAGAAATAGGGGAAAATATTGTTTTAACAGAACAAAATACAGAAGATTTGCAATCAACACAAGAGTCTCATGATACACTTACGATAGATGATACCATTTATGCAGTGAGTGCGGGGGAAGGTGAAAATTATGTTTCCCTATCTACGATTGAAAGTGTAGATAATTTGACGGCAGGAACCAATTATAAGATAGAATCATATGCGGATTGGGCCAAACTTTATGATTTTAGTCAAGGTTCTACATTGAAAGACATGATTTTTTGGTTATACTATCCGGATCAAAGTACTACAAGTAAACCTTGGGACTTAAACTCTACCTATATTCAAACAGGAATTGGTTCCCAAGAGTATCCTTTTTCAGGAATAATAAAACCCTTTTATACAGATATGACGATAAAAACTTCTGTTCCATTATTTAGTTATTTGTCATCAGATGCTATTATTGGAAATGCGAGTCATAGTAATAATCCGTTGACCATTGCAAACATAATTTCATCTTCAGTAGAAGGGAATGGTGCTGGTGGTCTTGCGACAAATTATGTGATTCAATCCGGAGAAACAATAACTCTAGGAGGCACTCAATCTAAGCTTCAAAATCTAAAGATAACAGGAACGATTGATGTAAAAGGTGCGGCAGGTGGATTATTTGGAATAGTATCATTATCAGATACCGCTGGTGCTGCCATTGATTTAAATAGTGACAGTATCTCTTTAAATGGAATAACGGAAGTAAAAGGTTATATCGCAGGTGGATTATTTGGTGAAGTGTCAGGTAATATTACCATGACATTAAATTCCATGCCATCGGTAGCAGCAATGGTAAATGGATATTACGATAGTAATACAAAATATGGAATTTATGAAGATGGTATGGTATCACAGATGAAAATCTGTGCTGGTGGATTAATCGGTAAAATGACCAATGAAGCAGTGTTACAGACCCATACTTCGGATAATGGTGAAAGCATAGAAGATGTAACATACTTGTTAATAAGGAACAAGGTTAAGAGTGCTGGTATATCTGGTGGACTTGTAGGTGCAATACAAAATAGTACAATAAATGTATCTTACATTGAAAAGGATTCTGTAGAAAGCACTAGCAGTGTTGAATCATATGTATGGGCAAGATATATCGGTGGTGGATTTATAGGACTTGCGGATTCTTCAAAGATTGAACTTGATAATTTAAAATTGAATGCAGATATTAAAGTATGTTATACAGGAGCTAAAATAAAATCTTCAGCGGGTGGTATTATTGGAAAATATATTACTGATAGTGAGGACAAGAATTCTTATTTAAAGATTTCTAACATAAGTACTGGAAATACTCAACGTTTGGATACAACTGCAACGGATACTACTCAAAGGATCATGGTGCATTCCTCTGCAAGCAATAACAATAATTGTGGTGGAATTATTGGTTCATGTAATGGTAATCAGGTGGAATTCAAGAATATAAATTTATCACCTGATTCATATAATGTTTCTTTGAATTATGCTATATGGACTCCTGATGTGCCTGATAATAAAGGAAAAGAAGCAGCTACGAGTTATGTTATAGCAGGTGCAGTAGCAGGCTCTCTTTCTGGAATGTCAATAGAAATAGCGGATGTAGTATTTGATCTTAGGTGTACTAATAACGTAAACGGAAATGGTTTGGCAGGATGTTTTGTAGGAGATATTGCTGGACGGGTAGGAATTGACCAAAGCGTTGTTTATTTGGAATCTGAAAATATTGAAAAGATTAATACGGTTTATACTCCGACCAAAATGAAAATATCAAATATTTCGGTAAAAAATAGCTATGTATATAGTGCATATAAATATCAAGGTGGTTTGTTTGGATACGTTGGAAAGGGTGCTTTGATTTGTTTAAGTGACACTATTGATATATCACAGATTCCATTTGCAACACTTACTTCTTCAAATTCAAATTTTGCTGATCGTTATACTGCATGGGCGATATATGTTATGTTGGCACCGGAAGTTAATGGAGGTTCCAGAGGACTTATTGCAGGTTATGCAGAGGAAAGTTTAATTTATTTTGAAGAAGGTTCTGTTGTAACAAAAAGTATCAGACAGGATGAAACTGGTGATTTGGTATCTAATATGCTAGATAGTGATGGAAAAACATATGTCACATTCGAACCGGATAATTCAATATATTATGATTATGTAATAGATGATATTGGAAATACAGGTTCTGTCTTTCAGAATTTTAGTGAAGATGGAAGTAAAATTATTCAGTATGACAATACCTATGGGCAGGAAGTTACTGGTACTATTGAAAATAGCGAAGGTAAATATGTAATAGATTCCTTAGGAGATGCACTTAGACTAGCAATTGCAGGTCAGGCTTATGATTCGGAAACGGGTGAATTAATTTTTACATCCGGTTGTTTCGAAGAAGGTATTACGATTTCGAATATTTTATCAGCAGATTATCTTATCACGGCAGACCTTAATTTAGGGGATGCGAACATATTAAGCTTTTTAAGAAATGATGCTGCATCAGGTTTTTCCGGTTCTGTGGAAGGTCAGGCAACAGATGGTGTTTATCCAACCATTACAATGAATTCTGTAAGCAGACAAAAAAGTGGAGGGTTATATCCTTTATTAAAGTCGGATAGTAGTGATGATCCGGTTTCCTTTAAAAACTTAACATTGGATGGATATTTATATTATCACCTAGGTAGTTATAATACAACGACTGGTAAATCAGAAGGTGGCTCTGGTTCCATAGCCGCAAGAGCAATTGGAAGTTGTAGTTTTGAAAATATCACAATCAAAACAAAGATGAAGGGTGATATGTATAATACGATTTATAATAGCCAAAAAATGTATTGTCATGGTGGTCTGATTGGAGAATATCAGCTGGATGGAGGTACTTTAAATGTTATCGGATGTGAGTTTAGCCCTATTATTACAACTGTTCGGTCAAACAACTTTATAGGTGGTATGATTGGAAGAATTGATACTTCTGGAAAAGTTGGTAATATTAATATAAATAACTGTACAGTAGGAGCTAACATTACTGCAGATTCGAATTATCTTTTGCTAAAATCTACAGATGAACAAAATAAGTTCCATGCAAGATCAGCAGGACTGATTAGTTTTATTGGAAATGATTATGCGGATATGTATAAAATTAATACCCAATGGGCCAAATTTTATCCGGGAACAGTGGAAGATAACACTTATGCATACATAGACATAAATGATATAGAGATAAAAGACGCATCTCTTGATCTTACAGCTGCAAATAGTCAATATGTGAATATTTCAGGTGGTCTCTTTGGTTATGCATGGTGTAATGTGGAAACTACGATGGATAATATAACCATAGAGGGGTGCGAAATTAACAGTCTTGGTTATGTAGGTGGATTGGTTAGTTTTGTTGCAGGAAAATTTGATGTATCCAATATTACTTTAAAGAGCTTAGCTATGACCTCAGTAGATGGGGGACGTTCTTATTCCGGATTGTTATTTGGTAATGGAGAATGTGCTTATATCACATTAGATCAGTCTACATATAATATTGATACTCCAGCAGATGTTACCATAACCAATTACTCAGATAATTTTGATGAAATTGTAGGTTCCAATGTTCTTTGGACGTTTTCTCATTATAACAATCAAGAATTTGAATCAGCAATCTATGAAGAATATCGAGATGGTGGTATTGTAAATATTATTAATAGTAATTTTTCGGATTTTGCTTCCTCAAATAGTGGCTATCAAAGTTATGTAAACAGAGTATGTACTACTACGAATCAATATACCAGATATTATTATAACTTGTTTACAGACAATGATGGAAGTTGGAATCTTGGTTCTGGCGATTTGAACATTGATTCTCCAAAGAAGCTAATGGCATGGCACGTTGGAAATTATGCTAATACTACATTAACACGCTTTTTTGCACCGTATTTTGGTGGAAATACTTCTTATCGAGATAGTAAGTCTGTTACTATGTCTGGCACGTTAGATATGAATGGTTACAGTTTATATCCTACCAGCGTTGATGGTGTACAGATAAATGGAAGTGGCGCAGCAATCATATTATACGGTGAAGAAATTTCTGATTTGGAGAATCAGCTTAAAACAAATAGTTCAAGTCTCGTATATCGAAATAATGATTGGATTACAAAAACGGATAGTACATATACACAAGTAAAAACCCAGCATTACTTAATGCATTCTGCTTTGCTTTATTGTGTAAATGGAGCAGGATTATCAGGTTTAACAATGAAGGGAACCGTGGCAAATAATAGTAAGAATTCCGGTTCTCTGATTGGCGGATATGCGAATGGGAACATTACGATTTCTAATATTGTTTTTGATGGATTACGGATTAGTCATTATAAAGATAGAAACAATAGCAATGACGAACAAAACAGTGCAGGTCTTATGCTTGGACAGATAGGAATTAAGGGCTGGAACAGTGTATCATCTTCGGTAAACATTTCTGGAATTACAATGGAGGGATATGATGGAATTAGTGTTGGTACAGCGGCAGCAGCATTAATTTCAACAGTAGGTAATTCAGAAACGAAAGATGTACAGATATCTTTTACGGATATGAAGTTGATGGATAAAACAGCCACCAGCCCATTTAACTATGCTTCTTTGATATACAGATTTGAATATTCCAGTGATTCAAAAGATAATAAGACATATGGTATTTATACCTTTGATTATGCGGATACTGTGGATGGCAGTAATACAAGAGATGACCATAATGTAACTTATGGTGAGGAAATAAAAGATGGTCTGCATTATGATGATTGTTATATTGATGATATTCCGGAAGGCCAAGATAATCCTTTAGAAGAAGCAATCGTTGAAGCGGGTTCTGGTATATATCTTCCATATGTAGCCAATAATAAAGATATCTATGTGAATCCGAAAAGTGGTGATATTACAAAAGGTTGTGGAACATATGAGGATCCATATATTATTGAAAATGTAAGCCAGTTTATGACATTGTTTTGCTATTTAACCGGAGAACATGATACCTATCATTCTTTTTTACAACCAGCAAATAATGGTTGGAAGGTTGTTCCTATTGGTGGAGATGGCAATGCCTACGAATGTAATAAAAGCCATGATGATGTTGTGGCAACATATGGAGTGGATGCCAACTTCCCGACAGTTGATGATATGCGTACGGCATATTATATGATTACAGCTGATATTGATTTAGTAAATGACGGTGACATGAATTATTCTGCATTAATAAAACGTTTTAGCGGACTAGGTTCTTATAAATACCCTTTTTCCGGTGTAATAGTTGGACAAAAGGCTGATGGAGAGTTGCCGGAAATTACCTTGCCAGGAAAAGATCATGATTATACCAAGTATTCTAATTTAGGTCTGGTTGAATATATGCAGGGAGCTGTTATCAAGGATTTAAATATTAAAAATAATGGTTGGGCTATTGTAACTAATTCCACCGGTGGGGTGGCGGCTATCATTCTTGGTGGAGATAATATCATTGATAATGTAACAGTTTCTATGGAAATTCGCATTAACAATGCTATTGCCGGAGGTTATGTAGGTAATATTAAAAATGGATCTTTAATCTTACGGAATATGGAAAGCAAAAATGTAGTAGCAGGTTGTAAGTTTTTTAACCATTATACTAATGCAAATAACAATAATAAGGCTGATTGTTACACTCAAGCGGCTGTTAGTGAACATAAAGGTCTTCTTACTACGAACAATCAGGTAGGCCTTTTGGTTGGAAAGATAGAAGATGGTTATGTACTCTATGACGGTTCTGAATTTGGAAGTGATGCTAAGGTACTTACCAATGATGTTGTCAACGCGACAGGGCTGGAAGGGGAAGTATCACCGTTAATTAATGGATTTGAGTTGATTAATGGTGCAGCTTTGGATGCTACGGTTTTGACTGATGGCAGAGTCAGGATAAATGATAATAAACAAGAGAGTACTAGTTATATAGGTGAAAATAATTACGAGGTACGTATAAACAATGCAGAACAGCTAGAAATCATTGCCTTAGCTTTAAATAGTGATTCTTTATCTGTATATATAGATGAAAGCCATAGCGATGCGGAGAATCGAACCAATCATCTTAGTGGTTATGATTATACTGCAAAATGTAGGAAAGCAAATTATACAGATGTAGGATCAGAGGCTGCAAAAAATGGTACAAGTACCGATTGTCAATTTGCTAAAAATTATGATGATGGATGGGTAAACAATGCAAACATTGGCTCAAGTACAATGAATTATTATTCTTATCCATATTTATGCTACAAGTATATGCGATTTAATTATGCTTCTGATGATGTAAATAATTATAATTATTATAAGACTACCATTTGTGAAGTTTCATCCGGTGATGCGGGTAATAAATACATCTCAAAACTAAATAAAGCAGATGAGAATGTAAAACAATATACTACTACATATAAGCTAAGAAGTAACAGCACAAGTATTTATGATTTATCCGTTTATGGAAATAGTTTTAGAGGTATTGGCGCTTTATATTCAAAAGAATATTCGGATTTTCGCGGAAATTTTGATGGTGGTGGATTTTCTGTGAAGATTTACATGGAGCGTGATTGGGATCCAACACTTGCCATTACAGGTATGTTTAATTCGTTGACATATCATAACAAAAATGCAGAAACTGGCGTAAGCGAAGCTCTCACAATTGAGAATTTTTCTATTGTTGATAGTGTGTTCCAAAATACCATAAATACAGAAACTATGGCGACTGTAAAATCAACAAATGAACTTCAGGGTGCTTCCTGTGGTGCTGCCACAGGGTCATTAGCCGGAGAAATGGAAGGTGCCTGGGAGATTAAAGATATCACCGTGAAAAGAGATTCAGCAGAGGCACAAAGTATGGGCTCCTTATATGCTGTTCTAAGAGGTGCAGAATATACAAAAGAATTGGTCTGCGGTGTCCGGGGCTACATGAATGTTGGTGGTTTGATTGGACGTATCAATGTTACAGATAATGTATCAACAAGTTATGGAGATGAAACATTACATAAAAGTTCAAATGACATTTCGATTAAACGATGCAACATAGTGGGTGTATCTGAAGAGAAGGCAGTCAATATACAAGCAGGTAGTAATTCTTTTGCGGCAGGTGGTTTGATAGGTTCCATCGGTGCCAATATTAATTCCAGAGAATACAATGCTAATAATAATCTGGAGCGGTTTTTCTATTTTGGTAATGTTATATTTGAAGGATGTTCTGTTACAAACACAAATGTACTTGCAAATGATAGTGGATTCTTGGGAGGTTTTGCTGGAACTGTAGGGTATCGTGTTGATCAAAAATACAGAAGTGTAGGTTCTGTTAAAGTAACAATAAATACTTCTACGCAGACAAATAATTATTTGTCAAATCTAAAAATTCTTTCGGATACGCAAAATGACACCTATGATAAATATTCAGCTGGAGGAGTGTTTGGACAGGTTGAGGTTCTTGCAGTAAAGCAATTGGTAACCAAGAATGGCAAAACTTATCGAAACGTTGATATTAATAGCGTTGAAGATGAAAGTTCGATTTGGTACACTTACTTAGATAATGTAATTGTTAATAATCAAAGTACAAACGATTCAAATGGAACATATAACCTAAGTAGTAATTCTAACGGAATCGGAGGTTTGGTTGGATACTTAAATTGTAGAAAAATGTCATTATTTGGTGTAGAGGTGAAGAATTCTTACATAGGGGTATGCGATGGTGTTTATGCAAAAACCAATGTGGGAGGTTTGATTGGATTTAGCAGCTCCAATGGAGCATGGTATTCTAAGACTGGTGTTAATTCAGTAGGTTTTTATGCTAATTTTTTAGCAATGTCATATGTAAAAGTAACCAATACTGAAATAAAGTGTGATCAGCCATATGCATCTTCTGGTGGATTTGTAGGTTATTTGTCTAATGATGCTACTAGTATCTGGGGGGCAGGTTATTCTTATGAAGATGGTGGAAATATCGTTTCACGCATGGGTTATTCCAGATCACAAAATAATACCATTTCTTGCTCCGGAGTTGGTAGTTATGCAGGTGGAATTATAGGTTATGCTAAGCCGTCTAGTTATGTTTTGCCAGGACATCCAGATGAAGGTAGCATGACGAATGAGCATTGGATTTGTTATACTGATGTTATAAAAAATAAGATTACCTCTGAAACGGAAAATGCAGGTGGTATAGTTGGATATTTTGCGGAAGGAAAAAGTAGTACAAACGATTATTATTATAATCACTTGTATGTAGGTGCTATTCGAATTGGAAATCAGGAAGATTTGGATATTGTGGATTATGAACCGATAGAAGGTGATGTTTCAAATCAAATCATAGGTTTTGAGCATGCGGGAGGATTGTGTGGATTTACGGATGCTATGACAGGTTTGATGTATGTAGGGCCAATTAAGGTCGGCACAATTAATGAAAACAATTATTATAATACTATCGCAGGCCGAGTAGCAGGTGGATTAGTTGGTAAGAACTGTTCGAATTATGAGTATTTTTCAACCGGTGATATTGAAATTCTTCAAAACCGGATTGCAGGAACATCTACAAAATCGCATTCGTTGGATGGTCAGGTTACAGTAAGTGGTGGTGTTTGTGGTGTAAGATATTATAATAAAGCCGTTGCAATAAAAGCTTCGTATAAGATAAAGAACAATGTAATTGTCTCAACAGGAAGAGCAAATGAAACACTAGAAAACTATGTAAAATTCTCCTGTGGTGGTGTTTATGGAAAAGTGGATTGGAATACTAACAGTAATTATTCTAATAGTAATAAACAATATTTTGATGATATGGTATTGTCAAACAACAGTATTGGTTATTATAAGATTCCTTCCATAGATAATACCGATGATTTGAATTTGATTGTAGGTAAAATAAATGAGTTGACAAATGAATCGGATACGGTATGTTTGTTAAAACGAAGTAGTAGTGGTTTTACGTATGATAACTGGCGAAACTTTGATATCAATGAACTCAATGTAGGAGATTACGCTGATCGAATTGGTGTATTTTTCGGGGAATATACGGATGCAGCATTATATAATCTGCATTGTATGATTTTAAGACCAGAGGTTGAATTTTCTGAAAATATTGGTTCCATTCCTGCTGTTGAGGTAGGTCAGACAAAGAGTTCTTACCGTGTAACTACTTCGCCATCAGAATATGGAACGGCGTATCCTTATGGTTACCGGGCAAAATGTCATATTATCTCTTTGGATGATTATTTGGATGAAAATGATCAAATGATTGATATTTCAAATAGCGAAGATAGTATCCTGCCTAATTTGCATACTTCTGTATTAATGCAACATGGTTCCACTGAAGCTCCACAGTATGAAACCGAATATTTCTTTGGTGGAATTGAAAAGATTGTTTCAGAATATGAAGCGGTGAAAAATATTCAAACAACGGGTTCTGACGATGGTTCTGCAACGGTTTCCACGGAAGAGGCTACGTATGCATTTTTGACATCCAGACGATTAGACATTACATTAGGAGGCACTGAAAATAGTAATTTGGTTTGTGCTTCCCCTGATAAGGATGATTATTTTGAAACAACTTATGTACATGATGAAAACAAGTATAATGGTGTGCCTGTTATTGAAGTAAATGGACAGTCAGTTCAATACATAGGTGACTATGTAGCGGAAATTCTAACAAACGGTGGTGGTATTTGCAATGGCAGTAATACCTTTAAGAGTTTTTTAACCATTTCCTGTGTAAATGCTTACATTGCTCCGGATGGAACAATATATGCTGTTGGTGATAATAATGTAGTAGGTGATACTGGAGTAAATCATAATGCAAGTATTGTAGTTACGGATAATGAATTATCGTCGCAGGATTGTCCTTATGATGTTGTAATTGAACAAGGTAATGATAAGTACTATACGATTTCTTTATTATGTTATACGTATCATTCTTACAGTTATGACCAGACAGAGAAGAAAGAAACCATTTATATTCCTGTTTTTGTTACTAAGAAAGTAACCGTAAACAGCTATTTAAGTATCTTAGAAGGCGAAGAATATTCATTAGAGCAGGCTGTTACCAATGGATACAAAGATAATGTCGTAATTTCTCATGATAGTACCTATACTGTTTATTCTGAGTTTGTATATGACGATGTTCGTAAAGAAGATGGATTTAGCGATATTGAAATCGAAAAGACATTGGTGTTCGAAACAAATAAAGCGGATGGATACGAAGCAATCAATATGCAGTCCGGAACAAAATATACATTAATTGATGTCCAAACCGGAAAAGAGTATTATTATATGGTTCCAGAAGGAGGAGTTTCAGAAATACCATTTTCTTCTTTCGTGGATGCTGATGGTGAACCATATTCTCAACGAAATATTGGAGATGGAATCACTACAACCAAAACGGACTATACATCCATTACTTATAAAGATTCTACAGCTTCTCAGGATACCTTTGAGGGGGAAGTTGGATTAGAACGATTCTTTATCGTTGTGCGTCCATCCGGGAAAGATAATAATATGTCATTCCGATTGTCCATTAAAACGAAAGCGGTAGATGCCAATGATGAGGATAAGGAAGAATCTGTTAGAAAATTCCTTGCTGAAGGAGTAAATATAACGAATATTTACGGACCGCTTATCGGTTTTGAAGGCCTTACTTCTGTGGATAATGTTTTAACAGGAACGGAAGGTGTAACTGAAATAACAGGAAAAATAAGCAGGGACGAAACCCTTAAAGTGGATGGTAGAATCCGTGTCAGTGTTGTTCCTGAAAATGATCCTAATAGTGCCAGAGGTGGTAGTCCATATTGGATTAACAAGGCAAATGGAAATACCATTGATAGTGCAAATGCAGGAAAGTACTTAGAAATTGGTGTAACATTAATTGATGAAGATGGTCAGGAAGTACAATGGCCGGAAGGTACGAATATTATCATAAACGGAGGGAATCCAAAGCCGTTGCAAGGTAATTCTGTCATTTATACCTACAAGGATAATGGAGAAACGTTTGCATTTGATACCTTATCTCATGATATCGCAAACGGAGAGTGGTACTATTATAATGTAAGTGGTGACGATAATACACCTGAGTATCGCTGGATTACTTACGATTCAGACGGAAAATGGTACTATAAAGAATATCAAAAGGATGCGAATGGAAATTTAAATTTATCAACGGTTAAACTTGACGATAGTTTTGTGTTTGATAATGATAAAATCATCGTTTCTAACCAGTGCCATTTAGAGTTTGATTTTTCTGTTGCAGACATTAAGGATTATGCAGGAAAAAGTTATACTGTTAGAATCAATCTGTATCGTTCCTCTGATCCTGAGTTCCCATTAGAAGAAGCAGGTGTGGCAGTAGCAGATGGTAGTATCAGGGAGTATGCAAAGACAATTTTTGCAGAAGGTGCTGCTGATTTAGCCGCTGCGATTACTCCGGATGATTTATTGGATCTTGGTATTAACTTATATCATAATAGCCAGACACTGCATGAAATTCCATTTTCAAATAAACTTGATTTTACGGATTTAATCAGTGAGAAGGAGCCAAAATTATCAGCAGATGTTGCTGACTGTGCGGCTCAAAAGTATATGGTTACTTATCGGATTTATAAAAAGACGAAGAAATCAGATGGAAGTGGATATCAGTATGACTTGGTTTCCTTAAATGATGCTAATTCTCCATTTACGTTATATGAAATTGCTATAAATGGCGAAAATCAGACAGAAACCATAATACCAATAAAGGAAATTACCTTGGAGGATGGAACGAAAGAATATGCGTTTGTAACTTCACAGGAATTTACAGCAGATGAAATCAAAGCTGGTACCGAGGGTAAAACAGCATATGTTACAAGTTGGAAAATGAAATTAGCAATCAACAGTACGAATATGACAGAAACTGATTTAGCAAATTATAAGATAGAAGCAACTTATCTGCCATATGAAGGTGAACAACCATCTTCAGACAGTGAATCTACGCTAAAAGATTATTTCATTTTTACCATCGCGAAACTAAAAACAGATTTCTAAATCTGAAAAAAGAAGTAAAAGAAAAAGTCAGTAGACGTAAAAATCTACTGACTTCTTTTTGTTTACATAGTTTTTAGATGAAGATTACTTCTTAATCCTGGTGCATACATCAAATGACAGATTATTTCGGCTGAATTAACTGATATTCAACTGTTCCTCATGAGTCTTAAAGAACTGCACAATCAAATCCAAATCCTTTTCATAATCTTCGAAAGTAGGATAGTACTCATCCGGACGGTATAATGCACTAACCAGAGTTTTATTCAACTGGTCAAAGGATTTTAAATCAACCGGTTTTGAAAAATGATATCCCTGTCCGATATCACATCCAATTTCTAATAGGAAATTCGCCTGTTCTTCGGTTTCGATACCTTCAGTAATTACCGTAAAATCTAATTCTTTAGCCATAGCAATCAGATATCTTAAAATAGTCAAACCTTCTTCACTATTGGCATTTTTAGAGAGGAAGGAACGGTCAAGCTTGATTCGGTCAATTGGAAGGTCTTTTAATAAATTAAGTGGTGAATTTAAACTTCCAAAATTATCAATACAAAGGATAAAACCTTCGTTATGTAATCGTTCAATAATGTTTTTAATCTGGTCTGTAACATTAGACAAACCACGTTCCGGAATTTCTAATACCAGCATATCATGACGAATCAGATAGCGGTCAGATAATTCAATCAGATAATCAATGAACTTTTCGTTTTGTAAGTGGGTAGGAGAGATGTTCATGGTAATTGGTGTTGGTTCAATTTTATTATCAATCCAACGACGGATGGTTTTTAAACATTCTTCCCACATATAATAGTCCAATTTTTGAATCAATGAGGTACTTTCAAACAATGGAAGGAAAGCATAAGGGGATAAGATTCCTTTTCCCGGATAATCCCAACGTACCAAGGCTTCTGCACTAATGATTTTATAAGAATGTAAATCATACATAGGTTGTAAGTACATCATGAATTTATGGTCGTCTAAGGCTTGTTCCATTTCTTCACTCATTTTTTTATTGGTTAAAAATGTTTCATTTAGTTCATTTGTGAAAAATTTATAACAGACATCGTCCGTTTCTTTTACAAACTTTTGGGCCAAAGTGGCACAGTTTACCATGTCCATAATTTTTTCTTTGGTGTCCTGAATTCTATAGATACCAAATGCTGCCTTAATCTGAACGTTGTCATCATAGTGTATCAGACGGTGGGATAAAGTCTCAATTAAATTTATCACATAAGCATCATCATAATTTACCGTCAGGATACAAAAAAGATTCGAATAAATTTGTGCATAAATATGTCTTCCTGCTGTTTTACTTAAAGTTTGTGCAGTGTAATAGACAACTTTATCACCTTCCGTAGGTCCAAATAACTGATTGATTTTACCAATATTACTGATATTAAACGCAATCAAAGTAAAATTAGGTGTTGTTTCATACTCTGCGGCAAATGCTTCCGCTCCTTTGGTAAGGAAATAGTCAATGTTCCAAATATTCGTGGTTGCGTTAATATATGCAATATTTTGTAAGTCATCAATTTTCTTTGTGGAAGTACTTACCTGATTCTCATATTTTTTTTCTAAAGTTTCTAATTCCTTCGTCTGATATTTGTAATATGCTTTCATCAAATCATAACGATAATAAAGATATCCTAATGCAGCAATCAGTACGATAATAAGAAAAATACCAAATAACGGCATATCATCCCTCCTAAAATAAATGCTGGACTTGTCTATTTTTGGAAAAAGAAAAGACAGATATTCCGGACATTTTTAAATTGACACAAAAATGTGTTTCTATTAATATTATATGAAGAAATGACTTGTTTCGCAAGGAAAACTTGCATATTGATAGGATACTTATTCAAATTAGAATGGAGGGTTTGTTATGATAGATTTACATTTACATTTAGATGGTTCTTTGACACCTGAAATAGTAACAAAATTAGCGAAATTACAAGGGATTACGTTGCCTTCTTGTGATTATGAGGAATTAAGGGAATTTCTTTGTGTGTCGAAAGATTGTGAAAGTTTAAATGATTATCTGAAATGTTTTGATTTACCCCTTTCCTTATTACAGGAAAAAGAGGCAATTACCCTCTGTGTAAAGTTATTATTTGAACATTTATATTCCTTGGGCTATCAGTATTGTGAAATACGTTTTGCACCACAACTACACAAAAAACACGGATTATCCCAGAAGGAAGTAGTGGAAGCAGCACTTTCAGGCAGGGAAGAATTTAAAAAGCAACATTCGAAGTCCAACTTTGATGCCAAATTTATATTGTGTATGATGCGGGGGAGTGATAATCAGAAAGAAAATTTTGAAACCATAGAGATGGCGAGAGAATTTCTAGGTAAGGGTGTAGTGGCTCTTGACTTGGCTGGTGCGGAAGGACTGTTTCCTACGAAAAATTATGAGGTGGAATTTAAAACTGCCAGAGAATATGAAATTCCGTTTACTATTCATGCCGGGGAGGCAGATGGAGCGGAGAGTGTAAGAATTGCCATAGAATTTGGTGCGAAAAGAATTGGTCATGGTATTCGTGCCATGGAAAATGAAGAAGTAATGAAGTTGTTAAAAGAAAAAGCAATTCCATTGGAATTATGTCCAACCAGCAATCTTCAGACGAAAGCGGTATCTTCCTGGAAGGAGTATCCGTTAAAGAAATTTTTAGATTATGGCATTATGGTTACCATAAATTCGGATAACCTTATGGTATCGGATACTAATGTTGCAAAGGAACTTAAACTGGTTCAAAATGAGTTTTCTCTTTCTGTGGAAGAAATGAATATTTTAAAAGAAAATAGCAAAAATTCGGTATTTTAATAACTGAAATGAGCCAATATGGAATAAAATAGAAAGAGATGATTCGCACCATGATAAGGTGGGAATCGTTGAAGAGGTTTAATATCTATCATAGAAATGGAGAAGGGTTATGTTAAAGGAATTAAGCTTAAGTCAAGTGAAAAAGATATATCAGGAGAAAATGGTTCATGATTTTCCGGCTTGTGAAATAAAACCCTTTGCAGCCATTGAGCGGATGTATCAAAAAGGGGAATACTTTGCCTATGGAAATTATGAAGATGAAGAGCTGATAGCATATGCCTTAATTGCCAAAACAAAAGATAGGAAAATAGGACTGCTGGATTATCTTGCGGTAAAAGAGGAAAAAAGAGGAAGCGGATATGGAAGTCAAACCATAGAACAGATAAAGGATTTTTTCAGAAAGCAGTGGGATGGACTGATTGTGGAATCAGAGCATATTTCTTATGCAAAGGGAGAAGCAGATAAAGAAAAACGCCAGCGTCGGATTCGGTTTTATGAAAAAAATGGATTGGTAAAACTGGATTTTGAAAGTAGGATTTATGGAACAGAGTATACGGTTTTATACTTGAGTGCAAATAATGGGGATTTGATAAATAGTAAGGAATTGGAGGAAGAATATTTAAAAATCTATCAAATGATGATGCCTAAGGAATGGAACGAACAATATGTACAGGTTTGGAAAGCATAAGGAATTGTTTCTTTTCATAGTATAATACAAAGTGAATCAATATGGTGTTATTATGAAATCAAACATTTTGATTGCACGTAAGAAAATTGGAAGTAGTATATTGCTGCTTCTATTTTTATTTTATACCGCAACCTGCCATGTCAGCATGATGCCTCAGGCATTTGTTACAGTGAACCAATTAGAAAAAAAAGTAACTTTAAAAAACTTTACCCAGGATGTACCGGAAACGGAAGAGTCAGCACAAGAGCCAAATAATTTGTATGCAAAATCTGCTTTGCTCATGGATGCTGTTTCAAAAAGGGTATTATTCGAAAAAAATGGATATGAAGTGATGCCTATGGCAAGTACCACTAAAATAATGACCTGTATTTATGTTTTGGAAAACAGTGATTTAGACCAGATAGTAACGGTATCTTCCAATGCCTGCAACCAGCCGAAAGTAAGATTAGGAATGAAAGAAGGAGAGCAGTACATATTAAAGGATTTGCTTTATGCCTTAATGCTGGAATCCTATAATGATTGTGCCGTAGCCATTGCAGAGCATGTGAGTGGAGATGTTTTTGCATTTTGTGAAGAAATGACTAATAAGGCAAAAGATATCGGTGCTTATGATACAAATTTTGTGACACCTAATGGTTTGGATGCAAAAGACCATTACACTACAGCCTATGACCTTGCTTTAATTACTTGTTATGCTTTGAAAAATCCTCAGTTTTTAGAAATTATCAATACTCCAAACTATGATTTTTATGAAAAAACCAAAGGAAATAAGAAAACAGTTTATAACCGGGATGCTTTTTTAACTCAATATGAAGGAGCAATAGGAGTCAAAACCGGATTTACGGCAAATGCCGGGTATTGTTTTGTAGGAGCTGCAAAACGGGAGGATAAAACCTTGGTCAGTGTGGTGTTGGCTTCCGGGTGGCCGCCGAATAAAAATTACAAATGGGAAGATACTAAGAAACTAATGAATTATGGTTTTACTGAATATCAAACTACAAAGCTGAATCAGGACCAGATTATGCTGCCGCAGATTCCGGTAAAAAATAATGCGAAATCTGAATATTTGAATTTATCTATCAGTTTTGAAGAACAACTTTTAATCAAACCAGAAGAGCAGATTGTATATAAAATGAATCTTCCACAGGTGTTAAATGCTCCTGTGAAGAAAAATCAAAAAATAGGAAGTATCAGTATTTATCTTGATTCAGAATACTATAAAGATATTCCGATATATAGTGGAAATGAAGTGGAAGAAGTGAAATATGAAGATTGTTTGGAACTAATTCTTTTAAAATTTGTGAACAATTTAAATTAAGAGGGGATAAAGAATTCGTATTTTTGTGAAAAAGATAGATAAGAATTGTTTTTTTTCTTGAAAAAATTGTGAAAAAGAGATACAATTATAGTCAGCATAAAGTAGTTTTGCTTTTATGTAAAACTTTATAAATTAATAGAATATGGAGGGCTAAAAATGAGCAATTCTATCAAGTTGTCAGCAAGAGAAAGAATAGCGTCTTTACTTGACGACTCAAGCTTTGTGGAAGTTGGGGCTTATGTTACAAGCAGAAGCACAGACTTTAACATGCAGGAAAAAGAAAATCCAGCTGATGGTGTCATTACCGGTTACGGTGTGATGAATGAAAATCTTGTGTATGTTTACAGCCAGGATGTAACGGTACTTAATGGTTCTGTTGGAGAAATGCATGCAAAGAAAATTGCTAAGATTTATGATATGGCAATGAAGGTTGGGGCGCCGGTTGTAGGTTTAATTGATTGTGCCGGATTAAGATTACAGGAAGCGACAGATGCGTTGAATGGCTTTGGTGAAATTTATTTAAAGCAGACTTTGGCATCTGGAGTGATTCCACAGATTACAGCTGTATTTGGTACTTGCGGAGGTGGTTCTGCCATTGTTTCTTCTTTGTCTGACTTTACTTTTATGGCGAAAGAAGGAAGCAAATTATTTGTGAATAGTCCAAATGCTTTGGATGGAAATAATGAAGCTAAATTAAATACTGCTTCTGCAGGCTATCATAGCGAACAGACCGGATTAACGGATGGTATTTTTGATACTGAGTTAGAAGTATTAGGACAAATCAGACAGTTAGTAGACATATTACCATCCTGCTACGGTGATGAGACTTGCGCAGATTGTTTTGATGATATTAATCGTATTGTTCCTAATGCAGATGGTTTAAAGGAAGATGCAAAATCAGTACTTATCATGATTGCTGACAATCAGACTTTTGTTGAACTTAAGAAAGACTTTGCCAAGGATATGGTAACAGGATTTATAAAGTTAAACGGAATCACGGTTGGATGTGTTGCAAATCAGGTAGAGGATGGTGGAAATGTTTTAAGTACAAACGGTGCTTTAAAGGCAGCGAAGTTTGTTACATTCTGTGACGCATTCCAAATTCCAGTACTTACATTGACGAACTGTAAAGGTTTTGCAGCTACCGTAGAAGAAGAAAAGACAGTAGCCGGAGCAGTTGCGAAATTAACATATGCGTTTGCCAATGCTACCGTACCTAAGGTGAATGTTGTGATAGGGGATGCTTTTGGAACTGCTTATGTTGCTATGAATTCTAAATCAATTGGAGCAGACATTGAATTTGCATGGCCTTCTGCAAAGATTGGAACTATGTGTCCTACTATGGCAGCGAAGATTATGTATGCAGAGGAAATTGAAAAAGTTTCTGATAAGAATGCATTTATTAAAGAAAAGGCAGCAGAATACGAAACACTTCAGTCTAGTGCGATTGCAGCAGCAAAGAGAGGTTACGTTGATGATGTAATTGAACCGGATGCAACAAGAAAAAGAGTCATTGCTGCAATGGAAATGTTATTTACAAAAAGAGAGGATCGTCCAAGTAAAAAACATGGTACGGTTTAGAATGAGGTGACTAACATGAAAGCTAAATTAAAGAATTTATTATTAGTATTATGTATGGTAACCTGTGTGTTTGCTTTTTCAGCCTGTGGTCAGGAAGAAGAAAATAAATCGGAAGGATATGAATCAGAAGAGTATTCGAAGGTTTGTGCTTATGATGTAGTACAATACTTAATTAATGGAAATTTAACAGTGGACCTTGCGGTACAAAACAGTGTTTTTGCGGAATCTGTTGAGGAAGAAGAAATTGAAGCATTCATTGAAACTTTCAATCACTTTAAGGAAGAAGTAGATGGTGTAAAATTTGATTCAGAATCAGCTTATGCTGCTGTTGTTGAATTATATTCCGCTGCTACCAATGGAGAAATTACTGAAAGCCAGTTATTAGCAGGTTATGTAGAAGCATATGAAAAAGCAGGTTTAAAGACAAAGGAAATCACTTATGGTGATAATCAGGTTATCGTAATTTCCTTAGAAGGTAACGAAAGAAATGCCACCGTTGAAGTATCTTTAGACAAGAAGGCGAGGGTAGTTAATATTACACCTACCGCAGAATACACGATGAAGGAAAAGGTTCAAAAAGCCTTAATAAATACCTTAATGGGTATGGTTACTGTATTTCTTGTATTGATTTTAATCTCTTTCATCATTAACGCATTTGCTCTTATTCCAATGATTATGGATAAGAAAAAGAAGAAAGAAGAAGTACCTGTAATTAAGGAAGCGAAGATACCGGTACCTGTGCCTGCTAGTAAGGCAGAACCTTCGGTAACTGCCAATGAAATCGATAACAGTGAATTAGTTGCTGTTATTACTGCTGCGATTTTAGCATCTTCTACTTGTAATGCTACAAGTGCAGACCAGTTGATTGTACGATCTATTAAAAAAGTGAAACGTAAATAGTTGAATTGGAGGAATATTATTATGAAGAATTATAGAATTACTGTAAATGGTACTGCTTATGATGTGGCAGTAGAAGAATTAGGACAAGGCTCAGTAGCTTCAGCACCGGTAGCAGCGGCACCGGTTGCAGCAAAAGCAGCACCGGCGCCAGTAGCAGCAACGCCAACACCAGCAGCACCAAAGGCATCTGGTACAGAAGGAAATGTCAAAGTAGCAGCACCAATGCCTGGTAAGATTTTAGGTGTAAAGGCATCTGTAGGACAGGCAGTAAAGAGAGGCGATGTTATTATCGTATTAGAAGCCATGAAGATGGAAAACGAAGTAGTAGCTCCGGAAGATGGTACTGTAGCCAGCATTAATGTTTCGGAAGGTGCTAATGTTGAAAGTGGTGACGTTTTAGCTACATTGAACTAGGATTTGCTATTGAGTAATCCCAAAAAATTATCGGGAGGAATAAACGAATGGATTACGTGATTGATACGTTAAATAATTTATTAGATCAGACTGCCTTTGCCTCACTGTATTGGGGTAATATCGTCATGATCGCAGTTGCATGTATATTTTTATATCTTGCAATCAAAAAAGGATACGAACCATTGCTATTAGTTCCAATCGCTTTTGGTATGTTGCTTTCAAATATGTACCCTCCTATTATTGAAGAAGGCGGATTATTACACTTCTTCTTCTTGCTGGATGAGTGGAGTATTTTACCTTCTCTTATTTTCATGGGGGTTGGTGCCATGACGGACTTTGCACCTTTGATTGCAAACCCTAAAAGTTTCTTGCTTGGTGCAGCAGCACAGTTTGGTATTTATACAGCATATATTTTAGCGATTGCTATGGGATTTAATGATAAGGCAGCGGCTGCCATTTCCATTATCGGTGGTGCAGATGGTCCTACTTCTATTTTCCTTGCAGGTAAATTAGGACAGACAGGTCTTATGGGTGCCATTGCCGTAGCGGCATATTCTTATATGTCATTGGTACCGATTATTCAGCCACCAATTATGAAGTTCTTTACCACAGAAGAAGAACGAAAGATTAAGATGGGTCAGTTAAGACCGGTTTCTAAATTGGAAAAAATCTTATTCCCTATCGTGGTAACTATCGTAGTAGTCATGATTTTACCTACCACAGCACCACTTGTTGGTATGTTAATGTTAGGAAACTTATTTAGAGAATGTGGAGTTGTAAAACAGCTATCTGATACAGCACAGAATGCCATGATGTACATTGTAGTTATTTTACTTGGTACTTCCGTTGGTGCAACTACCACTGCACAGGCTTTCCTTCGTATGGATACTTTGAAAATTGTAGTGTTAGGTCTGGTTGCTTTTGCAGTTGGTACTACATCAGGTATATTGTTCGGAAAATTAATGTGTAAACTTAGTGGTGGAAAGATTAACCCATTGATTGGTTCTGCAGGTGTATCTGCAGTGCCTATGGCTGCCAGAGTTTCACAAAAGGTTGGTTCAGAAGCCGACCCAACAAACTTTTTATTAATGCATGCAATGGGACCAAACGTAGCAGGTGTTATCGGTACTGCAGTAGCAGCCGGAACCTTTATGGCTATCTTTGGTGTGAAATAAGTTAGGAGGATAAGAAAATGGCAGAACAACAAACTGTAAAAAAACCAGTTAAAATAATGGAAACTGTATTACGTGATGCACATCAGTCTTTGATTGCTACCAGAATGACGACAGAACAAATGCTACCTATCATTGATAAGATGGACAAGGTTGGATATCATGCTGTGGAATGCTGGGGTGGAGCAACCTTTGATGCATCCTTACGTTTCTTAAAAGAAGATCCATGGGAAAGACTTAGAAAAATCCGTGACGGATTTAAGAATACAAAGTTACAGATGTTATTTAGAGGACAAAATATCTTAGGATATCGTCATTATGCAGATGATGTGGTAGAATATTTCGTTCAAAAATCTATTGCAAATGGTATTGATATTATTCGTATTTTTGACTGTTTAAATGATATCAGAAATTTACAGACTGCAGTAAAAGCTGCGAACAAAGAAAAAGGACATGCACAGGTTGCTCTTTCTTATACATTAGGTGATGCTTATACTTTAGATTACTGGATGGATATGGCAAAGAAAATTGAAGACATGGGTGCAGACTCTATCTGTATCAAGGATATGGCAGGGCTTTTGGTTCCATATCAGGCTACAGAATTAGTAACTGCATTAAAGTCTGCAACGAAATTACCAATCCAATTACACACTCACTATACAAGTGGTGTTGCTGCTATGACATATTTGAAGGCAGTAGAAGCAGGATGCGATATCATTGATACTGCAATGTCACCATTTGCTTTAGGTACCAGCCAGCCGGCTACTGAAGTAATGGCAGAAACGTTCCGTGGAACTGAGTTTGACCCTGGCTTTGATCAGAATTTATTGTCTGAAATTGCAGATTATTTCAGACCTATGCAGGAAGAAGCATTGGCTTCTGGATTATTAAATCCAAAGGTTATGGGTGTTAATATTAAGACTTTATTATATCAGGTACCGGGCGGTATGTTATCCAACCTTGTTTCTCAGTTGAAAGAACAGGGTGCAGAAGATAAATACTATGAAGTGTTAGAGGAAGTACCAAGAGTTCGTAAAGATTTCGGTGAACCGCCTCTAGTTACACCTTCCAGCCAGATTGTTGGTACACAGGCTGTATTAAACGTTATTATGGGCGAAAGATATAAGATGTGTACAAAAGAAAGCAAAGCTTTATTAGCCGGCGAATATGGTCAGACCGTAAAACCATTTAATAAAGAAGTACAAAAGAAGGCAATCGGTGATAAGGAGCCAATTACCTGTCGTCCGGCAGATTTATTAGAACCGGAATTAGATAAGATTGAAGCAGAAATGTCTCAATGGAAACAACAGGAAGAAGATGTATTGACTTATGCATTATTCCCAAAAGTTGCGACAGAATTCTTTAAATACCGTGAAGCTCAAAAGACAAAGGTAGATGCTGCTGTGGCAGATACAAAGAATAAAGCATATCCTGTTTAAAAGGATGAAAAGAAAAAGAATCTCTTGAAAAGGGGTTCTTTTTCTGTGTTTTGATAATTTACAGTATATTTTTATTTGTGGTAAAAATTAATATTATTATAGTTCTATGACTAAGTCCGTGGACAATCTTTCTATATTTGGTATTGTTATCGCTATTTTGATTAAGAAAAGGACTATATTTTGTATATAATGTGTATTGAAAATTAACAAAAAATAAGTTAAAATAAAAATAATCATAGGCAATTTGGCTAAAAAATTGCGAAAGGAGGAGTAAAAATGAAAAATAAAAAATATGTAAAGAGAAGTATACAAATTGTATTGTTTTTTACCCTTCTTATGTGCGTAGGAGTTGCATTTTATGTAAAGATGCTTTATGAAAATTATAAAAGCGAGTTAGAAGTGACTTTAAGTGAAGTGTCCTATCAGTCCGTTGCCACGCTAACACGTGAAATGGAATCCAGAGTACGCTATGTCGACAGCTTGGCACAGATAATCTCTAAGATGGATATGGAAGATACGGATTTAATTTTGGATGCCTTGGGAGATTTGGATTTTAAGGATGATGCCGTTGTTGCTAAGGATGTAAATTATAAGAATATTGGTATCATTAAGAATGATGGTACGGCCTATACTACCAATGGTGAGGTTTATGTTGCCTGGAGTCTGAAGAATTTCCGTTTTGCCATGCAGAACCGTTCGTATATTTCTGATGCTATAACAGATTATGATGGTAAGGATGTTATTATGTATACAGCACCCATTAATGTAGATGGTAAGATAGTTGGTGCTTTGTTTCTGACCTTTGATATCGAAATATATCGGGATATTGTGGATGTTACTTCTTTTGACGGTGAAGGATATTCTTATGTGGTAAAGAATAATGGAGAATCTGTAATTCCATCTAATAATCCAAACAGTTTTCAGAATTTTGAAAATATATTTTGGGCCATGATGAATGCCTCGGAAGATAATGAAGAATGTGTTGAGACTTTGATGGAAAACTTAAAAAGCAATGAAGTAGATGGATATATTATATTCCGTAATAAAGTAGATAAATATATGTATTATCGAATGATAGGATATAATGATTGGTATTTACTTACGGTAGTTCCTGAAAGTGTATTGAATAATAAACTTTATCATACCATTCAGATAACCTCGTTGATACTGGGTATTATTGTGTTGGTTTTTGCAGCTTTATTATCTGCTATTACATATATTTTCTTTAAGAGTCGTAAAAAAATAGAAGAGATTGCATATGTAGATCCCCTTACTGGTGGTTCCACCTATGATAAGTTTAAGATTGATGTAGAAGAGATTGTGGCTCAGAATAAATCTAAGAAATATGCCATGATTACCATGGATATTGATAAATTTAAATTGATTAATGATATTTTTGGTTATGCAGAGGGTAATTATATCATTAAATATATCTGGGAAATTATCCGGCAGCAGATTCGTTCCGGAGAAGCATTTACTCATAAACGTGCGGATGAATTTATGTTGTTTTTGAAGTATGAAGATATTCATGATGTGATTGCACGGATTGAAGATATTGATGCACAGATAAAATGCTTGAAAAAGAATGGTAATTATGAAATTGAGTTGTCAGTGGGAATTTGCGAAGTGATGCCGGGTATAGATTTTGATATCAATAAGGAAATCGACCATGCAGCCATCACGAAGGGAACCATAAAGGGGCAGCATGGGAAGTTATATGCAATTTATAATGATAATTTAAGAAAGAAACTTCTTCGTGAGAAGGAAATAGAGAATAAAATGGAACAGGCAATTCGGGATAGGGAGTTTGTAGTATTTTATCAACCGAAGTTTTCTACTGCTACGAAGGAATTGGTAGGGGCAGAAGCATTAGTTCGATGGAATGCAAAGGATGGTATGATATATCCAAATGAGTTTATTCCTTTGTTCGAAAAGAATGGATTTATTACCACATTAGACCGGTATGTATTTGAAACAGTGTGTTGGGACATTGCCAAATGGAAGGAGGAAGGACTTAACGTAGTACCTGTTTCTGTAAACTTATCACAGTTACAGTTATATAATAATAATTTTCTTCAGATTTATTCTAATATTATTAAAGAATCACAAATACCAAGTTCTCTGGTGGAACTGGAATTAACAGAAACCACTTTTGTTTCGGATTCTAATATATTGTTAGATACCATTAGTAATCTACATGCATTAGGTATTAATGTATTGATTGATGATTTTGGAACCGGATATTCTTCTTTGAATATGTTAAAGAGCATTCCGGCAGATGTCATTAAGATTGATAAGAGTTTTGTAGATGATATTGGAGATGAGAGAGGTAATCAGATTGTTACCACCATCGTTCATTTGGGTCAGTCTCTGGATATGAAGATTGTTGCAGAAGGTGTAGAAAATGAACATCAGTATGAGTTCTTAAAGAGTATTTTCTGTGATGTCATTCAGGGGTATTATTTCTCGAAACCAGTGAGTAGTGATGCTTTTCATGAGATATTGATTGCGAAAGGAATTCGGAGATAAGAAAGAAGAAAACAGATATCTGGTAAGAAAAAGTGGTTTAAAATTTTATGCTTTCATGATATGATATAAGAGGTTTGTTTCGGCAGACCTCTTTTTATTCGATTTTCCTATAAAGAAGGTAAGATGTTACTGTTCCCATGTGAACAGTAATGGTAATATGGAAGGAGTACTAAATATATGAAAAAAGTTGTAGTAATAGGAGGAGGAGCTGCAGGAATGATGGCGGCTTATTCGGCTGCAATATCAGGAAAACAAGTAGATTTATATGAAAAAAACGAAAAATTGGGAAAGAAAATCTTTATTACGGGAAAAGGCAGATGCAATATTACCAATGCTTGTTCCGACGAGGAATTTTTTGAAAAGGTAGTGACAAATCCACGTTTTTTATATAGTTCCTATTATGGATTTCAAAATTATGATATGATAAATTTTTTAGAGGAAAACGGTGTTAAGACGAAAGTGGAACGTGGAAACCGTGTTTTTCCCGTTTCGGATCATTCTTCCGATGTCATTGATGGTCTGCATCGTGCCATGAAAAAACAGAATGTTAAAGTTCATTTAAATTCTGAAGTAAAGAGTATATGTTTTAACGAGGATAAGGTGGAGGGTATCGAACTTGCAGACGGTAAAGTGATTTTAGTAGATTCTGTGATTGTTGCCACTGGTGGCTTATCCTATCCGTCTACTGGTTCCACCGGGGATGGTTATCGTTTTGCGAAAGCAGTGTCTCATAAAGTGACTAAGCTTACACCAGCGTTAGTCCCTTTTAATATCCGTGAAGAATATATAAAAGAACTTCAAGGACTATCCTTAAGAAATATTGAAATTTCTATTAAAAAAGGAAAAAAGGTGGTATATAAAGAGTTTGGAGAATTGCTATTTACTCATTTTGGAGTCAGCGGTCCTACCATATTAAGTGCCAGTTCATATATTCAAAAGGCAATGGGAGAAGAAGAATTAATTTTATCCATTGATTTAAAACCTGCCTTGGATAAAGAACAGGTATCAAATCGTCTTATCCGTGATTTTAAGCGTTATAGTAATAAAAAATTTATAAACGCACTGGGAGATTTATTTCCTTCGAAATTAATTCCTGTTATGGTAAAATATTCAGGAATTCCAGAGGATAAGAGAGTGAATGAGATTACCAAGGAAGAAAGAGAACATTTTGTGGAATGTATCAAAAGCTTTTCTTCCACTATCGAAGGATTAAGAGGATATAATGAAGCCATTATTACAAAGGGTGGTGTGGATGTAAAGGAAATAAATCCTTCTACCATGGAGTCAAAAAAAGTGAAAGGTTTGTTTTTTGCGGGTGAAGTGTTGGATTTGGATGCAGTGACAGGAGGCTATAATCTTCAAATTGCATGGTCCACAGGATATGCTGCCGGGAAAAACAGCTAATCAGGATGGTTTGTGTTATATAAGAAGTATCGTGGATAATAAAGGGGAAGAAATGAGAAATCTTATAAAAAATTATGTTTTTAGATAAAAGAAAGAAGGAAAAGAGTATGTTTAATGTTGCGATTGATGGCCCGGCTGGAGCTGGTAAAAGTACCATTGCAAAGAAAGTAGCAAAAGAATTGGATTTTATTTATGTAGATACAGGGGCTATGTATCGAAGTATGGCATTGTATTTTATTCGTAAGCAGGTAAAGGCGGCAGAAGTAGATAAGATTATAACACTGTTACCGGAAATTCATGTAACTATCGCTTATGAAAATGGGGAACAGCATGTATATTTAAATGGAGAGGATGTTTCGACTTTGATTCGCAATGAGGAAGTGAGTCAAATGACCTCTTCTATTTCTACTATCCCAGAGGTAAGAGAAAAACTGTTGTCTTTACAGAGGAATTTAGCAAAAGAAAACAATGTTTTAATGGATGGCAGGGATATTGGGACTTGTGTGTTACCAGATGCTGAATTAAAAATTTATTTGACAGCTTCCGTTGAAGTAAGAGCGAAAAGACGTTACAATGAAATGATAGAAAAAGGAATGGAATGTGATTTAGAAGAATTAGAGGCATCCATTAAGGAAAGGGATTACCGGGATATGAATCGTGAAATTGCTCCTTTGAAACAGGCTGAAGATGCCGTTTTACTGGATACTTCGGATATGAATATTGAAGAGGTGGTAAATGCCATTATCCAGATGGTAAAGGAAAGGGCATAAGGATATGTTGAAGGTTGAAGTAGCAAAAACAGCAGGATTTTGTTTTGGCGTAAAAAGGGCAGTGGACACTGTATACGATGAGATTGGAAAAAATGATGAAGTATATACCTATGGTCCTATTATTCATAATGAACAGGTGGTTCAGGATTTGGAGAAAAAGGGTGTCCATGTTATAAAAGAGAAAGACGAACTTAAAAATATAAACAAAGGCTCTATCGTGATTCGGGCACATGGTGTTACGAGAGATATTTGCGAAACAATTAAGGAACAGGGATTAAAGTTGGTGGATGCTACCTGTCCCTTTGTAAAAAAAATTCATAAAATTGTGCTAGAAGAAAGCGAAAAAGGAAATACTATAATAATTATAGGTAATCCGACGCATCCGGAAGTAGAAGGAATTTGTAGCTGGTGTGTGGGAGAAGTTTATGTTATTGAAAATGAAAAACAAGCGGAAAATTTTACTAAAAATGTGAACAAAAAATTGTGCATTGTGTCACAAACGACGTTTAATTACAATAAATTTAAACTTCTTGTTGAAATTATTTCTAAAAAGGGGTATGATATAAGTGTTTTTAATACCATTTGCAATGCTACGAAAGAGCGTCAGGAAGAGGCTAGAAGTTTAGCTTCCCGTGTAGATGCCATGATTGTGATTGGTGGGAAGAATAGTTCAAACACACAAAAGCTATTTGAAATTAGTGGAAAAGAATGTGCGAATACTTACTATATACAGACACTTGTTGACCTGGATTTGACATCTTTTGAATCCGTTAGTAGCGTAGGTATTACGGCAGGGGCTTCAACCCCAAATTATATTATTAAGGAGGTTCATAATAGCATGTCAGAAGAATTAAGCTTTGAACAAATGTTAGATGAAAGTCTAAAAACAATTAGAAACGGGGAGGTTGTGGAAGGTACTATCATCGATGTAAAAGAAGATGAAATTATCTTAAATATTGGCTTTAAGGCAGACGGTATCATTACCAGAAGTGAATATACCAACACACCAAATGTTGACTTAAGAAATGAAGTTAAGGTTGGGGATACCATGGAAGCTAAAGTTCTTAAGGTAAACGATGGCGAAGGTCAGGTTTTATTAACATATAAGAGATTAGCTGCAGATAAAGGTAATAAGAGATTAGAAGAAGCTTTCGAAAACAAAGAAGTATTAAAGGCAAAAGTTGCTCAGGTATTAACTGGCGGTTTAAGCGTAATTGTAGAAGAAGCATCTGTATTTATTCCAGCAAGCCTTGTTTCAGATACTTATGAAAAGAATCTTGAAAAATATGCCGGACAGGAAATCGAATTTGTAATCAGCGAATTCAATCCTCGTAGAAAGAGAGTCATCGGTGACAGAAAACAATTACTAGTTGCTGAAAAGGCAGAAAAGCAAAAAGAATTATTTGCTAAGATTTCTGTTGGTATGACAGTAGAAGGTACTGTTAAGAATGTTACTGATTTCGGTGTATTCATCGATTTAGGCGGTGCAGATGGATTATTACACATTTCAGAAATGTCTTGGGGAAGAGTTGAAAATCCTAAGAAGCTTTATAAAGTAGGAGATACTGTAAAGGCTTTAATTAAAGACATTCAGGGTGAAAAGATTGCACTTAGCTTAAAGTTCGAAGACAGCAATCCATGGATTACTGCTTCTGAAAAATATGCAGTAGGTAATGTTGTAACCGGTAAGGTTGCAAGAATGACTGATTTCGGTGCATTTGTTGAATTAGAATCCGGAGTAGATGCATTATTACATGTATCTCAGATTTCTAAGAATCATATTGAAAAACCTTCTGATGAATTAAAAGTTGGACAGGAAATTACTGCTAAGGTTGTTGACTTTAAAGCAGAAGAAAAGAAAATCAGCTTAAGCATGAAAGCTTTATTAGCTGACGAACCAGAAGAAGCTTCAGCAGAAGTAACAGAAGAATAGTGATAACATTTATGTGCCTGCTTACGCAGGCACTAATATTAATAATAAGTTGATTATGAGGTATTAGCTTTGGCATATGATTACGAGTTTTTTAAAAGTCAGATATTTCGTTTAACGGCAATTGATTTAAGTTCTTACAAAGAACGACAGATGAAACGAAGAATCGATGCATTGATTAGTAAGCACGGTTTTAAAGGCTATGAAGAGTTTGTGAAGGCGATAGAAAAGGATAAGGCATTATATGATAGTTTTGTTGCATACTTAACGATTAATGTATCTGAATTTTATCGAAACCCTGAACAATGGAAAGTATTAGAAACTGTTTTTTTACCAGATTTAATGAAAAAGACAGGCCAGCTAAAAATATGGAGTGCTGCTTGCTCTACAGGAGATGAACCTTATTCTTTGGTAATGTTATTAAGTAAGTATCTGCCTTTGAATAAGATTAAGATTTATGCGACAGACATTGATGCACAGATTTTAGATAAAGCCAGAATGGGTATTTATTCTGATAAAAGCTTAATTGGATTACCTTCGGAATTTAAAGATAAGTTTTTTCAAAAGATTAATGATAAAGCGTATAAAATTGATGATTCCGTAAAGAAGTGTGTTGAGTTTTCAAGACATAATTTATTAAAGGATCCATATTTAAAAGATTGTGATATGATTGTGTGTCGAAATGTTTTGATTTATTTTACAGAAGAAGCAAAGTATGAAATTTATAAAAAATTTAATGAAGCGTTGAAGAAAAATGGTATTTTGTTTGTGGGAAGCACGGAACAGATTATTCAGGCGCAGGAATTAAATTTCAAGAGCGTAAAACCATTCTTTTATCAAAAGTTATAGCTTTCGGATAAGTGGTGGCGGTTTTATAAATAATTCCTCTTATGGCAGATGGTGGATACATTATTTGCTATAAGGGGATTTCTTTTTTCGTCACATTATGGATGAAGAGAATGTTTTTTTGATGGAAAATTAGGTGATAAAAATTGAAGAAAATAGAATATAAAACAAGAATTCCTGAGTGTTTGCAAGAGGATTTTATGAATGGATTATTTTTTGATATTGAAACAACAGGATTTCACAGAGAAAGAGAAAAAGTATATTTGATTGGTGCCGGTTATGTGAAAGAGGAAGAATTTGTGCTTTTACAATGGTTTTGTGATGACGGGAAAGAAGAAACTATATTAGAGGATTTCATTTCTTTTTCTGAATCCTTTGCGTATCTGATTCATTACAATGGACTAAGTTTTGACTTACCTTTTTTAGAAGAAAAGGCAAAGATGTATGGACTTAATTCTTCACTTTTAGAGAAAGAACAGAAGGATTTATTTCGGGAAATTCGTCCTTTTAAGAAATTTTTAAATCTGCCGGATTTAAAATTACCTACAGTGGAACGTTTTTTTGGGATGGAACGAAAAGAGGAAGAGAATGGAAAATCTTTGATTCCTGTATATAAAAGTTATTTGGATTCTCCTACAAAAGAAAAAGAGGAGATGTTATTAAAACACAATTACTTTGATATTATACATTTGACTGCGCTTACAAGAATATTAGAGTTAAAACACTGTCTAAATGAAGGATTTGAAATCATGGAGAGTCAGATTACGGATAAATACCTTAGGATAAAATTAAAATTTGCATATTCTTTTCCGAAGTTGGTACAAGGAGAGCAGTTCGAAATTCTTTATTCTTTTTATGCCGAACAAGGAGAATTGAATATTCCTCTTTTTTCAGGAAATTTAAAATATTATTATAAAAATTATAAGGATTATTATTATCTGCCTCATGAAAATATAGTTATTCATAAAAGTGTTGCAGCTTTCGTAGATACGGCTAATAAAGAAAAGTGTACTGTAAAGAATTGTTTTGTAGTAAAGGAAGGTATTTTTTTAAAACAGTTTGAATCTGTTTTTGAAAATACTTTTAAATTAGATTATAAAGAGAAAGAGACATATTTTTCGGTAGAAGACTTTGGAGATTCTAAAAAACAGTATGAATATGTGAAAAGTATATTAAGGAAAATAGTGACGCTCTAAAGTAAGAAGATGATACATTTTAGGAAAAGCCATGACTTCTGATGCAGAAGTAGTTGGCTTTTTTGTGTTTCGATGATATAATTTAACCTAGATGATTCTCGAATTGATATATCCTGAGTCGTTGAGATTTTGATATTAACGAAACATCAGATGATTTGAAAGATAAAATTATTTTTTTAGTTTATTCTGATTCAGTGATAAAGATTTTATTTTTGGAGGAGTTCATGATTGCATATATTAATGGAGTTTTAGAAGGTGTTATGAAAGACCAAATCATCGTAGAAACTTACGGTGTTGGTTATTTGATTAAAGTTCCTCAGACTGTGATTCAAAAGTTGCCGAATTTACATGAGAACGTGAAAGTATTTACCCACCAATATGTTAGAGAGGATGAAATTAGTCTTTTTGGATTTACGACGTGGGAAGAATTAAATGTGTTTGAATTACTGATTACGATTAGTGGAATCGGTCCTAAAGCAGCATTGTCAATTCTTTCTTATTTAACGGTGGATGAATTTAAAATAGCTGTTATGAGCCAGGATGCCAAGGCCTTAACCAAAGCTCAGGGAATTGGATTAAAAGGAGCACAAAGAATTCTGATTGAGTTGAAGGATAAAATTACTTTTTCCTTTGAAGAAGAAGGAGGTATGGATGTAAAGGCTTCCAGTGCTGATACTGATAAAGTAAATGATGCAATTATGGCAATGGTTTCACTGGGGTATTCTAACACAGAGGCATTCCGTGCAGTAAATGCGGTAAAAGATAAGGATAGTTTATCTGTAGATGCGTTAATTAAAGAAGCACTAAAGAAAGCATTATAATAAATGTTACTGGTTAGCGTTGATGAACAGTACTACATAAATGATGAAGAGGAAAAATGATGAAAAGCGATAGAATGATTTCAACAGAGTTTATGGAAGAAGACATAAAAATTGAAAACAAACTAAGACCTCAATTACTTTCGGATTATATTGGACAATCAAAGGCGAAGGATAATTTGAAAATCTTTATTGAGGCGGCGAAACATCGTGGAGAGGCTTTAGATCATGTGTTGCTATATGGCCCACCTGGACTTGGAAAAACTACATTGGCAGGTATCATTGCCAATGAAATGGGTGCGAATTTAAAGATTACTTCCGGCCCTGCCATTGAAAAGGCTGGGGATTTGGCCGCAATACTGAATAATCTGTCTGATTCTGATGTGTTATTTATTGATGAAATACACCGTTTGAACCGGCAGGTGGAGGAAGTTCTTTATCCTGCTATGGAGGATTACGCCATTGATATCGTGATTGGAAAGGGTGCGGCTGCAAAATCCATTCGTCTGGATTTGCCGAAATTCACCCTTGTGGGAGCAACTACAAGAGCCGGAATGCTGACGGCACCATTAAGGGACCGGTTTGGTGTGGTAAATCGTTTGGAATTTTATACCTTGGAAGAATTGACAAAAATTATTGTCCGGACTTCTGCTTTGTTAAATGTAACCATAGATGAGCAGGGAGCAGTTGAAATTGCGAAACGCTCAAGAGGAACCCCAAGGCTTGCGAACCGTCTGTTAAAACGGGTGAGGGATTTTGCCCAGTTGGAAAATCAGGGACATATTGATTTATTTATTGCGAAAGAGGCGTTGGATCGTTTGGAAGTGGATTCTTTAGGACTGGATAATATTGACCGCTTAATTATTCAGACTATGGTACAAAAATTTATGGGTAAACCTGTAGGACTGGATACTTTGGCAGCTTCTATTGGGGAAGATTCCGGTACCATTGAAGAAGTATATGAACCATATCTGATTCAGAACGGATTGATTCAAAGAACCCCAAGGGGCAGGGTGGCTACCAAGGCTGCTTATGAGCATTTTGGATATGCTTATGATAAAGAATAAAATTTGGAGGGAACCTTTATGGATAAAAAAGAGATGCAGGTTATTATCAATAAAAAACTATATACTTTATGTGGTGCAGAATCAGAAGAATATATACAAAAAGTGGCAGCTTATTTGAATGGTAAATTTGAGGAAATGAATGAGATTCCTGGATTTGATAAGATGCCTGTTGATTATCAGAATATTATGCTTTCTGTTAATATTGTAGATGAATACATGAAAATGAAGGAAAAAATCTCATTATATGAGGCAGAAATGAAGGAAAAAGATAAGATTATCTTTGATTTACGTCATGAAAACATTGATATTAAGATGAAAGAAGAAACTACGAAAAAATTAGCTGACCAATATAAAGCGGAAGTAAAGTTATTACAAAAAGAGGTAAAGAAATTAAATGAAGGTCAGATTGAATTTAAATTTATAGAAGAGTAATTATATGATACTAGGCATTAGGCTGAGTTTGAATGATATGAGGAGGATTAGGGGAATATGAATAAGAATAGAAAAGTAGAAGTATTGGCACCCTGTGGTTCCTTTGAAGCATTGGAAGCAGCAATTTTTTCGGGAGCGGATGCGGTATATCTTGGGGGAGATAAATTTGGTGCCAGGGCTTATGCTTCGAATTTTAATCAGGAAGAATTAATCAGAGCATTAAATTTTGTTCACCTTCATGGAAAGAAATTATATTTAACGGTGAATACTTTATTAAAAGAATCTGAAACCAAGGAAATATATGAATATCTAAGAAAGCCATATGAATATGGATTGGATGCAGTGATTGTTCAGGATTTGGGTGTGGCATCTTATGTGAGAAAACATTTTCCGGAAATGGATTTGCATATCAGTACACAGGCGACAGTAACAGGAGTTTCTTCTGCCTTGCTTGCCAAATCTTTGGGGGCAAGTCGAATCGTTCCGGCAAGGGAACTTTCTTTTGAAGAAATTCGTGCTATCAAAGATGCTACCGGGCTGGAAATCGAAGTTTTTGTTCATGGTGCTTTGTGTTATTGTTATTCCGGACAATGTCTTCTTAGCAGCATGATAGGAGGAAGAAGTGGTAACCGTGGACGTTGTGCCCAGCCTTGCCGGCTTCCTTATCAGGCTTTTGATGAGAAAGGAATAATCAGCAACGAAAAAGAATCTTATCTTCTAAGCCCAAAGGATTTATATGGATTGGAAAACTTAGATCAATTGATTCTGGCTGGGACAGATTCCTTGAAAATTGAAGGACGAATGAAAAAACCGGAATATGTAGCCCTGGTTACCAGTAAATATCGAAAATATGTGGATCAGTTTGAAAAGACAGGAAAAATTCAAGTTTCTGCTGAGGACAAGCAGGAATTGATGGATATTTATAATCGTGGTGGGTTTACGGATGGTTATTATGAAACTTATCATGGTAAAAATATGATGTCCATGGAAGTACCGAATCATATTGGGGTTTTTGTTGGAACTATCGAGAAAATGAATAAAAACCAGATTGGATTTCGCCCGCAGGTTAAGATTGAAAAACAGGACGTATTCACCATAAAAGCTAAAAATAAAGAAGTTACCCTGACTTCTCCAATTTCTGGCGAGACGGGGAAGTTATTATGGTTAAATGCCATGAATTTAAAAGAATTAAAAGTAGGAGATAAGATTTACCGAACCAGAAATAATGAGCTGGTTGAAAAAATCAATATATTAAAAAATCAGGTTCAAAAAAAACAATGTAAAGCTAAGGTATCTTTAATTGTAGGAAAACCAGCAGTTTTTGAAGTGGAATTTCATTCTATAAAAGTAAGTCTTACGGATTTTGTTGTGGAGAGAGCAAATCAGCTCCCAACACAAAAAGAAGAAATCCTTAATCTGATTCAAAAAACAGGTAATTTGAATTTTGATTTTTCTGAGATTGAACTTGAGTTATCAAAGGATGCTTTTATTCCTAAGAAATTTGTAAAGCAGTTAAGAAATCAGGCTGTGCTTAGGTTAGAGGAAAAAATATATGAGACACATAAAAGAAAATTGACAGAGCAGGATTCTTCTTCTAAAACAACAGAGATATTAAAGGACCAGGCATTGGATTTTGTATCGTCGGAACAGATTCTTTCTGTAAAAGTGAGAACAAAAGAACAGTTAGAGACGGTACTCTCAATGAAGGAAGTAAGAAAAATATATTTATCCTATGAATTAGTTTTAAGAAATAAAGACTGGTTATCCGGATTAAACTTTAATGAAGGAAATAAAGCATGGTATCTTGCACTTCCGGAGATAATACGTAAAAAAGATGAACCATTATTGGAGGAGCTTCTTAGCTACACGGATAAGTTCGAGGGAGTATTGGTTGAAAATTGGGAAGAAATTGGATATTTGTTAAATAAGAATTATAGGAAAAAAATCGTATATGGTGCTTTTTGTTATCAGTATAACAGGATGGCACTGGAATATCATAAAAAGTTATTTAAAGATTCGTTGTCAACCTTTCCTTATGAATTAAACAAACAGGAGGCAAAGGATTTGCCGGGTGAAGAGTATGAAATGGTGGTATATGGTTTATTACCATTGATGAAATCCGTACAATGTGTAAAGAATAATACCAAGGGTTGCCGGAAAGTTCCTGAGAATTTATATTTGAAAGACCGTAAAAACGAAAAGATGCTGGTATTACCGATGTGCGAGTTTTGTTATAATCTGATATTTAACAGTAAGCCTATCATGTTGTTAGACCAGGGAGATTATTTTACACAGAAAAAGGTGACGAAATACCGCCTGGAGTTTACCAATGAATCATCAAAACAGGTAAAGGAAATTGTAAATTGTGCTGTACAGGGCTTATTGTATGGTAATAAGATAGAATTTAAAGGGGAATATACCCGTGGGCATTTTAACAGAGGAGTAGAATAGGGGTGATGGAATGCTTCATATAATTAGTTTGGGTTCCCATTATATTATGATTTTAGTGGTGCTTTTCTATGCTTTTCTGGCATTATCTTCCATTGGTTTTGATGATAATAAAACCATGAAATTTAAGAGAAAACTTCAAAAAACATTGATTATTTTATTTCAGTTTTTAAGTTTTTTTACTTTATATCTTCAAACAAAGGAATTAAAGATTTTTTCTATTTACATCAGTCTTTTGGGACTTACCGTTTTTTATCCTTTGTTGATGAATGTTTTGTATCCTAAGAGACAAAAATTCTTGGAAAATCACTTATTGTTTTTTTATTCTGTTGGAATCGTAATTTTGTGCAGATTAAAAGAAAATATGGCACTGAAACAATTTATTATTGGTGCGGTAGGATTGGTTTTATTCTCTTTTATTCCTGCATTGATTTCAAAATGGAAAACCATAGAGTATTTCGGTGGACTTTACGCCATAGCAGGAATGGTTCTTCTATCCTTGGTATTTTTCATTGGTGTAAATTTAAATGGTGCATCAAATTGGATTAAAATTGGTGGAATTACATTACAGCCATCGGAATTTGTTAAGATTATGTTTGCCTGCTGTCTGGCATCCTTGTTACGGGAAAATACCTCCTTTGTCAATGTATTTAAAGTTGCAGTGATTAGTGGTATGCATGTTTTAATTCTAGTGGCAGAGAAGGATTTGGGTGGAGCATTTTTGTTCTTTCTGGTATTTTTATTAACAGTATTTATTGCCACCAATAATTATGTTTACTTTTTTGGAGGACTGGTCGGTGTTATACTGATAATTGTTGTTTTTTATCAGATGTTTTCGGATAGTTTCTTTTCCCATGTGAAGGTTCGTATGCTGGCGTGGAAAGATCCTTTTTCATATATTGATAACGAAGGATATCAGATATCACAGTCTCTTTTTGGAATTGGTACAGGAGGATTTATCGGATTTGGTTTGGGACAAGGTCTTCCAAATAAGATTCCATATGCAGAAACTGATTTTGTTTTTTCTTCTGTTTGTGAAGAAATGGGTGGAATTATAGGAATTTGCCTGATTCTGATTGAAATTAGTTTTTTCTTTGTTGGATTACACCTGGCAATGAAAATGAAGCGAAAGTTTTATAAAAATCTTGCAGTGGCTTTATTATTTTCTTATCAGATTCAGGTCATGCTCAATATAGGGGGAGTTACGAAGTTTATACCATCTACTGGCGTTACACTGCCTTTTATTAGTTATGGTGGAAGTTCGTTAATCAGCAGCATTATTCTATATTATTTTCTGCAGGGTCTGACGTTGATTTATCACAAAGAGGTGAAGGAGTATGAAGAAGAACAAAGACGATATGAACAACAAAAAATTAAAGAACAGCAGGAAGAAATCTTTAAAAAAGAAAGAGGAATTCAGTGTCCAAGAATACGAGGATAAATTTAAGAAAGAGAAAGAAAAAAATGAAAAACAGAATCAGCCAATCTGGTTTATGACTTATGTGTTTTCCGGAATCTTTCTTCTTCTTATTTTGTATGTGATTAAGTTTATTGGTTATGATGCAAAATCAGTGATTTCTAATACTTATAATAAACGAACCGATTTGTTGGCAGAAGATGTAATCAGAGGAGACATTTTGACTTCTGATGGAAAAATCATTGCTACGACTATGGTAGAAGAAGATGGAGAGGAAGTTCGAAGTTATCCATATGGAAGACTGTATGCTCATGTAGGGGGATATCTTTCTAATGGAAAATCTGGTCTGGAACTGTATGCCAATTATTATTTATTAAGCAGTCATTCTAATATTTTTGACCGGATTGCTTTAACCTTATCTTCCGATAAATACCAGGGAGATCAGGTTATCACTACCATTGATTCAAGGCTTCAGCAGGCATGTTACGATGCTTTGGGAAATTCAAAAGGTGCGATTGTGGTATTGGAACCAGATACAGGGAAGATTCTTGCCATGGTTTCTAAACCGGATTATGACCCAAATGAAATAGATGCTATTTGGTCTGAAATCGTAGAGGAAGAGGAAAATAATTCTGTATTGTTAAATCGTGCTTCTTGTGGAAAATATCCTCCGGGTTCGACCTTCAAAGTAATTACAGCTTTGGAATTTATCCGGGAAAATAATAACTACGCAGAATATGTCTATGACTGCAAGGGAACGGGAATTTTTCAAAGTGTATCCATTCAGTGTGCAAATGGAAAAGCACATGGAGAAGTATCATTAACAGATGCGTTGGCATATTCTTGTAATGGGTATTTTGCTTCGGCAGGGCTTACTTTGAATCAGGATAAATTAAATCAACTTACAAAGGATTTTTACTTTGAAAAAGAGGTAAGTTTTGAGTTACCTTACATCAAAAGCAGATATTATCTGGATGGTTCCATGAACCGAAGTCTCATTCCACAGACCGTATTCGGACAAGGGGACACGACTTTGTCGCCACTTCATAATGCCATGATTTATGCTACGATTGCCAATGGTGGGGTAATGATGCAGCCATATCTTATCGATCATGTGGAGAGTGTGGATGGTGTCATTGTAAAAAAATTCTCTTCTGGGATTCTTGCGAAACCTATGACGGTGCAGGAAGCAGGGATTTTAAGTGAAAGCTTAAAGGGAGTCTGTGATTATGGAACAGGAAAGGCTCTTAGCGGTGCCTCTTATGATGTGGTTGGAAAGACAGGAACAGCCCAGTATGGAACTTTAGGAAAAGAGCATGGATGGTTTGTAGGGTATTCCAATCCGGAGAATCCGGATATCGTGGTAAGTATATTAGTAGAGGATGTAGGAACTACAGGGGTATATCCTGTAAGTTGTGCAAAAAAAATTTTTGATACTTATTATACCTCTTTACAGTAAGAAAAGTTTTAGTTGAAATACCTTGATAAAAAAGGTATACTAAAAGAAAGAGGTGGCATAATTGAATGCACCCGCCACTAAGGTCTTAAAAGGCCAAGCATTGGAGGAATTGCAAATGATTGAAGCAACGAGCTGTGGTGGTGTGGTAATTTTCAGAGGGAAAGTGTTACTTTTGTACAAAAACTACAAAAATAAATACGAAGGATGGGTTCTTCCTAAAGGAACCGTGGAAGAAGGCGAAGAGTATAAGGAAACTGCGATTCGCGAAGTGAAAGAGGAAACTGGTGTGAGTGCCTCGATCATTAAGTATATTGGAAGAAGTCAATATTCCTTTAGTACGTCAATTGATGTAGTATCTAAGGATGTTCATTGGTATCTCATGATGGCTGACAGTTATTATAGCAAACCACAAAGGGAAGAATACTTTTTAGACTCAGGTTATTATAAGTTTCATGAAGCATATCATTTGTTGAAATTTCCGAATGAGAAACAGATTCTGGAGAAAGCATATGCGGAATATATTGATTTGAAACGTAGTAATCTGTGGGGAAACAAAAAATATTTTTAAAAAATATTGACATTTGCTATTATAGTTGATATAATAGCAAATGTTGATGAAAACTTGCGGATGTGGCGGAATGGCAGACGCAGCAGACTCAAAATCTGCCGGGGGTGACTTCGTGAGGGTTCGAGTCCCTCTATCCGCATAAAAAGCCAAAAATCTTATGATTTTTGGCTTTTGTTATTTGGTATAAAAAATGGAGGGTTTTCTTTGAATTGCTTACAATGTCAATCCAAAATAACACAATATATTGAGGATAAGTTGTCTGAAAACGAGATTCAGGAATTTATCCGCCATGTAAAAGAATGTAATAATTGTTATGAAGAACTGGATATCTACTATACCCTGTTGATTGGTATGAAATATCTTGATAATGATGAAAATATACCCACTGATTTTCGCTTACAGTTACAAGAACGGCTAGAACAGGATGAAGCCATGATTCAGCGGAGAAAAAAAATAAAAACATCTTTTTTATTGATAGGATTATGCACGGTAGTTGGAATTTTATCTTTATCAGGAGTATTATATAATAAGCATATTTATAATTTAAAGCAGCAGGAATTATTAAACAATCAAGGTACATACTATTTTAAAGATAATATTGCACCTTTTTTATTTCTTCCGGCAGGACAAAGTTATAAAATAAAAGAGCAGGAAACTGCAGAAGCGGATTATTTTTCTGCAGTGGATCAATACATTGAAGAATCAGAAGCATTAGAAGAAAGGGACGAAAATCATGGACAAGATACTTCTCATTGATGGATATAGTATAGTAAACAGGGCGTTTTATGGGCTGCCAGACCTTACGAATTCTAAAGGAATGCATACCAATGCTTTACTTGGCTTTTTGAATATTATGTTTAAAGTAATAGAGGAAGAACAGCCGACCCACCTTTGTGTTGCTTTTGATGTAAAAGCACCTACCTTTAGGCATAAGATGTTTGAAGCTTATAAAGGAACCAGAAAAGGAATGCCAGAGGAATTAAAGGAACAGGTTCCATATTTAAAAGAAATTTTAACTTCCATGAACATTAAAATTATGGAAAAAGAAGGATATGAAGCAGATGATGTCATTGGAACCCTTTCCAGAATGGCAGAAAAAAATGGTATGACGGTAAGTGTCATTTCTGGTGACCGGGATTTGCTACAGTTGGCTACGGACACTATTAAAATCAGAATTCCTAAGACGAAGGCAAAAGGAACCATCGTAGAGGATTATTATGCAAAAGATGTAGAAGAATTATATGGTGTTACCCCTTTAGAATTCATCGATTTAAAAGGTTTGATGGGAGATGCTTCGGATAATATACCGGGAGTATCAGGAATCGGAGAAAAGACGGCTGCAAAGATTATTATGGAATATAAATCCATCGAAAATGCTTTAGAACATATTGATGAGATTAAACCTGCAAAGGCACAAAATAACCTTCGGGCAGAAAAGGAAATCGCACTGTTAAGTAAGACTTTGGCAACTATTTGTACGGAAGTTCCTGTGGAAGTTGATTTTGACACCATGAAAGTACAGGATATGTTCAATGAAAAAGCATATGTTGTATTCAAAGACTATGAATTAAAAAGCCATCTTTCGCGATTTCAGACGGAAACCAAGGAAAGTGCTGAATTGGAATTAAATTATGAGGTAGTGACTGACTTTTCCAAGGCATGTGAAATCAAACAAAAAGCAGTAGAAGCAGAGAAAAAAGGAATTCATCTGTTGCGGGAAGCTGACAGGATTTATGGATTGGGACTTGCATTTGGTACGGATTTGTATGTGATGAAACCGGAAGGTTTTATTTCTGAGGAATTTTTATTAGAAACCATGGATGAGGTTTTAAAAAGTCAGAATGTATTCTTATTTGGATTAAAAGAGGCTTTAAAAGGACTTACCATTACAGAAAACAGCGAAAAAATATATGATTTACATGTGATTTCCTATCTGTTAAATCCGATTTTAAATACCTATGATTATGAACTGGTTGCGAAAGACTGGTTAAATCAAACATTGAAATCCAAAGAAGAGTTATTTGGAAAGAAAAAAATATCAGACATGTTCGAAGAGGAATATGAGTTATTATGCCAATTTGCTGTTTCCAATGCAAAAGTTGCTCTTGAGTCTGGAGAACAGATGCTGCTTGATTTAGAGAAGAAGCAGATGCTTAAATTATACGAAGAAATTGAGTATAAGACCATTTTCGCATTGTTTGATATGGAACAAAGGGGAATCGGTGTTAATAAAGAGGCATTAAAAGTATATGGAGATAATCTGGTTTCTAAAATTGAACAATTAGAAAATGAAATTTATGAATTATCCGGTGAAAAGTTTAATATTAATTCGCCAAAACAACTTGGGGAAGTGTTATTTGAACATTTGAAACTGCCTGCTGCCAAGAAAACAAAGACAGGATATTCTACCAGTGTAGAAGTATTAGAAGGTTTGGCAGCAGATTATCCAATTGTTGAGAAAATATTAGAATACCGTCAATATACAAAATTAAAATCCACTTATGCCGATGGATTATTGCATTTTATTAAAGAAGACGGCAGAATCTATGGAAAATTCCATCAGACCATTACTGCTACAGGACGTATCAGTAGCACAGAACCAAATCTGCAAAATATTCCGATTCGAATGCCTTTAGGAAGAGAAATCCGTAAGGTGTTTGTACCAAAAGAGGGATATATTTTTCTGGATGCGGATTACAGTCAGATAGAATTAAGGGTATTTGCCCATGTATCAGGAGATGAAAATTTAATTAAGGCTTATAAAGAAAAGCAGGATATTCATGCATTAACTGCCAGCCAGGTGTTCCATATACCAATCGAAGAAGTAACGGATTTACAGCGGAGAAATGCAAAAGCAGTAAATTTCGGTATTGTATATGGAATCAGTGCTTTTGGTTTAAGTCAGGATTTAAAGATTTCCAGAAAAGAAGCACAGGAATACATGGATAATTATTTTAGCACCTATCCAAAGGTAAAAGAATTTCTAGATTCTATGGTGTCAAAGGCAAAAGAAACCGGTGAGGTGGAAACGATTTATCATCGCATCCGTCCAATTCCGGAATTAAAGTCATCGAATTTTATGCAAAGAAGTTTCGGGGAAAGAGTAGCTATGAACTCGCCGATTCAAGGAACTGCTGCGGACATTATTAAACTTGCCATGATTGCAGTAAATATGAAGTTGAAAGAGAAACAGTTAAAGTCTCAGATGATACTTCAGATTCACGATGAATTGCTGATTGAAACATTAGTGGAAGAAAAAGAGCAGGTGGCAAAAATTCTGGAAGAAGAAATGATGAATGTTGCTAAACTATTAGTACCATTAGAGGTAGAAGTAAAGAACGGTAACAACTGGTTTGAGGCAAAATAAGAATTAGCCACAAGTGGCGGTTTACAAGCTATGTCGTGAATCATTGAGGATTAGGAATAGAGTTATAGAAACGAAAAAAGGAAGGAAATATGAAAATTATTGGAATTACAGGGGGAGTGGGGGCTGGAAAAAGTGCAGTTCTGGATATTTTAAAACAGGATTATCAAAGTTTTGTAGTCCAGGCTGACTTAGTGGCCCACGAATTGATGGCACCGGGAAATATCAGCTATGAAAAAATTGTGGCTTTTTTTGGCGAAAGCATTCTAAATGAAAATAAAACCATTAACCGGAAACGATTAGGTGAAATCGTTTTTTCCCAAAAAGAGAAACTTGAAATTTTAAATTCTTTCGTTCATCCTGAGGTAAAAAATAAAATCAAGGAATTGATTCGGGAGGAAGAAGAGAAAAACAGATATGATTTCTTTATTATTGAAGCCGCTTTGTTGCTGGAAGATCATTATGAAGAAATCTGCGATGAAATCTGGTATATTTACGCTAAGAAAGAAATAAGAAAGGAAAGGCTAAAGCAGTCAAGAGGTTATTCGGAAGAAAAAATTCAAAAAATGATGGACAGTCAGTTATCCGAAGATGTATTTCAAAGCAGATGTAACCGTACCATAGATAACAGTGGAAAAATTAAGGATACAAGAGAACAAATCAAGAAAATAGTAGAATATTCTTTTCTTTTATGATATAATTCGAATGATTATACGGGTTCAAAGCCACAAAATGGACAAGCATTCTGGTTGTGGTTGTGACCTTGGTATCATATTGATGTTAAGGATGTGTGAAGATGGAATTTTGTAGTATTGCCAGCAGTAGCAGCGGAAACTGTCTTTATGTAGGTTCTGATCAAGGGCATTACCTTATAGATGCAGGGTTGAGCGGAAAGAAAATAGAAGAAGGACTTAATCAGAATGGAATTACCACGAAAGAGATAGATGGTATTTTTGTTACCCATGAGCATATTGACCATATTAAAGGGTTAGGGGTACTTGCCAGAAAATATCAGATTCCTATCTATGCTACGAAGGGAACTGTGGATGGAATTCTTTCTACGAAATCCGTAGGAAACATTGACAGGGATTTGTTTATTGAAATCGAATCTGATGTTTCAGTATCCTGTAAAGACATGGTATTTACGCCACACAGAATCTGGCATGATGCAAATGAGCCGGTTTGTTATACAGTAGAATCAAAAGATAAAAAAATCAGCATTGCCACAGACCTTGGAAATTATGACTCTTATCTGGTGGATAAATTAAAAGATGCAGACTTATTGTTTATTGAGGCGAATCATGATATCCGCATGTTGGAAGTCGGACCATATCCCTATAAGGTTAAGCAAAGAATTTTAAGTAATTTCGGACATTTATCCAATGAAAGAGCAGGACAGTTTATTTTGGAATTATTAAACTCCCATATCCAGCATATTTTTCTTGGACATTTAAGTAAAGAAAATAACATGGATGAGCTGGCGTATCAGGCAGTAAAATGCGAATTGCTGGAAAATCCGTTTACCAATCAGGTAGAAGATTTTAAATTAAAGGTGGCAAAGAAAGAGAATATTTCAAAATTTGTTACGATATAAATAGAAGGAATAAATAGTTATGAAATTCGACACGATAGAAATAAGAAGGATTCATGTTTTGAATTTTGTTATGATATGAACAGGAAAATGAATGTTTCAAATAAGACAGGCTGATTTTAGTGAATTAGAAATATTCATACTTTTATCATTGACTATAAAATATTTTTTAATACATAGGAGGATTTACTCATGAAAAAGACAATTTTAACAGTAGTAGGAAAGGACAGTGTAGGTATCATTGCAAAGGTTTGTACCTATCTTGCTGAAAATAAAATTAATATATTAGATATTTCTCAAACTATCGTGCAAGGATTCTTCAATATGATGATGATTGTGGATACCAACGAAGCATCTAAGAGTTTGGATGAGATTTCTGATGACTTAGATAAAATTGGTGAGGAAATTGGTGTTAGAATTCAGGTGCAATTAGAAGATATCTTTAATATGATGCATAGATTATAGGAGGATGTTACAAAATGATTAATATTAATGAGGTTATTGAAACCAATAAAATGATATTAGAAGAAAATCTGGACGTCCGTACTATTACTATGGGTATCAGTTTGTTAGATTGTAAGGCAGATACAGTAGAAAAGGTTTGTGATAAGATTTATGCGAAGATTACCGACAGAGCGAAAAATCTTGTTTCTGTTGGGCAAGAAATCGAAAAAGAATATGGAATTCCGATTGTAAATAAGAGAATCTCTGTTACTCCAATTGCTTTAGTAGGTGGCGGAGTTTGTGAAACAACAAAGGATTTTGTAAAAATTGCCAAGACTTTGGACAAGGCAGCAAAGGAAGTTGGAGTCAATCTGATTGGCGGATATTCTGCTTTAGTATCTAAGGCTATGACTCCGGCAGATAAGTTATTGATTGAATCCATTCCGGAAGCGTTAGCATCTACAGACAGAGTATGTAGTTCCGTCAATGTTGGTTCAACCAAGACAGGAATCAATATGGATGCCGTTCGTCTGATTGGAGAAATTATTTTACAGACTGCGGAACTTACCAAAGAACAGGATTCCTTAGGATGTATTAAATTCGTTGTATTTTGTAATGCACCGGATGATAATCCATTTATGGCAGGTGCATTTTTAGGTGTAACAGAAGGGGATACTGTGATTAATGTTGGTGTCAGTGGTCCCGGAGTAGTAAAGAAGGCATTGGAAAGTGTTCGTGGTGCAGATTTTGAAGTGTTATGTGAAACTATTAAGAAGACTGCATTTAAAGTAACCAGAGTAGGTCAGTTAGTGGCTCAGGAGGCTTCTAAGCGTTTAGGATATCCTTTTGGTATTATTGATTTATCTTTAGCGCCAACTCCGGCAGTAGGTGACAGTATTGCAGAAATCTTAGAAGAAATCGGCTTGGAATATGCAGGTGCACCTGGAACTACAGCAGCATTGGCAATGTTAAATGACCAGGTAAAGAAGGGTGGAATTATGGCATCTTCTTATGTTGGTGGTTTAAGTGGTGCCTTCATTCCTGTCAGTGAAGACCAGAGAATGATTGATGCGGTTCAGGCAGGAGCATTAACTTTAGAAAAACTGGAAGCTATGACTTGTGTTTGTTCCGTAGGACTTGATATGATTGCAGTACCTGGAGATACTAAGGCGACTACATTATCAGGAATCATTGCGGATGAAATGGCGATTGGTATGATTAACCAAAAAACTACCGCAGTTCGTATTATTCCTGTTATCGGTAAGACAGTAGGAGATGTGGCAGAGTTTGGTGGTTTATTTGGTACAGCACCTGTTATGCCGGTAAATCAATTCTCTTGTGATGCATTTATTAACCGTACTGGTAGAATTCCAGCTCCGGTTCACAGTTTTAAAAATTAAGTAAAATGATTCAAGGACTGAATCGTAGGTCAATTCACGTAGCTTGTAAATAGATGCCACGATAGTGGTGGTTTACAGGATACGTTGTGAATAATTGAGTATAAAGTGAAGATTCATACTAACAGGCTTCGTTTTCAGCGAAGCCTCTTTTTAAATAAAAAGAAAGGATTCGTATCAATATGGGCAATAAATTAGCTTTATCCGATGAGATTTTAATGAGTATTGAAAAGCCGGCAAGATACATTGGAAACGAAGTAAATATGGTGAAAAAGGATTTAAATGACATCGACATTCGTTTTGTCATGTGTTTTCCGGATGTGTATGAAATCGGGATGTCTCATTTAGGAATTCAGATTTTATATGATATGTTTAACCGACGGGAGGATACTTATTGTGAAAGAGTATATTCTCCATGGCCGGATTTGCATAAAATAATGAAGGAGCGGAATATTCCTCTTTTTGCTTTGGAAAGTCAGGATCCAATCAAATGTTTTGATTTTTTAGGAATTACCCTTCAATATGAAATGTGTTATACTAATATATTACAAATTTTGGATTTGTCCCAGATTGCAATTTACAGCAAAGACCGAAAAGAAGAAGACCCAATTGTCATTGGGGGTGGTCCTTGTACCTATAATCCGGAGCCTTTGGCAGATTTCTTTGATTTGTTCTATATTGGCGAAGGAGAAATTTCATATAATCAGCTTTTAGATTTGTATAAAGAAAAGAAGGCTGGAACATTAACCAGAAAAGAATTTTTGGAAGCAGCAGCCTCGATTCCTGGAATTTATGTACCATCTCTTTATGAAGTGATTTATCATGAAGATGGAACCATGAAAGAGCGTGTCGCCTTGTCTGAAAAAGCACCAGCCACTGTTATGAAACAATTAGTATTGGAAATGACAGATGCTGTCTATCCGACGAAACCTTTGGTTCCATATATGAAGGTAACACAGGACAGAGTTGTCTTAGAAATTCAAAGAGGCTGTATTCGTGGATGCCGTTTCTGTCAGGCAGGTATGATTTACCGTCCGGTTCGGGAACGTAGCGTGGAACGGTTAAAATATCTTGCAAAGGAAATGCTTGATAATACAGGACATGAAGAAATTTCCTTAAGTTCTTTAAGTTCCAGTGATTATAGTGAGTTAAAAGAATTAGTTTATTTCCTAATTGATGAATTTAAGGAAAAGAAGATAAATATTTCCCTTCCTTCTTTGCGTATTGATGCTTTTTCTTTGGATGTAATGAGTAAAGTTCAGGATATTAAGAAAAGCAGTTTAACCTTTGCACCGGAAGGTGGAACCCAAAGAATGAGAAATATCATTAATAAGGGATTGACAGAGGAAACTATTTTAGAAGGTGCCATGAAAGCATTTCAGGGTGGCTGGAATAAGGTAAAACTTTATTTCATGTTAGGACAGCCTTTTGAAGAAACAGAGGATGTAGAAGGCATTGCCCTATTATGTGAAAGAATTGCAGAAGAATATTATACCATTCCAAAGTCTGAGCGAAATGGAAAAGTAGCCATTACCGCCAGTGCCTCTTTCTTTGTACCGAAGCCATTTACTCCATTCCAATGGGCAAGAATGAATACAGGAGAGGAATTCTTAGAAAAAGCGAAGACAGTAAATGCAAAAATGAAGGAACAGTTAAATAAGAAAAGTATGAAATTTAACTGGCATGATTCAAAGACTTCAGTATTAGAGGGCGTATTTGCCAGAGGTGACAGAAGACTTTCGAAATTAATTTATGATGCTTACCAGAAAGGTTGTATATTTGATTCCTGGAGTGAATATTTTCAACCGGATTTATGGGATGAGGCTATCAATGAAAATGGAATTGATGTTTCTTTTTATACCACAAGAGAGCGTTCCGAAGAAGAAATCTTCCCATGGGATTTTATTGATATCGGTGTGACAAAGAAATTTTTATTAAATGAATGGAAAAAGGCGAAAGAAGGAGAAATCACAAAGAACTGTAAAGCAGGATGTTCCGGCTGTGGTGCTATGAAATTTGGAGGAGGTGTGTGCTATGAAGGTAAGAATTAAATTTACGAAAACAGGGAGTCTTAGATTTATCGGACATTTGGATGTGATGCGGTATTTCCAAAAGGCATTTCGCAGAAGTAAGGTAGATATCGCTTATTCTAAGGGATTTAGCCCGCATCAACTGATTTCTTTCGCAGCACCTCTTGGAATTGGTTTAACCAGCGAAGGAGAATATCTGGATGCAGAATTTCTAAAAGTTCAGGATACCAAGACCATGATAGAAACCATTAATAAAGCCATGGTAGAGGAAATTCAGGTTTTAGATTTCCGCTTACTTTCGGAAGATGCAGACAATGCCATGAGCAGTGTTGCAGCAGCGGATTATCTGGTTGATTTTAGAGAAGGATATTATCTTCCGGAAGAATTTTTAGGATATATGAAGGAATTTTTAAATCAGGAAGAAATCCGCATCTTAAAGAAAAGTAAGAAAAGCGAACAGGTAGTGGACATCCGTCCTTTTATCTATGAAATGGAAGAAAAAGAGAATAAGATTTTCTTAAAGGTTTCTACCGGAAGTGTGGATAATTTAAAACCGAATCTGGTAATGGAGGCTTTTAGTCATTTCTTATCGAAGGAATATAATGAATTTGCCTTTACCTATCATAGAGTGGAAACCTATATGAGAAAAGAGGATGGAACTTTAGTACCATTGATAGAGGCAGGAAGAGTAATAGAAGAACCGGTTTTGGTTGATTTGGAGTTGACAAAAGAGGATGAAACAGACAGTAATTCTTAGTAAATATGAAGAAAAAACGTTCCTTGGCATACTGGAGGAAGGTCAGTTAGCGGAGCTTTCTTTTTTACAGGAAGAGGAAAATGTTATCTTAGGGAATATTTATATTGGTAAGGTAAAAAATATTGTGCAGAATTTAAATGCTGCATTTGTAGAGGTAAAAAAGGATGTTCTTTGTTTTTTAAGCTTAAAAGATAATCCTGAACCATTTTTTACAAATCCTAAGAAAAATAATAAAGTTGCAGAAGGGGATGAAATTTTAGTCCAGGTATCCCAGATGGATGTAAAAACCAAGAATCCTATGTGTACTTCCAAAATCAGCATTGCCGGAAAATACGCAGCCTTCACATTTCAAAAAAGTGGAATCGGAGTTTCCAGCAAACTTCCCAAGGATGAAAAAGTCCAGCAGTTAAGGGAAGTTGCTGAAAAATATCTGGAAAGCCATCATAGCATCGTACTTCGTACCAACAGCTATTATGCAGAAATTTCAGAGGTAGAACAAGAGCTGGCGGCTTTAAAGGAAGAATTAGAAGAGATTTTAAAGAAAGCAAAGACTCGTTCGGTATATTCTTTGCTTCGGAAAGATGATTCCGAAGTGATGAAAAGTATCAAAGCTTTAAGGGAAAATGATGAGGTTGAGATTGTTACGGATTTAAAGGAATATTACGATGAAATTCAGTGCTTTTTAGAGAAGAATAAGGGGCGAAAAGGACAGGAGTTAAAATTTTATCAAGACGATAATTTATCGCTGCTATCCTTATATTCTTTAAATAGTAAAATAGGAAACGCACTAAAAAAACGGGTCTGGATGAAAAGTGGCGCTTACCTTGTCATCGAACAGACGGAAGCTATGGTGGTAATCGATGTAAACACCGGAAAAGCATTAAATAAGAAAAAAAGAGAGGAACATTTTTATCAGGTGAATGAAGAGGCAGCATTGGAAATTGCACGGCAGTTAAGATTACGGAATTTATCCGGAATCATTATCGTGGATTTTATTGATATGGAGTCTCAGGAGAATACCAATAAGCTACTAAAAGTGTTTGAAGATGCGTTGAATAAGGACAGGATAAAAACTACTTTAGTGGATATTACTAAGTTACATCTGGTGGAAGTGACCCGTAAAAAAACAAAGAAGAGTCTTCTGGAACAATATTATGGGAATTGGAGGCAGGAGTCTTTGGGGATGGACTAAATTGATATTATATAGGCGTTTGCGAAACTATTATATTTTATGTGAAAGTGATGAAAAAGAAACAAAACACCGCAGGCACTCTTTCGCTGCGTTCGGCTTGTAGCGGTACTAAATTCGCGACAAGTCGCTTATTAAGTACCGACGGCCAAACAAGCACCTGCTTATGTATTTGTTTCTTTTTCATCACTCAATATATGTTTTGATAGTTTTGCAATTACCTATTGATACCATAGAAGACGAGGAGTTTGAAAAAATAAGTATATATAGGAAGGACACGATTTTGCTACTTATGGAACACCGGATAAAAATTCATATTCAGGATAAAGAAAAAAATGAAAGAGATATTTATGCGGAGCAGGGAAGTTTGTTGTTTGATGTATTGATTCAAAATGGAATTTCCTTTAAAGGAAATTGTGGGAAGAAACGTGCCTGCAAAGCCTGTATGGTTTATTTTGAGGAAGAACAGGAATGGAAAAAGAGTTGCTCTTATGTTTTGCAGGAAGATATATCGATTACGATTTCTGGATTGCTGGAAGAGAAAAATATGGTTTTATTGGCAGATGCCAAAAAAAATGCAAAGGAAACTACAAAGAAAAAGGAATCCAATACCATGCGTACGCATTCCTATGGTATGGCAATCGACTTGGGAACAACCACGATTGCTTTTTTATTGTTTGATTTGGAATCTACGGAAATCATTGACCAGTTTGGAATTATGAATCCTCAGAGAATCCATGGTTCGGATGTCGCTTCCAGAATAACTTATGGCAGTAATGTGTCTAAAGTAAAAGAATTAAAGCTTTTGTTTGAAGATGCATTGAATAAAGCATTGGTATATTTTAAACAATATTTTGATGAAGAGGGAATAGAAGGTGGAAGAAAGTTAAAACGAATCGGAATTTCCGGTAATACGGTTATGATGCATATTTTACAGGAAATCCCTTTAACATCATTAGGATGTTTTCCATTTACCACTGGCAATGTAGAGGAAGTAAATACTGTGGGAAGAGAGTTTTTCTTAAATGAAGAATTAAAGAAACAATTTTCGGAAACGGAAATTTTGCTTTCCTCATGTTCTTCTGCGTATATTGGTGGCGATGTCCTGGTGGGAGCAGTATCGGAAGATTTTGATTTATCGGATGAAATTTCTCTTTTTATAGATTTAGGAACCAATGGAGAAATGCTATTAGGAAAAAAAGGAAGATTTTATTCAGCATCAACAGCGGCAGGTCCTGCTTTTGAAGGTTCTTTCCGGACACAGCATGTTCATGGAACCAGATTGATTGATTTTTTAGTGTTGGCAAGAAGGCAAAAATGGCTGGATGAATATGGGAAAATCTGTGACCGCTTTTTTGAAAAAGGAATTCCTTTTGAAGCAGGAACCTTTTTGACACAGGATGTCATTCGTTCCATACAGTTAGCTAAAAGTGCAATTCATGCAGGAATCATACTTCTTTGCAAAAGCTACGGAATCACTCCTTCAGAAATCAGTAAAGTATATATTGCAGGAGGATTTGGATTTTATCTTAATGTTTCCAGTGCGATTTTTATTAAAATGTTTCCACCGGAACTGGATATAAAAATAAGTGTGGTAGGGAATTCTTCTTTGACTGGAATGAAACGGTATATGGCAGGAGAGTTTAAGGAAAGAATGAAAAAATTCCGAGAAGATATTAGGAATATTGAACTTGCTAATATGGAAGAATTTCAGGAATGTTATATAAGGTATTTGAATTTGTGATATAGAAATGTTACTTGCATAATGAAAAAGACTGTTTTAATAAGAAAATATTTTACAGGATATGATAATTGATATGATTTATCTTGAATTATTTTCGAAATAAAATAGTCTTTTTTAGCCTGCGGTATATTCAAAAGTCGGTAATCTTAATGAAAAATAGTGTAAAAATAGTGTAATTTAAATGCAATTTTTTCTTCCTGTGAGGTATAATATTTTTAGATAAAACCAAAAAAATTGAAGAAAGGACGATTGCCATGATAAAGGTTACTTTAACCAATCATATATTGAAGAAAATATCGGCAATTGATGAAAATCGTTTTTCCTTAAGCACCATAGAATTGCCACCTATGACGAAAAACAGATTACGAAAGAATTCCAAGAAAAAAAGTTCATACGCATCAAACAAAATTGAGGGTAATCCACTTACAGAGAAACAGGCGGATGAAGCCATTGAACGTGATGAACATAAACATTTTTTAAAACCGGAGCAGGAAATTAGAAATTATTTTCTTGGTTAAATTTATTAGAAGAAAAGCTTAAGAGAAAAGAAATCTTTTCAAAAGAAATGATTCTAGAAGTACAGGCTATGGTAGAAAAAGGAGCTTCGAAAGAAAAGATAGGACTCAGAGGTCCAATGCCACCAGGGATGTTATTCGCAGTATATGATTCAGCAAGTGGAAATTCGGACTACATTATACCGGAATATATAGACATTCTTGAATTGTTGGATGAGCTGGTAGAGTATGTGAATACAACGGACGATCACCCTTTAATCATTGCGGCGGTAGTTCATTATCAATTGGTTACGATTCATCCTTTTGAAGATGATGATGTTATAATAAGGACAAAGTTAGAGAAACCCAGTAAAATCAAGGGGTTGGCACTAATTTAGTCCTTATTTTTTTATACCAGAAATACGGTATTTGAAAAGGACAGCGCTGTTATAATCAAAACCGAGAACGAACATACATAAAGATTTCAAGGTAACACTTGGACTAGCTTTGTGTACTCAAGTGAGGTGATAATTTAATATTTAATATATGGGTAGGACTAAATTAGCTCTTGTAGACGAAAGATTTATTCGTCTGAGTTCATTGCTAATCTAGTCCTACTTTTTTTGCCCGAAAAAGGAGGTTTAGCAATGACAAAACAAGAGTTAATTCAGTTCATGGACGAGCTGGTTGAATTAGCCAGCGAGGAAAACAAGTCAAGAGCAATCTTGGTAAAGGAAAAGTTTATCAATGACTTTGAAATAAGTTATGAGTACGAAAAGGAGGTTCAGACAGAGATTACAGAACTGCCACCATACTATATAGCGGCAATGCCGGATTTGATACAGGAAGAAATCAAGGTAAAGGTAATAGCTGCATTGACAGAATGTGGTGAGTGTACCCCGGAAAATGTGGAAAGAGCAATGAGTTCCAAAATCTATGATTGGCTCCTTGTGTTATTATCAGGAGATAAACGGAAGGAACAGAAATATATTCATAATTATTTAGGAAGGAATAAAGAGAAATACCCAGAAGTTATGTTTATTAAATCAGATAGTGGAAAATCAGAGGATATGTTTACGCATTTAAGAAATCAAATTGCTCATTATGAACAGGTAAATGATTATAATGGTTATAGAGAAATTGGTAATAAAATACCACCAATAATGATAAGGACACTTGTAAAAGTTATAAATGATGTAATATGTGAAGACATGCAAGATATAGAAAAATGAGTTGACCTTAAGGAAGAGACAACTTTATAGGGGATAGGTTAGTTTGATAAGTTGCAGAAAATGATGAGTAATATAGGAGACTATGAAGCAACAAAAGCTCTTAAGGTTTTGGACAGATATACAGAAAGGATATGGGGAGTTTTACATTTTTGTCTGATGAGAATAGAAAGAACTTTAGAAATTATGTGAGAACAAGTTTGAGGATATTATACAGTGGATTAATAAGTAGCAATTATACAAAATGAGTTATGGTAATTACTTGAATATAAAAAATGTTATGTGTTTGAAGATGAGGTGATAAAATGGATGAAAAGGCAAAAAGACTTAAACCTACAGTGGAAGTGTTGCGTGAATTATATTTAAAATCAGGGAATCAATGTGCATTCCCAGGGTGCTATAATGTTATGGTTGATGATAATGGCAATTTCATAGGTTAGATATGTCATATTGAGGCAGCGGAAGCTGGTGGTGAAAGATTTAATCCTAATATGACAAATGAAGAAAGAAGAGCTTTTGACAATTTAATGTTGATGTGTTACGAACATCATGTTGTGACAAATGATGTTGTTAAGTATCCAGTATCTGAGCTTAAAAGAATGAAGAGAGAACATGAGGAAAAATTTTCGAGTGTTATACAAAAAATGAGAAATTCAGTAATAGATTATGGAATTGCAAATCAATACTCTAAAGTTGTGACGTGTAAAAGACTGTCTGATGTTATGGAGTTTGGCTGTACGGATGAGGAAAATTTGGAAAATGCTAAGGTGCTAAATGGTTTGATTGACAAATTGATGGATGTACCTATTGAAACACGTTATCTTCTTGCAATAATGGTTGCACGTTCATTTGATGATATGTTGGGAGGATGTATGGTGCCATTACATGAAATAGAAGCAGCCACAGGAAAAGACTCCTCCTTTATAATGAATCATATTGAAATTCTTAATCGTCGAGGTGTGATTTCGGAACCGGATACAGATGAATATGGACGTCTGTTTTGTAATTTGTATGGTGATTTCAATTCAGGCTGGAATTACTGGGGTAACATACGAGATTACTGTAAGATGATTGGAGAACCAATTACTAAAATTTGTGTAGAATTGAATTTTTCTGTATTTGATTATTTGGGGCAGTGATCATTATTGCATAATTGATTACTGCTTAATTTATATTTCTTTGATTTGTTGTTACATAAAAAAGTGTGGATACACATAAAATAGTAATGGGTATTGAAAAAATAGTCGTTTGATGATATAATGTAATTACTAAAAAATGTGCCAACACACAAAAATAAGGAGTGTAGCTATGGAGATTAAGAGAAATGAATACCTTGAACAGTTAAAGATAAGAAAAGATAATGGGATGATAAAGATTATCACGGGAATCAGGAGATGCGGAAAATCATTCTTGTTATTTGTATTGTTTAAGAAATATTTGTTGGAGAGTGGTGTAGATAATGACCATATCATTGAGATTGCCTTAGATGGTATTGAAAATGAGGAGCTGAGAGATCCGAAA
>JAFQBM010000005.1 GCA_017399685.1 Lachnospiraceae bacterium
AGAGGAGCTGTCCTTAGTACGAGAGGACCGGGATGGACAGACCGCTGGTGTATCTGTTGTCGTACCAATGGCACGGCAGAGTAGCCAAGTCTGGACGGGATAAACGCTGAAGGCATCTAAGCGTGAAGCCCCCCTCAAGATAAGATATCCCATAGCACAAGCTAGTAAGACCCCTTGAAGACTACGAGGTTGATAGGTTTAAGGTGTAAGTACGGTAACGTATTCAGCTGATAAATACTAATAGGTCGAGGGCTTGACCAGAAGTCTGGTGGAAGATGTAAAGTATGGAATGTATGTGGTTTTGAAGGAACACAGAATAAAAGATACCTACTGTTTTCAGGAGGTATTTTCATCATTTAGGGGCATAGTTCAAAGGTAGAATGTCGGTCTCCAAAACCGCTGATGTGGGTTCGATTCCTACTGCCCCTGTTATAAAGCTCAGAGCGTTACATAAGTAAATGCTTTGAGTTTTTTTTGTTTTTAGGAAATATACGGAATCCCTTAGTATGGAAGATATTGCATTTTTATTTATCAAATAGTATAATAAAATAAATGAATTGAGACGATTCAAAGATTATATTTAATATTAAATATAATGTAGTTTATGTCGATATAAATATATGGAAAGGATGTGTTAAGAGTGGATTTTTTAAGTGTTTTAAAACGGAAACAAAACGCAATGGAGTCTGTTGCACATCCCTATTCAAAATTGCCTGACTATGAAAAATACTTATACTGTTTTGGTTTATCGGTAATGACTTTAGGAAGTTCAAAAGCCATTGCAGAAACAAAGCCAATGTTTGATAAAGTTTTAGATAAAATTTCTTTGAGCCAGGAAGATAGGGAACGTCTAATTTCAGATATTAATTCGCAATTTGATTTAAGAATAAGTCAGTTGTTAAAATGGGTTGATAAAAAGAAAGAAATACAGTATTTATTACTGTTTGATATGCAGTTGATTGCGTATCATACATTATGGGCCCAAAGTTATTGTGAAAAGATAATGAAGGAGTTTTCTTTATTATTTTCATTAGAGCAGAAGGAAAAAGAATTTATTCGTTCCTTTGTTCAGGCAATCAAAAATAATAACCAGGAAAAAGCAAGAATGCTATATGATAAATTTTGTGCGGATGGATTTTTTATTACATACAAGCATTTACACTATATATGTCCTGTACTGAATTTTAATTTAAAACTGGATTCTCTGGTTTTGGATAAAGGTCAGAAGTATGTAATCGATAAAGAAACAAGGATAGAAAATGATATTATGGTTACCAATGGTTCTGTTTTAATAATAGAAGATGCGAAAGTAAAGCTGGGAGGTTCGATTCGCATTGATGGAGGTGAAATTTATATTACCAATTCTGAAATTGTAGCAACCAGAAATCAAGAATATTCCATGATTGAATTGGTGAATGCGTTTCGATTTGTGATGGAACACACTTTGATAGATTGTAATATGAATACTACTTTTTTGAGGCAGTATGCTGGTGATGTTACACTTAAAAATTGTGTGATTAAGAATTCTGTAAAAATTCCCTCCATATTCTTCTTAGGGGAAGACATGAATGTTGTTAATTGTCAGTTTGAAAATTGTATGGATGGAGCAATTCGATGCTCCCAAAAGGGAAATCTGAACATTATAAGTACCAATTTTCTTAACTGTAAGGCGGAACAGGGCGGAGCAATATTTGTTGATGAAGCCAATACTACCAACATACAAAATTGTAGATTTGAAAAATGCGAAGCAAAATTTATAGGTGGTTGTATATACTTCCCTTATTTAAGATATGGACAGAATGTTACCAATGCAACTATGATAGATTGTAAGCCATTGGATAGTTTAATGTTAAATCAAGTGGATTATGAATGGGGGAACTAAAATGTCAAAATTACCTGCAATTCAAGATACACTAGCAAAATTGAAGAAAAAAAGAAAAGAATTAATGACTGTAAGACATCCATTGTTTTTTATGAGTGAGGGAGAAAAGGTGATTTATTGTGCCGCTCTTTTCTTACAATTACAAATCAATGAAAATAGTAATCCTCTAAACCATTTCGAATTTAATCGTCTTTTAGTTCAGGGATTGTGTCTGCCAAATAACATTATTTCAAAAATATTAGCACAATCAAACGATAAGCAGAAGTTATTAGAAAAATTGCTTAAGATTCTTGATACTCCACAAAAAAAATATATTTTTATGTTAGATTTAAATAATCTATGTATGAAGGAAAATGGATTATCAGATGAAGAAAAAGAAGCATTTTCAATTTTTGGTAAAATGTTAAGTCTTTCATTGGAACAGATAAGCTTTATACAAAAGTTTATTTTGTCAGCATACTATGAAGAGACGGAACAGTGCATGAAGTGTTACGAGAGCATGTCACAGTTTGATATGGATTTAACTATGAATCAGTTAAAATACTATATTCCTTCGATTCCATATATTAATGTGATTGAAGGAAGAAGTCTAAAATCCCTGGAAGAGATGGAGTTAAGAGAGCAGTGTACGATTTATGGAAATATCTGTGTAAAAGAGGGCACAAGCCTTATTATAGCTGATGCTAATGTATTACTGTTTGGTCAGATTATTGTGGATGGTGGAAAATTATTAATATATAATAGTACTTTGGAATATAAAGGTACAGAGAATATTCCTTTAATTATGGTAAAAAGTTATTCCAGACTTGTGATAAACAAAGGAAGATTTTTATGTAATAATCGTTCTGGAGGAATCAAACAGATAAATGGGAGTCTTCACATCAGACAAAGTGAGTTTCATGATACGAATACCCAGCAGGCAATTTTATTTTCTGGTGAGAATGCCATTATTACTCAATGTAAGTTTTCAAATTGTTATGTAAGAGGGAAGGGAGCCGCAATCTATAAAAAATCTGGCAGGGTTAATATCAGCCAGTGTAATTTTTATTCCTGTAGAGCCAATAATGGCGGTGCTATTTATGCGAAAAAGGGAACGCGAATTACAGATTGTAAATTTAAGAACTGTAGGGCTTTGGAATTTGGTAATTCCATTTACTTCTATGGGGAAATAGAAAATAGAATTTCACATTGTATGTTTGAAACTGGAATTATGGATGCCAAAGAAGTAGTTCAGTTTATTCCGAAAGAAATAAGATGCAAAATTAGTGGTGAGAAATGGTTGAAGTATTCTACTATTTTTGAAGCAGGTTTTTATGTAGAACCAGGTGCAGTTTTAAATGTTGAAAATGCCAGAATTTTCTTAGGACAGCCGGCGGTGGTTTTTGGAAGTATTAATATGTCCAGATGTTATGTAGCTCCGTACCAGTTGAAGGGAAGAGATATCATTGAAATTTCCAATGCGGCTATGTCTGAATTTGAAAATACGGTATTTGATGGAGATGGTAAATGCAGCATTTTCCATGCTACAGGTACAAAATTATATCTGAAGAATTGTGTTCTAAAGAATACGGTGGGTGGAAGAGCAATTTACCAATGCACAGATTCCAAGATTTTAAATTGTATTTTCTCTTTCTGTGAAGAAGGGGGAATCTATATGTTAAGTGGTGTAATAAAGGATTGTAAATTTATTAATTGCAGAGGTGACAAGGGTGCTGGAATCGAGGTAAAAGGCAATCGTACTGTCATTGAAGGATGTAGATTTGTTCGTTGTATAGCAAGAATGACGGGTGGTGCCATTCATGCTTTAGGTGGCAATCAGGTTCTTGATTGTGCTTATAAAGAATGTAAGCCCAATGCGATTGGATAAGGAAGTTATAGAATTTTATTAAAAAGAGCTGATATATAAGTGAAAGTACATAAGAAAGTTTTCTTGTTGTATTTCAACTTATATGTCAGCTCTTTTTGGATGTATCTTGTAAACAAGTGCCACATAAATGTGGCACTTAGTTATGTTTATGAAGGATTACAAGACAAGTTGTGAAAACTGTGAGGTTTGGTTCTGGTTTAAGGAAATGTAGATTTTTATTAATCTTCTTCTTCAGATTCCATATTCATTACCTGACGTTTTCTTGCAAGTTCATCATTGGCAAGATATTCATCATAAGTAGTTTTCTTATCAATTAAACCTCCGTTATTAGTAATTTCCATAATTCTATTTGCAGTAGTTTCAACAAACTGATGATCCTGGGAAGTGAAAATAAGGACACCTGGGAATTTAATCAATCCGTTGTTTAATGCAGTAATGGATTCCATATCCAAATGGTTGGTAGGTTCATCTAAAAGGAGAATGTTTGCTCCTGAAATCATCATTTTGGATAATAAACAACGTACTTTTTCACCACCGGAAAGTACCTTTACTTTTTTCACGCCTTCTTCTCCCGAAAATAACATTCTTCCAAGGAAGCCACGTACATAAGTAACATCCTTTTCTTCGGAAAACTGAGTAAGCCAGTCTACGATGGTTAAGTCATTGTCAAACTCTTTGGTGTTGTCTTTTGGGAAGTACGCCTGACTGGTAGTGATTCCCCACTTATAGTTTCCTTCGTCTGGTTCCATTTCGCCAGCTAAAATTTTAAACAGGGTAGTAGTGGCAATGGTATTTGGACCTACGAAGGCAATTTTATCATCTTTTGCAACAGTAAAGGAAACATTATCTAATAATTTTACTCCGTCTACGGTTTTAGAAAGATTAGATACAGTTAATACTTCGTTTCCGATTTCTCTGTTTGGTCTAAAATCAATATATGGGTATTTACGGCTGGAAGGTCTGATATCGTCCAGTTCGATTTTTTCTAAAGCACGTTTTCTTGAAGTTGCCTGTTTTGATTTAGAGGCATTTGCAGAGAAACGTTGGATAAATTCTTGTAATTCCTTAATTTTTTCTTCTTTCTTTTTGTTTGCTTCCTTCATTTGCTTAATCATTAACTGGCTGGATTCATACCAGAAATCATAATTACCGGCATATAACTGAATTTTTCCATAATCAATATCGGCGATATGGGTACATACTTTGTTTAGGAAGTAACGGTCATGGGATACTACGATTACTGTGTTTTCAAAATTAATTAAGAATTCTTCCAACCATGCAATAGCATCTAAATCCAAGTGGTTGGTAGGTTCGTCTAATAATAAAACATCAGGATTTCCAAAAAGGGCTTGGGCAAGCAATACCTTTACCTTTTGGGAACCGGTTAATTCATTCATGAATTTATAGTGTAAATCATTTTCAATACCAAGTCCGTTTAATAAGGTGGCAGCATCGGATTCTGCTTCCCAGCCATTTAAGGTTGCAAATTCACCCTCTAATTCAGAAGCTTTGATACCATCTTCTTCTGTAAAATCTTCTTTTGCGTAAATGGCATCTTTTTCTTTCATGATTTCATAAAGACGGGCATTTCCCATAATAACAGTATCAAGAACCTGATATTCATCATATTTGTAGTGATCCTGTTGAAGTACGGAAAGACGTTCTCCTGCGTTCATTGTGATATCACCTTTGGAAGGTTCAATGACACCGGATAAAATTTTAAGGAAAGTTGATTTTCCGGCACCATTGGCACCGATTAATCCATAACAGTTTCCTTCTGTAAATTTGATGTTTACATCTTCGAATAAGGCTCTTTTTCCAAGTCTTAATGTTACATTGTTTGCGCTAATCATATTATAAGTCCTTTCTAGGTAATTATTTGCATTATGTTCCAATAATATTGTACAAGAAAAATCTTTTTTTGCAAGTAGTATTATTATCTTTTTGTCACTTTTTGAAACACTTTTTCGGAAATCTTTTTTCATAAAAGTTTTTTTGGTACATATAATGTATTCATGAAAGCATGTAGCAATTAATTTTTCAGTCTAAGTGCTGCTTGGACGAAAGTCCTATTTAGTGAGAAATAAAAAAAGGTGAGGGGGATTATTATGGGAACAAAAATCGTAGAAATGGGGAAAGCATTACTGATTAGTTATCTTTTAACTGGAATTATTTTGGCAATTCTTTCTTATTTTGTATTCCAGTATGAAATGAAAGAAGGGATTGTAAATGTCATTATTGTTGCAACCTATGTAATTGCTAACTTTATGGGTGGCTTTATTTGTGGGAAGAAATTGAAAGAAAAAAAGTTTTTATGGGGCTTAGGTTTAGGAATATTATATGGGACAATATTGATGATTGTTTCGGTTGCGTTAGGGAATGGCGGTGCCTTGGCGGATAAGTCCAATTTAACCATGATTATGCTTTGTACCGGTGGAGGAATGCTTGGAGGGATGTTGGCATAAATTGAAATTTCCTCTTCACTTTTTGTTTCCTTTATGTTATAATCATACGAGCTAAGTAAATAAAGGAGGCGTCTTTAATGAAACGTATTAAGACTTTAACCAACAAGACTTTAAAGAATACTATGGCTAAAGGTGGCTGTGGTGAATGTCAAACTTCTTGTCAATCAGCATGCAAGACATCTTGTACTGTAGGAAATCAAAGCTGCGAGAATAATAAGTAATTGGGTAGAGTCCGTTCGATTGATTCGAACGGACTCTATTACTGTGAAAGGAGTTTAACAAGTGATTCATCAATATAAAAATAATGGCTACAACATTGTATTGGATGTATGCAGTGGAGCGGTTCATGTGGTGGATGATGTAGTATATGATGTGATTGCTCTTTATGAACAGGAGAGTCTTACAGGAATCATAGAAAAGTTATCATCCAGCTACAAAGAAGAAGATATTAAAGAAGCATATGAAGAGATAGAAGAATTAAAAGAAGAAGGATTATTGTTTGCGGAAGATGAGTATAAAGAATATGTCATCGACTTTAAGAAGCGTCAGACAGTAGTAAAGGCACTTTGTTTACATATTGCACATGATTGTAATCTGGCATGTAAATATTGTTTTGCAGGAAAAGGAGAATATAATGGGGACAAGTCATTAATGAGCCTTGAAGTTGGTAAGAAAGCCATTGACTTTTTGATTCAGAATTCCGGTAACCGTAGAAATTTGGAAGTAGATTTCTTTGGTGGAGAACCTCTTATGAATTTTGAGGTTGTAAAGGGAATTGTAGCCTATGGAAGAAGCCTGGAAGAAAAATATAATAAAAATTTCCGTTTTACCTTGACTACCAATGGAATGTTATTAAATGATGAGGTAATGGAATTTGCCAATAAAGAAATGAGCAATGTGGTTTTAAGTGTGGATGGAAGAAAAGAAGTAAATGACAGAATGCGTCCAACTCCAAATGGAAAGGGCAGTTATGATATTTTTATGCCAAAGTTTATAAAACTGGCAAATCTTAGAAATCAGACCAATTACTATGTAAGAGGAACCTGCACTCATTATAATCTTGATTTTTCAAAGGATGTGTTACATCTTGCAGATTTAGGATTTAAGCAGATTTCAGTTGAACCGGTAGTATCGTTATCGGAAGAACCTTATGCCATTAAAGAAGAAGATTTACCAATTCTTTTTGAAGAGTATGATATTCTGGCAAAGGAATTGATTAAAAGAAAAAAAGAAGGAAATGGATTCAACTTTTTCCATTTTATGATTGATTTGGAACAGGGACCATGTGTGGCGAAACGTCTGTCAGGATGCGGTTCCGGAGTAGAGTATCTTTCTGTTACACCATGGGGTGATTTATATCCTTGTCATCAATTTGTTGGAGAAGAGGATTATTTAATTGGAAATTTAGATGACGGAATTACCAATACAGCATTGCGTGATGAGTTTAAGTTATGTAATGTTTATGCAAAAGAAAAATGTAAAAACTGTTTCGCAAGATTTTATTGTAGTGGAGGATGTGCAGCGAATTCTTATAAATTCCATGGTTCCATTTTGGATGCATATGATATCGGTTGTGAATTACAGAAAAAACGTATTGAATGTGCCATTATGATAAAGGCAGCTTTGGCAGAACAGGAAGATGAGTAAAGGAGAAAATGAAAAAATGAAAGCAAAGAAGAAAAGTATTGTTACGCTTGTTGTATTTTTTCTTTGTGTCATACTTAGTACTTATACCGTGCTATTTGGACTGATTGATACAGCAGGTGCAGCAAAGAACATTAAATTAGGATTAGACCTTGCAGGGGGTGTTAGTGTTACTTATGAAATTCAAGGTGATAATGTAACTGAGACCCAGATTAAAGATACCATTGCAAAATTACAACAACGTGTTGAAAAGTATAGTACAGAAGCAGAAGTTTACCAGGAAGGTGATAATCGTATTACGGTTGAAATTCCAGCAGTAGAAGATGCAAATGCTGTTTTGGAGGATTTGGGTACTCCAGGTGCTTTGGAATTTTATGCTCCAGACGGGGAAACAGTAGTGTTGACAGGTTCTGATGTTGCAGATGCATATGTTAGTTCGGATAATTCAGGAGTGGGAACTTCTTATGTGGTTGGTCTTGAATTAACAGATGAAGGTGCTACTAAATTTGCAGAAGCCACAGAACAATATTTAGGACAAATTATTTATATTGTATATGATGGAGAAGTAATCAGTTTTCCTACTGTAAACGCTGTTATTTCGAATGGTGTTGCATCCATCAGTGGTATGGAGGATTATGAGGCAGCAGATTATCTTGCAACTCATATCCGTATCGGTGCATTACCAGTAGAATTAAAGGAATTACGTTCACAAATCGTAGGTGCGAAGCTAGGTCAGGATGCCATTGATACTTCATTACTTGCAGGTGCTATTGGACTTGGAATCGTATGTGTTGTTATGATTGTAATTTACCTGTTCCAAGGTGTTGTTGCAACATTGGCTTTAATCGCATATGTTCTTCTTATGTTACTGGCATTAAACGGATTTAATGTAACTCTGACTTTGCCAGGTCTTGCGGGCATTATTTTATCCATTGGTATGGCAGTGGATGCAAATGTTATTATCTATACACGTATCAAAGAAGAAATCGGAGATGGTGTATCCGTTCGTACAGCCATTCAAAATGGATTTAGTAAGGCATTTTCAGCAATTTTTGATGGTAACATAACTACTTTAATTGCAGCAGCAGTATTGTGGTGGAGAGGTACCGGTTCTGTTAAGGGATTTGCCCAGACATTGGCAATTGGTATTATCTTGTCTATGTTTACAGCCTTATTTGTTACAAAGCATTTAATGAAAGCTTTCTTCGAATTAGGAGTGCAGGATAAGAAATTCTATGGTGTGCAGAAGAATGTAAAGGTTAAGAACTACGTGAAGTTTAGTAAGATTGCTTATCTTATTTCTTTTGCCGGGATTGTATTAGGTTTCGTATTCTTACCGATTAATAAAGATAAAACCGGTCAGATTTTAAATTACAGCTTGGAATTCAAGGGTGGTTCTACTATTGAAGCAACTTATGATAAGCAATATAGTGTATCAGAAGCAGAGGAAGTTGTGGTTCCTGTGATTTCGGAAGCAGCAGGAGTTTCTGTAGCAGATATTCAGGTTCAGCCTGTAGAAGATAGTAATAAATTAATTATCAAGACAACCCAGCTAAGTGATGAACAAAGACAGAATGTGGAAACAGTTTTAGTAGAAAAGTTTGCGGTTACTGATTTCTCAACAGAGTCTATAAGTTCCGTAATTAGTAGTGAAATGAGAATGGATGCTGTTATTTGTGTTATTATAGCTACTATTTGTATGTTGATTTATATTGTTTTCAGATTTAAGGATGTTCGGTTTGGTGCCAGTGCGGTATTAGCATTGGTGCACGATGTATTGATTGTATTTACGGTTTATTCTGTTGCAAGATTATCCGTTGGTAACACTTTTATTGCATGTATGTTGACTATTGTTGGTTATTCTATTAATGCTACCATTATTATCTTTGATAGAATTCGTGAAAATATGTCAATAATGGGTAAGTGTGATTTAAAAGAAGTAGTAAATGCAAGTATTTCTCAAACTTTTACCAGAACCATATACACTTCATTAACTACCTTTATTATGGTATTAGTACTTTATATCTTAGGCGTTCCTTCTATTAAGGAATTTGCTATTACTTTAATGGCAGGTATTTTATGTGGTGCTTATTCTTCAGTATGTATTACAGGACCTTTGTGGTTATTAATGAAGAAGATTGGTGCAAAAAAGAAAAAAGCAGCAGATAATTAATAAATGCTGAAATAAGAAAATAGAGAGAAAAACCATGGGGTAGTGACTTCATGGTTTTTCTTTCGTAAGAATAAAAAGTGTAGTAAAGCAGTGAAGAATTAGGATAATGATTAGTAGCTTAGAGGAAAAAAGATGAAAGAAAAGTGGATGTTGCGTACGAAAAAAGCTGATTTTAATGAGATAGGTAAGAAATTTAAGATAGATCCTTTGCTTGCGAGACTAATTCGTAACAGGGATATCGTTCTGGAAGAAGATATTGAGAAGTATTTATATGGAACCAAGGAAAATATGTATTCTCCCTATTTTTTAAAGGATATGGAGAAGGCAGTTTCTATTTTGGAAGAAAAGATTGCAGGGAATAAAAAAATCAGAATTATTTCTGATTATGATGTGGATGGAGTAATTTCAAATTATGTTCTTTATAGAGGCTTACAGGAAATAGGAGCCAATGTAGATTATGAAATCCCAGACCGAATCAATGATGGATATGGAATCAATGAAAGAATGGTAATAAAGGCGAAGGAAGATGGAATTGATACCATACTAACCTGCGACAATGGAATTGCTGCAGTGAATCAGGTTGCTTTGGCAAAAGAAAGTGGGATTACAGTTATCATTACGGATCATCATGATGTGCCATTTGTCATGCAGGAGGGAGCAAAAATCGAACAATTACCAAATGCAGATGCTATTGTAAATCCAAAACAGGAAGATTGTAAGTATCCTTTTGAGAAAATCTGTGGGGCGACTGTGGCATATAAGCTGATTCAGGCATTGTATGAAAAAAGAGGTTTGGAACATGATTTTTATTTGGAATATCTGGCAATTGCTACTGTCTGCGATGTGGTAGATTTAACTGACGAAAACAGAATTATTGTAAAAGAGGGATTAAAACGCCTCAATGCAACCAAAAATCCAGGAATCAAGGCATTATTAAAAGAGAATTTCAAAGAGGAAATTGAGTTAAATGCGTATCATTTAGGATTTATCATTGGACCTTGCATTAATGCAGCAGGAAGGCTGGAACATGCTGGAGAGGGGCTTTCATTACTTCTGGCGAAAGAAGAAAAATCGGCTGCAGAAATGGCAAGTCATTTAAAAATGCTGAACGATGAACGAAAGGCACTGACAGAAAAAGGTGTAGAAAAAGCAATAGAATTAGTGGAAAATACAAAGATAAAAGAGGATAAAGTTTTAGTCGTTTATTTAGAGGAGTGTCATGAAAGTCTGGCAGGGATTATTGCAGGAAGGATTCGTGAAAAATATAATAAACCTGTAATTGTATTAACCCGGTCGAAAGAAGGAGCGAAGGGCTCAGGTCGTTCCATAGAAGAATACTCTATGTTTGAAAAGTTAAATGAATGTAAGGAATATCTGGATAAATTCGGAGGACATCCAATGGCGGCAGGATTATCATTAAAAGAAGAAAATATTGAAGCTTTTAGAAAATCTTTGAATGATAAGTCTGGTTTGTGTGAGGAGGATTTTACGAAAAAAATCTATATTGATATTAAGATGCCATTTTATTATATTTCAGAATATATCATCGAACAATTGGAGCTTTTAGAGCCTTTTGGAAAAGCAAATGAAAAGCCGGTTTTTGCGGAAAGTGATGTAAAGGTTATAGAAGCAAGGATATTAGGAGAAAACAAAAATGTGTTAAAATTAAAACTGGCTACGGATTCATCCAGTATGATAGAAGGAATTTGTTTTAAAAATACCATGGAAGAATTATTAAAACAGATAGAAGAAAAACATGGAGTGGATGAATTGGATAAAGTCTTTGAAGGAAGGGAAAATGACCTTAGACTAAGAATTATTTACTATCCATCTATCAACAACTATAGAGGAAGAAAGACACTACAGGTGGTAATCAATAATTTTGAATTGATGTAGTGTGAATTATTGAGGTTTCGCTTGTGTTTTTTTTCATTAAGATATATACTATACTTTATGAAAGTATGTATAAAATAGTTTGAACATAAAGAATGCGTGAAGAGAAAGGCTTGGTGCAAAGATGAAGAAGTTAGAAGATTATGTTGTAAGCATTCCGGACTTTCCGGAAAAGGGAATTATCTTTCGGGATGTTACTTCTGTAATACAGGATAAAGATGGATTACAATTAGCTATCAATGAGATGCAGGCTTTGCTGGATGGAGTAGAATGTGATGTAATCTTAGGAACAGAATCCAGAGGTTTTATTTTTGGTATGCCTATTGCATATAACTTGAAGAAGGGTTTTGTGCCTGTTCGTAAGAAAGGAAAGCTTCCAAGAGAAACCGTAAGTGCAAAGTATGATTTGGAATATGGAAGTGCGGAAATTGAAATTCATAAAGATGCAATTTTACCAGGGCAGAAAGTAGTGATTGTGGATGACCTGATTGCTACGGGAGGAACCATTGAGGCAACTGCAAAGCTGGTGGAAGAATTAGGCGGAGAGGTTGTTAAGATTATCTTTTTGATGGAACTGGCAGGATTGAATGGAAGAGAAAAATTAAAAAATTATGATGTTGCTTCTGTAATTTGTTATGAAGGAAAGTAAAAAATCATTATGAATAACAGTAATGTAAAATTGTCCCTGATTATTCCATGCTATAACGAAGAGAAGAATATTGCCCCTTTATATGATTTAATAAAAAAAGATTTGGGACAATTTCATGGAACCTATGAGATGATATTTGTGAACGATGGAAGCAGGGATGATACAAGAAAAGAATTGAAGAAAATTCATGCCAAAAAAGATTATACCAAGATCATCGACTTTTCCAGAAATTTTGGAAAAGAGGCAGCCATTTATGCAGGTTTGTTGGAAGCGAAGGGAGAGTTTATTTCCATTATGGATGCTGATTTACAGCAAAGACCGAAATATGTGCTGGATATGGTGAACTTCTTGGAGGAAAATGAAGAGTATGACTGTGTAGCAGCGTTTCAAAAAAGAAGAAAAGAATCGATGATACTTCGTTTCTTTAAGAAATTATTTTATCGGCTGATAAATAAAATGACGAAAATCACATTTGTGCAAGATGCCAGTGATTTTCGAACATTTCGAAGAAATATGGCAGATGCAATCATCGAAATGAAGGAGTATTTCAGATTTTCCAAAGGGATTTTTTCCTGGATTGGTTTTGAAACATATTATATGCCTTATGAGGTAGAAAAAAGAGCCAATGGGAAAACAAAATGGTCTTTTTCCAAGTTGTTTCATTATGGAGTGGGAGGAATTATTTCCTTTTCCACTATGCCCCTTAGATTTTCTACTGTGATGGGAATGGGATGTTCTTTTTGTTCCTTGATTTATCTGGTTGCTGTAGTTTTGAAACGATTGTTGCATGGTGTGGAAATACCAGGTTATGCTACGATTGTAGGGCTGATTTTGTTACTGGGTGGTTTAGAATTGTTTGCCATAGGAATTATGGGAGAATATCTTGCAAGAACTTATGTTGAGACGAAGAAACGACCGATTTTTATTGCCAGAGAGAAATTAAGTTACAAGGAAGACGAAGGAAAAATGTCATAGGTACAAGCATATGTTAATGAATAGGATAAGAAAAATATTTGATATGGAGACAGTCCGTTACCTTGTGATAGGTGCTATGACAACAGGGGTGAATTTTGTCCTTTGTTTTTTGTGTGACAAAGTGTTTGATATCTCCTTTATGGTGTCTAATGTAATTTCCATTTCAGGTGCTATTTTGTTTGCTTATTTTGCGAATAAGTTTATTGTATTCCGAAACCATAAAGATAATATCAAACAGGTTATCATGGAGTTTTTGAGTTTTATTGCTACCAGACTGGTTTCTATGGCTTTGGAACTATTTTTTGTATGGCTTACGGTTGAAGTAATGCACATTCTTCCTTATGTGGGAAAACTTGTCACACAGGGATTAGTGATTATTACAAATTATTGCTTTGGAAAATGGGTGGTATTCCGAAAGCAAAATGTGCAGGAAAGAAATTAGAGGGAATGGAAATTGGTTAGTAAGAGAAAAGAGTATGTTAAAATTAGAAAAAGATTTAAAAAAATAGAGATGACAGTGATTATGTCACTTAAAATTTTGATGTATGTAAGTTTGTTTTTTACCTTTTTTGGGCTTTTTTCCATTGATAACTGGCAAATTCTTACGATGTCAAGAACCATGGCAATTACCATGTCTACCTTTGTGGTGGTGGGACTGGCGTTTCTTTCTATTTATGGTGGCTATGATATAGGAAAAAGAAAAAGTAAGCCTATTATTTATTCTATTTCACTGGCAACAGTAATGACTGATCTGGTGACATATGTGCAATTAATGATTATGAATGTTAATAACGCAAATAATTCTCATTTGCGTTTTGAGTTTTTAGAAATATTAGTACTTGTTATTTTTGTTCAGATTGTGATTATCGTGGCATTTACCTATGGTGGAAATTATATTTATTTTAAAATTAATCCGCCGGAAAAGTGCATTATTGTTACATCTTCACAGGAGGGTGTAGATAATGTAATGAAAGGTATCGGAAAGTATAAGAAGCAGTTTAAGGTTAAATTTGTTCTGGATTACGAAGATCATATGTTGATGGACAAGATTCTTCGATGCGATACGGTATTTATTTATGATATTCCCATCGAAGAGAGAACTAAAATTGTGGAATTTTGTTATGAATATCAAAAGAATGTATATTTTAATCCACAAATCGGAGATGTAGTAGAAATTAATGCAAATCATTTTGTTTTTGATGATGTTTCTTTGATTGGAGCCGAATTCAAAGGAATGTCTGTGGAAAAACGTATTATGAAACGTGCTATGGATGTATTATGTTCAGCATTTGGGTTGGTTCTGACTTCTCCGTTGTTGTTAATATGTGCAGTTTTGATTAAATGCAATGATGGTGGTACTGTGTTTTTTAAGCAGAATCGTGCCACCAAACATGGCAAAGTTTTTTCTTTGTATAAATTCCGCACCATGAAGGAAAATGTGGAAAATTATTCTGCTACAGAGGGTGATGACAGAATTACAAAAGTGGGACGTTTTCTTCGGAAGTATCGAATCGATGAATTGCCACAGCTATGGAATGTGTTAAAAGGAGATATGAGTCTGGTAGGACCAAGACCAGAGATGTTAGAAAATATCTTTCATTATACAGAAGAATTGCCGGAATTTGAGTATCGTTTAAGAGTAAAGGCGGGGCTTACCGGATATGCACAAATTGCAGGAAAATATAATACCAGTCCAAAGGATAAATTAATTTTAGATTTGATGTACATTGAAAATTATAGTTTATGGCTTGATATAAAATTGCTGTTTCAGACAGTGATTGTGTTTTTGAAGAAGGATAGTACAGAAGGCTTTAAAGAATTGGAGAAAAATGATAATTTAAAGTATAAAAATCCAAGAGAAGAAAGAGATAGAAGTGAAAGATGAGGCTTTGGGCAAAATGATTGATATTTTGTTGGCAACATATAATGGTGAAAAATTTATAAAAGAATTGTTGGATTCTTTACTTAACCAAAAATGCGAGGAAGATTTTTGCATCAGGATTAGAGATGATGGCTCTAAGGATGCTACCTTTACGATTTTAAAAGAATATCAGGAGCAATATCCAGAAAAAATATTTGTGAAAGAAAATCAAGTTCCAACAGGCAGTGCGAAATGTAACTTTTTTAAATTGCTGGAAGATGCGAAAGGGGATTATGTTATGTTCTGCGACCAGGATGATATCTGGGAGGAACATAAAGTACAAATCACCATAGATGCCATGAAGAAACAGGAAAAAGAGAAAGGCATATATCCGGTTTTGGTATGTACGGATTTAAAAATAATCAATGAAAAGAAAGAAATTCTGTCTTCTTCCTTTCGAAAATATATGAATTTGGAGAATGATGGAAAGTTAAGGAGACTGATTCTTCAGAATAATGTTACCGGATGTACCATGATGGTAAACCAGCCTTTGCTGAATCTTATGAAAAGAAAAGTAAAGGTAGAAAATATTTTAATGCATGACCACTATGCTGCGATTCTGGCGTTGATGTTTGGAGAAATTGTATATCTTAATAAATCTCCGATTTTATACCGTCAGCATGCCGATAACAGCGTTGGGGCAAAGGATGCTAAGAGTATTTCTTATCTTTTTGACAGGTGGAAAAGGGGAAAGAAACGATATCAAAAAGACCTTTTTGCCTCTGCCAGACAGGTAAATGAAATTTTAAACTGTTTTTCAAATGAGAAAATGGATGAAAATAGTAGAAAATTATTAGAAGAATATGCTAGAATAGAAAAGATGGGCAAATTACAGCGAATTCGATTTTATTTAAAATATAAAGTATTTAAGTATGGCTGGATTCGATGCGTTATGGGATTTGTCTGGGGATAATTAGATTTTGGAGGCGAATTATGAACACCAAAGTAAGTGGGTGTATCGTTACCTATAACGAAGAAGATATCATTGAAGATTGTATTTCTTCCATATTGCAGTATACAAAAAATCTGGATTTTACATTATACATTTCAGACAATGATTCCAAGGATAGAACTGTGGAAATCATAAAAGAAAAATTTCCGCAAGTGGTTATAATAGAAAATAAAAGAAATGGTGGCTTTGGAGACGGACATAATAAGGTTTTAGAACAGTTAGATTCTGAATTTCATGTAGTGATTAATCCGGATATTATTTTAAAAGAAAATACCATAGAAGAGTTGGTGGATTATTTAAAATTACATGAGAATGCAGCTATGGTTACACCTAAAATTTTAAATGAGGATGGCAGTGAACAATATCTTCCAAAACGAAATCCAAGGTTTTCTTATGTCATTTTAAGTAAGTTTAAGCCGTTTCGTCATTACCGAAGAATATATACAAGACAGGATGAGCAGATAAGCGAGCCAACTGCAGTGGAATTCTGTACGGGATGTTTTTTTGTGATACGAACCAAAGTTATGAAACAGTTAGGTGGATTTGATAAGAGATATTATATGTATTTTGAAGATGCAGACCTTTCAAGAGAAGTTAGAAATCTTGGTTATGATGTAATTTTTTACCCAAGGGTGAAGGCGGTTCATAAGTGGAGACGGGAGAATACAAAATCCTTAAAAGGAATTTTCCGGTTTTTAACTTCTATGATGAAATATTTTTGTAAATGGGGTGGTAAGAGTGAGAAAAAAAGAAACACGCAGAAAGTATAAAGGAAAAGACCATACATTTGTCATCTGTGCATACAAAGAGAGTGCTTATTTGGAAGAGTGTATTTTATCTTTAAAGAGGCAATCTGTAAAAAGTCATATGATAATGGTAACATCTACAGAAAATGATTTTATAAAAAATATGGCTAAAAAATATCGTATTGAATTATTTATTCGAAATGAGAAAAGTAATATCGCAGGAGATTGGAATTTTGGGTATGAAAAAGCAAAAACTCCACTGATTACCATTGCGCATCAGGACGACATTTATAAACCGGATTATTTAAAAGAAGGATTATATCGAATCAATGGTGCAAAACACCCCTTGATTTATTTTACGAATTACTATGAAATCAGAAATAAGAAGGAAGTAGTTACCAATACTTTGTTAAAGATAAAAAGGTGCATGCTGATACCTTTGATACCTAAACTGTTTCAAAAAAGCAGATGGATTCGAAGAAGAGTATTATCTTTTGGATGTCCGATACTTTGTCCATCTGTGTTGTTTGTAAAAGAAAATCTTCCGAATCCCGTATTTCAAGTGGGTATGAGAGCTTCATTAGATTGGGAAGCCTGGGAAAAGATTTCGAAATTAAAAGGTGAGTTTTTGTATAGTACCAAAGCACTTACCTGTCATAGAATACATGAAGAATCTGAAACGTCTGCTGCCATTGGAGACAGCGTAAGAACGAAAGAAGATTATGTGATGTTTTGTAAATTCTGGCCTAAACCGGTTGCCAGACTGTTACAAAAGATTTATGCAAATAGTGAAAATTCAAATAAAGTACAAGGATAGAAAATAAAAGAAAGGTGAAATTCTATGAAAAAAATATTAGTAACGGGATGTAATGGTCAGTTAGGACGTGCCATTAATAAGAAATATGAAAATGTAGCAGATATTGAATTGGTAAATACAGATGTTGCGGAACTTAATATCACCAGCATTGATGATACCATGAAATTAATGAAAGAAGTAAAACCCTATGCAATTATTAATTGTGCTGCCCATACGGCAGTAGATGCCTGTGAAACAGATGTGGATAATGCTTATAAAATCAATGCATTAGGACCTAGAAACTTAAGCATTGCTGCTCAGGAAGTGGGAGCGAAGATGGTACATGTTTCTACAGATTATGTTTTTGCAGGAGATGCCAAGACACCATATCTTGAATTTGATGCACCAAATCCGCAGGGGGTATATGGAAAAACAAAACTGGCAGGAGAAAATTTTGTAAAAGAATTTAGCCGGAAACATTTTATTATCCGTACTGCATGGTTGTATGGAGATGGAAAGAATTTTGTGAAGACTATGTTAAGATTGGCAGAAAACAACGAAAAAGTCCGTGTGGTAAATGACCAGGTAGGTTCTCCTACCAGTACCAAGGTGCTAGCTGATATTATTGATTCTTTAGTATGGACAGATAATTATGGTTTATTTCATGGAACCTGTGAAGGAATCTGCAGCTGGGCTGATTTTGCAGAGGAAATATTTAAAATGGCAGGAAAAAGTACAGTAGTAGAACGAATTTCTTCTGAAGAGTTTGCAGCAGCAGCCAAAAGACCAGCATATTCCGTATTGGAAAACTATATGTTAAAGCTGACACAGGATGATTATAACGTGTTAGACTGGGAAAAGGCTTTGGCAGAATATATGAAAGAAGCGTAATGCTTTTAGTTGAAAACCATAATAAAAAATGATATACTTTTGGTTAAGTAAAACCATAATAAAACAATAGGATGAAGAAAGGATACGTTCCCTTCCTTTGTCTAATATATGGAAACATGGAGGATTAGGATGAAAACATATCTAGTTACAGGTGGTGCCGGATTTATCGGCTCAAATTACATTCATTATATGTTTGAAAAATATAATAATGATATCAGAATTATTAATGTGGATGCGTTGACTTATGCCGGAAATCTGGAAAATTTAAAAGAAGTAGAGAATCGTGAGAATTACACCTTCGTAAAAGCTAATATTTGTGATAAAGATGCCATTATGAAGATTTTTGAAGAAAATGATATTGACAGAGTAGTACATTTTGCAGCAGAAAGTCATGTAGACAGAAGTATTAAGAATCCAGAAGTATTTGTTCAGACTAATGTATTAGGAACTGCTGTTATGTTAAACTGTGCGAAAGCAGCATGGGAACTTCCGGATGGTTCTTTCAAGGAAGGAAAGAAATTTTTACATGTATCTACGGATGAAGTTTATGGTTCATTACCAGATGATGATACTGCATTTTTCTATGAAACTTCACCATATGATCCACATAGTCCATATTCTGCAAGTAAGGCATCTTCTGATATGCTGGTAAAGGCATATATGGATACCTATAAGTTCCCGGCGAATATTACAAACTGTAGTAATAATTATGGACCTTATCAGTTTCCGGAAAAACTAATTCCATTGATTATTAATAATGCATTACAAGGGAAAAAACTTCCGGTTTATGGAGATGGAAAGAATGTAAGAGACTGGTTATATGTAAGAGACCATGCGAAGGCGATTGATATGGTACAGGAAAAAGGAAAGCTTTTCGAAACCTATAATGTAGGCGGTCATAATGAAAAGCAGAATATTGAAATTATCAATATTATCATCGAAACATTACAGGAAATGTTACCGGAAGGCGACCCTAGAAAAGCATTGGTAAGTAAAGATTTGATTACTTATGTGGAAGACAGAAAGGGTCATGATAGAAGATATGCTATTGCACCGGATAAGATTAAGGCTGAAATCGGCTGGGAGCCGGAAACAATGTTTAAAGAAGGTATCAAACTTACCATTAAGTGGTTTTTTGAGAATGAAGACTGGATGAAGAATGTTACCAGTGGAGATTATCAGAAATACTACGAAGATATGTATAGCAATAAATAAGAACGACAGATGGGAGCATAGCAAATGCTATGTTCCCATTCGGCGTTGGTGAAAATTGGAGGACACAATATGAAGGGAATTATTTTAGCAGGTGGTTCGGGAACCAGATTATATCCATTAACAAAGGCGATTTCAAAGCAGATTATGCCGGTGTATGATAAACCGATGATTTATTATCCGTTATCTACTTTGATGTTAGCAGGAATCAGAGAAGTACTTATTATCTCTACCCCAAGAGATTTGCCGGTATTTAAAGAATTATTGGGAGATGGAAAGCAGCTGGGAATGAGATTTGAGTATGCCATTCAGGAAGTACCAAGAGGACTTGCAGATGCGTTTATTGTAGGGGAAGAATTTATTGGTAAGGATAATGTAGCTTTAGTATTAGGAGATAATATCTTTTATGGACAAAGCTTTTCAAAAGTATTAGAAAGAGCAGCGAAAAGAACCAGTGGAGCTACGATTTTTGGATATTATGTAAAAGATCCAAGAGAATATGGTGTAGTAGAATTTGATGAAAATGGAAAGGCTTTATCTATCGAGGAAAAACCACAAAATCCAAAGTCAAATTATGCAGTACCAGGGTTGTATTTTTATGATAATGATGTAGTGGAAATCGCAAAGAATGTAAAGCCTTCTGCAAGAGGAGAAATTGAAATCACTTCCGTAAATAATGAGTATTTAAAGAGGGGAGATTTAATGGTAGAGACTTTGGGCAGAGGATTTGCCTGGCTGGATACTGGAAGCCACGATATGTTGTTAGATGCAGCAGACTTTGTAGCAGCCTTCCAGAAGCGACAGGGACTATATATTTCCTGTATTGAGGAAATTGCATATAAAAAAGGATTTATCAATAAAGAACAGTTATTAGAATTGGCAGAACCATTGATGAAGACAGCTTATGGACAGTATTTAGTGGATATCGCAAATGGATTATAAGCGGAATTTTGTTTTATAATTTATGAGGCTTGTTTAGAACGGATAGATACAATATAGATTATAATTTATGAAATTTTTAAAAGAAAAGGCAGGTAAGGAATTATCATGGGAAAAATTACAGTAGAAACATGTGAAATTGAAGGATTAAAGGTCATTACTCCAACTGTGTTTGGAGATGAACGTGGATATTTTATGGAAACTTATAATTATAATGATTATAAGGAAGCAGGAATCGATATGGAATTTGTTCAGGATAATCAGTCAGCATCCAAAAAAGGTGTATTACGTGGACTGCATTTTCAAAAAGAATTTCCACAGGATAAGCTGGTGCGTGTGGTAAGCGGAGAAGTTTTTGACGTAGCAGTAGATTTACGGGAAGGTTCTGCAACCTTCGGAAAATGGTTTGGTGTTATTTTATCTGCGGAAAACAAGAAACAATTTTTTATTCCTAAGAATTTTGCACATGGTTTTTTAGTACTTTCAGATTATGCCGAATTTGCATATAAATGTACGGATTTTTATCATCCAAACGATGAGGGTGGATTACTTTGGAATGACCCTGAAATTGGAATTGAGTGGCCGATGGAAGAAGGAATGGAACTTACCATTTCAGACAAAGATCAAAAATGGACAGGAATAAAGGAATTCAATGAAGGCAGCCGTAGTAATACCTAATTATAATGGATTAAAATATTTAAAACCTTGTCTTGAGTCTTTAAAGTGTCAGTCAGAACAGGATTTTGCTACGATTATTATTGATAATGCTTCTAAGGATGGAAGCATTGAATTTATCAGGGAGTATTATCCTGAAATTATGTTGATTGAAAATCAGGAGAACCTTGGATTTAGTAAAGCAGTAAATCAGGGAATCGCTGTTACTAAGACTCCTTACGTTATTTTATTAAATAATGATACGGTAGTGCAGCAAGATTTTGTGAAGGAGTTAGTAAATGCAATAGAACAGAATCCTTCTTATTTTTCGGTTTCCAGCAAAATGTTGTCTTATCGTGAAAGAGATAAGGTAGATGATGCCGGAGATATGATAAATCTTTTTGGCTGGTCTTTTCAGCGGGGAAATGCCCATAATGAGACAGAGTATAACGAAAAAAAAGAAGTGTTTTCTTCCTGTGCCGGAGCAGCAATTTACCGAATGGAAGTGTTAAATCGTATTGGTGTGTTTGACCCTTTACACTTTGCCTATCTTGAAGATATGGATTTAGGATTTCGGGCAAAAAGATATGGATATAAAAATATGTTTTGTCCAGGAGCAGTTGTTTATCATATTGGAAGTGCAACTTCCGGAAGTTCTTTAAGTGAATTTAAAGTACGATTAACTGCCAGAAATCAAGTGTTTTTGTGGTATAAGAATATGCCGCTATTACAAATTTTAACAAACCTGCCCTTTTTACTTATGGGATGTCTGCTTCAATGTATCATGTTTGGAAAAAGAGGTTTTTTGAAAGCATACTTAAATGGACTTTTGGAAGGAATAAAGAGAGCGAAAGAGTGTAAAAAGGTTCATTGTGGAATACAGCATATAGGTTCTGTAATCAGAATCCAAATCGATATGATAAAGGGAACCTGGATTTATGTTTCAGATAAAATTACAAGAAAAATAGTAAAGTAAAAGATGATTTATAGGAATCATTGAGAAAATTAATCAGGGATAAAAAGAACAAGGTCTCATTTTTGTGAGAACCTTGTTCTTTTTGTAACTATTTTAACGAAAACGGATATTTGATGTATATGAATTTTCCTTCGGTTATTTTTCTTTTGTTTCTTTATGTTGTTTTAATTCTTTAAAGAAGCCAAACACAATAAGTAGCATAATAATACCAAGTGGGAATGCTGCAATGATAGAGAAGGTCTGCAACGCACTTAGAGTACTTTCTGCCCAAATCAAGGCGATTGGAAGGATAAGAAAGATAAAGGACCAGTAACATCTTAATTTCTTACTTGGCATTTCATCTTCTTTTAAGTTTTTAGTACAAAATCCTGCCATAACTAGGGTAATGGCATCAAACGTGCTGGCATAAAAGGCAACCATGGCAAGCACTAATATAATCAAAGCAACGTTCTTTATTGGAATCTGTTCAAAAATTTGAAGAATGATATCGGCAGGTGCCGTACCATTTTGTACCATAGATACAACATCTAATTTCCCGCTGGTTTGTTGGAATAATCCAAAATTACCGAAGGTGATAAAGGAAGTAAAAGTACCTGCCATACCGAATCCTAAACCGCCCAGGATAGTTTGACGGATGGTTCTTCCTTTTGAAATTTTGGCAATAAAGAATGGAGTAGCAACAAACCATGCAATCCAGTATGCCCAGTAGAAAATCGTCCAGTTTTGTGGGAATCCCTGCACGCCGTCACCGGTAGCCCGTAATGGATCCGTCCAGGTGGACATAGATAAAAAGTTTTGAAGCATATTTCCGATTCCGCTGATTCCGGATTCAATAATATATATCTTTGGTCCGAAAATAAGGAAGATAGCAAGTAAAGCAAAAAATAAAATAACACAAGCTGTAGCTAAGTGTGAAATAGCTTTCATTCCGTATAAAACAGCAACAGTGAATACTACTGCAATAAATATTAAAACAAGAACGGAAATTGTGTTGGAATATTCAATATGAAATACCTCAGCTACGGCTTTTGATAATAATGGGGTAGCTAGGGAAAAAGTAGTTGCAGTACCTGCAAGCAGGCCGACTACAGAAAAAATATCAATTATTTTACCTGGAAGTTTATTTATTTTGTTTCCAAGTAAAGGTTCACAAGCGTGGGCAAGAGATTCTTTTGGTTTTTTCTTTACAAAGAAGCGATAAGCATAGGCTACGGCCGGCAGAATGTAAAATGCCCAAGGGATTGGTCCCCAGTGAAATAAAGGATAAGTACTGGACCATTGTTGCTGTTGCACGATGGTATATTCTGCTAATCCTTCCGGATTTGCGTCAAAATAATATACCCATTCGATTAAGGACCAGTAAAGGATATCTGCTGCCATGGTAGAAGTAAAAATCATGGCACCCCATTTTAAGTTGGAGTATAAAGGACGATCCATTTTTCCTAATTGGATGTTTCCATATTTTGAGAAAGCAAGAACTAATGCAGCTCCTAAAATGAATAGTCCGAGCAGAGTATAACAAAAGCCTAATTTATTTACGAAGAAATTACGTAAATACTCAATGGCATTGGCAGACTGGTCTGGAAATGCGAAAATAAGTCCAGCCAATATGGTAATGATAAGCAAAGGCAAAATTACAATATGCCATTCAATGTTTTTGTTTTTAGATTTCATGATTCAGTCTCCTCTATTAATCTGATTTTTTTATAATAAGTTTTTGCATAACGATACATGATAAGAGTATATTCTCCAAATTCTTCTCCCTGAGACCCTTTATATAAGGACCACAAAGACCATAAAAAGCCTCCTAATGCAATGTAGGAATAGTAACGAATGATTTCTTCAGTGGAAGGTTCCCTGTCAAGATATAACTTTAATAAATCGTCACATTCTTTTTCCGTAAAATAAACATATATAGCATACATGGAAATATCCAGTAAAGGGTCATTCATTCCTGCGTATTCCCAGTCAATTAACTTTAGTTTATTATTTGGTAATAGCAATAAATTATCACAATTAGCATCAACATGGCATAATACCTGTGGAACATTCATTTTTTCAATACTGGAAAGTAACTGCATCATGTGTTCTTTTACCACATCATAATCATAAAAGTTTAAGCAATGATTCTCCCTGCACAAATTTTCATAAAAATGAATTCTTTCATATAAATCAAAGCTGTGGGAAACTTTCAACCTAGAAGAGTGGAAGTTTCTAAGTAAATCCATACTTCTTTTTATGTGTTCCGGATTATGAGGGTCAGAATTAATAGCGCCATCATAATATTTGGAAATTTTGTAACCTGTTTCTGCACTGAAATAAAAAATCTTATCAGATAGTTTAAGAGGGGCAATGGTTTCATATACCTCTTTTTCTTCTTTTCGGTTAATCAATTTTTCTGTTCCAGGACCAGGGATACGGAAAATGAAAGATTCTCCTTTGGCTGAAAATAAGAAAGATTTATTTGTCATTCCAGCTTTTAAGCAACGGATATTTGTAATTTCATTTTCCGGTACATTTAATATTTTGCTGATACAGGAAAGTGCCTTGTTTTTGGAATTTACCTGATAACTAACATCAAATTGACGTAGTTCTTCTAAATTATCGAATTCATATAAGACATCATTTCCAATAGAGTTCACGTACATATCCAGTTCGTCTAAATGGTCAATTAAAATATTTTCCCAGTAGTAATCTTCGGTGCCGGGGCGAAGATAGTATTCTTCCAGATAAGGGATAATTTTTTGGGAGAATTCCTTTGTAAAATAAACGGGACCACACATAATCTGCGAGCTCTTACCACCAATGGTAATATCCGTAATACGTTTTTGCTTGTTTGCAGTGACACACCATTCTTTTGTAATATCCTCTGCCATAACGCAAGAGTACCAGCTCTTGGATTCATATTTATGAAAGATATTATCCCGAATCCAGTTATCAGAAGGAAGGATATAAGTGTTCTTTAATTTATCTTTTACAAGGTGTAAAGTAGATAAATTATTTTTGGTTCGGTATTCACTGTTATAAACCAGTGTTACATTATACTTATCAATCAGATATTCAAACTTTTCCTTTAAATAGCCTACTACTATGGTAATGTCAGTAATACCGGCAGTATGTAATTGAAGAATTAGACGTTCAATCATTCGTTCACCGAATACTTCTACCAGTCCTTTTGGATTTTCAAAAGTAAGAGGAACGAAACGGGAACCAAAACCCGCGGCCATTATGATGGCATTATCCACTTTATGGTCAGATAATAGCTTTGTTCCCTGTTCTGTTAGGCAATAACCGGTTTCCGTTTTGACGATATATTCCTTTTCTATGGAATCCTTTAACAAGGCGTTGACCTTACCTAAAGAAATATCCATGATATTTGCAAGCTTTCTTTGAGAAATTTCAGGTTCTTCAAAAATATTTCGACATAATTCAATGGTATTAATCATAATTATTAATGCAAAATTGAACCACGATATATGGTCAATAATAACTCCTTTCATGAAAATGTGTTCAAAAAAATATAATTTGGTTGATTTATGAACATCATAAACTATTTTTTGGTAAAATGCAAGTGGAAAATTAAAATAATTCATTAATTTAATTAACGACAAAATGCGATTCTGTAAAATGATATCTGCTTCATAGATTAAATAATATAGTAAGTTTACAATTTCCATTATTTACATTTCGATATCAATTGACATTTTTCACTGTAGTAGATATAATTTTATATGATTATGGTCGATTTTTGAAAGAATCGGCTATGTAGAGATAAAGCGGAGGAGAAAATAATGTCGATATTAAAACATAAAAAGCGGTTTCTGACAGTAGCAGCGGCATTTAGTTTAGGATGTGTTCTTTTATCAAATAACGGAGTAAGGGCAGAAACAGGATTTCAAACGAATCCGGACGGCACCAGATTTTATCAAAAAGTAGATGGCACCATAGCTACCGGTTGGGCACAGATAAATAATGACTGGTATTATTTTGATCCTGTGACTGGTATTCAGGTTACAGGTTGGAAGTTTATTAATGATAACTGGTATTATATGGATCCCGGAAATGAAGGAAAAATGAAAACAGGTTGGTTTAATGAAAGTGGTGCTTTTTGGTATTATTTGTCTGATGGCCAATATGGACCAGAAGGGGCTATGTTAACTGGAACTTATTACATTGAAGAACAGGAATTAACCTTTAAGCCAAATGGACAGTTATTCATTCAGCAAGGCTGGTATACCATGAATGGAAATGAATTATATTTCTATGATAGTAATACAGCAGCGAAAGCTTATGAAAAAATTGATGGTGCATATGTGAATGGTTATGGTGGAAAAAGAATATCTGCCATGGCGAAGGGAATTGATATTTCAAGGTATCAGAATCAGACTAAGGCCATTGACTGGACTCAGGTAGTGGAAGATGATATTGAGTTTGTTATGGTTGGTCCGAACTATATTTATAATCCAAAACATTTACAGTATTTTCATAAAAATTTAAAGGGAGCTACTGACAGTGGTTTGGATGTAGGAGTATATCTTTATTCTTATGCCACCACACCAAAGGAAGCACAGGACGAAGCTTTTGCTTTGCTGGAACAAATCAAGGGTTATCCAATCAACTTTCCGGTGGCTTACGATTTAGAGGATGCCTGTCAGAAAAAACTTACAAAGCAGGAAAGAACAGATTTGGTAAAAGCCTTTTGTGAAGTGATTCGTCAGGCAGGATATCAACCGGCGTTATATGCCAGCAAAACATGGCTGACAACTATGGTAGATATGAGTCAGTTATCCCAATACGATATCTGGGTAGCTCAGTATAATCATAGAACTACGTATGGTGGAAGTTATACCATGTGGCAGTGTTCCAGCACAGCACAGGTGGATGGTATTCAAGGTAATGTAGATATGAATATGCTGTATAAAGATTATTCCGCATCCTTGACGAAAAGATATGCAGCAAACGATGGATTTGTGAAAGGAATTACCGGGGAAGTATTTTATCTTGTGAATAACAAGCGTTTAACCGGATGGCAGGAAATCGGCGGAGCGAAATATTATTTCCAGACTGGAGGAGTGATGCACACCGGCTTGTTGGAATATGAAGGTAATTCTTATTATTTTTCAGAAGATGGAAAAATGGTGGCAGATTCTTTTGTAACAATAGACGGAAAAACATATTATTTCAGCCCAAGCGGGGCAATGTCTATTGGATTACATATGGGATGGAATGAAATTGAAGATGTCTGGTATTATGTGGAATATACCGGAAATGCCAAAGGCTGGAGGTACATAAATGGCAAATGGTATTTCTTTGATTCGGAAGGAAAAATGCAGACCGGTTGGGAACTTATCAAAGATAAGTGGTATTATTTAGATGCAGTAAATGGAGATATGAAGACTGGCTGGATTCGTCCGGGTTCTTATACATGGTATTACATGGATCCGGTAAATGGAGATATGAAAACCGGATGGACAGAGGTAAAAGGAAAGAAATATTTTCTGGATTTAACTAGTGGTGCCATGAAAACAAATTGGCAGTTATTAGAGGATAAATGGTATTATTTTGATGCAATAAATGGAGATATGAAAACTGGCTGGGTTCGTCCAGGAAGTACAATCTGGTATTATATGAACCTGGAGAATGGAACTATGGAGACCGGATGGATATTTGATGGAAAGAATTATTATTATCTGGATTCCGAAGGAAGAATGCAATGTAATACCACAGTGGAAGGTTATGAGTTGAATGCTTTCGGAGCATGTACAAATCCTGATACTGGTTTGGAAGAAATAGTAAATGAAACTGTCAAAGATGCAGAAAAAGAAATTAAAGAGGAAGAAACAAAAACGAAAGAAACAACCACAGAAGAAGTAAAAGAAGATAATACAGAAGTTACCATAGAACAATCCATAGAAGTTAATATGGAGGGAGCAACAGAAAACACACTTATTTCAGAGTAAGAATTTTGTGATAGAAAGAAAAATGTATGGAAAGGATATTTCTATACATTTTTCTTTTTTTGTGATATGATAAAACGGATAATGTGGAATGGAGGGTATTATGATTAGCAATACTAGATATTATAGTGACATAAAAACAGCAGCCGAAATGGATTTAGGCTATGATGCGTTAAACAATAGAACAATATTAATTACGGGAGCTTCGGGACTTATTTGTTCTTTTTTCATCGATGTACTAATGTATCGGAATCAAAAATATCATTCTAATATAAAAATCATTGCAACGGGAAGAAATATGGAAAAAGCGAAGGAAAGATTCCGGGCATATGATTTAAAAAGCGTACAGGATGCTAAAGACGAAGATTTGCTTTTATTTTTACAACAGGATGTTGTACTGCCGATGGAATTGGAATTAAAGGTTGACTATATCATTCATGGGGCAAGTAACACTCATCCAAGGGCATATGCCCAAGACCCGGTAGGTACCATAACGGCTAATATTTTTGGGCTTTATCAGCTTATGGAGTTTGCCACAAAAAATCAAACCAAGAGAGTTTTTGTCATGTCTTCTGTTGAAATATATGGTGAAAACAATGGAGACGTAGAACGGTTTAAAGAAGAAGATTTGGGATATATTGATTCGAATACTGCAAGAGCAGGATATCCGGAAAGCAAGAGAGTTTGCGAAAGCCTGGCACAGTCATATATCGCCCAATATGGTATGGATGTAGTGTTGGGAAGATTTTGCAGAATTTATGGACCTACCATGGGAAAAGAAGATTCCAAAGCACTGGCACAGTTTATCAGAAATGCAGTGAAGGAAGAGGATATTGTTTTAAAGAGTGAAGGGAATCAGCTTTATTCTTATTGTTATGTGCTGGATGCTGTAACAGCAATGCTTACTATTTTGCTAAAAGGTGAAAATGGAGTTGTGTATAATATTGCAGATGAAGCCTCTGATATTACCTTGAAACAGTTGGCTCAGATTTTAGCACAAACTTCAGGGAAAAAGGTGGTGTTTGAATTACCGGATGCCGTAGAGGCGGCAGGGTATTCCAAAGCAACGAAAGCATTAATTGACAGCAGTCGTTTAAAATCATTAGGCTGGAAGGCTTATTATGATATAGAACAGGGATTACAACAGACAGTGACCATTCTAAAAGAACAGAAAGGACAGGAATAATGTTATATCGGGAATATGATGCGGAAACATTAAAGAAACTACAGGCATTAGAATTAGAAATTTTAAAAGATTTCAATGATTTATGTGATAAGTATGACATTGATTATTTTGGCTGTGGAGGAACAGCCATTGGAGCAGTAAGACATGGCGGATTTATTCCATGGGATGACGATATTGACGTGGGATTGTTAAGAAAAGATTACGATAAGTTTATGAAGGTGGCAGAAAAAGAATACCCGGGAAAATATAAATTGCTTTGTGCGGAAACTAATCCGAATTTCCCAGCCATGAGTGCAAGATTTTATCGGGTAGGAACCGTGTTTAAAGAAGAAACCTTCAAGGATTTGGATTTTGAATGTGGGGTATTTTTGGATTTATATTGCTTTGATAATATCGCAGATGATGAAAAGGCAATGAAAAGACAGGCACGTTCTGCCTGGTTCTGGGGAAAAATGATGGTGCTTTCTTCTGTAAAAAATCCTACCATATATTATCATGGATGGAAGGCGGCGGTAATACGTTTCGTGCTGAAACTAGGTTATCATACCCTGCGTTTTTTGAAAGCATCTCCGGAAAAATTTTATAAAAAAGCGGAAAAATCAGCTATGTTATATAAAAACAAAAAGACAAAAAGGGTGGCATTTTTCTTTGACCCGACACCTTATACCAGCGTAATGAATGTTGCTGATATTTTGCCGACGAAGAGAATGAATTACGATGGCATTCATATTCGTGTACCAAATAGAATTGAGGCATATTTAGAAACCAGATATGGTGATTATATGACGTTACCTCCAGAAGATAAAAGACATAATCATCCCCCAAATGAATTGTATTTAGGTGAGGAAACGAAATAAAGAGAAAGGAACCGGAAACGGTACATTTTACTGGAATATGAGAGAATACACAGATTATGAAATGAAAAAAATCAAAGAAGTAGAACTTGAAATTTTAGAGAAATATAAAGAAATATGTAAGAAATATAATCTTTCCTACTTTGCAATCGGTGGAACAGCCATTGGAGCGGTACGGCATGGTGGATTTATTCCATGGGACGATGACATTGATTTTGGAATGTTCCGGGAGGATTATGAAAAGTTTTTAAAAGTAGTGGAAAAAGAGTGTCAGGGCAAATATGAACTGGTATCCGGTTCCATTCAAAAAAACATAAATGGACATTTTGGACAGTTATGTAAAATTGGAACTACCTTTACGACTCCAGGCAATGTAAAGTGGCCCTATCATCCGGGAATTAAGATTGATATTTTCCCTTATGACTGTATCCCCAATAGTAAAAAATTGCTAAAAAAACAAATAAGTACAGGGAAGTTCTGGAATAGATTGTATATATTAAAAGTGATTCCTTGTCCCGAAATGGAATTATACGGTTTGAAAAAACATCTGGTAAGTTTTATTTGTCATCTGGTTCATATTTTGTTGAAACCGGTTTCTGTGGATTTTCTGGTAAAACAGTATAAAAAGAATTCAAGAAAATACGATGGAGCATCGGATTACTATACCTGCCTTGATGATATTGAGCCGGATAAATGGATTTTAAGGAAAAAAGATGTCTTTCCTTTAAAAGAGATTCCTTTTGAGAATACCACAATATTGGTTGCTGACAAAAATCATGAGATTTTAACGAAATGGTATGGGGACTACATGAAGATTCCAGAAGAGTCGGAACGGGTGAACCATGATATAGTAAGATTGGATTTTGGTGAAAATGCTTAGAAAATTATTTCTTGGAAATGATAAAAACTTAAAAAAGAAAATATATATCTGGACAATTTTATCCGGCCTTTTTTATTCCGCCTCATCCATGGTGATGTTAATGGTAACCACCAATGTGTTAGGAGGAGCAGGGGGCGATGATTTTTCGTTAGGTCTGATGATTGGACAACAGTTAATTACCATTGGTTATTTTTATATCCGTAATTATCAGGTTTCGGATGTAAAACAAATATATTCCTTTGGGGATTATTTCACTTCCAGGGTCATTACCTGTTCTATTATGATGATAGCTGCGTTCATATGGATTTTTGTTGGCGGATATGGAAAAAGGGAAAGTCTTGTTATTTTATTTGTTTGTATTTATAAAATGATAGAGGCACTTTCGGATGTATTTGAAGGATTATATCATCAACGGGGAAGATATGATTTAGCCAGTAAAGGTGTGGTGTTAAAAAATATTGTTACCATTGCTGCCTATATGATTGCGTTAATCATAACGAAAGATATTATTATATCTACGGCGGTTCTTGCAATATCATCTGTAATAATGTTTTTGATATTTGACAGTGCAGTAGTAGGAGTATTTGACAAAGTAAAGTTTGTTTTGGATGGGAAAAAGCAGGTTTCACTGCATCTTGCATGCCTTCCTTTATTTATTAACCAGTTTTTAATTACTTATATTAATAATTCTGCAAGGTATGCCATCGAGGCTTTAAATCAGTCTGCAATGCTGACAGTATATAATATTATCTTTATGCCGGCCTTTGTCATCAATTTGTTTTCGGGCTTTATTTTGAAACCGTTGATTACCACTATGGCAAAATTAAATGAAGAAAAGAATTATAGGGGATTAAGAAAAATATTAAACAAACAGAAAGTCTGGATTTTATTACTTACTGTAATTTGTGTAATTGGAGCTTATTTATTAGGAACACCGGTATTATCGTGGTTATATGGGATTGATATCAGTGATTACCGTTTGGAATTATGTATTATTCTGGTGGGCGGTGGTTTTTGTGCTTTATACAACGCTTACTGCTATGCCATTGTTATTATTCGAAAACAATACAGTATGTTGATTTCCTGTGTGACTACCGCTTTACTGGCGGCAGTTTTTATGCCGATACTGGTAAAAGCCTTTGGGATTTTGGGAGCTTCTATTGGATATATGATATTAATGATGATTATGGCGTTGTTATATATTATATTGTTTGAAATTTTTCTGGCGAAAATGGAAAAGAAAAGTCTGTATGAACAGTAACATGAAAAGTCCGTGTAAGAATTTTGTAAATATCTTTTTCTTGAAGAGCTTATGATAAAATGGTATAATTTTAAAATGAATGTTCAGAGCTCATTGGCTCTGAACAGTTGTAATGTTTATTGATAAAAATTAAGGAGGGCAATGTTTATGTGTGGAATCGTTGGTTATACGGGAATCAATCAAGTTGCGCCTATTTTATTAGACGGATTGTCGAAATTAGAGTATAGAGGATATGATTCGGCAGGAGTAGCCATTTATAATGGAAGTGAGTTAGAAGTAGTCAAAGCCAAAGGCAGACTGCAGGCATTAAGAGATTTAACAAATGATGGTAAAAACTTAAACGGAACAGTAGGGATTGGCCATACAAGATGGGCAACCCATGGAGAACCGTCCGTTGTGAATGCACATCCACAGTATAATGCCAATAAGACCGTTGCGGTAGTACATAATGGTATTATTGAGAATTACCAGGTTTTACGTGAAAAATTAGAAAGCAGAGGATTTCAGTTTGTTTCTGCAACAGATACAGAAGTAGTAGCACATATGTTAGAGTACTACTATACTGGAAATCCCATTGAGACCATTGCGAAAATCATTCATCGTGTAAAAGGTTCCTATGCTTTAGGTATTGTATTTAAGGAACATCCGGATGAAGTGTATGCAGTAAGAAAGGATAGTCCTTTGATTGTCGGGGTTTCTGACGAAGGAAATTATATTGCTTCTGATGTACCGGCTATTTTAAAGTATACAAGAAATGTTTATTTCATAGAAGATTTAGAAATTGTAAAGCTTACTAAGGATGGAGTTTCTTTTTATAATGAAGATGTAGAATCTATAGAGAAGGAAATGCAGCAGATAGAATGGGATATTGAAGCCGCTGAAAAAGGTGGATATGAGCATTTTATGCTAAAGGAAATTTACGAACAGCCAAAGGCCATTGAAGACACCATACGTCCTAGAATTAAGGATGGAGAAATTGTCATTGATGAGCTGGGTATGACACCAGAACAAATCAGAGAAATTAAGAAAATATACATTGTAGGATGTGGTTCTGCATATCATACTGGAGTTGTTGGAAAATATGTATTTGAAAAACTGGCAAGAATTCCGGTAGAAATTGATTTAGCTTCTGAATTTAGATATCGTGACCCGATTGTTGAAGAAAACTCTTTGGTTATTATTATCAGTCAGTCAGGTGAAACTGCGGATTCAAAGGCTGCATTAAAAGAAGCGAAAAGCAAAGGAGCCAAAGTCCTTGGAATCGTGAACGTAGTAGGAAGTTCCATAGCCAGAGAAGCAGATAACATTATGTATACATGGGCAGGTCCGGAAATTGCAGTTGCAACCACCAAGGCGTATAGTACGCAACTTACTGCCTTGTATCTGTTAGCAATTTTGTTTGCCAAGACCAGAGATACCATTGATGGAAGTGAATATGATGAATTAATCAAAGAACTGCATTCTTTGCCAGAAAAGATAAAGACTATATTGGGTGATAAGGAGAAAATCCAATGGTTTGCCAGTAAGTATGCCAATGCTAAGGATGTATTCTTTATTGGAAGAGGAATTGACTATGCGATTTCTTTAGAAGGTTCCTTGAAACTAAAGGAAATATCTTATATCCATTCGGAAGCATATGCAGCAGGGGAGTTGAAACATGGAACCATTTCTTTGATTGAGGACGATATATTAACAGTTGCAGTATTGACTCAACCGGATTTATTTGAAAAAACACAGAGCAATGTGGTGGAAGTAAAAACCAGAGGTGCTTATGTGTTTGCTCTGACGGTAGAAGGAAATGAAAAGATAGAAGAAGTGGCAGATTTTACAATTTACGTTCCAAAGACACATCCTTGTTTCCAGGGCTCTTTATCCGTAATTCCTTTGCAGTTATTTGGATATTATGTTTCTGTTGCTAAAGGATTAGATGCAGATAAACCTAGAAATCTTGCAAAATCAGTTACGGTAGAGTAAGGAGGCAGAAGGAATGGGTAAATATTTTGGTACAGATGGATTCCGTGGAGAAGCTAATGTGGTGTTAAATGTGGAGCATGCCTATAAGGTGGGAAGGTTTCTAGGCTGGTATTATGGAAAAGAAAAGAAAGCCAAAATCGTAATAGGAAAAGACACCAGAAGAAGCAGTTATATGTTTGAATATTCTTTGGTTGCAGGTTTAACTGCTTCTGGTGCTGATGTATATCTGCTTCATGTAACCACCACACCAAGCGTGTCCTATGTGGTGCGTACAGAGGATTTTGATTGTGGAATTATGATTTCTGCCTCTCATAATCCGTTTTATGATAATGGAATTAAAATTATCAATCAGTTTGGACAAAAACTGGAAGCGGAAGTAGAGGAACAGATAGAAGCATATATTGATGGAAAAGTAGAAGAGATTCCTTTTGCGGTAAGAGAAAATATTGGTAGGACGGTAGATTATGCCGTAGGAAGAAACCGTTATATTGGAATGTTGATATCCACCGCTACCAGATCTTTTAAGAACTACAAAGTCGGCTTGGATTGTTCCAATGGAAGTGCATCTGCCATTGCGAAAAATGTGTTTGATGCATTAGGTGCTAAGACTTATGTGATTCATAATGAACCGGATGGTACTAATATTAATAAAGATTGCGGCTCTACTCATATCGAGGCATTGCAGGCGTTTGTGAAGGAAAATCAGTTAGATGTAGGATTTGCTTATGATGGGGATGCGGATCGTTGTTTTGCAGTAGATGAAAATGGAAATGTGGTAGATGGTGACTTAATTCTTTATGTATGTGGAAAGTTTATGAAAGCTCAGGGAGAACTAAATAATAACACGATTGTAACCACAGTGATGTCTAATCTCGGACTATACAAGGCATTGGATAAAATCGGAATTTCGTATGAAAAGACTGCCGTTGGGGATAAATATGTCTATGAAAATATGTTAGCCAATGATCATTGTCTGGGTGGTGAGCAATCCGGTCATATTATTTTTAGCAAATATGCGGCAACGGGAGATGGAATTTTGACTTCTCTAAGAATTATGGAGGCCATGACGGAACAGAAAGCGACTTTGGCAAGTCTGGTATCAGAAGTTAAGATTCTGCCACAGAAACTGGTTAATATCAGAGTGAAGGATAAAAAGACCGTCAACGAAGATAAGGATGTGCAAGCAGCAGTTTCTTATGTGGAAAACGAACTGCAAGAGGATGGAAGAATATTGGTGAGAGAAAGCGGAACAGAGCCGTTAATCCGTGTTATGGTAGAAGCAGCCACCGAAGAACTTTGCGATAGCTATACCAATCATGTAATCAAAGTAATCAAAGAAAAAGGCTATGAAGCGTAACGAAGGAAGGGTTTATTCGAGATGAGTACAAAGGTAAGAGGGGCAGAAGGTAACGGAAAAAAGAAAAAGAAACTCACAAAAGCAGCGAAAAGAAAAAGACGCTTAAAACGAATTCTTGCGTTCGAATTTGTAGTGATGTTTGTGTTACTTGGTGTAGGTGTCGGTGTAAAGTATGTTTTGGATAAGTGGGGACTGATTGATTCAAAAGATATTGATGAAAGTGCTTTGGCAATTAGTGATGATATTAATAAAGAATCTACAGGATTCACTAATATTGCTTTATTTGGTGTAGATGCCAGAGATGCTTCTGTAATTGATACATCAAACAGTGATTGTATTATTATTTTAAGTTTAAATAATAAAACCAAAGAAATTAAGATGGTGTCTGTGTATCGTGATACCTTGCTGATGTGTCCGGATGAGGATAATACAAAGAAGGATTATGATTTAAAGAAAGCAAATTATGCTTATTCAGCTGGTGGACCGGAGCTTGCCATTGCACAGTTAAATAAAAACTTGGATTTGGACATTAAAGATTATGCTGCAGTAAACTGGAATGCGTTAGCTACGGCGGTAGATGAAGTAGGGGGATTGGATATTGAAATATCCAAAGCGGAAATGGAGGAAATCAACCGACATATCGTAGGAACTGCGGATTCTACGGGAAAGAAATGTAATTTTGTGGAAGAGTACGGATTGGTTCATATGGATGGTAATCAGGTTACAACGTATTGTCGTATCCGAAAAGGTGGAACGGGTAATGATTTTGCCAGAGCAGAAAGACAAAGACAGGTTATTTCGTTATTGGTACAAAAAGCCCAAACCATGAATTTAAAAACATTAAATAATATTATTGATGAAGTATTTCCTATGATTTCTACCAGTGTTTCTTTATCGGAAGTGTTAGGTTTGGCAAAAGATGCTACAAAGTATTCTATTGGGGAAACGAAAAGTTTTCCATTTCAGTTTACGACAGCCACACTAGGGAAAAAAGGGGATTGCATTATTCCTTGTGGATTAAGTTATAATGTATCAAAATTGCATGAATTTTTATTTGGTACTTCGAATTATGAGCCTTCAACGAAGGTAGAAGAACTGGATAAAGCAATTTATAACTATACGGGGGTTCCTACTTATGTGGAACCAGAAGAATCATAGTTTTTGATTTAATTGGGCAATTCTTTGAATTGCCTATTAAATAAGTCAATCGCTTCGCGTATTGCACCCTTGCGACTGTAAAACTGCATTCGCAATCAAAAATTAAAAAATAGGAGATGGTGAAATGAACAAAAGAAAGATATGTGCATGTTTGCTACTTGTAGTTCTGTTCGTTACTGCTTTTGGCAGTCATTGGTTTCCAGCTAATAAGGTAGAAGCAGCACAAACAACAGTAATCCTTCATTATCAAAGAAGTGATGCTAATTATGATGGATGGAATGTGTGGATGTGGCCGGAAGGTGGTTCTGGAAAAGAAGTAAAATTTAAAGCCGAAGATGATTTCGGAAAAATCGCAGTATACCAGACTTCAGAGGATTTATCTAAAGTAGGATTTATTATCCGTTTGAATGAATGGGAAGATAAAGACTGTGGCGAAGACAGAATGATTGAATTAAAAGATGGTTTTGCGGAAATATGGGTAAAAAGTGGAGAAGAAGAGTTTTCCTATGAACCATTGGATGGTGCGACACCATATGATTTAGAAGCGGCAAAAGAAGAACAGGCTCAGAATCAAAATTCTGGTGACACACAGTTGACCATACATTATCACAGATACGACCAGAATTATGATGGTTGGAATTTATGGTTGTGGCCACAAGGTGGAGATGGTGCTGCTTACGAATTCACATCTGTGGATGAATTTGGTGCTGTGGGTACATTTAGTGTTCCTGGAGTGACTGCAGAAGATAGCGTTGGATTTATTGTAAAATTAAATGAATGGGACGCGAAGGATTTTGATGGAGACCGTTTTGTAGATTTATCTGAAACAAACGAGATTTATCTGGTACAAGGAGAGGAAACCGTGTATTTTAGTAGGGAGGAAGTAGATCTTACTCCTAAGATTATGTCAGCTTCTTTAGACAGTGCTACTGAAATCAGTTTTCAGATAACAGCACCACTTGATTTCGCATTAGCAGAAACATTAGCAATGTTTACATTGAAGGATGAAGCTGGTAACAGCTATGAAATAAAAGATTTTGATGTTCAGGAACAGCCGGTTAGAAACAAAGCAGTTATTATTATGAATGAAAACCTGGCTCTTGACAAAACCTATACATTAGAAATTCAAGGATATGGAGATAAGTTAGTAGAGATGGGAAATGTATTTTCAAGCAAAGAATTTGAAGAAACCTATTATTATGATGGAAATGATTTAGGTGCAAATTATACTAAGGATAATACAGTATTCAAGGTATGGGCACCAACTGCCAGCAAGGTTGAGTTAAATCTTTTTAAAGACGGATTAGAAGGCGAAGCTTATGAAGTGAAGCAAATGAACCAGGAGGACAAGGGTGTCTGGGCTGTAACTGTAGATGGTGATTTAAATGGAGTTTATTATACATACTCCGTAACAGTGTCAGAAAAGACAAAAGAAACAGTTGACTTATATGCGAGAACTACTGGTGCGAATGGTCAAAGAGGTATGGTAATTGATTTAGAATCTACCAATCCAGAAGGATGGGATAAGGATGAAAAACCGGAATTCGTAAATCCAACAGATGCTTCTGTCTGGGAAGTTCATGTAAGAGATTTCTCTATTGATGAGTCTTCTGGCATGGTAAATAAAGGAAAGTATCTTGCATTTACTGAAACCGGAACAAAGAATTCCGCTGGTTTATCTACTGGTGTGGATTATTTAAAGGAATTAGGAATCACTCATGTGCAGTTACTACCGGTATATGATTACTCTCCAAACTCTGTAGATGAAACAAAATTGGATGAAGCACAGTTTAACTGGGGATATGACCCATATAACTATAATGTTCCAGAAGGTTCTTATTCTACGGATCCATATCATGGTGAAGTGAGAGTAAAAGAATTTAAACAAATGATTCAATCACTCCATGATAATGATATTCGTGTTGTTATGGATGTAGTATATAATCATACAGCAGAAACAGAAAATTCTTATTTTAACAGAACAGTACCAAATTATTTTTACCGTTATACAGAAACAGGAGCATATTCTAATGGTTCGGGATGTGGTAATGAAGTTGCATCAGAACGTGCCATGGTAAGTAAATATATCGTAGATTCTGTTACTTACTGGGCAACAGAATATCATATTGATGGTTTCCGTTTTGACCTTATGGGAATTCTTGATATCGAAACTATGATGGCAGTAAAAGAAGCATTAAATGAAATTGATCCTACTATCATTGTTTATGGTGAAGGATGGGCAGGTGGTACCTGTGCAACTGCAGATGTATTCCGTGCTCTTAAGAAAAACGCAGTCACTTATGAAGGCGTAGGAGCATTTAGCGATGATATCCGTGATGGTATTAAGGGTAGTGTATTTGATGAGACAGACCAAGGATTTGTATCTGGAAAAGCAGGACAAGAAGAAAGAATCAAATCTGGTGTTATTGGTGCAACAAATTATTCCGGAGTAGATTATGATAAAGTGGGAACTGATGTAAATGCGTATTGGGCAGCAGCTCCAACACAAACCATTAATTATGTTTCTTGTCACGATAATTTATCACTTTGGGATAAATTAGCTTTATCAAATCCAGAGGATACAGAAGAAGATAGAATCAAGATGAATTTATTATCCGCAGCAATTGTGTATACTGCACAAGGTGTACCATTTATGCAGGCAGGAGAAGAAATTTTAAGAAGCAAACCAAATGCTGATGGAACCGGATTTGATGAAAACAGCTATAAGTCTTCTGATGCAACGAACAGCATTAAATGGGATGAATATACTGAGAATAAGGAAGTATTTAATTACTATAAAGGATTAATTGAATTCAGAAAAGCCCATGCTGGTTTAAGAATGACTACAACTGCTGAAATCGAAGAGAACTTAACTTTTATTGAAGATGTACCTGAAAATGTAGTTGCATATACCATTGAAAATAAACCAAATGGAGAATGTGCAGATGCAATCTGTGTTATTTATAATGCAAATAGAGAAGCTGCTACTGTTACCATTCCGGATGGTGAATGGCAGGTATGCATCAAAGGAAATCAGGCAGGAACTGAAGTGCTTGAAACAGTAAAAGGCGGAGAAATCTCTGTAGAACCAATTTCTGCTTTAGTATTAGTAAAAGGCGAAGTAAAACCAGAGGAAAGCAAAAAGTCATTCCCATGGAAGGCAGTTGCTGGTGTAGCAGCAGGTGTTGTAGTGTTAGCGGGAGCTTCTTATGCGATTTTAAAAGGAAAGAAAAAGAAGAGAAAGTAAATGTAGCAATTTGTTATATCATGAGTGGCAAAATTTACTTTTGCCACTCTGTATCATAATATATAAAAAAGAAAGAAAAATGTTCTGATTTTTATCGTAGTTTACTATAGAGAGTATATAAATTGGAAAAAATAGCAAAATTCTTTGTGAAAAATAATAAAAAAATTAAAAAAAGACTTTACTAATTAGTATTTTTGCTGTATAATGTAATAGAAATGATAAATGTGAATGAGATAATTATCACGATTTGTTTAAATATCATTTTTTCCTTTCTTTCTTACATTGGAACAGACCCTATGTTTGTAGGGTCTGTTCTTTTTTCTATAATATAAAATCAATGACTAAATCTTGACGAGTGTCTTCTTTTCAGTTATAATGTATTCATGTGTCTAATTTTGTAAAAAAAGAGATGTATGATACTTCGGAATGGAGGACAATATGGATAAATCGATGATTGTTTCGATATTAGCAGTAATATTAATTGTATTTTTTATATATTTGACAGTGTGGACGGTTCAGTATATTCAATTCCGACTTGAAAAGGAAAGAGAAGAAACCAATGCCAGAATAAAAGAAAAAATCAGCATGGTAAAGAAAAGAATTATCAGTGCCTCCAGAAGTTACTGGTATATTATAGAAGAAGTAGAACAGGCAGAAACTTCAGAAGAAGAGAGTTATTATCATTATTTTACGGAAGAAGAGGATGGTTTTGATGAACTCTTAGATCAAATGTATCAGTTAAACATTGTAGTAAAAGAAGAATTGGAAAAGATTTCGAATGGAGAAAATGTGACGAATGCTTCTTCACAATCTAACTCCAAAAAGAAAAAGAAGAAAAATTCTACTCAAAATAAACCAAAACAGATATCAGAAGAAGAGAAAAAGAAGAAAATATATCAAAAATGGAATGAATATGTGGATGAATTATTCCGTAAAGTATATTTAAACTGTAACGAAGAAATGAAAATAAAAATCAGAAATAAATTAACAGAGTATGGTTATCTGGATGTTGAAATATTAAAAGAAAATCCCATAGAGGATAAGAAGAAAGTATAAAAAGAAGGTATAAAAAAACTTTGAACCAGGAAGTGATTTCTGGTTCAAAGTTTTTTTATTGAAGATTTTATTTTTATGATATGTTTTATAAATTATCATTAGTAGTTAAAAATATTATAGAAGATGGCGGATTGGCAGATAATAAGGTAATCCGTCTTTGTATTCTAACATAGGCTCACCACAAATCAACGGTTTCGCATAAGTGATAAAGTCCTGTAAAACATCATTTCCATCAGCATGAATCCACTCAGATGGAACGTATTTGGTATCATTCGCCACATCTGCCACATCAGTACATGAAATTTTATACTGGTATGGATAATCAGAAACACGTTTGATTACCAGCATGGCATTGGTAACTTCCTGTTCAGCAAGTTGAACAGCAGTAACGCCTAAGGCAAAAGATTCATTTAAATCCGTAAGAGAAGCACAGTGCATAGCACTTCTTTGAAGAACATTTAATTCAATGGAACGAACTTTACAGCCAATCTGGTCATTTACTAACATTTCAAGGTATTTACCGGTTCCACTTAATTGTGCGTGACCGAAAATATCTGTTTTTGCAGACTGGGCACTTACATATTTACCATCCGCAGTCTTAATGCCTTCAGAAACAGCAATGATAACATTTTGTTGTTTGGTTAATTGAATTTTCACATCGTTAATGAAGGAATTTACGTCAAATACTGTCTCAGGTAAATAGATTAAATGAGGGGCATGACTGTATTCATTTCTGGCAAGTGCACTGGCAGCGGTCAGCCATCCTGCATCACGTCCCATAATTTCCACAATCGTAACACTTTGTGTGTCGTAAATATAAGTATCGTGAGCGATTTCCAAAAGAGAAGTAGCCACATACTTCGCTGCAGAACCATAACCAGGAGTATGGTCTGTTACACATAAATCATTATCAATGGTCTTAGGGATACCTAAGATGCTGATATCATATCCTTTTAATTTTGCATAATTACTTAATTTCGCTACCGTGTCCATGGAATCATTTCCACCAATATAGAAAAAAGCTTTGATTTCATGCTTTAAAAAGATAGAAAAGATTTTTTCGTATTCGGAAGAATCAGATTCTAATGAATTTAGCTTATAGCGGCAGGACCCCAGGTACATGGAAGGGGATACTTTTAATCTTTCAATAGAACGGTCAGACTTATTAAAAGTACGTTGTAAATCAATTAGATTTTCATGTAAAACACCTTGAATTCCATTGACAGAACCATATATATTATCAAAATAATTACTTTTTAATACTCCATCAATGACACCGGCTAAGCTTGCATTAATGGCTACTGTTGGACCACCTGATTGTGCAACTAAACAGTTTCTCATGATATTTTCCTCCTAAGTTCGCCCTCACATTTTGGCGAAAGTACTGCTTTAAGTATACCATATTGAAGTGTCAAAGTCTATGGAATATCTGTAAAAGAATTGGTAAAAATTTATATACATTTTTGGATTGCAATTTACATATAACTAATATATAATCAAATCAGAAGATAAGAAACGGATGCCTGAAATGTACGAAAACACCTATTATTTTGAACCTACATTTCTTTTGACGGGATTCCAATATCCGTAAAGGTATGTCAAGCCTTCATTGCGCAGAGGAAGACAGAGGATTTACATGAGGAAACCCACCTAGCTTAGCTAGGCGTCAAAATCATAGGTAACGGCATTTTGGGTTTACAAAAGAAAAAGCAGCGAAAGCTGCTTTTTCTTTTGTTTTGTAAAAGGAAAATATTGGGCGAAACAAGAAAAACACAGTAAAGATTTTGGAGTGATAGAGTGAAGAAAAAAAAGAGATATATTGATGTTATTATAATATGTTTGATATTTTATGGAATCTTTGGGGGTGAAATGATTAAAAGAACATATAGAAAGGGTATGGAAATCATGGCTTTATCGGAAACCAATCATTTTGCCCTTGACATTAGCGGGATAATTCCGTTCCAGATTCCATCGAATATTCGGGTATTGATATCTGCTACAGATTATGTTACAAAATATCATCAAAACATTTGTCTAGGGAGTACTGATGGTATGATAGTGGAAAAAAACGGAGAAGTTTATCGTTGTCTTGCAAATGAACAGGTTACATTTTCGACAGATGAATTAAAAGAAGGAAAAGTTAAAATTTCTAATGTCAATGAAAATGGAATGATTACGGTATATTCAATTTTTAGGGGAGAGGAAAATCCTTCTTATTTTGGGGACATGGAGCTTAACTTTACAGAAGAGGGCATTGTTATGATTAATGAGGTGGAATTAGAGAAATATTTATATTTAGTGATTCCAAGTGAAATGCCGCTTAGTTATGAATCAGAGGCATTAAAAGCCCAGGCTGTCTGTGCCAGAACCTATGCAGTAGCAAAAATTCAAAATGGATTGGATGAAATATATTTTTGTCATCTGGATGACAGTGTCAGCTCACAGGTATATGCGAATCAGCCATTACAGGAAGGAAGCGTAAAAGCCGTGGATGAAACCAGTGGTGTGATTCTGTTGGATGGAAAGAATATTGGAACGACCTATTATTTTTCTACTTCCTGCGGAATTTTATCAAAGCCAGAGGACATCTGGATAAAAGAAAAAGAACAAGAATTAGTAGAGGCTTTAGCAACTGCGCAAAATGAAAATCAGCAGGTGGAAAATAATTTAAAGAGTCTGCTTGAAAATGTAGAAGGTCTGGAACAGGAGTATCCTTATTTTCGCTGGAAGGTAAAAATACCTTATGAAATTTTGGAGAGTAAGGCTGGAGTAGGGAACATTAAAAATATTTATGTTTCCCAAAGGGGAGAAAGCGGTGTAGCTAAGGTGTTGACCATTGAAGGGGAGACAGGTGAGGCACACTATATTGGGGAGTATGATATACGAAGTGTATTATCACCGGAAGGTTTCGATTTAACAAAACACAACAATGAAATAAATAAATCCATGTCCCTTTTGCCAAGTGGCTATTTTTATGGCATAATGGAAGAGGATGGCTATATGATTTATGGTGGCGGTTATGGTCATGGAGCAGGCATGAGCCAGAATGGAGCGAATGAGTTAGCCAAACAAGGATATTCATATGCTGAAATATTAAAATATTATTTTAAAGAGCAAAATCTAATGAGGATATACAGATAAAGTACAAGAACTGGGTAGGGAAGAAGTAAAAAATTAAGTTCCCTGACATATCAGTTTTGGAATGGAGGAAAGGATGAATAAGCCAAAATATCTTAAGGAAACCATTCAAAAGGTAAAAAACGATCATATTACTGCTTTTGCGTCTCAGGGGGCATTTTTTATTATTTTATCTTTTTTTCCTTTTGTTATGTTTTTGATGACATTAATCCGGGTCTTACCTGTAGAGCAGGCAGATATCACGAAATATATCATCGCATTGGCTCCTGAAAATCTAAATGAATACATTATTAATATTATAAATGAATTGTATACAAAAGCATCCTCTACGGTAGTTTCCATCTCCGTAGTTGCTGCAATCTGGTCAGCAGGAAGGGCAGTTATGGCAATTTCAAAGGGACTAAATAAAGTATATGAAGTAAATGAATCAAGGAATTATTTATTAACACGTATCGTAAGCAGTGTTTATACCTTGATTTTTGCACTGGGATTAATCTTGTCTTTATTAATTTTGGTATTTGGAAATAAGCTTTATCATATGCTTGGAAGCAAAGCAGGTTTTTTAGTATGGCTGGTTGATTTTATTTTGTCTTTTCGAAATGTGTTTGGTCTGGTGTTTTTTACGATTCTTTTTTTGCTGATATATTGTGCCATACCGAATCGGAAATCTAAAATACGAAATGAATTGCCAGGCGCGTTTTTAGCAGCAGTAAGCTGGATTGCGATTTCTTATGCTTTTAGTATTTATGTAGATAAAATCAGTGATTTTTCTTATATGTATGGAAGTTTGGCAGGAATCGTAATTGCTATGTTATGGCTTTATTTTTGCATGATTATGGTTTTTATTGGTGCGGAATTTAATTATGCTTTAGACAAGTATGTAATGGCTTCAGAGAAAGAAGATTTATGAAAAATAAAATACTTTCTTGACAAGGTGCTTTTTTGTGTTAAAATAACAAATATGGTTGTAACATATAAGAGAAATGCAATGATAGTGCAAAGTAGTTTATAGTTTTCCGTCAGAGAATAAAGGTCATCGGCTGAAAGCCTTTTCGGTTCTTATTATAAATGAAATTTCACACTGTAGCAGCATGATTGAAGAAAGTAGGTCATGACGTATTCTGGACGTTATACAGAACATGAGTGTCAAAGTATACATAGTTTTTTGGTATATTTTGGAAATCAGGGTGGTACCGCGGGTATATTATGCTTCGTCCCTATTGGGATGAGGCTTTTTTTATTTATGAAAAAGGAGAATAGGAATGAAAGAAAGATTAGAGGCAATACAAAAAGAGGCATTGGAAAAAATCCAAAATGCCAAAACTATGGAAACCTTAAATGAGATTAAGGTAGAGTATTTAGGTAAAAAGGGTGAATTAACCCAGGTTTTAAAAGGAATGAAAGATGTTGCTGCTGAGGACAGACCAAAGGTTGGACAGATGGTAAATGAAACCAGAACTGCCATCGAGGAATCTTTAGAAAGAGAAATGAATCTTTTAGCTAAAGCGAAGCAGGAAGAAAAATTAGCAAAGGAAGTCATTGATGTTACTTTACCTGGTACAAAAATTAATACGGGACATAAGCATCCAAATCAAATCGCATTGGAAGATTTGGAACGTGTATTCATTGGCATGGGTTATGAAATCGTGGAAGGCCCGGAAGTGGAATATGATAAATATAATTTTGAATTATTAAACATTCCAGCCAATCATCCTGCCAAGGACGAACAGGATACCTTCTACATTAACAAAGAAATTCTGCTTCGTACACAGACATCACCAGTTCAGGCGAGAGTTATGGAAACAGGTAAGATGCCGATTCGTATGTTAGCTCCAGGAAGGGTATTCCGTTCTGACGAGGTAGATGCAACCCATTCTCCTTCTTTCCATCAGGTAGAGGGGCTGGTAGTAGATAAGAATATTACATTTTCAGATTTAAAGGGAACTTTGGCACAGTTTGCAACTGAATTTTTTGGTCCGGAAACCAAAGTAAAATTCAGACCACATCATTTCCCATTTACAGAACCAAGTGCAGAAATGGATATCACATGTTTTAAATGTGGCGGAAAAGGCTGCCGTATGTGTAAGGGAAGCGGTTGGATTGAAATTTTAGGATGTGGAATGGTACATCCTAAGGTACTAAAGGCCTGTGGCATTGATCCGGAAGAATATTCTGGTTTTGCCTTTGGTATCGGATTGGAACGCGTTACTTTATTAAAATACGAAATTGACGATATGCGTCTGCTTTATGAAAACGATACTCGTTTCTTAAAACAATTTTAGTTAGTGGAGGAATAGAAAATGAATACACCTTTATCTTGGATAAAAGCTTATGTACCGGATTTGGATTGTACGGTGCAGGAATATGTAGATAAAATGACATTGTCCGGTTCTCATGTAGAAAGTTATGTGAAATTTGATAAGAATCTGGAAAAAATTGTGGTTGGTAGAATTGAAGAAATAAAACCACATCCGGATGCAGATAAATTAGTGGTTTGTCAGGTAAACATCGGAAAAGAAACCATTCAAATCGTAACAGGTGCCAAAAATGTAAAAGAAGGCGATGTGATTCCTGTTGTATTAGACGGCGGAAAGGTTGCTGGAGGTCATGATGGTTCTAAGCCACCGGAAGAAGGAATTAAGATTAAAAAGGGTAAATTACGTGGTATTGAGTCCAATGGTATGATGTGCGGAATCGAAGAATTAGGCTCTTCCAGAGATTTTTATCCAGAAGCACCAGAAGATGGTGTTTATGTTTTTGAAAAAGATGCAGACGTTGCTTTAGGTGATGATGCAGTTAAGGCTCTTGGATTAGATGAAACTGTAGTAGAATTTGAAATTACTTCCAATCGTGTAGATTGTTTCAGTATGATTGGCATGGCAAGGGAAGTAGCAGCTACTTTTGAAAAGGAATTACATTTACCAAAAGTAACTCAGACTGGAAATTCTGAGGATGTCAATGACTATATCAGTGTAGAAGTGGCAGACAAAGAACTTTGTCCACGTTATGTTGCAAGAGTGGTAAAGAACATTAAACTTGCACCTTCTCCAAAGTGGATGCAGAGAAGACTTGCTGCTATGGGAATTCGTTCTATTAATAACATTGTCGATATTACAAACTATGTTATGGAAGAATATGGACAACCAATGCATGCCTATGATTTAGATACCATTGAAGATAAAAAAATCATAGTAAAACGTGCCGAAAATGAAACTTTTGTTACTTTGGATGGACAGGAAAGAAAACTAGACAATACTGTTTTGATGATTAATGATGGAAAGAAAGAAATCGGTATTGCCGGTATCATGGGTGGGGAAAATTCCATGGTAAATGATAATATGACTACTATGTTATTTGAAGCAGCCTGCTTTGATGGAACTAACATTCGTTTGTCTTCTAAGAAAGTCGGACTTAGAACCGATGCATCTTCAAAGTTTGAAAAGGGCTTAGACCCAAATACAGCTATGGAAGCCATGAACCGTGCCTGTCAGTTGATTGAAGAATTAGGTGCTGGTGAAGTAGTTGGTGGAGCAGTAGACATTTATCCAAATCCTGTCGGAGAAAAAAGGCTGCCTTTTGAACCGGAAAAGATGAATGCCTTATTAGGAACAGACGTTTCAAAAGAAGAAATGTTTTCTTATTTCAAAATGCTGGATTTAGTATACGATGCAGATGCAAATGAACTTATCATCCCTACTTTCAGACAGGATTTAGAGTGTATGGCAGATTTAGCAGAGGAAGTAGCACGTTTCTATGGTTATGATAATATTCCGGTAACTTTACCAAGAGGTGAGGCTACTGCTGGTAAGAAGAGCTTTAAAAATCGTGTGGAAGATGTTGCGAGAGATGTTGCAGAACAGAATGGTTTCTGTGGCGGTATGTGTTATTCTTTCGAAAGTCCAAAGGTATTTGATAAATTATTACTGCCACAGGATTCAGAATATAGAAAAGCCATCGTGATTTCGAATCCTTTAGGAGAAGATTTTAGTATCATGCGTACTATTTCTTTAAATGGAATGCTGACTTCTTTAGCAACAAACTATAATAGAAGAAATAAGAATGTGCGTTTATATGAAATGGGAAATGTATATCTTCCAAAAGCATTACCATTGACAGAGCTTCCAGAAGAAAGAATGAAGTTCACATTAGGAATGTATGGAGAAGGTGATTTCTTTACCTTAAAAGGTGTTGTGGAGGAATTATTTGAAAAACTTGGATTAAAGAATCAAATGACTTATAATCCAAACGAAAAGAAACCGTTTTTACATCCGGGAAGACAGGCAGATATTTATTATCATGATGTATACATTGGTTACTTAGGACAGGTTCATCCGGAAGCTGCTTCCAATTTTGACCTTGAGGTAGATACTTATGTTGCAGTCATTGATATGCCAAACTTAACAGAACATGCTACTTTTAATCGTAAATATGAAGGAATTGCAAAATATCCTGCGGTTACCAGAGATTTAAGTATGGTAATGAAAAAAGAGATTTTAGTTGGTGATGTGGAAGCAATCTTTAAGAAAAAGGGCGGAAAACTGTTAGAACAGTTTGAATTGTTTGATGTATATGAAGGAACCCAGATACAAGAAGGATATAAATCAGTTGCTTATGCCTTGACTTTCAGAGCAAAAGACAGAAGTCTTACAGATGCGGATGTAAATGAAGTATTAGATAAGATTTTAAAGGAATTAACGAAATTAGATATTAATCTTCGTGCTTAAAAAATCTTGACAAATAGTAGTTAAGGCTATATGATTATAGTGAGGAAATAAGGGATAGGAGAACTTACACCTATCCCTTATTTTACCTTATTGCTGGTAACAGCAAGGAAATCTCTGTTGCTGCCCACAGGCGGACAGTAACGGATAATTCACATTGAATGAAGAGGTAAGAAAGATGCAGTTATCTGATTTTTACTATGATTTACCGCCGGAACTGATTGCACAAGATCCCATTCAGGATAGAAGCAGTTCTAAATTGATGGTGCTAAACAAAGAAAATGGACAGATTGAGCATAGATATTTTAAAGATATTATGGAGTATCTGAATGAAGGAGATTGTCTGGTTATTAATAATACGAAGGTAATTCCGGCTCGTTTGATTGGAGAAAAAGAAGATACGAAGGCTCAGATTGAACTTTTGCTATTAAAGCGTAAAGAAGATGATGTTTGGGAAACACTGGTAAAACCAGGGAAAAAAGCTCGGGTGGGAGCCAGAATTGTTTTCGGAAATGGTCTGCTTGTTGGAGAAATCATTGATGTACTGGAAGATGGAAATCGTTTGGTACATTTTGAATATAAGGGAATCTTTGAAGAGATTCTTGACCAGTTAGGTGAGATGCCATTACCACCTTATATTACTCATAAGCTGGAAGATAAGGAAAGATATCAGACGGTTTATGCAAAGCATGATGGTTCGGCTGCAGCACCTACAGCGGGACTGCATTTTACCAATGAACTCTTAGAGGAATTAAAGAAAAAGGGAATTAAGATTGCTCAGGTTACGTTACATGTAGGACTTGGAACTTTTCGTCCTGTGAAAGTAGATAATATATTAGAACATCATATGCATTCGGAGTATTATTCCTTGTCGAAAGAAGATGCAGATATCATTAATCAGGCGAAGGCCAATCATAAGAGAGTGATTGCGGTAGGAACTACCAGTACCAGAACATTGGAAACCATTGGGGATGAAGATGGAAAAGTACGGGAGGCTTCAGGATGGACGGATATCTTTATTTATCCGGGATATTCTTTTAAGGTGGTAGACGCTTTAATTACCAATTTTCATTTACCGGAATCTACGTTGTTAATGCTGGTTTCTGCATTGGCGGATAGAGAAAAGATATTAAATGCTTACAATGAAGCCATTAAGAATCAATATCGGTTTTTTAGCTTTGGTGATGCGATGTTTATTCAATAAAAATATGGGAGGGCGCTTTGACTATGAACGATAAAAGACGAAATAAAAGAATGGACATGAATGTAATTCTAAAGATAAATAATTTATCTTTGGAAGATGAAAAAAAAGGATTAAATAATGTAGAGATTCATACTTTTAATATTTCAAGGGATGGAATGGGATTCACTTCGGAAGTAGAATTACCGGATGATGGATTCTTTGATACGGATGTTGAAATTTGGACAAAGGAAACATTCCATGCCATTATAAAGATTGTTCGTAAATCAAAGTTGGAACACGGTTGGGAATACGGATGTGTGTTCTTAGGTTTAGGAGAGATGGATGCTTATCGAATTGACGTATACCAGTTATCATTGGAAAATGGCATGAAAAATTAAGAAAAACATTACATACTTTCTAACAGTATAGTTACATAGTTTTGAATAAAATAGGAATGATAATAGTAAGGAAAGCGGTTAGAGGTTCTAGCCGCTTTCTTCTTTCACAGGAAAGTTGATGAGGGATTTTTTCGATTTCTTTTTTTAGTAAATACATAGGGAAAGGGTTGGTGAAAAGGTGAAAGCAGTTTTAAAATATCTAAAGGAGTATAAGTGGCTTTTAATATTTGGTCCTTTTTTTAAACTGGTAGAAGCAGTATTAGAGTTATTTTTACCTTATTTTATGTCATTAGCAGTGGATCATGGTGTATTGAAAGGAGACAAGGCATATGTAATAAAGATGGGTGTTACCATGCTGATTACGGCTACCATTGGTATTGTAAGTGCCTTGATTTGTCAGTATACCGCGTCCATTGTATCCCAGGGATTTGGTACAAAATTAAGAAACGCAATGTTTGATAAGATTATGTCTTTTTCCAATACGGAAATAGACGATTTTGGGACTACGTCACTGGTGAACCGTCTGACTTCAGATGTGAATCAGTTACAAACAGCGGTTGCTATGTTGATACGTCTGGTAATCAGGGCTCCATTTTTATGTATTGGTGGAGTTGTGATGGCAGTTAGTCTGGATATTAAGTTATCTGTAGTATTAATGGTGGTATTGCCAATGTTTATTATTGTACTGGCAGTGACCATGATAAAGACGGTGCCATTGTATAAAAAAGTGCAACAAAAACTGGATCAGATTGCATTGGTGGTGCGGGAAAACCTGGCTGGAGTCCGGGTAATTCGTGCATTTTCAAAGGTATCCTATGAAGAAGAGAAATTTAAAAACAGTAATGAAGAATATGCTAAAACAGCCATTCGTGTAGGAAGAATTTCTTCTGTTTTAAATCCGCTTACAAGTTTAATCATGAATTTTGCCATTTGTGCGATTTTATGGATTGGAGGAGTAAGAGTAGATTCAGGTTCTATGTCAGTAGGGTCTGTCATTGCGTTTATTAACTATGTGACTCAGATTCTGGCGGCTTTGATTATTGTTTCAAATCTGGTGGTTCTTTATACAAAGGCATTTGCATCTTTAGGAAGAGTAGCAAAGGTTTTAAATACAGAAGTAAGTATCAAAGAAGGGGAAGGCGCAAAAGAAGTAGAAAGTGCCTATGCAGTGGAATTTGAAGATGTTACCTTTTATTATGAGGGAAGTAAGGAACCTGCATTATCCAATATAAATTTAAAGGTAAAAAAAGGGGAGACAGTTGGTATTATCGGTGGTACTGGTTCCGGAAAATCCACTTTAGTGCAGCTTATTCCACGATTTTATGATGCTACATCAGGTAAGGTTAAAGTAAATGGTCTGGATGTAAAAGAGTACAAAGGAAAAGACTTAATTCATTCTATCGGAATGGTTCCTCAAAAATGTGTTTTGTTTACAGGTAGTATCTTGGAAAATCTTCGTTGGGGCGATTTAGAGGCAAAGGAAGAACAGGTGAAGAAAGCAGCTAAAATCGCGCAGGCCGGCGAATTTATTGAAAAGATGCCGGAACAATATCATACCATGCTTACCCAGGGAGGAACCAATGTATCTGGTGGACAACGTCAGAGATTAACCATTGCCAGAGCATTGGTGAAAGAGCCGGATATTTTAATATTGGATGATAGTTTCAATGCATTGGACTTTGTAACGGACGCAAATTTAAGAAAGGCTCTACATGAGAATTTAAATGGCCTAACTACGTTTATTATATCTCAAAGGGCAAGTACCATTAAGAATTCAGACCAGATTGTGGTACTTCACGATGGAGAAATGGTTGGAATTGGAAAACACGATGACTTAATGAAAGATTGCGAAGTGTATCGTGAAATTTGTTTATCACAAGAACGAGAGGAAGGAGGGGAAGCTTAAATGACAAACAAGAAAAGTACTACATTAAAACGTATTTGGGGATATATCGGTAAGTATAAAGCATTGTTGCTGTTTGTTTTTATTTGTGCGATTATTGGTAATTCTCTTGCTATGTTAGCCCCTCTTATGGTGGGAAACGGAATTGATAAGATGCTTGGAGAGAATCTGGTGAATTTCTCTTTGTTATGGGATATTGTTTTTAAATTAATTTTAATTTATGCCATAAGTGCATTGTTTCAATGGTTGTTATCTGTGGTAAGTACGAAGGTAGCAAATGAAATTGTAAAGGATATTCGTAAAGATGCTTTTCATAAATTAAACAAACTTCCTTTAAAATATTATGATAACAGTTCCCGTGGGGATGTTATCAGTCGATTAACCAATGATGTTGAGGCAATTTCGGAAGGTTTGTTTCAGGGAACGACACAGATTATGTCAGGAATTATTATTATCATAGGATGTTTTGTCTTTATGTTAATGATTAGTGCAAGAATCACCTGTATTATTGTTTTGCTGGTTCCTGTCTGTTATGCTATTGCCGCTACCATTGCAAAAAAAAGTGCTACCATGTTTCAAAAGAGATCCCAGTCTATTGGACAATTAAATGGGTATGCAGAAGAAATGATATCTAATATTAAGGTAGTCAAAGCATTTGGTTACGAGGATATGGCAAAAGAAAATTTCTCAAAAATGAATGATCAGCTTTATGTATATGGACAAAAAGCCCAGTGGTATTCATCCTTGACGAATCCTACTACTCGTTATGTCAATAATCTTGGATATGTGGCGGTGACTGTGGTAGGTGGATTTTTGGCTCTTTCCGGAGGTTTAAGCGTGGGTAATATTTCCAGTTTTTTGACTTATTCCAATCAATTTGCAAAACCAATCAATGAAATTACCAGTATTATGACTCAGTTACAGGAAGCGTTGGCATCTGCGAAAAGAGTATTTCAGTTGATTGATGAAGAGGAAGAAAGTGACGACAGCCAGATGAAGTCTTTAGAAAAAGAAGGAAAAGGTGAAGTTGTTTTTGAACATGTAGATTTTTCTTACAGAGAAGGTGTGGAATTAATAAAGGATTTGAATTTAAAAGTGAGTCCCGGAAATATGGTAGCCATTGTTGGACCTACAGGTGCCGGAAAATCTACTTTGGTGAATTTATTAATGAGATTTTATGATGTAAATCAGGGTGCCATATACATTGATGGAATCGATATCCGGGAAATAAAAAGAGATGATTTAAGAAGCAGATTTGGTATGGTATTACAGGAAAGCTGGCTGTTTAAGGGAACTGTGGCAGAAAATATCGGCTATGGTTCAAAAGATGTTACTATGGAACAGATTATGGATGCTGCAAAGAAAGCCCATGCCCATAGTTTTATCAGACGTTTAAAAGATGGATATGATACTTTAATAGAGGAAGATGCAGGGAATATCTCACAAGGTCAGAAACAGCTCCTTACCATAGCAAGAGCCATGTTGCTTGATCCGCCGATTTTAATTTTAGATGAAGCTACCAGCAGCATTGATACAAGAACAGAGTTGAAAATTCAAAAAGCGTTTCATGCTATGATGCAGGGACGTACCAGCTTTGTGATTGCCCACCGTTTATCCACCATTAAAGAGGCTGATGTGATTCTGGTTATGAAAGATGGTAATATTATTGAACAGGGTAACCATGCAGAATTGTTAAAGAAAAAAGGATTTTACCATACTCTTTATCATAGCCAGTTTGCAAAAGAAAAATAGGTTTGTAACAAAATTGTAATAAATTCTTGACAATATGTAATATGTTTGCTATATTTATAATCGTAATAAATTTGTAACATTTATTAATATAATTGTTATAGAAATAGGGAGAATTTTTATGATTCAGATTACAAATGAGAAAAAGAATACGTTTATAATAGCAGGTGCTTTTGTATCCGTATTATCACTTTCTATTTTAAGTGCTAATATGAAGTCAGAGGATGTTTGTAAAGCAAAAGCTATGAGTGGAATTATTGCAAAGGCGGATATATTAACTCAGGCAGATATCAGAAGTGAGGAATTGTTATCTTTAGAAGAACATTCGGTAGCGTTGTCTTTGGCAGTACCGGAAAGTATCTATGATGGAAAGATTTTAGTAAATTTATCAGATACGGATGTATTAAACATTCGAATGGAAGCCAGCGAAGAAAGTGAAATCGTGGGTAAGATTTACGGAATGTCATATGGTGATCTTATAGAAAGCTGTGGAGAATGGACGAAGATTACTTCGGGTGAAGTCACTGGTTTCGTAAAGACAGAATATATTCTGACTGGAATTGCAGCAGAAGATAAAGCAATTTCTTATGGAAAGGAAATTACCAAGACTGCGATTACAAAGGAAGAGTATGATCAGATGCTTGCTGATTATGCTAAGGCGCAAGAGGAAAGAAAAGCAGCAGAGCAGGCGAAAGCAGCACAAAGTACAGCAGTAAGTCAAACACAACCAACCCAAGCAACTCAGGAAACCACAGTAGTAGAAAGTACTTCAAACAATGCCACTTCTTATGATGATGAGTATTTGTTAGCCTGCTTGATTGAGATGGAAGCAGGAGGAGAATGCTACGAAGGAAAATTAGCAGTAGGTGCAGTTGTGGTAAATCGTAGAAATAGCGGTGCATTTGGTAGTACCATTTATGATGTTATTTATGCAAAGGGACAGTTCCCTGGTGCGCATAATGGATTACTGGATAAGAGACTTGCAAAGGGACCAAGTGACAGTTGCCGTCAGGCTGCCAGAGAAGCTTTGGCAGGTGTAAACAACATTGGAAATTTAGTTTGTTTCAACAATGTTCGTTATGCGAATTATTCTAAATATAAGGAATACAAGATAATAGGAAATCATATATTCTATCGTTAATAAAGAAAGAAGAAACGGGAATGCCAAATAAGAAGGTATTTCCGTTTTTTAAATATGAATACTTTTCTTAAAACCCTGTATATGGTACAATATATCAGAAAGTGCATGTGCTATGAGGGGGAAATGAATCAATGTTTTCATAGGCAATTGCAAAACTACAATGTTCTATATGAGTGTGATACAAAAGAAACAAAACATCGCAGGCACGCTTTCGCTGCGTTCGGCTCGTAGCGGTACTAAATTCGAGGTAAACCTCTCATTAAGTACCGACGGCCTCAAAGCACCTGCCAATGTATTTGTTTTTTGTGTCACTCGATATAAGTTTTCGATAGTTTCGCAATTACTTAATTGTATTCAATTTGAAAGGAGTGGAGAGAGTGAATCAATCGAATTATTTCATCTTAAGAATGGTAATGGAAACCGTACTTATCATCGTTGGTTTTGTATTATTAAAAAAAAGGTTTACGGCTAATAGAAAGAAACATCAGGAATATGACGAATTGATAATAAAAAGGGCGGTTTCAGAAGTGATACCCGGAGCAGAATTTATTCGGGAACAGTGTATGGAACCCAGTGTCTTAGATGGATTTGGAATTATACCTTTTTATGATAAATATAGAGAAAAAGGAATGATACGTTATAAAAAGGGAGTAGGAAATTATATGTTTTCTAATATTCATCTTCTTAAGGCAAAATCAAGCAAAAATGGAAATAAGACCTACAAGACTATCTATAAAGGGCAGGTCTATACTGCACAATATAAGACATCATTATCTGGCCGTGTAAGAATCATCACAACCAAAAAATTTTTTAACAATGAAGTAAATCTAAGTTATCCCTCAAAGAGAAGAGGTGAAACGAAAATAGAAACAGAAAATATTCAGTTTAATGACTCTTTTGATGTGTTTGCTACGGATGAGCAGTCAGCATTTTTTGTTCTTAATCCTGTAGTAATGGAACAACTTCTTGAGATGAAACAACGGTTTGAAGAAGTGGGTGTCTTTGTCAGTGGAGAAACTATGGTAATTACATTAAAAACGAACAACCTTCTATTTCCACAAGGTTATTACAATGAACAACAAGCACTTATTACTTTGGAGAATACTAAGGATGAGGTTCGGGGTATGTTAAGAATGACAGAACTTTTAGAAGATACAATAAATGGAAGCATTGAAAACAACTTTACAGTACGAAGTTAAGTAAGAATAGGTTAAAAGAAATGATAAAAGGAAAGGAAAAGTGCTCATTGCCCATATTTTCTGACTGTTTGATTTAGGCAGTTTTGTGATGGGATTTGCGAAAGGCACAGGGATAAATATGGAGATTTTAGGAATTGGATTTATAGTAGTATTGGTCATTATTATATTTTGGAGCGTTTCTACCAGAAACAGAATCAAAATGATGGAAGTAAAAGTAGACGAGGCAAAGTCAGGAATCGATATCGCATTGATTAAAAGATATGACATTCTGACAGAATCTTTAAATGTGGCTAAGGGTTATGCAGCTCACGAAAAACAACTGATGGTGCAATTAATTGAGGTCCGTTCCGGGATGAGTATGGAGCAGACTCACGAAGTAATAAAGAATCAGGAAAGAGTGTTAGAAAATTTAAAAGTAGTGGCAGAAGCATATCCACAGTTATACTCCAATCAGTTATTCAAAGAACTCCAGAAACAGATTGCTGTTACAAATGAACACATCAGTGCAGCAAAACGTACCTTAAATTCTAATGTTGCACTTTATAATCAAACCATTGTTTCATTTCCAGCCAGCATCATAGCAGGTTTTTTGGGCAGCAAAAGAATAGAATTTTTTAAGGAAACGGATGAAAAGAAGAAACAGGATGTACATATGACATTTTAAGGTGTGGTAATATTTTGGTTGGTGTGGTTTATGGTAAATTACTATGGTAAAAAATTTGCCAGACCTTGACAGGATTTTTAAGATATGCTACTTTAGAGTGTGAGACAGTTTAACTGTAAGAAGGAGGAATGAACCATGGCAGCACCTTATAATCATAAGGCAATAGAAGCAAAATGGAGAAAACGTTGGGAAGAAAATCCCGTAAATGTTGATGATGGAAAGAAACCGAAATATTATTGTTTAGATATGTTTCCATATCCATCCGGAAGTGGTCTTCATGTAGGACACTGGAGGGGATATGTTATCAGTGATGTCTGGAGCCGATATAAGTTACTTCAGGGTCATTATATTATTCATCCTATGGGATGGGATGCATTTGGATTACCAGCAGAAAACTATGCGATTAAGATGGGAACCCACCCTAAAATTTCTACAGCAGAAAACATTAAAAACATTAAAAAGCAGATTAATGAAATCGCAGCCATTTATGACTGGGATATGGAAGTAAATACCACTGACCCTGAATTTTATAAATGGACACAATGGATTTTTGTTAAGATGTTCAAGGCTGGATTAGCATATGAAAAGCAGATGCCAATTAACTGGTGTCCATCTTGTAAGACTGGTCTTGCCAACGAAGAAGTAGTAAATGGTGAATGCGAACGTTGTGGTTCGCCGGTTACGAAGAAAAATCTTAGACAGTGGATGCTTAGAATTACGAATTATGCAGACCGTCTTTTAGATGATTTGGACAAGTTGGAATGGCCGGAAAAAGTAAAGAAAATGCAGACAGACTGGATCGGAAAGTCTTATGGTGCAGAAGTAAACTTTAAGGTAGATGGAAGAGACGAAGAAATTACCGTTTATACTACAAGACCGGATACATTGCATGGTGCAACCTTTATGGTACTTGCACCAGAACATGCGCTTGCTTCTTCTTTGGCTACAGAAGAAACAAAAGAAGCAGTGGAAAAGTATATCTTTGATTCTTCCATGAGAAGCAATGTTGACCGTATGCAAGACAAAGAAAAGACTGGTGTATTTACTGGAAGCTATGCCATTAATCCTTTAAACGGAGCAAAGGTGCCAATCTGGCTATCAGACTATGTACTGGCTGATTACGGTACAGGAGCAATTATGTGTGTTCCTGCTCATGATGACCGTGATTTTGAATTTGCAAAGAAATTTAATTTACCAATCATTCAGGTAATCGCGAAAGATGGAAAAGAAATCGAAGATATGCAGGAAGCATATACCGAAGCAGCAGGTACCATGATTAATTCCGGTGAATGGAACGGAATGGAATCTTCTGTATTGAAAAAAGAAGCTCCTGCCATGATTGAAGAAAAAGGTTTTGGAAAGAAAACCACCAATTATAAATTACGTGACTGGGTATTCAGCAGACAGCGTTACTGGGGTGAACCAATTCCAATCGTTCATTGTGAATGCTGTGGTGCAGTTCCTGTACCAGAAGAAGAACTTCCTTTGTTATTACCAGAAGTAGAAAGCTATCAGCCAACAGGTACCGGAGAATCTCCACTGGCAGACATCGAAGAATGGGTAAACACTACTTGTCCAAACTGTGGAAAGCCTGCAAAGAGAGAAACCAATACCATGCCACAATGGGCTGGTTCCAGCTGGTATTTCTTAAGATATGTGGATTCAAAGAATAAAAATGAATTAGTTTCCAAAGAAAAAGCAAAGAAATACTTACCAGTGGATATGTATATTGGTGGTGTAGAACATGCGGTACTTCATTTGTTATATTCCAGATTCTACACGAAGTTCTTATATGATATCGGAGTGGTTGATTTTGATGAACCATTTACCAAGTTATTTAACCAAGGTATGATTACCGGTAAAAATGGTATTAAGATGAGTAAATCTAAGGGAAATGTAGTTTCACCGGATGATTTGGTTCGTGATTATGGATGCGATTCCTTAAGATTGTATGAATTGTTCGTTGGACCACCGGAATTGGATTCTGAATGGGATGAAAGAGGTATTGATGGTGTTTATCGTTTCATCAATCGTTTCTATCAGCTGGTAATGAACAATAAGGACTTAAATGCACCGGAAACAGAAGAACTGGTTAAGGTTCGTAATAAGATGATTTACGATATTACCAACCGTCTTGAAAACTTCAGCTTAAATACTGTAGTTTCCGGATTCATGGAATACAATAATAAGTTGAATGACATGGCTAAGAAGCAAGGAATTGATAAAGAAACATTAAAGACAGCGGTTGTTTTACTGGCTCCGTTCATTCCTCACGTTAGTGCTGAATTATGGGAAGAATTAGGAGAAACTGGTTCTGTATTTGATGCAGGATGGCCTGTATGCGATGAAGAAGCTATGAAAGACAATGAAATCGAAATCGCAGTTCAGATTAACGGAAAAACAAAAGGAACAGTCTTAATCGCAGCAGATGAAGACAAAGATTCTGCAATTGCAAAGGGTAAAGAAGCTATCGCAGATAAGCTGACTGGAACTATCATCAAAGAAATTTATGTTCCGGGAAAAATTATTAATATTGTAATGAAGTAAGATAGTTAATGTTCATGCACTAACCTGACATTTACTGGTAGGTTATACAATAGCATGATTCACGTAAGATAAAATCCCCAGAGTATTAGATAATGCAATACTCTGGGGATTTTATAAAAGTAAGTGGACTATTTGAGCTGACCTTAAAATATGAATTAAAATTTAGCTTTTTAAGGTCAGTTTTTTTATGCCTAAAAAGCGTTTTTTTTATTATGAACCATATTCTGCATTTGCTCGACTCTTTTTTGTTCCTCCGGAGTCATGGATTGTTTTAAAACATTTAACATTAATTCGCTTTCGGCAGGAGTGAAAGAAAGTCCTTTTTGAACCATTTTTGATTTTAGGGCAATAAATTGAGGGATTAATTCCTGAACTTTTTTGCCTTGGTTTTGTTGCACGAAATCATCAATCAGCTCTAGTTTTTGAGGATTGATGGAGGAAAATTCGGGGTTGTTTTTGATGGACTGTGACATGAAAATTCCCTTTCTGTTTTTATATTTTTATGAGTTTATGATTTATTGATTTTCGTGAAGTATGACATACCTGCTTTAAATACGATGGCAGGAAGTTAGGGGGATGTATCATTAAGATTTTTAAATCATGTATCAAGATTGTGACTGATTATCCTGATTAGAAGACTTTAAAGTCTGCATAAGAAGTTCTATCATATCGGGACTGATTCCAGAACTGCTGGCAAGTGTTGAAATGACATCATTTTCAGGATTCTTTCCGGTTGTGGATAGGACAGACTGGTAGGTTCGGAACAATCTCATCGCCTGCATCATTTGCAGCATCATATCTAATTTGGCAGCCTGGGCAGGGTTGGCTCTTTTACGCATAGAAAAAAGCATACTTTCATAATCGTTTGGATTTACAGAACAGGCACTTAAATATTCGCCTTTTCCTTGTTGTCCCATTAAATATTTCATTTCATTCATCTTGAGGAAAATAGCAAAAGGTATTTGCATAGAGTGATTCAAAAAGGGTAAAGCCTCCTCGAACATGGAGTAAGGGGAGGAGTAAAATGAATCTGTATTTTGATGATATGATTTATTTTCCATAAAATCATTCCTTTCTGAAATGTCAGATTGCCTTTCATTACATATACTAAATATTATTAATATAATTTATGAAAGGTGATAGTAGTTTATGAATGAAAATCTTGTAATGGAAGAGGACACTATTTACGAAGTAGACCCTGTTTGTATGAAAAAGAAAGAAAAAGAGAAAAATAACAGGAAGGTAGAAGGACAGGAACCAATGAAAAAAGCAGAACATTTTGAGGGAAGTCATTCTACGATGTTTTTATGTATTCTAATATTACTATTGATTTTAAAATAAATTATACTTTAATGTAGAAAAATTAAAAAAATAAATTGCAAAATCGTACTTTTGTGCTATGATATAGAGTGGAGAAATGAAGAACGAAAGGATTGGATAAAAACAATGAATAAGAAACCAACAGTACTAATGATTCTTGATGGATATGGATTAAATAGCAAGCAGGAAGGAAATGCCGTTGCATTAGCAAAAACTCCTGCTATGGACAAGTTAATGGCAGAATGTCCATTTGTAAAAGGAAACGCAAGTGGAATGGCAGTAGGTCTTCCGGAAGGTCAGATGGGTAATTCAGAAGTAGGTCATTTAAATATGGGTGCCGGAAGAATTGTATATCAGGAACTTACCAGAATTACAAAATCGATTCAAGATGGTGATTTCTTCGAAAATGAAGCATTATTAAAGGCAGTTAAGAATGTGAAGGATAACGGTTCTGATTTACATTTCATGGGCTTATTATCTGATGGTGGTGTTCACAGCCATAACACACATTTATATGGTTTATTAGAGCTTGCAAAGAGAAACGGAATTGAAAATGTATATGTTCATGTTTTCTTAGACGGACGTGATACTGCTCCAAATTCAGGAAAGGGATTTGTAGAAGAATTACAGGCTAAGATGGATGAAATGGGAGTAGGTAAAATTGCCAGTGTATCCGGACGTTACTACGCAATGGATCGTGATAACAGATGGGACAGAGTTCAAAAAGCTTACGACGCTTTGGTTCTTGGTGAAGGGGAAGAAGCAGCTTGTGGAATCTGTGCAGTTGGTAATTCCTATAAGAAGGATGTATTGGATGAATTCGTAGTACCTACGGTTGTAAAGGAAGATGGTAAACCGGTTGCTACCATTAAGGAAAACGATTCTGTTGTATTCTTTAACTTTAGACCGGATAGAGCAAGAGAAATTACAAGAACTCTTTGCGATGAAAGCTTTGACGCATTTAAGAGAGACTTTATGAAAATTGTGTTTGTTGCATTTACAGATTATGATGCAACCATTGAAAATAAAGAAGTAGCATTTAAGAAAGAGTCTATCACAAATACCTTTGGTGAATTTTTAGCTGCCAATGGTAAAACTCAGTTAAGACTTGCAGAAACTGAAAAATATGCACACGTTACCTTCTTCTTTAATGGTGGTGTGGAAGAACCAAATCCAGGTGAAGAACGTTCTTTGGTAAAATCACCAGCAGTTGCCACTTACGATTTACAACCGGAAATGAGCGCACCAGAAGTTGGTTCAAGATTGGTAGATGCGATTAAGTCTGATAAGTATGATGTTATTATTGTAAACTTTGCAAATCCTGATATGGTTGGACATACCGGAGTAGTAGATGCAGCAGTGAAGGCAGTAGAAGCAGTAGACACCTGTGTTCAGAATGCAGTAGATGCGATTAAGGAAGTTGGTGGACAGATGTTTATCTGTGCAGATCACGGAAATGCAGAACAATTAATTGATTATGATAACGGTTCACCATTTACTGCCCATACCACCAACGAAGTTCCATTTATTTTGGTAAATGGTGGAGATTATAAGTTAAGAGAAGGTGGTTGTTTAGCAGATATCGCTCCAACTCTAATCGAATTAATGGGAATGGAACAACCAAAAGAAATGACAGGAAAGTCTTTACTTGTAAAATAAAACAATAGAAGATATTTCATGATAATAAAATAAGCCGGAATGTTTGAAAGTTAAAATTTAGTTGAAATTTCTGGTTTGATATGATATCATGAAGTTTATTGTGGACAACCGAGGAGGTGGAAGGAAATGAAATTAGCAGTAACAATTATTTTTATGATAGTTTGTGTTTTATTATCAGTTGTTGTATTGATGCAGGAAGGTAAGTCTGGTGGACTTGGTGCTATTAGTGGATCTACAGAATCTTCCTACTGGAATCAGATTAAGGGACGTACAGCAGAAGGAAAATTAGAAAGATTTACCATTATCTTGGCTGTATTATTTTTCGCATTAGCGGTATTACTAAATACTGGATTATTAAAATAATTCCAATACTTCAAAAGAAAAACTGTCATTTCTATATGGCAGTTTTTTTCTTTTTATGGTATGATATAAAAAATGGGATTTTCTGTGAATTTCCAAAGAAAAACGATTCATGGAACGGAGGGTTATTATGTTAGAAAAAGAAGTATTACAAGAGAAAAAAGACTTGATTATGGAACTTATGAATGATAGTAAGTACAAACCTTTGAAATTGAAAGAACTTGCTTATTTTATGCAGGTACCTGAGGCTTCGAAGAAAGATTTTGAATTTGTTTTGGAGGAACTAATAAAAGAGGGGAAAATTGAAGTTACACCAAAGGGAAAATACCAAAAAACGAACTCTGATTTGATTCTGGGAGTTTTTGATGGGAATCAGAAGGGATTTGGATTTGTAACAGTAGAAGGAGAAAAAGAAGATTATTTTATTCCTGAAAATGCCATACATGGAGCACTTCATAAAGATAAGGTGCTTATCAGTGTAGATTCCAAAACCCACGGAAAACGAAAAGAAGCATCCATTGTGCGGATTGTGGAACGTGGTTTTACAGACCTGGTGGGAACATATCAGAAAAATAAGAATTTTGGATTTGTCATACCGGATAATCCAAAATATAACAAAGATATTTTTGTGCCAAATAATTGTTCCAATGGGGCAGTTACTGGTCATAAAGTAGTAGTAAGGATTACGGATTTCGGAAACAAAAACCGAAAACCGGAAGGAAAAATCATGGAAATCATTGGACATGTCAATGATCCGGGAACGGATATTATGTCTGTGGTAAAAGCATTTGATTTGCCGGTAGAGTTTCCTAAAACCGTAATGAAACAGTTAAATTCCATTCCGGATGAAGTGGATTCTAAGGATATGGCAGGAAGAATGGACATCCGTGATTGGATGATGGTAACCATTGATGGGGAAGATGCGAAAGATTTGGACGATGCCATTACTATCCAGAAGAAGGAAAATGGCTATCTGTTAGGAGTTCATATTGCAGATGTGTCTCATTATGTAACAGAAAAATCTCCTTTGGATGAGGAGGCATTAAAACGTGGTACCAGTGTTTACTTGGTGGATAGAGTCATTCCTATGCTGCCACATAAATTATCCAATGGAATCTGCTCTTTGAATCAGGGCGTAGACCGTTTAGCATTAAGCTGTATTATGGAAATTGATACTACAGGAAAAGTAGTAGGACACAAAATAGCAGAGACGGTGGTAAATGTTGACCGTAGAATGACATACACTGCTGTAAAGAAGATTATTGAAGATCAGGATAAAGAAACTATGGAGGAATATAAGGAATTTGTTCCGATGTTTCTTTTGATGAAAGAACTGGCAGACATTTTGAGGGAAAAAAGAAGACAAAGAGGTTCTATTGATTTTGATTTTCCGGAATCTAAAATTATTCTGGATGAAAAAGGAACTCCAATCGATATCTTCCCATATGAAAGAAACAGTGCTACGAAAATCATTGAGGATTTTATGTTGATTGCTAATGAAACCATTGCACAGGATTATTTCTGGCAGGAAGTACCTTTTGAGTATCGTACCCATGAGGCTCCGGATCCCGAAAAACTGGATAAGCTAAGTGTTTTAATCAATAATTTTGGTTATTATTTGAAATCTGCGGGAGAAGATATTCATCCGAAAGAATTTCAAAAATTGTTGGCAAAGATTGAAGGAACCAATGAAGAAGCTTTAATCAGCAGATTAACCTTACGTTCCATGAAGCAGGCGAGATATACCACATCTTGTAACGGGCATTTTGGATTGGCAACGAAGTATTACTGTCATTTTACTTCTCCAATTCGAAGATATCCGGATTTACAGATACATCGTATTATTAAGGAAAATCTTCATGGAAATCTTACGCCAAAACGAATTTCACATTATACTAAAATTTTGGATGGAGTAGCAGATGCCAACAGTAAATGTGAAAGAAGAGCCGATGAAGCGGAAAGAGATGTAGAAAAACTAAAGAAATGTGATTATATGTCAAGAAGAATCGGTCAGGTTTACGAAGGTGTGATTTCATCTATTACGAGTTGGGGTATGTATGTAGAACTTCCAAATACCGTAGAAGGTATGATACATGTTACCAGTATGATAGACGATTACTACTATTATGATGAAGAAAAGTATGCTATGATAGGACAGGAAACACATAAAGAGTATCATCTGGGTGAGAAGGTAAAAGTCAGGGTTATGGATACAGATAAAATTGCCAAAACCATTGATTTCGAACTTTTCGAAGAAGGTGAAGATGAGGCTTTCCTTGAATATATGCGACAACTAAACATGCATAAAGATTAAAATCTATCATGGCAGATGAGAAAAGGTAGAAGTAAGAGAGAAAGAAAATATAGGAAAGGATAAAATGCAAACACATATCGTTCAATCTTTGTGTTTGCGCCTCATATAAAAAGTGGGAGTTTCTACTTGAGGCTTGGTACAAACTATGGCAAAAGAAACATCAGCAAATAAATTAATTGCCAATAATAAAAAAGCATATTTTGACTATTTTATTGAAGAAACTTTTGAAGCCGGAATTGAGCTACACGGAACAGAAGTGAAGTCACTGCGTATGGGACATTGTAGTATCAAAGAATCTTTTATTGAAGTGGATAATGGGGAAGTGTTTATTCATCAAATGCATATCAGCCCTTATGAAAAAGGTAATATTTTCAATAAAGATCCTTTAAGAGTAAAAAAGCTTTTACTTCATAAAAGTGAGATTCATAAGATTTTAGGACAATCAAAAATGAAAGGTTATACCGTAGTACCTTTGAAGGTATATTTTAAAGGAAGTTTAGTTAAGGTTGAGATTGCATTAGCAAGAGGTAAGAAATTATACGATAAGAGAGAATCGATTGCAAAGAAAGACCAGCAAAGAGAAGCTATGAAAGACTTTAAGATTCGTAATCTTCAATAACAATAAGAAAAAACAAAGGAATAAAGGTTTTATCAGAATGGAGGAAAACAATGAGTCAGGAAAAAGTAGATAAGAAAAAGTATGAAAAAACACACAGAAAGGAAATCATGAAAAAAGAGAAGAGGAAAAAAATAATAACGAATTTCATTGTAACTCTTCTTCTTTTAGCAGTCATAGGTGCATTAGGATATGATGTGTATAAGAAAAATTCTGAAAAGGAACAGGATACGGTTCAATTAACAGAAGAGGAATTGGAAGCATTACTGGAACAATTAAATGCAAGTACCGTAGATGGAGAAAATACAGCAGAAGCAACAGAGGGAACGGGCAGTACAGAAGAAGCTGGAAGTACCAAAGAGAATAGTGGAGATATTCAGGCAGATGTTACGAATAACCAAGAGACAGCAGAAACCACTACAGAACAGGTATCGACTCAGGATGTAATAGAAGATACCACTGAACAAGTGACTTCACAGGAAGAGGAATAGAAAGAAAGTATAAGTTATGGAGTATTACTTGCAACGGTTAAAACAAGGCTTAGTGATACCGGATAGTTATGATGAATGGAAGGAATATCGTAATCAGGTTACGGAATTTATCTTGGCACATCAAAATAAGGACACGATTGTTATTTTGGGTGCCGGTCCTTCCAATGATATCGATTTAGGTAAATTGAGTCAATATTATGAAGAAATTTATTTGATAGATAATCGGGAAGAAGCTTTACAAGAGGCGATTCGGACATACCAGTTGGAAGATAATCCGAAAATAAAGCTTTTGGTAAGTGATTTTTGGAAGTTTCCGGATATGGCATTGGAAGGCTTAGAGGAGTGTCTGGCACAAAAAGAAGGTAGTATTTTTGTTAGTGGGTATTTAGAAGAAATGCAGGCATGGGCATATGAAAATACAATCTATCCGGAGATAAAGAAAAATGCGGAAGTTGTTGTATTAGGACTTCATTCACAGTTTAATAGTTGTATCGCTGCTCTGTTTCATTATTACAAAGATAAGTATAATGAGCCAGAAATGGAGTCTTTATTTTGTCTGTTACGAAAATGGAATGAGGTTGCTGTTAGAAAATTTCATGAATATTTATTTTCTAATTTTTCTTCTTTTTATTTTGGTTATGAATACTCCTCTTATGAAAATGAGTCAGAATATGCAAAACTTAAAGAAGTGGTATCCCTTTTTATGAAGGGGATGGGGCAGCATGCAAAAGAAATTAATGTGGCACGAGTTGATGGTGCTTATGAAGCAGAAGAGGATTTATCGAAGCTTGTGTGGGAGAAGAAAGTGGAGATTTTATCTATGAAATATGATTTTTGGAATTTTACAAGAGACAAAGGATATTTAATGTGTTTATATTATATAGAAAAATGATAATGAAACGAGAATATGAAAGCGAATTGTCGTGCTATTAGAATGAAATCTGTAAAAGCTGAGATTTTGTAAGATAAAGTTAAATTTTGTATGGAAAAAAGTATTGACAAACAAAAGATATTGTTATAGATTAATAGCTACGGATGATTATTTCACTGAGATGGGAAGTACATTGTGAGATATGTTGTAATCATCGAATTTAAAGAACAGGGGGATGTAAAGGTTTCGACAGGCTTAAGGAAAATGGTGAAGCTATTCGTATGCAATGCGTCAAATGGCAAATTAAAAATAAACGCTGAAGAAAATTTAGCATACGCTGCCTAATGGCAGCTGTCTGACCTAAGACACCTACATCTTAGGACCCAGGCATCGACCTTGTAGGAAACGACATATGTTAAGCTTTGCGCATATGGGCGTATCATGAAGCTACCAAGATTATGACGGTGTTCATTCCGGCTTAGTTGAGGGAAACTTAAAGAATGAACTATAATAGTAGAAGAACATTGGAATTGGGTTTGGACACGAGTTCGACTCTCGTCATCTCCATTAAAACTCCTGCTTCGGCAGGAGTTTTTTCATTTACAAAGACTTAGGAATCGATTATACTATAAGTAAGAGAAGGAATGGAAAAAGAAAGGAATTCAAAAGATGAAGAATTGGAAGAAACTCTTTATTATCGCAGGGATAGCCTTTATGGTGACAGGATGTGGTAATAAAGATGAAGATACCATAAAGGATGACATCATTCATTATGTAGAACAGACGAATGAAATTGCAGACCTTAAGAATCAGGCAATTATCACTTATAATGATGTTTGTGCTGATGCGGAAGGGATGGAGAAAGAAGAACTTTTGAAATGCTTGCAGACAGAAGTTATAAATAAACTGGAAGAATATGAAATGGAATTATCCGAAGTAACAGTAAATACGCAGGAATTGGAAGAATTAAAAAAGACATTGCAGCAGATTGTGTCAGAACAAAAACAAGATGTGCAGGCTACCATGGAAGCATTAGAGGGATATGAACCGGATGTAATAGACGATATTAATTTATCTATTGAAGAAAATAAAAAGGCATATGAGGAATATATGACACAGTTAAAGGACTATGCTAAAAAGTATAGTATTCACATTACAGAAGAATAATAAAAGCTTAGAGAGGAGGAGTTTTTATGGAAAAGAAAGAATATGTTGTTGGAAACTATGTTTTTCAATCTATGGAGCAGGCAAGACTAGCTGAAAAAGAAAAGAAAATGATTGAATTATTGGTTCAAAAAACGGATTTTAATAATAAAGATACGGTGAAAAGTGTTTATGATAATCTGGTTCAGAAGCAGTTGTTAAAAACACCGATTGGATATGATTTTATGAATCAATTACGGAAAGTATTATTGGAAGATTATCATATGCCACAGGAAGACGTTACATTTATTCCGGTTTCAATTCCTATGAAAACGAACTCTAAGACGATTTTGGAGGATGAAACTCTAAAAGATAAACTGAAAAAGATGACAAATCAAAAAAATACATTTGTTATCCTTACTACATTACTTACCTGTCTGGTTATCGGAATGTTTATGATAATTGCATTTAGTGACAATGTGGGATACATTAATACAGAGAATAAAATTTTAGATAAGTATTGTAAGTGGGAAGAAGAACTGAAAGAAAAAGAAAGTGAATTAAAGGAAAGAGAAGAAGCAATCCGGCAAAAAGAAATAGAAGCAGCTTTGAATCAGGAGTAAGATAGAACTGTTTTTAAAACTTGATGCAGGAGGTAAGGGTATTTATATACTTTATGTAAGGGGCTGTCGTATTTAGAAATATTACGGAATATGGGTGTTTTGAAATGGATTACACCATATTGTGTATTATTTTTATTTGGTGCGACGGTCTCTTTTCACAATTTTGACATAAATTTTTGAGATGCTAGGGAGGAAAGGGTGTCCCTGGAATGGAGGTTAAAATGGAAAAATTAAAGATATTAGTGGTAGATGATGAAAGCAGAATGAGAATGCTGGTAAAGGATTTTTTAAAAAGGGATGGATATGAAGTACTGGAAGCATCAGACGGAGAAGCAGCTTTGGAAGTTTTTTTTCAGCAGGAGCAAAGTGACATCAGTTTAATTATACTGGATGTTATGATGCCTAAACTGGATGGATGGGAAACATTAAAGGAGATTCGTAGATATTCAAATGTTCCTATTATCATGTTGACGGCAAAGGCGGATGAGAGGGATGAGTTATTGGGCTTTGAACTGGGGGTAGATGAATATATTTCGAAACCCTTCAGTCCAAAAATACTGGTTGCCAGAGTCAACGCGATTATAAGAAGAATTTCCAAATCACAAGAAGAAGGATACCATGTAGGTGGAATTGATGTGGATATTGCTGCCCATGAGGTGGAAATTGATGGAAATATCATAGATCTTAGTTATAAAGAATTTGAGCTTTTGGTTTACTTTTTAATGAATCAGGGGGTCGCATTGTCTCGAGAAAAAATATTAAACAATGTGTGGGATTATGATTATTTTGGAGATGCCAGAACCATTGACACTCATGTGAAGAAATTAAGAGCTAAATTAGGAGAAAAAGGCGAGTATATCAGAACAATCTGGGGGCTGGGTTATAAGTTTGAGATATAGCAGGTTTATATTTTGAAATGATAAAACAGGTAAATATCAAAGCACGTAAGGTTTTGGTCTGGATTGTTATATGAATTTTACAGTATGGAGAACAGGGAGATATGAAAAACTCAATTCAGGTAAAATTAACGGTTATCATTGTTTCGTTGGTGGTAGGTATGGTGGTTCTTTCCTGGGGAATCACAAGTATAAAATTAAATGATTTTTTTCATAGCAATGCAAAAGAACGACTGGCAGAAGCTTATGAAGAAATGGAACAGAAGGCAGAAGAAAACGGTATGTTTAACAATTTCAGAGAGTTGCGGTTTACGGTAGATGATATTGGAAACAGATATAATTGCATCATTATTGTAGTATCACATAACGGAATTGTTTCCAATGCCAATGGTGCTATTTATGACAGTTTGTATTCCTTGCTTTCTTTGATGGAAAATCAGGAACTGTCGGAAATGAAAAGTCCGTGGATTCATGGGAATGATCCGGAAACAGAAAAATCCACTATTATGGATGAGGAAGAGGGGTATTTTTTAAAGCGGACTCATGATGAAAAGTTGAATTCTGATTACTATGATTTGATAGGAACATTAAGTAATGGGGATTTGATTTCGATTCGATATTCACTGGCGAGTCTGGAAGATAGCAGCAGAATTGCGAACCGTTTTTTCGGCTATGTTGGTGCAGTGGTATTAGTGGTGGGAATTATAATTAGTGTTGTTTTCTGCCGACGTTTTACGAAGCCGATTCACGAAATGGCAACTGTGGCGGATGAAATGGCGAATTTGAATTTTGAATCTAAGGTTACTTATCAGTCTAAGGATGAAATTGGAAGATTGGGAAACCGTTTGAATCAATTATCCCAGAAGTTGGAAAAGACCATTTCTGAATTAAAAACTGCCAACAATGAATTAAGTGAAGATATTGTAAAAAAAGAGCAAATTGATGAAATGCGAAAAGAATTTTTGTCTCATGTTTCTCATGAATTAAAGACTCCCATTGCATTGATTCAGGGATATGCGGAAGGGTTAAAGGAGAATATTACAGATGATATAGAAAGTCGAGAATTTTATTGTGAAGTAATTATGGATGAAGCAAATAAAATGAATGAAATGGTGAAAAAACTGCTAACCTTAAATCAGATTGAATTTGGAAAAGATATTCTTCATTTTGAGCGTTTTGATATTGTTACCATGGTTAGAAATCGGTTAAATTCAAATGAAATTTTATTTCAGGAAAAGAATGTAAAGGTAACGTATCCGAAAGAGGAAGCAATTTATGTGTGGGCAGATGAATATTTAATGGAAGAAGCCGTCTCAAATTACATCAGTAATGCAGTTCATTATGTAAATGTGAATGGAGAAATTATCGTACGTTTTGAACAATTTTCAGATAAAGTACGTTTGTTTGTATATAATTCAGGCAGTCATATTCCGGAAGAGGAATTGGATAAGATATGGATCAAGTTTTATAAGGTGGATAAGGCAAGAACCAGGGAATATGGTGGTAATGGTATTGGATTATCTATCGTAGCGGCTACTATGGAAAGTCATAATAAGGAGTATGGTGTAGTAAACAAAGAACAAGGAGTAGAATTTTATCTGGATTTAGATACCAGTGCATAGGCAGTGAAAATTTATAAAAATACGCAAAAAATGGGGATTTATTAAGAGTAACTATTTGAAAAATATCGGGTTTTTCTTTCGACTATCTTTTTTATTTTTCCCTTGAAGAAATGCCTCTAAAATGGTAAAATAAAGTATATGAATTCGTTTATAAAATTATCACAAAATAGGATTTCTTTTTGGATAATTTGGGAAACGATGAGATTGGAGTCGAAGGTTATGAGAAAAAAAACATTGTCTATATGTTTGATAGCAATGTCTGCAATGCTTTTAACGGGGTGTGGAAGTTCTATAGAGCTTACGGATGAGCAGAATTCCATGGTTGCCCAGTATGCTGCAGAGTTGTTATTAAAATATGATATAAGATATGACTATCGTCTTGAGGATATGAATTCTATTACTGGTGAATTACAGTTTGAGAAAGATTCAAATTTAGTAGTGGAAAATACTGAGATGGTTTCTACAGAGGAAGACCAAAAATCAGAGGATGAAGAGAATGTGACGACTGAAACACCAGAAGGTGGTGAGGAACAGGAAGTAGAATTAACGGAATTATTTGAGGAAGGTATTGATGTCAGTTATAGTGGATATAGTATCGTTTCCAGATATCCGGAAGATATTACTGATATTGTAGCTTATGTGGAACCAAGAAATGGTATGAAGCTGATTGTAGTGGAATTTATGCTTACGAATACCAGCGAGGAGCAGGTTTCACTGAATTATTTAGACAGTGAAAGGAGTTATCGTATTATTCTAAACGATGCAAAGGCTGCAGTTCCGATGAAGTCTTTTTTAGAAGAAGATTTGTCTACCTTGCAGGTGACCCTTGAGCCTATGGAAACAAAGAAGGCAGTACTTATTTTTCAAATTTCAGAATCTTTAGAGGATGATATACAGTCATTAAAAGTTTCTGTACAACAGGGTGAAGCGAAAAATATGATTATATTGAAAGAATAAAATTGGAGGGATCGAATGGATACTAATATTTTACTAGAAAGTGGAACAAATGAACTTGAGATTTTGGAATTTACGATAGGGAACAATTCTTATGGTATTAATGTTGCTAAGGTAAAGGAAATTTTACCATTTACCAAGATTACACCGGTACCAAACAGCCATCCTTCCATAGAAGGTATTTTTATGCCAAGAGATGTTATTATAACAGCGATTGATTTAGCAAAGGCATTAAAAGTATCAGTAGAACGCTCTCAGGAGGACATGCTGGTTATTACTAATTTTAATCAATTAAACATTGCATTTCATGTGCAAAAAGTCTTAGGAATTCACCGTATTTCCTGGGCAGACATTGTAAAACCGGATGATACCATTAATAGAAATGGTACTGCAGTTGCTACAGGTATTATCAGAAAAGATAAAAAACTGATTGTAATTCTAGATTTTGAACGTATTGTTGAAGATATATGTCCGGAAACCAGTCTTAAAGTATCAGAAATTGCTGCGTTGGCGGATAGAGGAAGAAATAATACTCATATTTTGATTGCGGAAGATTCTGCTCTTCTTATGAAGTTAATTACTGAGTCCTTACATAAAGCAGGATATACCAATGTTCATTGTGCAAACAATGGAAAAGAGGCATATGATTATTTGGAACAGCTTCGCCAGGAAGATAATCAGGAAAAGAAAGTGGAATGTCTTATTACCGATATCGAAATGCCTGTTATGGATGGTCATCGGTTGATTAAACTGGTACGAGAGCATAAATATTATAATGAACTTCCGATTATTATCTTTTCATCCTTGATTAATGATGATATGAAGAGGAAGGGCGAAAGGCTTGGGGCAAATGTACAGATTTCAAAACCTGAGATAGGGCAGTTGGTTGGTATTATTGATGGTTTAGTAGGATTTGAAGTATAGAAAAATATATAAAGTAAAAAAGATGTGCTAATCTTAGATTAGCACATCTTTTTATTAAGAATGCGAAGAAAAATCTCTTTTCTATCAAATCGAATTCTTGATATTAAACCAATGGGAACTGGCCGCTGATTTCGTCGTTAAAAACGTAATAAACAGCATTTTCTTCAGGTTTAACATATAAGTTAAGAGATGTTAAATCTTTCATTTTATTTCCTTGCTGTGTCCAGATAGCCTTTGCTTGTGCAATGATAGCTTTATCTTCTACCTGGTTGCCAGCATACTCAACATAAAATGTAGACTTCATAGCCATTTCTTTCTCCTCCTTTGAAGTTGAATGAATATGTTTTAAGAAACTAAAGTAGTTTCTCGTTTTTACAAGACATAAAAATGAAAAACAATGCTTTCATTTTGCCTCAAGTAATATAATATAATACCTTAACAAAAAAAGCAACTTTTTTTGTTGAAAATGATTAAGTTTGTGCAAATTTATCGGATTTTGCGTTTTTTAATGCAAAATTATGAAAGATTTGATATACTAAAAGATAGTGTAAAAATGTAAAACTGGCTTGGAAAATTGTTTGGGTAAGGTCAGTTACAAGGATACGGAGGAAAAAGGATGTATCAGGAAATCATAGAATTAATACAGGATGCAGAGAAAATATTAATAGGGATCGGTCCGGAATTAAAAATAAATGAGATAAACAGTACAATGTCTTTGGAGCAGGTAAAAAAATATTTAACCACCATATCCGGAAAAGAATATGAAATCATAGAAAAGTTGGTGGAAAAAAAAGATTACTTCATTATTTCTTCTAATGTGGACGGTGGACTGGTTTGTTCGGGCTTGGATGAAAACCGATGGGTGACACCATTGGGGAATCCTTTTATTTTTCAGTGTATAGAACAAAATTGTGATGGATTAAGAGATTTTACCAAAGAGAAAGAAATACTATGGAAAGAAGAAAAAGTACTATGTCCCAAATGTAAAAAAGAAATGCGGGTCAATATAAGACGAAAGGAAAATTCTGAACAATATAATGAAAATGGCTATCTGTCACAGTGGGAAAAATATCAAAAATGGCTTTCCTGTACATTAAACCGAAAGCTTGTGATTTTAGAATTGGGAGAAGGTTTTGAGTGTCCGGCTTTGTTTCGATGGCCTTTTGAAAAAACGGTTTTTTTTCATCAAAAAGCAAAGTTAATCCGGGTAAATGAAAAACTATGGCAGATTGGAGAAGAAATCAAAGAAAGAGCAGTTTCGATTCCTGTAAACGCAAAAGATTTTTTAGCAGAATGTGAAAAACATATTTGTGAAAAATGATAATGTATGGTATGATAGACTATATGTAAGGAGGGATTATTGTGGCAAAAGATAACGATGATTCTTTAGAATTTGACTTTAATGATTTAGATTTAAATGATTTTGACTTAGATTTGGATTTTGATGTAAAGGAAGAGGACTTTAAAGAAACAGACTCCTCAGCTTTGTCAGAGGCAGAAATAATGAAAGAAACGTCAGGGGCGAATGAGACAGATGAAAAATCAGATAACGTAGAGATTGACGAGGATTTGCTTGGTGACCATAGTGAGGAAAATGTACATAATGAAGAGAATTCTTCTGATTCTATACAGGAAGACACATCAAATGATTTTGATGATTTATTTTCACTTTTAGGCATGGGTGATGTGAATGAGCAGGAAATTTTCTCATCTATGATGGATTCCATTCCAGATTCGGATGATGAAGGTAAAAATTCCGATTTTGCCATGGATGAGGAAGTGGAAGATATAAAAGAAGATGCAGAGAAAACTGCTGGATCTTCCATGAATGATATTTATTCGGATGTTTTAGGGGCGGTAGGCGCATTGGAAGATAAAGAAGCCGAAGAACAGCTCTTAAGTGAATTAGAAGATATTGAAGATAGAACGAATTCCAAGAAAAAATCTAAGAAGAATAAAAAAGAGAGAAAAGAAAAGTAAGAAAAGAACCAACCAAAGGAAAAGAAAGATATTTCTGTTTTACTGTTTGGGGAAGAAGAACCGGAAACAGAAGAAGAAATTCAGGCCAGAGAGAAAAAGGAAGCAGAAAAAGCAAGTAAGAAAGAAGTTAAGAACCAGAAAAAAGAAGAAAAGAAAAAACTTACAGAGGAAAAGAAAAAACAGGCAAAGGAACAAGCAAAATTAAAAAAAGCAAAAGAACTGGAGGATATGGATCCAGAAGACTTAAAGCCGGTGAACAAGACAGCATTGCTGATTAGTGTGTGTGTCTTTAGTGGTATTGCTTTGTTCGTTATATTGGGTACTACCATTTTTCATTATGCGTTAACGATAAGAAAGGCTTCTGATTATTTTGACCGTAAGAAATATGATATGGCATATGAAGAAATCATTGGTGTCGAAGTAAAAGAAGATGATGAAGAGTTAAGAGATAAGATATATACAGTAATGTATGTAGAACGTGCATACCTATCTTATAATATCTATGTAGATATGGGAAATTATGAAAAAGCATTGAATATGTTATTATCCGGACTTGAAAAATACGATGAATATTATCCTCAGGGAATGGCTTTGGGAATCGAAGAGGATATGGATTATTGTAGAAATAAGATAGTGAATGCTTTATATGATGATTATGGTATGAATTTAAATGATGCTTATGACATGATAGCATTGGACGATACAGAGTACCAGATTCAGATTATAGAAAAATCCCAAGAATTTAAATCAAAGGAATAGAATTTTGAACATGTCTCCAGGAAAGGAAGTCACAAAATGATAGCAATAATTGATTATGATGCAGGAAATATTAAAAGTGTAGAAAAGGCTATGAATTATTTGGGGCAGGAAGCAGTTATTACGAGAGATAGGGATGTTATTTTAGCCAGTGATAAAGTAATATTACCTGGGGTTGGTGCTTTTGGGGATGCAATGCAGAAAATAAAAGAATATCAGCTTACCAATGTGATTTATGATGTGGTTGAGCAGAAAAAACCATTTCTTGGTATTTGTCTTGGACTGCAGTTGCTATTTGAAACCAGCGAAGAAAGTCAAGGTGTAACGGGTCTTGGTATTTTAAAGGGAGACATAGTGAGAATACCGGCGAAAGAAGGATTAAAAATTCCTCATATGGGATGGAACACGATTCAGGTAAAAGAGGATGCAACTTTGTTCCAGGGAATTTCGAAGGATGCCTATGTTTATTTTGTACATTCTTATTATTTAAAGGCGAAAGAAATAGAAGATGTGGCAGCTACTACATTTTATTCTACAGAAATTCATGCGGCAGTGGAGCATGAGAAGGTATTTGCGTGTCAGTTCCATCCTGAAAAAAGTGGAACTGTGGGACTAAAAATACTGGAAAATTTCGTGTCACTTTAGTAAGAATGGAGGAAAAGAAAGATGCATACCAAAAGAATTATTCCGTGTCTTGATGTACATGCTGGAAGGGTAGTAAAGGGTGTTAATTTTGTGAATTTGAAAGATGCCGGCGATCCGGTTGAAATTGCGGCAGCTTACGATAAAGCAGGAGCAGATGAGTTGGTTTTTTTAGACATTACCGCATCCAGTGATGCCAGAAATATCATGATTGACATGGTAAAAAGAGTGGCAGAGACTGTTTTTATTCCTTTTACCGTAGGTGGCGGTATTCGTACTGTGGATGATTTTAAAGCTATTTTACGAGAAGGTGCAGATAAAATTTCCATTAATTCTTCTGCCATTAATAATCCAACGCTGATTTCAGAAGCTGCAGACAAATTTGGAAGTCAATGTGTTGTAGTAGCCATTGATGCCAGAAGAAGGCCGGATGGTTCAGGATGGAATATCTATAAAAACGGTGGAAGAGTGGATGTTGGAATCGATGCTGTGGAATGGGCAATGAAGGTAAATCAGCTTGGAGCAGGTGAGATTCTGCTTACTAGTATGGATTGCGATGGAACGAAAGCCGGATATGATTTGGAGCTTACAAGATTAATTTCTGAGAATGTTTCAATTCCAGTCATTGCTTCTGGCGGAGCAGGTACGAAAGAACATTTTTATGAAGCATTAACGGAAGGAAAGGCAGATGCCGCTTTGGCAGCCTCCTTATTCCACTATAAAGAATTAGAGATAAATGAAGTAAAGCGATATTTAAAGGAACGTGAAGTAGAAGTGCGTTTGGTGTAATTGAAAAAAATCCCCCGGGAGGCTGGATAGCTGGCATTCCGGGGGATTTTTATATCCAAGGATTTTAAGAATTTTCTATTTTTTCTTTTGCTGCTGATAGCATTAATTTAATACGATTTAACTGATTTACTTCACTGGCACCTGGGTCATAATCCACTGCAACAATATTTGCATCTGGGAAGGCTTGTCGAAGTGATTTGATTACACCTTTACCTACAACATGATTTGGTAGGCAGGCAAACGGCTGGGCACACACGATGTTTTCTGCTCCCTGATGAATTAATTCTATCATTTCACCTGTTAGAAACCAGCCTTCTCCGGTTTGATTTCCAATAGAAACATATGGTTCTGCATATTCAGCTAATTTGCTGATATGTACAGGAGGAAGAAAATGTTCACTTTTACTCAATTCTTCTTTCATCGTTTTACGATAAGTTTCTAACACCCAGATGACTGTATTACTGATGGTAGCAGATTTTTTACTGCGTCCTAAGTATTCATGCTTAAAATTGTTGTTGTATGCACAATAATGGAAGAAGTCTAGTAAATCCGGCATAACAGCTTCTACACCTTCTTTTTCTAATAAATCTACAAGATTATTATTTGCAGAAGGAAGGAATTTTACAAGAATTTCACCTACAATACCGACGCGAGGCTTTTTCTCATCGTTAATAGGCAGGGCATCAAAATCTCTGATAATCCCTTTTATGTTCTTATGGAATTCACGTTTTGAACCAGTCTTAGAAAGGGATTGTTTTACTTTTTCGTTCCATTTTTCATAAAGAGCATTTGCTGAGCCGGATTCTTTTTCGTATGGGCGCATGCGATATAGCACTCTCATAAATAAATCACCATATACAAAAGCCTGAACAACACGATTCAACATTTTGACACTAAATTGAAAACCTGGATTAGATTCCAGCCCTCCGGCGTTGACGGAGATAACAGGAATTTGTGGCATTCCGGCCTTTGCCAGTGCTCTTCGGATAAATCCAATGTAGTTGGATGCACGACATCCACCACCAGTCTGGGTAACAGCAACAGCTACTTTATTTAAATCGTACTTTCCACTTAGCAGCGCCTTCATGATTTGTCCTACTACAATCAAAGAAGGATAGCAGGCATCATTATTTACATATTTTAAACCTATGTTTATGGCTTCTTTATCGGCATCCGGTAATGCTTCTAAACGGAATTTACAAGTAGCATTTAGCGCTGTTTCTAAAAGGTTGAAATGGATTGGGGACATCTGTGGGAATAAAACCGTATATCCATTCTCAGCCATTTCTTTTGTAAAAATGACTCTGTCATAAGAAGAAGGAACGGGACAAGCTTTTATGTTATTCTTCTTTCGTACTTCGATGGCACTGATTAAAGAACGAATACGAATTCTTGCCGCACCTAAGTTGCTTACTTCGTCAATTTTTAAAACCGTATATATTTTTCCTGAGTTTGATAAGATATCATTTACGCAATCTGTTGTAACCGCATCTAATCCACAACCAAAAGAGTTTAATTGAATTAGTTCCAGATTATCGCAGGTTTTTACATAGTTTGCTGCACGGTATAATCTTGAATGATACATCCATTGGTCAGAAACAATTAGAGGACGTTCCACTTCAGCTAAATGGGAAATGGAATCTTCCGTTAAAACTGCAATGGAGAAGGAATTAATTAATTCAGGCAGTCCGTGGTTGATTTCCGGATCAATATGATAAGGGCGTCCTGCCAAAACAATACCGATTTTATTGTTTTCCTTTAAGTAAGCAATGGTTTCTTCCCCTTTTCTTTGGATGTCTTTTTTCACTAAATCAGCTTCTTCATATGCTTTCACTAAAGCGTCTTTGATTTCTTTTAAGGAGATATCATAATCGTTTTGGAAAGTTTGATATAAATTTTTGGCCAATGCTTCCGGTTCATCCAAGGCTAAGAATGGATGATAAAATGCGATGGAATCATCTTTTAATTCTTCTACATTATTCTTGATGTTTTCTGCATAGGAAGTAACAATCGGGCAGTTATAGTGGTTTGGTGCATCCTTGGTTTCATTTTGTTCATATGGTATGCAAGGGTAGAAGATGGATTTAATTCCTTGACGTAACAGCCAGGTGATATGTCCATGAGCTAACTTTGCAGGATAACATTCGGACTCACTAGGAATGGATTCAATTCCCAGTTCGTATATCTTTCTTGAGGAGATAGGGGAAACCACTACCTGGAATCCTAATTCTGTAAAGAAACGATGCCAGAATGGGAAATTTTCATACATATTCAACACTCTTGGAATACCCATTTGTCCACGATATGCTAAATCCTGGGATAAAGATTTATATCCGAAGGTTCGTTTTAATTTATATTCGAAAAGGTTTGGTACATTGTCTGCATTTTTTGTTTTACCAATACCACGTTCACAACGGTTACCAGAAATAAACTGTCTGCCACCGGAAAAACGGTTAATGGTAAGAAGACAGCTGTTGGTGCAACCTTTACAACGGGACATACTGGTTTCAAATTGTAGTTCATTAAGCTGCTTTGGCGTAAGCATTTTCGTTTCAACAGAAGGATTATATCTGTCTTTTGCGATTAATGCAGCTCCAAAAGCGCCCATAAGACCGGAAATATCTGGTCGAACGGCTTCGATGGATGAAATCTGCTCAAAACTTCTTAAAACTGCATCGTTATAGAAGGTACCACCTTGAACGACTACCTTTTCGCCTAAATCTTTCGGATCTGTTAATTTGATTACTTTAAGCAAAGCATTCTTAATAACAGAATATGCAAGTCCGGCCGAAATTTCAGCAACACCAACGCCTTCTTTTTGTGCCTGTTTTACCTTGGAATTCATAAATACAGTACAACGGGAACCTAAATCGATTGGATTCTTTGCAAATAAGGCAACTTTTGCAAAATCTTCTATACTGTAATTTAAGGACTTAGCAAAGGTTTCGATAAAGGAACCACAACCGGAAGAACAGGCTTCGTTTAACATTACACTGTCTACCACGCCATTTTTTATCTTGATACATTTCATATCCTGTCCACCGATATCAAGAATACAGTCTACATTTGGTTCGAAAAATGCAGCCGCGGTGTAATGGGCAATGGTTTCTACTTCGCCAAAATCAAACTGGAAAGCCGATTTTTGAAGTGCTTCTCCGTATCCGGTAGAACAGGAGGCTACGATTTTTGCACTATCTGGTAATTTTGAATAAATATCTTTTAATGCGGTAATAGTAGTATTTAAAGGATTTCCGTTATTACTGCTATAAAAATCATAAAGAAGAGAACCGTCTTCGCCTACCACGGCTACTTTTGTAGTGGTAGAGCCGGCGTCTACACCAAGGAAACAATCTCCTTCATATGTACTCAGATTTCCTCGTTTGATTTTATGCTGGTTATGGCGATTAACAAAAGCTTTATAATCTGCTTCGGTAGCAAATAAAGGTTCCATTCTCTCGACTTCAACTTCCATGGTTACAGAAGATAAAGCAGAAACCAAATCACTTAAGGAATGAACGATTTCTGGATTTGAAGTGAAGGCAGCACCATAGGCTGCGAATAAGTGCGAGTGTTCCGGTGCGATAACCTGCTCCTCGGTCAGATTTAAAGTCCGGATAAAGGCTTCTTTTAATTCAGATAAAAAGTGTAAAGGTCCACCTAAAAATGCAACATTTCCTCGGATTGGTTTTCCGCATGCGAGTCCGGAGATTGTCTGATTTACTACAGCCTGGAAAATAGAAGCAGAAAGATTTTCTTTGGTAGCTCCTTCGTTAATTAAAGGCTGAATATCAGTTTTTGCAAATACACCGCAGCGGGCTGCAATGGGATAGATGGTATCGTATTTTTTTGCATATTCATTTAAACCAGTAGCATCTGTTTGTAAAAGGGTAGCCATCTGGTCAATAAATGAACCGGTTCCTCCTGCACAAACCCCATTCATACGTTGGTCAATGCCGTTGGTAAAATATATAATTTTTGCATCTTCGCCACCAAGTTCAATGGCAACATCTGTGGACGGAGCATAGCTTTTTAGAGCTTTTGTAACACAAACGACTTCCTGTGTAAAAGGAACTTCTAACTTTTGAGCGAGAGCCAGACCTCCGGAACCGGTAATGGTAGGAGTAGTCTTAATATCTCCAAGTTCTTCTTTTGCTTTTAGAATTAAATTTTTAAGTGTTTCAATGGTGTTTGCATAATGTCTTTGATAGTCAGAAAAAACAGCTTCTTTTTTCTCGTTTAGAATGGCTATTTTTACTGTTGTGGACCCTATATCAACACCAAGTTGATAGGTTGAAACTGTTGATTTTGTCATGGTAATCCTCCAAGAAAGTAAGTTTGTTTATTTCATAAAATTTCTGTGGAAATTCTTCTTATTAATAATGTTGTTATAAACGCAACGTTTATATTATAGGAGATTGTGTCGAAAAAAGCAATGGATAAATTGTGAAGTTTTCATTTAATATTATTAATATTTCATGTTTCTTATCCTTCTTTTTTCATTCTCTCTTTTTATTAAGATTTTGCAACAATTTTTTTGGTAAGAATATAATAAAATGAAAGTAAAATATGATGGGAAGAGGAAAAATGGATTATGCGAATTATAGATGCAACGGAAGAATCTATGTGGTAAAAAGGGGAGATAGTTTATATAAAATTGCAAAAGAAAACGGAATTACAGTAAATGAACTGATGCGGGCCAATCCATATGTAAATGTTTATAATATGCAGGTAGGAGAGGAAATCTGTATTCCAAGAAATAATCAACCGCCACAAACAAGATGTTTTCGGATTAATTCCATGGGTGAACTGATGGAATTGATGATGGAGTATGGTATGTCATGGGATGAAATGGTAAATTCAAATCCTCAATTAAGAAATATTATGATTCCTGTTGATTTGGTAGTGTGTATACAAGAAAGATAAAGATTAAATCTGGAAATTTTTTGTAGATTTATATTTAGAATTTTTGTATATCTATTTGACAAAAAAATAGATGTTCTTTATAATCTTTATGTAAGGGTGGTGCTTACCACCCTGAATTAAGAAAGAAGGAAATGATAGGATGAAATTTTTAACGAAATTAGAGAGAAAATTTGGGAAATATGCGATACCTAATTTGACGAATTATGTGATTGGATGTGCAGTAATAGGATATGTGTTATCTTTATTTGGTGACTCGCTTATTAATTATATGCAGTTTAATCCTAAAATGATTATGATGGGACAAGTCTGGAGGTTGGTGACATGGATTATATGCCCACCTACAGAATTAAGCTTTTTTGTTATTTTTACATTGTTTTTATATTATCATGCAGGAAGAAATTTGGAGTATGTATGGGGAACATTTAATTATAATCTTTATATTTTTTCCGGTCTTTTGTTTAATATAATTGGATCACTTGTTATGTATTTTATTACAGATTTGCCGATTGGAACAGGAACATATTATATGTATTTGACTACATTATTGGCGTATTTCTTTACTTTTCCTGAGATGGAAATCCATTTTTATTTTTTTATACCAATAAAAATGAAGTGGATGGGATACATTGATCTTGCGTTAATTGCGTTAAGTTTTTACAGAATAGGAAGTATTGGTATTCCGTTTCTTGTATGGGGAGTCCGGATGCAAATTATATTTGCGATGCTAAATTTCTTCATTTTTATGATATTGTTGAAGAATAGCAGAAAAATTACTCGCATGGAAAAGAAAAACCAGAAGAATTTTAAATCTCAGGTGAGAGAACAGATGAGAAAATCCATTAGTGTTCATCGTTGTGCCGTTTGTGGCAGAACAAAAGATGAATATCCGGAATTAGAGTTTCGTTTTTGCTCTAAATGTAAAGGTAATTACGAATATTGCCAGGATCATTTGTTTACACATTCACATGTTAAATAAAATGCAATACCAGAGGCATTTGACCGTTGTTTCTGAATGGTTATCATAAAATAATAATTTAGAGAAGGGACAAGTATGATGAAAAAGACAAAAATAATATGCACCATGGGACCAAACACAGACAATAAGGAATTATTAAGAAAATTGATGGAAAATGGTATGGATATTGCCAGACTTAATTTTTCGCATGGCGATTATGAGGAACAGGGAAATCGTATTAAATTAATAAAGGAATTAAGAGAAGAGTTAGGAAAACCAATTGCCATATTACTAGATACTAAAGGTCCTGAGATTCGTGTCCGCAATATGAAGGATGGAAAAGCTTTGATTGAGGAAGGAAAGAAAGTAACCCTTACCACAAGAGATGTAATCGGGGATGAAACCTTGATTCCTATTACCTATGAGCAGTTACCAGAAGATGTAAGAAAAGGAAATAGAATTCTGATTGATGATGGTTTGATGGAACTTATGGTATTAAATGTTCAGCAAACAGAAATTGAGTGTATGGTAATATCAGGGGGATATGTAGCGTCTAAAAAGGGAGTAAACGTTCCTAATGTACGTGTAAACCTTCCAGCTATTACCGAGAAGGATAAAGAAGATATTCGTTTTGGTATTGAGAACGGCGTTGATTTTATTGCTGCTTCCTTTGTCCGTAATGCAGAGGCTATATGTGAGATTCGTGAAATAGCCAATGAATACAATGCCAATGTATCTATTATTGCAAAAATAGAAAATGAAGAGGGAGTCTGCAATGCGGATGCCATTATTGAGGTTGCAGATGGAATTATGGTTGCCAGAGGTGACTTGGGTGTTGAGATTCCACCAGAGGAAGTTCCGTTTATTCAAAAGAGATTGATTAATAAATGTAATCATGCTTTTAAACCGGTTATTACAGCAACCCAGATGTTAGATTCTATGATGCGTAATCCAAGACCTACCAGAGCGGAAGTTACAGATATTGCAAATGCCATTTATGATGGAACAGATGCCATTATGTTATCTGGAGAAACGGCAGTAGGTAAATATCCAATTGAGGCTTTGAAGATGATGGTGGGTGTTGCTAAGGCCACTGAAATGCATTTGGATTACAATTTACTGTTAAAGGAAGGTCAGGAAAACAAACATAGAGGCATATCCAATGCAGTGAGTCATTCGGCCGTAACAACAGCCGACAATGTAAATGCAAAGTTGATATTAACATCCACCTTTTCAGGAGGTACAGCAAGGCTTATTTCTATGTATCGTCCGGAGGCTCAGATTGTCGGTTTATCACCGAATGAAAACATTCTTCGAAAGATGCAAATTTTATGGGGAGTACATCCATTATATGTTAAAGAAGCGGATACGACTGACGAGATATTACAGAATGCAGTGGATGTTGTAAAAGAGAATAATATGGTAAGTGCGAAGGATATTGTAGTGGTAACTGGTGGTGGTCCTGCAAGTAAAAACACGGCAGGTGTTACGAATATGATTAAAGTGGTTGAAGTTGAATAATATACTTGATATGGTTTAGGGCAACCCAAGGGAGTTGTTGTGAATGAACAAGGATAAAAAATAGTATGTGTGGGTGTAAAAATGTCACGAATAGGAAAAGAATTAGTACGTAAATTAAAAAAAGAGATTCATTTAAAGGAATCTCTTCAAGAGTATTCTGATTTTATGAATCAAAATTATAAGGAGTTTGCATATATCCGTCTTGCACTGCTGTATGATACTTTTTTTGAAGTACTGGCAGAAACGCAAGAAGTTGAGGATAAGATGAATCCTTCTTATAACAAAGTGTTGCAGGAAGAAATAAAGAGAGTAATGAACCGGCAAATAGAAGAAAAAGATCAGGAAGTGATAGAGAAGCTACGGAATGAGATAATAGAAGACATGAAGGTTTTAACAGCATATGTTGATAAATTTCAGGTTTATGAACATATGCTGAACCGGATTCAGTATCAGTTTGAAGATATAGAAGAAGTAGATGTTGATTTGTTGATTCAGGAAATGTTTACTTATATTTTTGCAGATAAAGATAATGTGATTATCAATGATAAAATCCGTAGTCTGATGTATGAGTTGCCGGTTAGGATGACCAAAACGAAATTTTATGAGTATATTTTTGATGCCATGGATATCTATAATGGTACAAGTATGGATGGTATTGAGAGCTTTTTGTATATGATTAAAACGACAGCGGGTCTTGAATGTCCTTTAGATATGAAGGAGAAATATCCGGAGATTTTTGGCATCTTGGAACAATTTGATGGGGTAGGTTACACGACGCTTTCGAAAGAAGAATTTGAAAGGCTGAAAGAACTACGCAATGAAATTTTCAGTGAACTGCAAGAGCGGGTAAATCTTTTAGTTCAATTACAGGAAATTGTAAATCATGTATATGTGCTGATTTTGACCAAAGATTATGTCTTACCAGATACCAAGGATTTCTTAGCAGCTGGAGAGATTATAAATAAGGTAAACCAGGCATTCTTAGAACAGCAGACTCAAATTATCGATTTAGAAACTTATTTTATGGAATTGGAAGGAAAGCAGGAGGAGATATACGAAGAAATACAGGTTGCAGAAGGTATGATTTATGATCTTATGACAAATTCCAAGGAAAAGCTGGAAGAATATGGTTTCTTGCATACTGTAGAATGCGTACAAATGGTTATGAATCTGCTTTCTGACAGTATCTTTATGGAATTTAAGAAAGAGAATGTGGATTTTATCGTAGATGCAGAATTCCTTATGAAAGAAAAAAATAAGTTGGCAGAAGAATTTGCTAAATTGTTCGAATGTCATGGAAGAGCATATAATCAAAGCATTATGGCTATGGTATTAAGCAAACTTCCGGTTATTTTTAACAGCCAGAATGAAATGAAAGAGTATTTTGAACATACACTTTCCCGTTGTAATGATAAAAAGCTTTTGTATGCATGTTCAAAATTAATCCGTGATATCATCATTGCGTCAGAGTAGTAATAGTAACTTTGTAAAAGCTTTGAAATGAAAATAAAGTAGGGAAGTTTTATGATTGTTAGTAAACGGTGTTTTTGTGACGAATCCATTGAGAAGAAAAAAAAGAAGATGATAAACAGATTTCAAAAAGGGAAATTAGAACATTCCTATGGCATTTTTTTGTCATTACATAAGGGTCAGTTACTGGATATTATTTCGGGATTTGAACTTATGCAAAAAATATACGCAGATAAAAGGGAAGAAATGGTTTTAGTAGGGATTGCCCCTTCCCGAGAGGGTGCATATGAATTGACAAGATTGATGATGGATACTGTTTATAAAACTCAGAAAGATTTTGATGTAAAGAGATTTTTCTTATGAATGAAAAGGTAGGGAGGGAGTATGCTTTCGGTTTTATTACTGATATTAAAAATTATATTATTAACCATAGCGATACTTCTGGGCATAGTAATTTTATTACTGTTAAGTTTTTTGTTTCTGCCTTTTTGCTATCAGTTTTATGGGAAATATGAGAACGAAGGATATATTGAAGGAAGTGTTCGTTGGATTTTATTTGTTATTCACTTTAAGACAACTTATGAACATGAGGAATTGACTTATGATTTGAAGTCATTTGGTTATACTATATATAGTAACCGTGAAGAATGGCAGGAAAAGCATAAGAAAAAGATTCGTTTTCCAAAAAAGAAAGAAGAGAAAGAGAAGTCGCAAGTTGGCGGTTTGAAAGATGAGAAGCGGGAGAAAAATGCTAATCATGTTGCTATAAAACAAAACAATGAGGAAGTAACAAATTATTCATTGAAAGAAGTGGAAAAGAACCCAAAACTAGAGATAGAGAAGATAAGAAAAAAGGGAACCATTCTTTCAAAGTTGGCTGTTATATTAGGAAAGATTCGTCTTATTTTAGAGAAGCTTTGGAGCGTTTTTTCGTATTTCTTTTATTTTCCTTGGAAAATCAAGGAAAGTATTTTCTTGGGAATAGAGAAAATAGCAGAGTTATGGTATAAAATAAAACCCATTCTTGGGAAGATGAAAGCATGGAATGAGGTTTTGAAACAAAAGAGTACAAAAGAAGCCTTTAAGCATTTGTTATCACATTTAAAGTTTTTATGGAAAGGAATAAAACCCAAGAAATTTTATGGTGAGTTACATTTTGGCTTTGAGGAACCAGATAAGACTGGAATGGTATTAGGAGCAATTGGCTCTGGATATTGTGCAATCCGTAAATGTGTTAAAATAATCCCATATTTTAATGAAAAAATATTGAAAGGTTCCTTTTATGGAAAAGGAAAAATTCAAGTGTTTTATATTATACGAACAGGCCTTCGGGTTTATAAGGACAAACTTCTAATGAGTAAATGGAAGCAAATTCAAAAATTAATGGAGCAATAGGAGGAGATAAGAATGGCAAATCAGGATTTTAACTCAACAGTAAGTTCTTTATTTCAAGGAATGGACAACTTTATTACAACCAAAACAGTGGTGGGAGAACCAAAACAGGTAGGAGATGTTATTTTATTACCATTGATTGATGTTGCGTTTGGTGTAGGTGCAGGAGCATTTTTGGATAAGGATGGAAATAATAATGCCGGTGGCGGTCTTGGTGGAAAAATGAGTCCAAGCGCAGTACTGGTAATTCAAAACGGACAGACCAAACTTGTAAATGTAAAGAATCAGGAAGGCTTAACCAAGATTCTGGATATGGTTCCAGAAGTGATAGATAAAATCACAGCTTCTTTTGGAAATGGAAAGAAAAGCGAAGACTTAGAGGATATTTTACAGTGATTTTAAATGATTTGAAAAAATTACAAAAGACAAAGAGAATTCCTGTTATTAAATAGGAAAATTAAAAAAGGGTGAAGGGTGTTCCGGAATACTCCTAAAATGGTTCTATGCATTCAAATACGATTGGATATGATATGTTAGAAATCATTAGGATGATTTTCGAAGGAATTTCCTTTTGCTCTTTTTGTTTTTGGAAAAAAAGAAATGATTTTGCATACAATATAGTAAACAGGTAATTACCAAGAGTAAAAGAAAAGGGGAGAGTCTATGTGTCGGTTGATTGGTTTTGCTTTGTTTTTTATAGCGATTGGAATGATAATTAGTTGCATCATGGAAGAGGGCTTTTTCTTTTTTTTCTTAATTGTGGTTTTATTAGTATTAGCATATTGTTTGTTTTGTAAAAAATAAAAGACTATCGTAAGATAGTCTTTCGAATTTTTCAAATTAAGCTCTTTCAACTTTGCCAGACTTTAAGCAAGAAGTACAAACATACATCTTCTTAGCAGCTCCATTAACCATAACTTTAACTGATTTTACGTTAGATTTCCACATTTTATTGTTTCTTCTATGTGAATGGCTCACCTGGATACCAAAATGAACTCCTTTATCACAAATTGCACATTTAGCCATGAATGACACCTCCTTGCATTTTTTAGCCTATGGGCTTACAACAAACCAATTTTATCAGATAAGAACCAATAATGCAAGAAAAAAATGAAAATTTTTTATTTTTTTTAAAACAATGCATTCCTGAGGTTGTAATTAAGTAAAAAAAAAGGTATACTGTAATGTATGTGGAATGAAAATATGAGATTCTAGTTACTGCGTAATAGCATGATTCAGGGATTGATTTTGAATGAAATGTTTCACAGTTTGGATTATGACAGTTTTTTTGAATTTGAAATGGAGGATTTTTCATGAAGGGACATATGAATACTGAGTTAGGTGATATTATTGTAGAAAATGAAGCAGTTGCCCAATATGCCGGACTTTGTGCCATGGAATGTTTTGGTATTGTAGGTATGGCTGTGGTAAGTGTAAAAGATGGATTAGTAAAGTTACTAAAAGGTGACAGCATTAGTAAAGGTGTAAATGTTGTAATTGAAAACGATGGTGTTGTTGTAAATTATCATGTAATAGTAGCGTATGGAGTAAGCATTGCTGCAGTAGCAGAAAATTTAAAGGATTCCGTTACTTATAAGTTAGAAGAATTTTTGGGAATGAAAGTAAAATGTATTAATATTTATGTCGAAGGTGTACGAATTTTAGATTAATATGGTTTCGGGAGGAATAAGTTGTGTCAATCAAACAAATAGCAGCCGAAAAAGTTCAAAAATGTTTTTTGGCGGGAGCATATCGATTAGAAGCAAAAAAAGAATATATCAATGAGTTAAATGTATTTCCGGTTCCGGATGGAGATACAGGAACGAATATGTCACTAACTATTATGGCGGCTGCCAAGGAAGTATCTGCACTTTCTGATGCTTCTATGGAACAGGTGATGAAGGCGGTTTCCAGCGGTTCCTTACGCGGAGCAAGGGGAAATTCCGGAGTCATCTTATCCCAGCTTTTCCGTGGTTTTTCAAAGGTTGCTTCAAAGCATGATAAGCTAGATACCTTTATTCTGGCTGATGCTTTTAACCAGGCAGTAGCTACTGCATATAAGGCGGTTATGAAACCAAAAGAAGGTACGATTCTTACCGTTGCCAAGGCCATGGCAAAGAAAGGTGATGAAGTAGCTGGTTCTATGAAGGATATAGAACAATGGCTGGAGGCAGTTGTAACATATGGTGATGAGACATTAGAGAAAACGCCGGACATGTTACCAGTATTAAAAGAAGCTGGAGTGGTAGATTCCGGTGGTCAGGGATTGATGGAAGTAATGCATGGAATCCTTGATGAGATAAAAGGGATTGAGACGGTGATTGAAACACCGGTTGTAGCAGCGAAAAAGATAGAAATATCAGAAGAAGAACCTGTGGATATCAAGTTCGGATATTGTACAGAATTTATTATTTTACTGGAAAAAGAATTTACTTCTCAAGATGAAATGGAATTAAAAGAATATTTAGGTTCCATTGGCGATTCTTTAGTGGTAGTGGCAGATGATGAGATTGTGAAGATACATGTACACACAAACCATCCTGGATTGGCATTTGAAAAAGGATTAACCTATGGTGCTTTATCTCGTATGAAGATTGATAATATGAGAGAAGAGCATCAAGAAAAATTAATTAAGGATGCTGAGAAATTAGCAAAAGAGCAAAGTGAAAAAGAAGAATTAGAAAAAACAGCATTACCGCTGAAAGAATATGGATTTGTTACCATTTGTGCAGGAAAGGGTATGGAAGAGATATTCACCTCTTTAGGAGCAGATGTAGTAATTGAAGGTGGACAGACCATGAATCCAAGTACAGAGGATATTCTGAATGCTATAGCCAAAATCAATGCGAAAAACATTTTTATTCTTCCGAACAATAAAAATATTATTTTAGCAGCTAATCAGGCAAGGGATTTAACAGAAGATAAAAATATTGTTGTAATAGAAACCAAAACCATCCCACAAGGAATTTCTGCTATGATTGGGTTTGATGAAAATGCAGAATTGGAAGATAATCTGCAATCCATGAAGGACATGAGTACTCAGGTATTAACGGGGCAGATTACTTATGCAGTGCGTGACACAAACATTGAAGGAAAAGAAATTCATAATGGGGACTTTATGGGAATGAATGATAAAGGTCTGGTTAGTGTAGGAACCGATAAGGAAAAAGTGTCTTTGGAATTATTGGAGAATATGGTGCAAAAAGACAGCGAATTGATTACTATTTACTATGGTACTGAAGTAGGTGAGGTAGAAGCAAATTCTATTTCAGAAAAGATTTCGCAATGTTTCCCATCTGTAGAAGTTGAATTACAATGTGGAGGACAGCCGGTTTATTACTATATTTTCTCGGTTGAATAAAAGAGGGTGATGGTTTGGAACGAAGTGATTCCATTATGGTGGTAAAGGGAATTGGAGAAAAAACAGCAAAGTTATTTTCGAAAAAAAGGATACAAACAATTGATGATCTTTTAAAGTTTTATCCAAAGTCTTATCAGGAATTTAAAGATCCTTTGCCGATAGAAGATGTTTTGTTAGAGGAAAAGGTGGCTGTCTTTGGACAGATTTGTCAAAAACCAATTGCCAGAAATCCTTCAAAGATAAACATCACGGTTACAAAGATTCGGGATCATACCGGTTCCATAGAAGTTTGTTGGTATCATATGCCATATTTAAAGAACTTTTTCCATCTAGGAGATACTTACGTTTTTGTAGGAGAAGTTTCGAAAAAATACGGAAAACTGGTGATGGAACAACCTCAGTATTATAAGGTAGAAGAATATGAGAAGCAAAAACAGACTTTGGTTCCGGTTTATTCATCCACCCAAGGGCTTTCCAATAAGCTGATTCAAAAGTCAGTGAAACAGGCATTGGAGTCCGTTGCGAAGACGAAAGAGTATCTGCCGGAATATCTGGTGGATAAATATCAGTTGACAGATATTTTTCAGGCTACTTATATGATGCACTTTCCGAAGAATAAGGAAGAAGTTCTTATGGCGAGAAAAAGATTAGCTTTTGATGAGTTTTTTGCTTTTCTGGCTTCTATGGAGTGGTTAAAGGAACAGGATATTAAAAGAAAGAATGAAAATCCAATAAGTGACAAGGTTTCCTTAACACCATTGTTGACGAAACTTCCGTATGAATTAACGAATGCACAAAAAAATGTGTTAAGTGATATACGAAAAGATTTGCAGAGTGAATATGTCATGAACCGTCTGGTACAGGGAGACGTAGGTTCTGGAAAGACCATTATTGCTATTTGTGCTTTATTCTATATGTTGGAAAGTGGGTACCAGGGGGCTTTAATGGCACCTACAGAAGTGCTTGCGAAACAACACTATATGGAAATGATAGAGTTGTTTAAAGACTTACCTTATCAGGTGGAACTTCTGACTGGTTCCACTCCTGCTGCACAAAAAAAGAGGTGTTATGAAAATCTGAAAGAAGGCATTACCAGTCTCGTGATTGGAACCCATGCTTTGTTGGAGGATAAAGTTACCTTTAAAAATTTAGGTATGGTTATTACAGATGAGCAGCATCGCTTTGGAGTAAAACAAAGAGAAAAATTAAGTTTAAAAGGAAATGCTCCTCATACCTTGATTATGAGTGCTACACCGATTCCCAGAACCCTTGCCATTATATTATATGGTGACCTGGATATTTCTATTGTAAATGAGCTGCCGAAAAACCGTCTTCCTATCAAGAATTGTGTGGTTGGTACCAGTTATCGGAACACAGCTTACGATTTTATAAAGAAACAGATTTTGGAGGGAAGACAGGCATATATTATTTGCCCTATGGTGGAAGAGGGGGAAAATTCGGAACTGGAAAACGTAACATCCTATCAAAATAAACTGGAAGAATATTATCAAAATGAAATGAAAGTAGGAAAGCTACATGGAAAAATGAAACCACAGGAAAAAGAACTTGTTATGAAGGATTTTGCAGAAGGAAAGATTCAGATTTTAGTTTCTACCACAGTCATTGAAGTAGGAATTAATGTTCCAAATGCGACAGTCATGATGATAGAAAATGCAGAACGTTTTGGACTTGCACAATTGCATCAGTTAAGGGGACGGGTAGGAAGAGGAAGCCATCAATCCTACTGCATTATGATGTATAAAAAGGACAGCAAAGAAACCAAAGAACGTCTGGAGGTTTTGAATCATTCCAATGATGGTTTTTACATTGCCAATGAAGATTTGAGGCTGAGAGGACCGGGAGATTTTTTTGGAATCCGACAAAGTGGAGAATTTGATTTTAAAGTTGGTGACATATATAACGACCAGGAAATGTTGAGAAGCGCCAAAGAATCGGTAAACGAACTGAAGGAAAAGGGATTGTTAAAGGAAGGAATGCTTCCGGATTATATGTCAAAAGCCTTAATTATGTAAAGCTGCCGTATTATAATTTATATGTCGTATGGTAAAAGAGGATTGTTACTATTGATATAGGAACAGTAACAACTTTTCATCGACGTTTTATTATATTACGACAGCTTACGGTTGAAAAAGAATACAAATCCCTAATGATTCATGCCGTATCTTATATCATCTTATTTTTAAAGATTAAGATAGAGAATCATTTCGATAAATGGTTTGTATTATGAATTTTTCATCATTTCTTTTTCCTGTGCGGCAATCATTTTCTTAACCATCTGACCACCTACACTACCGTTTTGGTATGAAGTTAAGTCACCGTTATAACCTTCTTTTAAAGGTACACCGATTTCTTTTGCAACTTCAAACTTGAACTTGTCAAGGGCACTTTTTGCTTGTGGAACTTCTGGGTTTTTTTGACGACTCATAGGATTCCTCCGTTTCAAAATGTGAACTACAAGTTACAGTGTTAGTATGAGTAAATTTCAAAAAAACAAAACAACCAATGTTTGTAAAAAAAAGAACAACCGATGTTTGTAAAGGAAATGAGAATAATTTATAGTTGTAATCAGTAAAAATTGTGATATAATATGATATTTATACCAAAAATAAAGTTAGGATAAATTTTAAATCGGAAAGCAGGAAAAATGAGAGTAATAGCAGGAACAGCAAGAAGTATAAAATTACAAACTATAGAAGGAATGAATACAAGACCCACGACAGACCGCACAAAAGAAACATTGTTTAACGTAATAGGAAGCAATCTTTATGGAATTGTATTTTTGGATTTATTTAGTGGAAGTGGTGCGATTGGAATTGAAGCATTAAGCAGAGGTGCAGATAAAGTATATTTTGTGGAAGAAAACAAGAAGGCAGTGGAGTGTATCCGGCAAAATCTTCAGCATACAAAACTGGAGAAAGATGCGGTGGTTTTACAACAGGATGTGTTTGTTGCTTTAGATTCTCTTTTAAAAAATAAGACTCCATTAGATATTATTTTTATGGACCCTCCATATGGAAAAGAACTGGAAAAGAGTGTATTATCTAAATTAAATGAAGCTGTAGATTTAGATGATGATATTATGATAATAGTAGAATCGGATTTGCAGACAGAGTTTTCTTATTTGGAGCAAACCATGTTTGAAGTATACAAAGAAAAAAGATATAAAACCAATAAACATACTTTTATTCGTAAGAAGTACGTGAACGAGTAATAAAACGGTATTTATACGGAGGGTAATATGAAGACAGCAATTTATCCAGGCAGCTTTGATCCTATTACATTAGGGCATTTAGATGTAATTAGGCGGTCAGCTAAAATATTTGATAAAGTAATCATAGGAGTATTAAATAATAGTTCAAAGTCACCATTGTTTTTGGTGGAAGAACGTGTTAAGATGATTCAAGAAGCAGTAAAAGATATGGAAAAGGTGACAGTAGAATCATTTTCCGGTCTGTTGGTAGATTTCGCGAAAGAAAAAAATGCAGATGTAATTGTCAGAGGACTTCGGGCGATTACAGATTTTGAATATGAATTACAGATGTCCCAGCTTAATAATAAACTGAATCCGGATGTGGATACCATGTTTTTAACCACAAGTGTAGAATATGCTTACTTAAGTTCCAGTGCTATAAAGGAAATTGCGAAGTTTGGTGGCAGTATCGAATCTTTGGTACCGGAAAATGTAATTAAGCCGGTGTATGAAAAATTTCAGATTACACTATCCTAGGAGGAACGAAAAATGGCGAAAAAAACAATTGTTGATTATTTAGACGATTTAGAAATATATGTAGACACGATAAAACTGGCTCCATTGTCTCCGAAGAAAATTTATGTGGACAAGGAAGAACTTATGATGATGATTCAGGAAGTGAAGTTACGCCTTCCGGGAGAAATGGAACGCAGTCAGAAAATCGTTAAGAACAAAGATGGAATTCTTGACAGTGCAAGAGAAGAAGCAGAAAATATACTTTCTAATGCCAAAGCAGAGGCGGCTGCTATGATAGAAGAAAGTGAAATCGTTAAGAATGCACAGATAAAGGCAGAGGAACTCATTGAAGCTGCAAAGCAGGAATGTAAGGACATGGTTGGGGAGACTCAGGAATATGTTAAGAGTCTTTTGGACCAGGCACGGGATGAAGCAAAGCAAATGCGTTCCGGTGCATTGTATTACACCATAGATACTTTAGGAGATATTGAAAACTACATAAAGAGAACTTTGGAAGAAAATGCAGTTGCTTTTCAAAATTTAAGTACCGCATTAAATCAAAGTCTGGATGTAATCTCAGCAAATCGTGCAGAGATTGACCAGCAGATTGAAGTGTTCCAGCAGGCGGAAGAAGAAACTGCAACCATTTCTGAGCAGGAACTGGAAGAAATGGAAGATTTAGAGTAGGAATAAGGCCAGATGATAGGTAAAAAAACTAAGGAGTCCCTTTGCGATGATGTACCAGATAAGGGAAAAATCCTTTGAGGTTACACTTTTTACCTGAAAAATAGAGCAGATTCCTCCGAAATTAAGCAAAACAAAAGCAAGGGCAAGTTTTTTTTGCGTTTCCAGAAAAGAAAGTGACATGATATTTTTAAGTCCTGTGGTTACTTCTAAAAAACAACAGGACAGAGTTACTTTCTGGCTTGGAAACAAATGATTTCCAAGTAAAATCATAATGGAAAAAAGAACGATATAACCACATATTTTTATCATAATTTCAAAAGAGTCTAAGATAACAGCATCTAAACTGCTGTTATTTTTTTTACGACTTTGTTCTTCGGAAGGAATGTTGGTATTTTTGAAAAAAATCCGGTAAATAAAATAGGAGAGCAATAAAAGAAATAAAATAGGAAAATAAAAGATAACAAGTACACTGGAAACAGATGCTCTTTCCTGTAATAAACTAACGTGAAAATAACCTAGTAAAAACATGGGACTAATGTTTGAAATAAAAGGCAGCAAAAAATTAGCAAAGGATTTTGAAAAATTTCCATTATCGTAAAGGTCTTTTAAAATTTTTGATCCTAATGGATAACCACAGAAAAATCCAATGAAAAACAAAAAAGGAAGACTTTTATGAAACTTTTTTTTGCGGTAGATAGGGTAGAAGGGAAGGCAGAATAAATTTTCGCAGTTATTTACTAAAATCACGCCGCAGATAATGATGAAAGGAAGCATGGCCGGAAGCAGATTTTGATACCATAATAACAAACCATTTCTGGTGCCTTCCATGGTAATTTTGGGGAAGGATAGGAAAAGGAAAAGGCAGATAAGGGGAAGGATCTTTTTCAAAATCTTCATGGTTGGATTCCTTTCATAGATGTACGTGTTACATTCTATGAAAGGAAAAAGAGAATTATTCATTACTGTTTACGTGTGAATAGTTACAATTATTCTGTTTGTGCAGTTAATATTATGGTTTTTTCTTTTGGTATTTCTGTTTGGAATTTTTGCAACACAATCAGCTGATATAGTTCTTCACTTTTTTTATCTATATGGTACATTTTTTTTCCTAAATCAGAAAGTTTTTGTTGGTCTACAGGACGATAAAAAACAGGAATAGAGGAATTTTTACTGATTTCTTTTAAAAGTAAAGAGGCATCTGTCCGAAAACCAAGTATTTTTCCGTAATAAGTAATATCTTTTTCCAAGAAAAGTTGCATTTGTTCAGTTGTTATTTCCAAAAGAAAATGTAATAAAAAACGCTGAATTCGAGTGTTTGTATAACCTTTATGTTTTAAAAGAAGGATTAGTTCTTCTAAAGTTAAAGTAGGAGAGTAAAGCTTCCAAAAACGACGTTCCAACTCTTCGGTACCATCGAAATAACTACTCATAGGGTGAGGTTGGGTTATTTTGTGATAATGAAAAAAAGTGGAGAAATCATTTAAGGCAATAGGGAAAGTTTTACCATAGTTTTTATGAAAGATTTCTTTCATGGCAGGAGGGAGAGCTTCGTAAAATGAATCGCTATGATGATCCAAAACGGCACTCCGGATTGCAGTAGCTGAACTAATGGCAGAAGAGAGTTCCTTTTGGTGATACTGATTGTTTATTCTTGCAATAGGAACCGGGATTATTTTGCTTTGTAATTTGTTCAAAGCCAGAATGTATTCTAAAGCCAGAATGTTATTTGGAGTATCAAGGAGGAGGACGAATTCTTCTCCTAACAGTATAGATACTGCGTTTCTTCTTGCTTTTGGAAAAGGAAGTCCTTCTTTTAAATTTTGTCTTAAAATTCGCTTATAATCATCACTTTCATGTTCCAAGAATTGAGCCAGTTTATAAAAAAGGTCTAAATCATGGGTTTCCACACCAAAAGACAAATGGCTTACAACACCAAGCTGATGTAACAGGTTTACAGCACCTAAGGCGAAATAATTAGCACTGGCAGTAGCATAGCAGACCGGTAATTCTATAATCAAATCGGCTCCTTCTGATAATGCGGCTTTTGCTCTTTGATACTTGGAAAGCAAGGCAGGTTCCCCACGCTGAACAAAAGGTCCACTCATGATTACTACTACATAATCAGCTCCGGTGCATTCTTTTGCTTTTTGAATTTGATATTTATGGCCGTTGTGAAACGGATTATATTCTGCTATGATTCCTAATATCTTCATATTATTACTTCCTTATCATATCATTTTAGGGAAAATCTATTGTTCCTTAGTATCTGCATTATAGTATATATGATAACCCTAAAAAACAAAAGAAAATTGTATCTTAAAAAAGACAATTTTTTCGAAATTGTGTATTGTATACAAGAAAATAATGGTTTATAATGAAACGTAGTTGAGTTTATTCTATTGTTCAGATGTGAACAGTAATGAGTTTATCACATATATTGAAAGGAGAACATCATCATGGCTTTTATTGATGAAATTAAGCAAAGAGCAAAAAGTAACTTAAAGACAATCGTATTACCGGAAACTATGGATCAAAGAACCTTAGTAGCAGCTGGGAAGGTTTTAGAAGAAGGTATTGCAAACATTATTTTAGTTGGAAAGAAAGAAGAAATTGAAAAAGCTGCTGACGGGATTGATTTAAGTAAAGCTACCTTTGTAGATCCTGAAAATTATGATAAATTAGAAGAATACATAAATTTAGTAGTAGAACTTCGTAAGAGTAAAGGAATGACTTATGACGATGCAAAGAAACTTCTGATTACCAATCCTTTATTCTTTGGTGTTACCATGGTGAAGGCAAAAGATGCGGATGGTATGGTTGCCGGTGCAGTAAATGCTTCTGCAGATGTACTTCGTCCATCCTTACAGATTTTAAAGACAGCACCTGGAACAAAATTAGTATCAGCATTCTTTGTTATGGTGGTTCCTAATTGTGATATGGGAGAAAATGGTACTTTTGTATTCTCAGACTGCGGATTGAACCAGAACCCGAATGCAGAAGAACTTGCAGCTATTGCCGAAAGTTCTGCAAAGACATTTGAACTGTTAGTGGGGAAAGAAGCAAAAGTTGCTATGTTATCCCATTCTACGAAAGGCAGTGCAAAGCATGCTGATGTAGATAAAGTAGTAGAAGCTACCAGAATATTAAGAGAAAATTGTCCGGATTTAAAGGTAGAAGGAGAAATTCAGGCAGATGCTGCCATTGTTCCTTCTGTTGGTGCAGCAAAAGCACCTGGCAGCGAAGTAGCAGGAAATGCAAACGTTTTAGTATTCCCTGACTTAGATGCTGGTAACATTGGATATAAATTGGTTCAAAGACTTGCGAAGGCAGAAGCTTATGGTCCGGTTACCCAGGGTATCGCAGCTCCTGTAAATGACTTATCCAGAGGATGCAGTGCAGAGGATATTGTTGGTGTGGTAGCAATTACAGCAGTTCAGGCACAGAATATGGAATAAATGAGAGAGGAATAGTAGAATGAAAATATTAGTAATTAATTGTGGAAGTTCATCTTTAAAATATCAGTTGATTGATATGGAAAATGAAAGTGTTGTGGCAAAGGGAATTTGCGAAAGAATCGGAATTGAAGGTTCTAAGCTTACTCATAAGCCGGCTGGAAAAGATACTTTAGTAGTAGAAAAACCAATGAAAGACCATAACGATGCAGTTGCTATGGTGATGGATGCCCTTCAGGATGAAACATCCGGAGTTATTTCAGATATTAATGAAATCAAAGCAGTAGGTCACAGAGTATTACATGGTGGTAAATTCTTCAGTGATTCCATTATCATTAATGACGAAGTAAAAGAAGTAATTAAGGCTTGTTTTGAATTAGGCCCTCTTCATAATCCTGCCAATTTAATTGGTATTGAAGCCTGTGAAAAAATAATGCCAAATACTCCACAGGTTGCAGTTTTTGATACTGCTTTCCATCAGACTATGCCGGAAAAAGCATATATGTATGCCATTCCATATGAATATTATGAAAAATATAATATCAGAAAATATGGTTTCCACGGAACTTCTCACAGCTATGTTTCAAAGAGAACGATTGAAGTAGCTGGTTTAGACAAGGATAATTCCAAGGTAATTGTATGTCACTTAGGAAATGGCGGAAGTGTTTCTGCAGTGGTAAATGGAAAATGTGTAGATACCAGTATGGGACTTACTCCATTGGAAGGTTTGATTATGGGAACCAGAAGTGGTGACTTAGACCCTGCAGTGGTTCAATATATTGCTCATAAAGAAAATCTTTCTTTAGAAGAAGTAATTGAAATTTTAAATAAGAAGTCCGGTGTATTAGGTATTTCCGGTATTTCTTCTGACTTTAGAGATTTGATTGCGAAAAAACAGGAAGGCGATGAAAGAGCTACGTTAGCTTTGGATGCTTTTGAATATCGTGTAGCAAAGTATATCGGTTCTTATATCACAGCCATGAATGGTGTAGATGCAATCGTATTTACTGCCGGTGTAGGTGAAAATAATGGTGTAGTTCGTGAAAAAGTATTGGATTACTTCGGATATCTTGGAATTAAGCTGGATAAAGAAAAAAATCTTAACTATAGAGAAGAAGGGATTGTATCTACTGCCGATTCCAGCGTAAAGGTTTGTGTTATCCCGACGAACGAAGAAATTGCTATCGCAAGAGAAACAAAAGCATTGGTAGAAAAATATTAGAAACAGCGTCATGGGAAATTTGTAGAATTTCCCATGAAATAAAAAATAATCGTTGACAAACATGGTTTTGCTATGTATAATGACAAAGGTGCGTATGTTTTTATAAAGAATGGAGACAATATGCTAATTGATTTATCAGATATTTTATCTGCGGAAAAGAAAGAAAAATCAGTAACAGTTCCTATTGAGTTTACTGAGATTTCCTATAAAGGGAACCAGTATCCGGTAACTGCCAGTGATGTGAAACTGGAAATTACGAATCAGGGAAAGAAGAAACTTTTGATCCAGATGGAGTTTCAGGCTACCTTGAGAATACCATGTGATCGCTGTTTAGAGGACGTGGTGATAGAAGTGCCGGTTTGCGAGGAAAAAGTAGTGGATTTTAATTTCTTGAAAACAGAGGAAAATGATGACCAAGATGAATTTAATTTTATGGATGGATGTAATCTGGATGTAGACATGCTTGCATATGGCGAGATTTCTTTGGCGATTCCTATGAAGGTTCTTTGTAAGGAAGATTGCAAAGGAATTTGTAGTGTATGTGGCTGTAATCGTAATTTAGTCAGCTGTGACTGTGACACTACGGTTCCGGATCCAAGGATGTCGGCCATCTATGATATCTTCAACAATTTTAAGGAGGTGTAACATAAATGTCTATTTGTCCAAAGAATAAATCTTCTAAAGCAAGAAGAGATAGTCGTAGAGCAAACTGGAAAATGACTGCTCCTGCATTAGTAAAATGCAGCAAATGTGGTGAATTAATGATGCCTCATAGAGTATGTAAGGCTTGCGGATATTATGATAAGAAGGAAATTATTACTGCTAAGTAATAAAACTGATAAGACTTTGTAGTTAATACAAAGTCTTATTTTTTACGGTATAGGAAAGAAAATTATTATTGCTGGTTAAATAGTAAACTTACAGTTGTTATGAGATTACATGACAGTTTGGTTTAAGTTTCTTGTACGGTAAAAAATAAGAACGGGATGTCAGTTTGTGTAAGGATGTTTGTTCCAAGACTATAAAGTGGAGTGAAACAAGCTGATTTTATTAAATAGAAAGTAAAATGGAAGGATAGGTAAGATGGGTAAAAAGGAATTATGTAAAATTGCTGTAGATGCTATGGGTGGGGATGCACCGGAGGAAATTATCAAAGGTGCTATGGATGCAGTAAGAGAAAGAGATGATATTTTCTGCTATTTAGTAGGAAAAGAAGATTATATAAAAGAAACAATTTCACAGTATGCTTTTGACCAGAGCAGAGTAGAAATTATCGATGCCAAAGAAGAGATAAGCTGTGATGAATCTCCGGTTATGGCGATTAAGAAGAAGAAGGATTCTTCTATGGTGGTTGCACTTAACTTAGTGAAGGAAAAGAAAGCGGATGCGGTTATTTCGGCAGGAAGTTCCGGAGCTGTATTGGTAGGAGGTCAGTTTATTGTAGGAAGAATCAAAGGAATTGAAAGAAGTCCTCTTGCAACATTAATGCCGACGGTAAAAGGGGCTACTTTAATTTTAGATGTAGGGGCTAATGTGGATGCCCGTTCCAATCATTTGGTGCAATTCGCCCAGATTGGTTCCTTATATATGAAACATATTATGAAAGTGGAGAATCCTAAGGTTGCCATTGTAAACATAGGAACCGAAGAAGCTAAGGGAAATGCCTTGGTAAAGGAAACCTATCCTTTGTTAAAGGATTGTGCAGATATTAATTTTGTTGGCAGCATTGAAGCCAGAGACATTCATCAGGGAGAAGTAGATGTCATTGTGGCAGAAGCTTTTGTAGGAAATGTTATTTTGAAATTATCCGAAGGTTTATCCAAAACCATGGTTGGAGTGATTAAAGAAGGTCTTATGTCTAATCTGAAGAGCAAAATAGGAGCTGCACTGGCATTGCCGGCATTGAAGAAAACTTTGAAAAAATTTGATGCTACTGAGTATGGTGGAGCGCCACTTTTAGGGTTAAATGGATTGGTAGTAAAAGTACATGGAAGTGCAAAGGCAAAAGAAATGAAAAATGCAATGTTCCAATGCGTTTCTTTTAAAGAAGAAAAAATGAATGAAAAGATGATGGAATTATTGAGTTAATTGAGAAAAACACTTCAAAATGGAGGAAAAAATGGGACGGGATTATTCAAAGTTTGAGGAGAAAATCGGATATACTTTTTCAAATAAAAAACTGTTAGAACAGGCATTTTCTCATTCTTCCTATATAAATGAAAGAAAAGTAAATCATGAAGATAGTTATGAGAGAATGGAGTTTTTAGGAGATGCGGTTTTAGAATTAGTGGTAAGTCAATATTTGTTTGACCATTATAAGGAAAAGACAGAAGGGGAACTTACAAAGTTAAGAGCCAGCCTGGTGTGTGAAGCTACGTTATCCCAATGTGCCAGAACCATGGGAATTAGTGACTATCTGCTATTAAGCAAAGGGGAAGAATTAACCGGAGGACGACAAAGAGATTCTATCTTGTGTGATGTTTTTGAAGCAGTTCTTGGTGCCATTTATTTAGACAGTGGTTTATCAGCTGCGAGAAACCATGTGGAACAGTTTCTAATGACAGATATTGAGGAAAAACAATTATTTTATGATGCAAAAACCATATTGCAGGAAAAGATGCAAAAGGACGGAAATAAAGTAACCTATGAACTGGTGGAAGAAAGAGGGCCGCAGCATTCAAAAGAATTTGTGGTACATGCTGTGATAGATGGAATTGTAGTTGGAAAGGGAATTGGAAAAACTAAGAAAGCAGCAGAACAGATGGCTGCATATAAAACTTTAATTGCATCAAAGGATGAGAAATAGGAGTTATATATGTATTTAAAGAGTATTGAAGTTCATGGATTTAAGTCTTTTGCCAATAAAATAACCTTTGAATTTCAACATGGTATTACCGGTATTGTTGGTCCGAATGGCAGTGGTAAGAGTAATGTAGCAGATGCAGTACGTTGGGTATTGGGAGAGCAAAGTGCAAAACAACTGCGTGGAAGCAAGATGGAAGATGTTATCTTTGCAGGAACACAAAACAGAAAACCCTTAGGTTATGCTTATGTTGCCATTACTCTGGATAATTCAGATAAAAGTCTTCCTGTGGATTATGAAGAAGTTACAGTGGCAAGAAGGGTTTACCGTTCTGGGGAAAGTGAGTATTTATTAAATGGTACTCCTTGCAGATTAAAAGATGTGAATGCACTGTTTTTTGACACTGGTATCGGTAAAGAGGGATATTCTATTATCGGACAGGGGCAGATTGACAAAATCTTGAGCGGGAAACCGGAAGAAAGAAGAGAACTGTTTGATGAAGCTGCCGGTATTGTGAAGTATAAGAAAAACAAGGAAGCGACCCAAAAAGAACTCGCTTCACAAAAGGCGAATTTAGAACGTGTCAATGATATTTTATCGGAACTTTCCAGACAGGTAGAACCTTTAAGGAAACAGGATGAGGTTGCTAGGAAATATTTGGTATTACGGGACCAGCAAAAGGCATTGGATATTAATGTCTATTTATTGGAACAGGGAAAAACCAAAAGAGATTTAGAAGAGATGGAGCAAAAGCTTCAATTTGTGGATGAGCAGTTAAAAAGTGAACAGCAAAAATTCGAGGCTACCAGAGAAGAATACGATATCCTGGAAAAGGAACTGGAAGAAAGACAAAAGGAACTGGAAGAGATTAAGAACCAGCAATTTCAACAGGAACTTCTAAAAAAAGAAGCTCAGGGAAGAATGAATGTTTTGTCGGAACAAATGAATGCTGCTAAAATAGGAGAAGAGTCCTTTTTAGAGCGAATTTCTAAGACACAGGGAGATATCGAAAAGAAAGAAGCGGAAAAAAAGGAATACCTTGAAAAGAAAGCTTCTTTGGATGAGCAGATGGATGCCACTGATGATGGAGAAAGCATTGCTCAGGAATCTGTCAATCGGATTCAAAAGCAGATGACCCAGATTGAGGCAGAAATCGAAAAGAACAAGGCAGATATGATTGAATGTATCAGCAAAGGTTCTTTGGTGAAAGAAAAAGTGGGTCGTTATGATGCTATGCTGGAAAATATCCAGGTGAAAAAGGTTGAAATCAATCAAAGATATTTGCAGTATAAAAGTAAAGAAGAGCAACAAAATCTTTTGGTGGCTGAATATGAAGAGAAACTTCATAAGACCAATCAAAGTATGGTGGAAAATCGTACTAAGATGGAGGAGTTATCTAAGCAACAGGATATAAATGCAAAAGATTTAGATTCTATCCGCCATAAAAAACAAGGCCAAAGTGATGTATGGAATCAAACCAAAGCGAAACTGGAAAGTCTTAGAAATATTACAGAGCGTTATGATGGCTATGGAAACAGTATCAAACGTGTTATGGAGCAGAAGAAAAATAAATCTGGAATTCATGGTGTTGTGGCTGATTTGATTACAGTAAAAAAAGAATATGAAATTGCAGTAGAAACTGCACTTGGAGGCAGTATTCAGAATATCGTAACAGAAGATGAAGGAACGGCAAAAGATTTAATTGAGTTTTTGAAGAAAAATAAGTACGGCCGTGCTACTTTTTTACCATTAGCGAACATAAAAGCAAATGATACTTTCAAGAAAACGGAAGCACTACAAGAACCTGGAGTCATTGGAATTGCTAGTGAACTGGTGGAAACGGATGGGAAATACAAAGATTTAATCAAACAATTACTGGGAAGAATTTTAGTAACAGATACCATTGACCATGCTCTGGCAATCGGAAGAAAGTATCAATACAGTATGCGAATCGTAACCCTGGAAGGAGAATTATTAAATCCAGGTGGTGCCATGACAGGTGGTGCGTTTAAAAATACCAGTAATCTTCTTGGTAGAAAAAGAGAACTGGAAGAACTGGAGAACGCTTTAGAGCAAAGTAAAAAGGAATGGGAAACAACTTTAAAAGAAGAAGAAGTTTTAAAGAAAAAACTGGAAGACAATCAGGAAAGATTGAAAGAACTTCAATCCATTGAACAGACTTTAAATCTTCAGCAAAATACTGAAAAAATGAATCTGCAAAAGGCGAAGGAACAGATTTTAGAAATTGAAAAGTCATACGCATCCATAAAGTCAGAAAGCAAAGAACTGGATGTACAGATTGAATCCATTCAAAAGAGTAAGAATGAACTTTATGATGGGAATAAAGTTTATGAAGAATTGCAGAAAAACTGTGAGGAAAATACAAAAACCTTGAATCAGCAGTTGACAGAATTAAAGGAAGAAAAAGAAGCGGCTTTAAAGAAGGTTCAGGAAGTTACTTTGTCCATTCATTCTTTAAAACAACAGGATGATTTTTTGATTGCAAACATTCGCCGTTTGAAAAAGGAACAGGCAGAATTAGAAGTAGAAGTGACAAATTTAAAAGATTCCTTGGAAGAAAGAAAAAAGGAAAAAGAAGAAAAAGAACGGAAGCTGTGTGAGGAAAAAGAACAGATTGCAAACATTGAACTTTCCTTAAAAGAGCAGGAGGAATGTTTGAAGAAAAAGAATATTGAAAAAGAAGAAATCAGTAAGAAACACAAAGCCTTCTTTTCTGTCAGGGAGCAGTTGTCGGAAGAAATCAGTCGTTTAGACAAAGAACAGTTCCGATTGAATGATAAAAAAGAGCGGATGATACAAAGTCAGGAAGAAGCGAACCGATATATGTGGGAGCAATACGAACTTACTTATAATTATGCGCTTGAGTTCAAAAATGAAAACATGCAGGACTTGACGGCTATGAAAAAAGAACTTTCTACGGTCAAATCACAGATGAAGGCATTGGGGGATGTTAATGTCAATGCTATAGAGGAATATAAGAATGTTTCAGAAAGATATGAATTTTTATCTGCCCAGCAATCTGATATAATGGAATCACAAAAAAATCTAAACATGATTATTGAAGAATTGGATGCTGTTATGAGAAATCAATTCTCAGTGAAGTTCAAAGAAATTCAGAATATGTTTGACAAGGTATTTAAGGAATTGTTCGGTGGAGGTAAGTCTTCTTTGGAATTAGTAGAAGAGGAAGATATTTTAGAGGCAGGAATCCGTATTATCGCACAACCACCAGGAAAGAAGTTACAGAATATGATGCAGTTATCTGGTGGAGAAAAAGCGTTGACTGCCATTGCATTGTTGTTTGCGATACAAAGCTTAAAGCCGTCGCCGTTTTGTCTTCTGGATGAAATTGAGGCTGCTCTTGATGATTCCAATGTATACCGGTATGCAAATTATTTGCATAAATTAACAAAAGATACTCAGTTTATTGTAATTACCCATAGAAAAGGAACCATGGAGGCAGCGGATTCCTTGTATGGTATTACCATGCAGGAAAAGGGAGTTTCCACATTGGTATCTGTAAATTTAATTGCTAGTGAATTAGAGGAGGAAGAAAAAGTATGACAGAGGAAAAGAAAGGTTTTTTTAAACGTTTGGTTAGTGGCTTAACCAAGACCAGAGATAATATTGCAAGTAGTTTTGAAAATATCTTTACAGGCTTTTCAAAAATTGACGATGATTTTTATGATGAACTGGAAGAAACCATGATTATGGCAGATTTAGGAATTGAAACTACCACCAATATCATTGAAGATTTAAAAGTGAAAGTAAAAGAAGCGAAAATCAAACAGCCGGAAGAATGCAGGGAAATGTTAATCAATATCATTAAAAATCAGATGTTGGTAGAAGATGACGCTTATGATTTTGAGGATAAGAAGACAGTTGTTTTAATCATAGGTGTAAATGGAGTGGGAAAAACCACTTCTATCGGAAAATTAGCTGCCCAATATAAAGCCAGAGGAAAAAAGGTTATTTTAGCAGCAGCAGATACCTTCCGTGCTGCTGCGATTGAACAGCTGACGGAATGGTCCAATCGTGCAGGAGTCGATATCATTGCGCAACAGGAAGGTTCCGATCCATCAGCAGTGATTTATGATGCCATCGCTGCAGCGAAATCCAGAAATGCAGACATTTTATTATGTGATACTGCAGGAAGACTTCATAATAAAAAGAATCTTATGGATGAATTAGGTAAGATGAGAAGAATTATTGAAAGAGAATATCCGGATGCAGTATGCGAAACTTTAATCGTCTTAGATGGAACTACAGGACAGAATGCTTTGGCTCAGGCAAAGCAATTTAAAGAAGTAGGAAATATTAATGGTATCATTTTAACAAAACTGGATGGTACTGCTAAGGGAGGAATTGCCATTGCCATTCATTCTGAAATGGATATTCCGGTAAAATATATTGGAGTGGGTGAAAAAATCAATGATTTACAGAGATTTGACCCAGATAACTTTGTGCAGGCACTATTCCAAAAAGACGAAGAAACAGAGGAATAGTGAAAAAGATTTACTTGACATAAATTTTCATAGTGCTATCATAAAAGAATGAAAACAATAAGAAAAGAGTGAAGAAGATGCTTACATTAAAGAAATTTGAACAGGCATATGATATTGTTCAAAAAGTTGTGTTACCTACAGATTTGATAAAAAGTGATTATTTTTCAGAAATGACAGGGAATCAGGTTTATTTAAAACCGGAAAACCTACAACTTACCGGTGCATATAAAATTAGAGGTGCTTACTATAAGATAAGTACTTTAAGCGAAGAAGACAGACAAAAGGGAATTATTACTGCATCCGCCGGAAATCATGCTCAGGGTGTGGCATATTCTGCTAAGGTTTATGGAGTAAAGGCTGTTATTGTAATGCCAACCAGTACTCCACTTACTAAGATTAACCGTACCAAGGCTCATGGAGCAGAAGTTATCTTACACGGAGATGTATATGATGAGGCATGCGAATATGCATTGGAATTAGCAAAGAAAAAAGGATATACTTTTATCCATCCTTTTGATGATTTAGATGTTGCAACAGGACAGGGAAGTATTGCTATGGAAATATTCAAGGAACTTCCTACGGTAGATTATATTCTGGTTCCAATCGGAGGAGGCGGACTGGCTACCGGTGTTTCTGCTCTTGCAAAATTATTGAATCCTAAGATTAAGGTAATCGGTGTGGAACCGGCAGGTGCAAGTTGTATGCAGGCGTCTTTAGAAGCAGATAAGGTGGTTACATTAGAAACTGTGGATACCATTGCAGATGGTACCGCAGTAAAGACACCGGGAAGTAATATTTTCCCTTATGTAAAGCAGAACGTTGACAGTATTATTACCATTGAAGATCAGGAGTTAATTCTTGCGTTCTTAGATGTTTTGGAAAATCATAAGATGTTGGTTGAAAACTCCGGCTTGCTTACGGTAGCAGCATTAAAACATTTAAAATGTACAGATAAGAAAGTAGTGTCCATTTTAAGTGGAGGTAATATGGATATTATAACCATGTCTTCTGTTATTCAGCATGGTTTGATTGAAAGAGAAAGAATTTTTACAGTGTCTGTTCAGTTGCCGGATAAGCCGGGTGAATTAGTAAATGTATCTAAGGTAATTGCTAAGGAACAAGGAAATATTATCCGATTAGAGCATAATCAGTTCGTAAGCATTAACAGAAACAGAGCGGTGGAACTGACTATTACCATGGAAGCATTTGGTCATGAACATAAGGAAAAAATTATCAAAGCATTGTTTGAAAAGGGGTATTCTCCGAAATTAGAGATGCCAAAGAATTTATATTAGTCGAATTGGTTCTCTTTGCTGGCAGGTTACGAGATACATCATGAATCATTGGAGAGTTGTATCAGAATTTTTATAAAAAAGACTTGTATCTTTTAAAAATCGGTGGTATACTTAAATTTAGTAATATAGATGTTAGAGTTAAGAGTGGGCGTGAGTCCACTCTTTCAATTTGTTGAAAAACAAGAGAGTAGACTGAAAGTAAATCTTTCAATGGTTCTCGGAAGGAAGGGAAATATGCTGAAAAAGACAGAAATTGAAAAGAAATGTGAAGAATTGGTTCAGCCAATCGTGGATGCCCATCAGTTTGAACTGGTAGATGTGGAATTTGTGAAAGAAGGTTCCAATTATTATCTAAGAGTTTTCGCAGACAAAGAGGGTGGTATTAATATTGATGACTGTGTTACCATCAGCAGGGAGTTAGAAGCGAAATTAGATGCAGATGACTTTATTGAGGATGCGTATATTTTGGAAGTAAGTTCCCCAGGCCTTGGAAGACCATTAAAGAAAGATAAAGATTTGCAAAGAAGCATTGGTTCCGATGTAGAAGTAAAGTTATATAAAGCCATAGACAAACAAAAAGAGTTTGAAGGACAACTGGTTGCTTTTGATGAAAATACCATAACCATACAAAATGGGCAGGAAATTATCTTTAACCGAAATGATATTGCCCTGATACGATTAGCATTAGACTTTTAATAAACTATAGGAGGAGATAAAAATGAGTTCAGAATTAATCGCTGCATTAAACCAGATAGAAAAGGAGAAAGGAATCGACAAAGAAATTCTGTTCGAAGCCATTGAAAAATCGATTTTTGCAGCATGTAAACGTGACTTTGGAAAAGAAGAAAATATTAAAGTGACCATGGATAGAGAAAATGGTGACATTAGTGTATTGGCAGAAAAAGAGGTAGTGGAAACTGTAGAAGATCCGGCATTACAAATCAGTCTGGCAGAAGCAAAAATGATGAATATTCGTTATGAAGTGGGAGATGTTGTAAATGTGGTAATTACTCCGAAAAACTTCGGACGTATTGCAGCACAGCAGGCAAGAAGCGTTATTGTACAAAAAATAAAAGAAGAAGAAAGAAATGCTTTATATAATCATTTTCAATGTAAGGAAAAAGACATTGTTACCGGTATCGTTCAAAGATACGTTGGTAAGAATATTAGTGTAAGCTTAGACGATAAGACAGATGCAGTATTAACTGAAAGCGAGCAGGTTCCGGGAGAAGTATTTAAACCTACGGAAAGAATTAAATTATATATTATTGAAGTTCGTTCCAATAACAAAGGACCTAAAATTCTGGTATCCAGAACCCATCCTGATTTAGTGAAAAGATTATTTGAAAAAGAAGTAACAGAAGTAGCAGATGGAACTGTTGAAATTAAGAGTATTTCGAGAGAGGCAGGTTCCAGAACCAAGATTGCAGTATGGTCCAATAACAAAGATGTAGACCCTGTTGGAGCTTGTGTTGGTTTGAATGGAGCCAGAGTAAATGCTATCGTAAATGATTTAAAAGGTGAAAAAATTGATATTATCAACTGGAGCGAAGATCCCGCTGTATTGATTGAAAACGCATTAAGCCCATCAAAAGTAGTATCTGTAGATGTGGATGTAGAAGAAAAGAGTGCCAAGGTAATTGTTCCAGATTATCAATTATCTTTAGCAATCGGTAAAGAAGGTCAGAATGCAAGACTTGCTGCAAGACTTACCGGATATAAGATTGACATTAAGAGTGAATCACAGGCTGGCATGGCAGGTAGTGATGACAAAGAAGAGGAACAAATGACACAGTCGTAAGCAAAAGAGTAGGAAACCATAGAATAGGATGTGACGAAATTGCCGAAAAAAATTCCAACAAGACAATGTATTGGCTGTCGTGAGATGGCTGAAAAAAAAGAAATGCTTCGAGTGATAAAAACTCCTGAAGAAAAAATTGAATTAGATGCAACGGGAAAGAAAAATGGCAGAGGTGCATACATTTGTTTTAAGAAAGAATGTTTACTTATGGCATTAAAGAACAAAGGTTTAGAACGTTCTTTAAAAACAAAGATTCCAGAAGAAATCTATACTGAATTGGAAGAGGAGTTGGATCGTCTTGAAAACAGATAAAGCATTTGCCATGCTGGGAATGGCAACGAAGGCAGGAAAAGTAGTCAGTGGTGAATTTGCTACGGAAAAAGCAGTAAAATCAGCCCACGCATATTTGGTAATTGTGGCTTCAGACGCTTCAGATAATACAAAAAAGATGTTTACCAATATGTGTAATTTTTATAACGTTCCACTTAGAATATATGGTAATAAGGAAAGTCTGGCACATGCCATTGGAAAAGAGATGAGAGCTTCTGTGGCAATAACGGAAGCAGGTTTTTCGGATGTTATCATAAAGCATATGGATTGTAACAATAGTGCGGAGGTGTAAGTAATGTCGAAAATGAGAATACATGAGTTGGCAAAAAGTTTAGATAAAAGTAGTACGGATATTATTTCGATTTTAAAAGAACAGGGAATTGAAGTAAAAAGTCATATGAGTGCCATTACAGAAGAACAGGCCAACATGGTAATGGATCAGATTAACGGAAAGAAACAGGAAAAAGAAGTAGTAAAAGAAGAAAAACAGGAAAAACAAGAAGAAAAAAATGTGGTAAAGAATGAGGCAAAACCAGAGCAAAAGAAAGAACAACCACAGCCAAAGGAAGAAAAACAAAAAGAAAACAAAAATGGAAAACAACAGAATTCTTTTGCAAATCAGGGCAATCATAAACAAAAGAATAAGAACAATCAAAAGAACACAAACGAGAATAAGAAAGAACAAGGAAAATCAATGGAAGAAACAAAAGTAAAAGAAGAAACCACTGTAGAAGAAACCATTCGTACCATTATCCTTCCGGAAGTGATTTCAGTAAGAGATTTTGCAGATAAATTAAAGGAACCGGCAGCAGCATTAATCAAGAAGATGTTTTTATCAGGAAAAATGCTGAATGTAAATTCAGAACTGACTTATGAGCAGGCGGAAGAAATCGCATTAGAATACAACTGTATTTGTGAGCCGGAACCAAAGGTTGATGTAATTGAAGAAATGTTAAAAGAGGAAGAAGAAGACGAAACTAAATTAAAAGAACGTCCACCGGTTGTATGTGTAATGGGGCACGTAGACCATGGTAAAACTTCCCTTTTGGATGCCATTCGCCAGACTTCTGTTACCACAGGAGAAGCCGGTGGTATTACTCAGCATATTGGTGCGTATACTGTAGATGTGGATGGTCAGAAAATTACATTTTTGGATACTCCGGGACATGAAGCGTTTACCGCTATGCGTATGCGTGGAGCTCAGTCCACAGATATCGCTATCTTAGTAGTAGCAGCAGATGATGGTGTTATGCCACAGACTGTAGAAGCTATCAACCATGCGAAAGCAGCAGGAGTTGAAATCATTGTTGCAGTGAATAAGATTGATAAAGAAAGTGCTAATATTGAACGTGTAAAACAGGAATTAGTGGAATATGAATTAATCGCAGAAGACTGGGGTGGAAGCACCATCTTTTGTCCGGTTTCTGCCCATACCAAAGAAGGTATTGATAACCTTTTGGATATGATTCTTCTTACAGCAGAAGTATTGGAATTAAAAGCAAATCCAAACCGTAAAGCAAGAGGTTTGGTAATTGAAGGTCAGTTAGATAAGGGAAGAGGTCCGGTGGCTACCGTATTGGTTCAAAAGGGAACATTACGGGTAGGAGATGCCATTGCAGTGGGAAATGCATATGGTAAAGTACGTGCCATGATTGACGATAAGGGACGTAGAGTGAATGAAGCTACGCCATCTACACCTGTAGAAATTCTTGGATTAAATGAAGTTCCTATGGCTGGAGAAATTTTTGTAGGAACTGCAAACGAAAAAGAAGCTCGTTCTATGGCAGAAGTATTTATTGCTTATGGAAGAGAAAAAATGCTGGCTGATACGAAGTCAAAATTATCTTTGGATGATTTGTTCTCTCAAATTCAGGCAGGTAATGTAAAAGAATTGAATCTGGTAGTAAAAGCAGACGTTCAAGGTTCTGTAGAAGCGGTAAAACAAAGCTTATTAAAACTTTCCAATGAAGAAGTTGTGATTAAGGTCATTCATGCCGGTGTTGGTGCTATTAATGAATCTGACGTTATTTTGGCATCTGCTTCTAACGCTATTATCATTGGATTTAACATTCGTCCGGATGCTATGGCAAAATCCGTTGCAGAAAGAGAAAAGGTGGATTTAAGACTTTACCGTGTTATTTACAATGCCATTGAAGATATTGAAGCTGCCATGAAGGGAATGTTAGATCCAGTGTACGAAGAAAAGGTAATCGGACATTTGGAAGTACGTCAGACATACAAGGCTTCCGGAGTAGGTACGATTGCAGGTTCCTATGTACTGGATGGTAACATTACAAGAAACGCTTCAGTAAGAATTACCAGAGAAGAAGAAAAGATTTTTGAAGGACCTTTGGCATCTCTTAAGAGATTTAAGGATGATGTAAAGGAAGTAAAGGCAGGATACGAGTGTGGTCTTGTTATGGAAAAATTCAATGATGTAAAAGAAGGAGATTTAATCGAAGCCTTCATTATGGTGGAAGTGCCTAGATAATAGAGCAAAACTATGAGAAAGAACAGTATTAAAAACACTAGAATTAATGGTGAGGTTCAAAAGGAATTAAGCCGGATTATCAGTAGGGAAATCAAGGATCCAAGAATCCATTCCATGACTTCGGTAGTTTCCGTAGAAGTAACTCCTGATTTAAAGCAGTGCAAGGCATATATCAGTGTTCTTGGTGATGAGGAAGATAAAAAGGAAACCCTTGCAGGTCTTAATAGTGCAGTTGGATTTGTTCGTAAAGAACTTGCAAGAAGCATTAATTTAAGAAACACACCAGAAATTAAATTTATTATGGATGACTCTATTGGATATGGAGTTTTAATGTCAAGGAAAATTGACGAAGTTACAAGTCAGATAAAAAATGAGGATGGGGATAATATTGAATAAGTTAATTGAGGAAATTGAAAATGCCAAAACCATAGGCATTATTGGACATTCTAGTCCGGATGGTGATTGCGTTGGTTCCTGTACGGCTGTTTATCAATATATATCAGATAACTATAAAGATAAAAATGTTCAAATTTATCTGCAGCCTTTTAAAGAATCATTTTATTTCTTAGATTCTGCAAAAACCATTTTACATGAATGGGATGGAAAAGAATATGATTTATGTATTGCTTTGGATTGTGGAGATGATAAGAGATTTCAGGATTTTTATGAATGTTTCCAAAATGCAAAAAGAACGGTTTGTGTAGACCATCATATCAGCAACAGAGGATATGCGGATGTGGATATTATTCATCCGGAATCCAGTTCTACCTGTGAATTATTGTTTGACTTGTTAGAGTTTGATAAGATTTCAAAGGAAACAGCAGATTCGTTGTATTTAGGTTTGGTTCATGACACCGGAGCATTTCGCTATTCTAATACCACAAAGCATTCTATGGAAGTGGCAGGGCAATTAGTAGAAAAAGGTATTCAGACGCAAAAGATTATTGATGACACCTTTTATGCAAAGACTTATATGCAAAATCAATTGTTGGGAAGAGCTTTGATGGAAAGTATTTTGTTCTTAAATGGAAAGGGTATTGTAACTTATTTAAAGAAGAATGTACTGGATTTTTATGGTGCTACTTCTATCGATTTGGATGGAATTGTAGACCAGTTAAGGCTTACAAAAGGAATTGAAGTTGCTTTATTTGTATATGAGAAACCAAATGGGGAATACAAGGTGAGCATGCGGTCTAACAGCTATGTTGATGTAAGTAAAATTGCTTCGTATTTTGGCGGTGGCGGACACATCAGAGCTGCAGGCTGTACCTTACCTGCAAGTTCTATCCACGATGTCATCAATAATGTATCTGCACATATTGAAAAACAGCTTCTTGATTATGAGCAGAATCTGGAGGAAGATAAGTGTATCACGGATTAATCAATATTTATAAAGAAAAGAGCTATACTTCCCATGATGTGGTTGCTATTTTAAGAGGAGTTTTAAAGCAGAAAAAAATTGGTCATACCGGCACACTGGACCCTCAGGCTGAGGGGGTATTGCCAGTGTGTTTGGGAAAAGGAACAAAACTTTGTGATATGCTTACGGATAAAGATAAGATTTATCAGGTTGTACTTCGTTTAGGAATAGAAACAGATACAGAAGACATGACCGGAACGATTTTAAAGGAAAGTGATACTTCCATGCTGGAAGAAGAAAGAGTCAGGGAGGTTATTGAAAGCTTTATTGGAAAGCAGTTGCAGATACCTCCTATGTATTCTGCCATAAAAGTAAATGGAAAAAAATTGTACCAGCTGGCAAGAGAAGGAATTACCATTGAAAGAGAAGGAAGAGAAATCGAAATCTATCGGATTGAGATTCTTAAGATGGAACTACCTTATGTAACCATGGAAATAGAATGCAGTAAAGGTACATACATAAGAAGCATCTGCCGGGATATCGGAGCAAAGTTGTCCGTAGGAGGAGCAATGCAGGAATTGGTAAGAACCAAAGTATCCTCATTTTTAATAAAAGACAGCTTGAAATTGGAGCAGGTAAAGGAAATCGTAGAACAGGGAAATCTGGAATCCTTTATTTCTCCGGTGGATACTCCGTTCCTTGGATATCCTAAGGTTGTAATCGAGGAAAAGTATGATAAATGGCTGTTAAACGGAAACAAATTGAAAGGCAGCTGGTTTGTATTACAAAAAACAGATTCTTTGGTTCGTGTGTATGATGCCAGAAATGAGTTTATTGGATTATATGAATGGGAAGGCCCGGATTTGAAACCACACAAACTATTTTTAGGTTAGGGATTAAAAAAGTTGTGTTACAGTAGTTAGGAATGTCAAGATGAATATTTGTAAGGAAGAGTACAAAAGCAAACTGCATACGGCGGTTACCATTGGAAAATTCGATGGAATTCATTTAGGTCATGGAGAACTTTTGGCTGAATTAAAAAAGCAGAAAGAAAAAGGAATGTCAACATTGTTGTTTACTTTTTCGAAATCTCCACAGGTTTATCTGAATCAGACAGAAGAAGTATCCATTTTTTCGAAAGAAGAGAAAATGTTTTTTTTCAATCAGATTTCATGGATTGATGATTATTATGAAGTGGAGGTTACAGAGGAATTTCTTAATTTAGAACCAGAAGAATTTATAAAAAAATATCTGGTGGACAAGTTTAAAGTAAAGCATGTAATTGTGGGAGAAGATTTTCGATTTGGTCATAAGAAAAAAGGAGATGTTTCGTTATTGAGAAAACTTGGAAAAACATATCAATATGTTGTTACGAGTATAAAAAAGATACGAAACCAGAAAGTAGAAATCAGTTCTACAGAAATTAGAAGAATTTTAGAACAGGGCGAAATGAGAAAAGCCAATGAAATTTTGGGACATCCCTTTTATTTAATGGGGACGGTACTGCATGGAAGGAGATTGGCTACGAATTTAGGATTTCCCACAGCCAATGTAGAATATCCTAAAGAGAAGATTCAGATTCCTTTTGGTGTCTACGCTACAAAGATAGAAGTGGAAGGCAGGTTTTGGGATGGCATTACTAATGTAGGTACCAAACCTACCATAACTGAGGAAAAAAAGGTTTTAGCGGAAAGCTATCTCTTTGATTTTAAGGATGAAATCTATGGAAAGCAGATTAAGATATATTTTAATGATTTCCTTCGTCCGGAATTAAAGTTTGAAACCATAGAACAGTTAAAAATTCAGATTCAAAATGATGTAGAACAGGCAAGAAATATTAATGAATGAACATGTAACCAAGTGACACATAAAGGTGGCACTTGGTCACGTAAGTGGTGGTTGATAAGATATGTAGCAATAACTAAAGATTAGTTTCTAAGCTGCTAATTAGAATAAAAAGGAGGGGTACGTTATGTATCAAAATTATGTATTTGATTTATATGGAACACTGGTAGATATCCATACAGATGAGGAAATACCAGAATTATGGGAAAAGCTTACTATTTTTTATGCTTCAAAAGGAGCTGTTTATTCTAGTGGAGAGATAAAAGAAGTATATGCAGAATTATGTAGTAAAGAAAAACAACGGGTAAGAGAAGAATACAATGTCGTACATGCAGATATTAGAATCGAAGATGTATTTCAGGGATTATTTGAAAGAAAAGGAGTAAAAGTATCCGAAGAATTAGTAGCCTGTACCTCTAATTTTTTCCGATTATTATCTTTGGATTATGTAAAATTGTATGATGGTGTAGTGGATTTATTAGATGCGCTTAGAAAAAAAGGGAAAAATATTATTTTATTATCTAATGCACAGCGTTCTTTTACAGAACCAGAAATAAGATATCTTGGATTATATGATAAGTTCGATAAAATTTATATTTCTTCAGATTGCTATTGTGCGAAACCGGATTTGAAGTTTTATCAAACTATGATAGATGATTTAGGATTGAAAAAAGAAGAAACTATTATGATAGGTAATGATGAAATTACAGATATTAAAGGTTCCTATGAAGCAGGATTGGATTCTTTATATATTCATTCTAATATTTCTCCAGACATAAAGGGTAAGTTGTTAAGTAAATTTACCATTATGGATGGGGATGTTAGAAAAATAGCGGATATGATTATTAAATAGTAATCAGTTAATATATTATGAAGCATTCTGGATGAGATACGTTTGTTTTATGATAAACACTATAAATATTAATATATAATAAGAGGTTGTATTTGCTTAGTGTGAGAGCAGATACAACCTCTTTGTTATGTTCGAATTTTTTTATATGGATATAAGATTCTAAATTATTCTGCAGCTTCAATGGTTTCTTCGGAAGTATTTTCCGAGCTTTCTTCAGAGACATCTTCTTGAGTATCTTCCGTATTTGGGTGTGACATCTCTTCGATAATTGCTTTTAATGATGCATCTGATTCCAATGCTGCATTGTATTCTTCTAAAATATTAGACGTAATTTCAATAATTTTCGGATTATTTGCGAATTCATTTACTTCTCCGTCCAACTTTGAATTTTGGGAAAAAGTATTATCTATGATAGGAGTGGAATCTATGTTAATAACATAAAATAATCCTGTACCTGGTGCTAAAGTTTCTACATCCTTAAATTTGGTTTGATAAGTAGCCAGAACAATTAGACTTCCGTATTCTTCTAGTTCTAAGGTGTAACAGTTAATATCCTGATAAGATTCAATGTAATTTCCTAAAGCTTCATAAGTTGACTTTGGATATAATGCTGTTTCATCCACAACAATACTTTTTAAGGTATCTAAATCTGCTGATAAATGACTGGAATAGTAAGTAGAAATCAGCTCATTTACACTTGCATATTGATTTAATTCAATTTTATTTATTTCTTCTGAAAAAAACTCTTCATTTTTTTCGGAAACTGTGGTAGAATTGATTAGGTTGGTATTTTCAGTATCTTTTTTATCAGATGCGGAAACACTTAACACTATAGTAAGAATGGCTATAATAAAGAAGACACCCCATTCAAGTCCCAGTTTTAACGGAACGGATAGTTGGATTGTTTTATCTTTGAATTTAAGCTCACTTGGATAGAAATGGTATTTTCGAAAGCCACTCATTTTTTCTTGATTCATGTTTGTTACCTCCTTAATTTCTTAACTATTGTAACAAAGAATAGTAAGAAAAGCAATAGAGGAAAAGACAAGAATATATGTAATTCGCACCAATAGCTCAGTGGATAGAGCAATGGCCTCCGGAGCCATGTGCGCAGGTTCGACTCCTGTTTGGTGCATTTTTTATGCTCTAAAGTAGGTTCACTTTAGAATGAATGGGATTTTTGATGACTAAAATCTACGACTGCGAATCGTGATGTTTAAAGAGGAGCAAAAAAAGATGGAGTTAGAGGTAAGATTAAATAAGTATTTAAGTGAATGTGGAGTATGTTCAAGAAGACAGGCGGATGAATGGATTCAGCAAGGCAAGGTAAAAGTAAACGGTGAAGTAGCCGAGATGGGGAGAAAGGTTACAAGGAAGGATAAGATTACACTAAATGGAAGGATAGTAGAACCAGAGGAAAAGAAAGTAGTTCTGGCTCTTTATAAGCCGGCAGGGATTGAGTGTACTGCGGCGAAAGAGGTAGAACAAAATGTAGTTTCCTTTGTCGACTATCCTATTCGTGTATATCCGGTAGGAAGATTAGATAAAGAATCAGAAGGTTTATTATTACTCACCAATGATGGGTATTTATCCAATGAAATATGCAAGGCGAGAAATTATCATGAAAAAGAGTATGTGGTAACAGTACGGGAAGAAATAAGCAGAGAATTTCTTGATAAAATGAGAGCAGGTGTTTATTTAAGTGAGCTGGATGTAACTACCAGGCCCTGTAAAGTTGAAAAAATCGGAAAGTTTACATTTAAGATTATTTTGACTCAGGGATTGAATCGCCAGATTCGAAGAATGTGTCGTGAACTTTCCTATCATGTTGTGAAGTTAAAGAGAATCAGGGTGTTAAATATTACATTGGAACATTTAAAACCAGGGGAATATCGGGAATTAAGTAAACAGGAAATAGATACCATTATAAGGATGTTAGGTCAAAAGAAGAATCATGGTTCTGGTCAAATTAGAGGTGGTTTATAAAGTGCCGTAAATCAATGGTTTTGATGAGAACAGGTAAGTAAATTGTATGAGAAAGGGAGCAGATATAAGTTGAAAAATGAACAAAATACTACGGAAAGAATTCAGTATCTGGTAAGTCAGTTAAATGAAGCATCGAAATCCTATTATCAGTTTGATAAAGAAATTATGAGTAATTTTGAATATGATGCTCTGTATGATGAATTGTTGGAATTAGAGGCAAAGACAGGTATTGTACTGGCAAATTCCCCGACTCAGAAGGTTGGATATGAAATTGTAAGTGAATTAGAGAAAGAAACCCATGAATCACCAATGCTTTCTCTGGATAAGACGAAGGACAGAGAAGCTTTAAGAGAATGGCTGAAGGATAAGGAAGGATTACTTTCCTGGAAACTGGATGGTCTTACGGTGGTTCTTACTTATAGAGAAGGTAAATTGGTAAAGGCTGTTACCAGAGGAAATGGTGAGATTGGAGAAGTAATCACCAATAATGCCAAGACCTTTGTAAATCTGCCAATGCAGATTCCATTTCAGGGAGAACTGATTCTTCGAGGAGAGGCAGTGATTTCTTATTCTGAATTTGAAAAAATAAATGAGTCTATTTCTGATGCTGAGGCGAAATATAAAAATCCAAGAAATTTATGTTCCGGTTCGGTTCGTCAGTTGAACAGCGAAATTACATCGAAAAGAAGCGTGAGATTTTTTGCATTTTCTTTGGTACAGGCAAAGGGAAATGAGTTAAGCAATGAAATGGAAGACCGATTTGAATGGCTTAGCAGTTTAGGATTTGAAGTGGTTGAATATAAGAAAGTTACCAGAGATAATATTTTAGAAGAAATTCAGTATTTTGCAGATAAGATTGAGGGCTATGACATTCCTTCTGATGGATTGGTATTAACTTACAATGATATTGCATATGGTGTTAGCCTTGGAAGAACTGCGAAGTTTCCGAGAAATGCCATGGCATTTAAGTGGGCAGATGAAATTGCAAGTACCCATTTATTAGAGATTGATTGGAGTCCGTCAAGAACGGGACTGATTAATCCGGTGGCAGTATTTGAACCGGTAGAATTAGAGGGAACTACGGTAAGCCGTGCATCTTTGCATAATGTAAGTATTTTAGAAGAATTGGAACTTGGTATTGGGGATGAAATTACTGTTTACAAGGCAAATATGATTATTCCTCAGGTATCTGAAAATAAAACAAGATCCAAAGGGGATTTGATTGCAAAAAAATGTCCGGCCTGTGGTGGTGAAACCCAAGTAAAAGAAGAAAATGGGGTAAAATTGCTTTATTGTGTCAATCCACTTTGCATGGCGAAGAAAAGTAAGAGATTTGAACATTTTGTTTCAAGAAATGCCATGAATATCGAAGGATTTTCCGGTGCTACCATTGATAAATTTATTGATGCAGGATTTTTAAACCATCTTAGTGATGTGTTCGAATTATCTAAGTACCGTGAGGAAATCGTTCAGATGGAAGGCTTCGGGGAAAAGTCTTATAAAAAGTTAATGGAATCCATTGAGGCAGCCAGACATACTTCATTAGACCGTTTTATTTATAGTCTGGGAATTTTAAATATTGGATTATCCAATGCCAAAATGATTTGTCGTGCATTTCATCAGGATTATGATAAATTGATTCATGCTACCAAAGAAGAACTAATGGAAATCGAAGGAATTGGTGAAGTCATTGCTCAGTTTTTTGTTGATTTTATGGAAACAAAAGAAAGCAGGGACGAAATGCAGGAAGTGTACTCTTATCTTTTCTTTGAGGAAGAAGAGGAAAGGGAGGAAACTTTGAAAGACCAGATTTTTGTGATTACAGGTTCACTGAATCATTTTTCAAATCGGGATGAACTAAAAGAAATTCTTGAGAAAAAAGGTGGTAAGGTAACAGGAAGTGTAAGTGCCAAAACCACATATTTGATTAATAATGATATTACATCAAATAGTTCAAAGAATAAAAAAGCGAAAGAATTAGGAATTCCAATTTTGACGGAAGAAGCTGTGCTTAAATTATTGGAAGGAGAGGTTTAAATGCCAATAAAGATAGATAATGATTTACCTGCAAAATCCATATTAGAGCAGGAAAATATATTTGTAATGGATGAGAATTGTGCTATTCATCAGGATATCCGACCTCTTGAAATTATTGTGTTAAATTTAATGCCAATCAAGCAGGATACGGAACTTCAGTTATTAAGAAGTTTATCCAATACTCCATTACAAGTAAATGTTTCGTTCTTTAGACCTGCTACCCATGAGTCAAAAAATACTCCGGCAGAGCATTTGGAACGATTTTATACTCATTTTGATGAAATAAAGCATCGGAAGTTTGACGGATTAATCATTACCGGAGCTCCTGTGGAAAAGCTGGACTTTGAAGAAGTGGATTTTTGGCCGGAATTGGAAGAAATTATGAAATGGTCTGTTACCAATGTGACCAGTACATTGCATATTTGTTGGGGAGCCCAGGCAGGCCTTTACTATCATCATGGAATTAAGAAGTATGAATTACCTAAAAAATTATCAGGAGTGTATAAACATTATACGTTCCATAAAAGAACTCCGTTGGTAAGGGGATTTGATGATTCCTTCCTGGTGCCACAGTCGAGATATACTGGAGTATCAAAGGAAGATATTGTGGCAGATGAACGATTGGAGATTGTGGCAGAATCCAAAGAGGCAGGTCCATATCTGATTATTGGAGATGGCGGTAAAAATATTTTCATAACAGGACATCCGGAATATGATACTTATACTTTGGATATTGAGTATAAAAGGGATATGGAACGAGGATTAAATCCGGATATTCCGCTCAATTATTATCCGGAGGATGATCCAAAACAAAAACCGATAAAGTCTTGGAGATGTCATGCGAATACATTGTATATTAATTGGTTGAATTATTATGTTTATCAGATAACGCCTTATGAGTTGTAGGGGAAGTGGTGGAAATACTAGGATTTATAGGTTTTTAGGCATTGGAATAATGAAATCAAACTATCGTAGATTATCGCAAATTATCGCCGTTTATTAAAAAAATGGGGTACAAATGGGGTACGATAAAACAAAAAAATGGGGTATGAAAAGACTCATATATTTTATAAAAAATATAAATACTGTGCATAAGATTTTGAATGAAAATAACATATTTTGGACATCTGAATAAGTCCATATACTTATAGAAATATGAGTATGTGGACTTATTTTAGTGCCTAAATTTATCAGGCAAAGAAATATACACAATCAACATAAAAATGGATTTATGAGCCACACAGAGCGTTAAACGTGCCTTTATAGGCATAAAAACACAATGCTTTGAAAGAGATATTTTATTGACGAAAAAGGAGGAAAAATTATGGCTAGAAGACCTGTATCAAAATTAAATGAAAACCAAATGGCAGCTAGAATATGTAATCGGGAGGATAATCATTTTTATAAGCATAAAATGATTAAAGAAATTCTTCAAATGTATTCGGATGAGATTTACAAAGCTATGTTAAATGGAGAGAGGGTACAGATTTCAAAAGTGTGTACCATCATTCCAGAGATTAAAATACATGAAGGTAAATATAATATGCCAACATGCAACAAGACGGAAGGTAATCCACCACCATATGCAAAAATCAGAATATCAGACAATTGGAGTATGCGAGAAAACATGAACAGAAAATTGATGCAGAATATTAAGAATGGGATATTTGGTTTAAAGAAACTCCTTTTTAATGTAAAAGAGATAGAGTTTTTAAAGGAAACAGGATATATTCCAGAAGATGCAGATATATCAGATTATGAGGAGGAATAGAGAAAATGAAAAAGTATATAAGTAATATGAATGAATTAGAAAAAGCACTTATGCCTGAAATGATGAAAATGGTAGATGTTTTGGCAGAAAGGGTATATGAAACTTTGAATTACTTTTTACAAGAGTATTATTCAAGTTATACACCTTCATTATATCAAAGACAATATGATTTTCTTCACTCGGCAGTAAAAGTTGAGCCTAAGATGATAGGAAATAAAGTTGTAGCATGCGTTTACATTGATTATGATTCTATGGATGATTATATTAATGCAACAGGTCATCAAGTAGTTTCATGGGCGAATCAAGGCTTACATGGAGGCTTAGACGTAGGGAATAACACACCTCATGTTTGGAATGATACTATGGACGAAACTATTAACAATGGTGAACTTTTAAAGTTAGCAATTCAATATTTGAAGAGTAAAGGATTTTCAGTAAGAGCGTAATGCAGAAATGAAAAGTTAGTATTTCTGTGAACGTTCTTTTTTAATTGGAGGTGAAAATAAAAAATGACAGTATGTGACACATTGGTATTTATTAAGGCTGATAATCTTAATAAGATAGAAAAACTATATGGAAAATTAATGATTGACGAATTAACAGAAGTTGTAAACAGACATTTATCTGCTGCATTTGAAGAAATAGAACGTGGTGCATTAAGACAGAAAAATGAAATGGTTATGGCAAAACTTGATATGGAATGTCCGAATAGGAAGGAAACGGATTTTGATGGGGAATCTTAAAAAGTCGAGAGTGCCACATTGCAGTGATTGTGATAGATGTAAATTTGTTCAGATTCCGTGGTCAGGGACAAAAGAATATAAATGTTATGAGGATGCTGATTCTAATGAATACGGGACATTTATTGATTATTTGGGTGTAGACCATCCACCCAAAACAAGCCCTAAGTGGTGTCCGAAACGAGTAAAGGAGTAAAAAGAAATGTTACATATTAACAATTTAAAAGAAAAAAGATTACTGGTAGTAAGACAGCTTATTATTAAGCAAACAGAGCTTACAGATGAAAATATCAGTTCTGTATGGTGTGATTTATTTCCTGATGATAAATTAAAACTGAATGATACAGAATTATTTGAATGGATTACGAAGCAAGTTAATAGTAATGGGATTGCATCTTGTGATAAACAGATAGAAAGAATAAGACGAAAAGGCGAAAAGTGCCTCAAGGTAAAATGTAAATATGTAGGATATGGAGCAAAGTTAGTTAAGCAACCTAAAAATCAGTTGGCTACATACAATATATTTACTAAAGGTAAGAAATGTTCAGGTAATTATGAAAGTTTGTGCAGAAGAGTAGGCACGTTTTCAAGACATAATTAAAAAGAAATTTGGTGGCTGTTACCATGTGACCACAAAATTGTAGTGAGTTAAAGAAAATAAATATTTGGAGGAAAATTAAATGACAAAATTAAGCATTGCAACAATTAAAAAGGAATTTATGGACGCATTTTTAAATAATGTGCAGATTATCAATTCATTTAGAAAATATGAGGATATTAAAAAGACCACAGATTATATGAATCGAAACATTTTTAATCATATCAATACAGAAGAAGATTTCACAACAACAGATAATTTTATCAATTTTGATGTAGCTTATGAGAGAGGTTGTTACAAGGTGATTATTATTGTAAAGGCACATAGAAGTTTAGTGAATACAAAGGATAATGTAAATTGTCTGGATGCTATGTGTGAATCCATACGAGAAATTGTAAATGAAATATGTCCGTATTATGAGGGTTATTTTGATAGACCAGTAAGACGTGGTGATTATTATGTTGAAAGACAAATTGGCTTTACATTAGAGGAATGTTTTAGAAAACAGTGGTTAGAAGAACATACAAAGACTTCCAAGGATGATGTGGAAAATGGTATTAGTATTGATGTAAAAGGAAACGTGACAATTAAAGGTAACAATATAACTATTGAAGGAGCAACAATTTAAGGCGAGACTACTGCCTACAATCATTGACTTGTGATAAGTGTAGTAAATTTCCTAGTCGGCAGGAAGTAAAAGAAAGTTCGTCACCAAGATTCAGAAGTAGGTCTGATTATTTTCTATTAGTGCTATTCTGCACAAATTTCCATTATATGATAAAGATATTATGAAAATTCAATAGGATAAGTGGGTTTATAAGGCTTTGCCACTTTTGGCAAGGTCTATTTGTCGTGCAATCTTCACGTTGAAGGTAGCAAAACAATTTTTCTGAATCTCTGGTTAATAAAAAGGAGGTTCAATGAATGATAATAACATTAAATGTATGTACTTTAACCACAGATTCAAAGAGAAACCAAATGATAAGGTTGGCTGGGTACAGAAAAGTTTAACTCAAGCGGATATTACGATTGAGAATTTGGCAGATGCTTTAGTTAATGGAGCATCATTTAAACCAGGTGTTTTAGTTGGTGGTAACAAGGCTAAAAACTGGACTCAGCAACAGTTATTTGGATTAGATTTTGATGATGGAATTAGGATTGAAGAAGCCTATAATAAGGTGTCATCATTAGGAATTACACCTTGCTTTATGTACACTACATTTAGCCATAAAGAAGAACATCATAAGTTTAGAATGATTTTCTGCAATGATACCGTTATTACAGATGGCAATATCAGAGACAGATTGCAAGCTACTCTTATGGGTGTTATCGGTGGAATTGATGAGGTGTGCTTCAATCGTGATAGACTTTTCTTTGGTGGTAAAGGACAAGTTGTGTTACATCCTGATTATGAAGCAAGGATTAACGCAGAATCCATTATTGAAAAGTATTGGAATAAGGATTATGAGCAGTATATTTCTAATGCAAAATCAAAGTCTAAGAAAAAGAAGTCAACTGCTGCATTCTCAAAATCAAAGGATAAAGCGAATACTGATAAAGAATATCAGCCATACGAAAATTTTAATGTAAAAGCAATTAAAGAGCATGATGTAGAATATTTGAGGAAAGTATTAGCACATGAGCCAATTGAATTTGAAAATAAAAATGAGTTCTGGGATTATATTTACTCTGAATTAGATATTGCAGAATTGATTGATATTGATAATCCATGCTCATTTTGTTGTGTTCTACATGATGACCATAATCCTTCTGCCAACATCTTTACTACACAAAATGGTGTACAGAAATACAGATGTTGTTCTGAAAATCTAACTCTTAATATCAAGCAGTTAATTGAGATGTTAGGTAACTTTAAGTCTGAATACAAGGCTATTCAGTTCATTATGGATATTTATAATCTATCTATCAAAGAATCCCAATGGAGCATTGAACAAAGAGAAAATATAGACTTGATGATAAGCAATATTACGCTGAATAAGTTTAAAGAGTTGTGTCCACAGGCAGATAAAAATATTAAGAATGCCAAAGATACATTTCTTATGATGTTATCTATTGCCAGAAACAATGTTTATAGCGAAAAGTTTTCTAATAATGACGGAGAAATTGTGTTCTTTGTAACACATAAAAGACTTGCTGAATGTTTGGGTATGAACACTAATCAAAAGAGGATTGATAAGGTGGGTAAGTACATAAAAATGCTTGTTTACCATGATTTAATCCGTATTCTTGACGATTCACAGATACCGAAAGAATTATTGATGAAAGCAATCAAGTATTCTGGTACTGATAAGCGGTCAGGAAATCATGTTAATTTTTATGCGATTCCTTCTTGGGTAATCCAACAATTAAGCACTATTGAAAATAATGGTGTCAGGTGGAAAGAGAAGGGGTATAGAATAGCAGGAATATCTTTTGATATGTTCTATCGTTCTGAAGGTTTCGATGTTGCAGCTTCTTTATATCCACAGTACAAGAAAAAGAAAAATGAAGATGGTGAGATTGTTAATCGCACAACCACAAAAACAAGTGATGAACGTACTTTGAAGATTTCTGAAGTTATTTTGAATTGCATCCGGGGTAAAGGATATTGTACTGAAAAGGAAGTTGTTTATATCTTAGGAAATAAGTATAGATATGTAGTTACAGAAACGCAGATTAAGCGTAGTCTGAATGAGATTATGGATTCCTATGGATTGAAAAAGGTAAAAGCTAATAAAGTATTGAAAGAACAATACAATATTGATTCAGAAGGTTATCCAAACATTATTATTGAGGATGTGATATAGGGGAATCCACCCTAAGAGGGGTAGGTATATAACTTATATATCTCTGTTATTTATACCTACCCCTATCACCCCTTCGTTACCAATTAACACGATTGAGACAGTGTGAGTTATTCGTATTGTCTCTTTTATTATGCTTGAAAATAAGGAGATTTAAATTATATGGAAATAAAGAATTTAACAGGATTAGATACAGCTAAATACAGATATTGTGCCAAATGTGGGAAGATATTACCATTAAGCCATTTTGAGAATACCAGTATTAATAAGAATGGTACTAAATTTTATAAGGAAGTATGCAAGCGTTGTGAACAGAATAAGCAGATAAAGCCAGTAGTTCTTGAAAAGATTAAATATTTGGATTCAAAAGGAAATGTTAAAGTTATAGAAGCGGAAGAAATTGCAGAGAATGATAGTCCTATCAATGTAAAACTGATAAATGTATTTGAAACATTTGTACCGATTGAAGGAACTAATAATTATTGGATGTCCAATTATGGAAGAGTGGTAAATAATTTGAGAAATCCATTCAAATTTCATGTACATACGATGGCTAAACATTATACAGTAAATTGTTTTGATATTGATGGCAGTACAATTAAGTATGATTTCTATACTGAAAAAATGATGGGTAAATTGTTCCTCAAAAATCCGAATAACTATACTAAGATATGGTTCTTGGATGGGAATAAATCGAATTACAATTACAAGAATTTGGTTTATTTGTCTGATGCCGATTACAACGACTTAATGTATAAAGGAAAGTCCATTGATGATATTGAAATCAATCAGGAATATTACGAATATCCAAATAAGGCAAGAAGTAAAGCCTATGCAGTTTTCATAGGTATTTATAACCGATGCTATAAGAGAGACAAATATACAAATTATCACGATTGCTACGAAGGTGCAACTATTTGTCAGGAATGGCTTGATAATCCAGAGTTGTTTGTGGACTGGTATTTGGAGCATTATTATCCAGTAAAAGGTGAAAGTATGGCAGTTGATAAAGATATTCTTGGAAATGGGAGTATGATGTATTCTCCACAGACTTGTTGTATTGTTCCACAGACAATTAATACAATGATGTCAAACAGTAAGAAACATAATAATCCAAATTATACGACTGCTGCTGATTTACCTTTAGGAGTACGCTTTGATGAAAGCAAGAATGTTTATTATGGAGAAATTACACCATTTGGACATGATGAACCAGTACCTCTTGCAGAATGGAGTACACCGGAAGAAGCGTTTGATGAGTATAAGATTATCAAAAAGGCAGACATTGTAATGATGGCTATTAAGTATAAGAATTATCTGCCTGAACAGGTATTTAATGCACTTATGCAGTATGAAGTAAAACCATTTTAAGGATTGGAGGAATAAACACGATGACAGATTATGAAAGATGGAGACAGCAGATGTTAAATGAGGTTGCTGCTGAAGAAAAGCACGATAATATTTATAAACAGTGTGCCATAAATGAAGCGATTGCACGAATTACTAATAAAGATGTTGGTGAGACAGAGATAAGAAATGCTTATATTCGTACACAGGCAGATGCGGAAAGAAGCTTATACAAATAAGATTGGAGGATTTAACGATGTCAGATTTTTTACATAAAATGTTACAAAGTAGCATGGACAGAGAAGCTAAGAAAATGGCTTCTAATGGTGGAGTTACAGAACAGGACAGATATGGTAATCTGCTGGATTGTGTTAAAGGAAGAGATTTAGAAAATGAAGAGGTCAATAAACAACTTGATAGAATCTCTAATATTCAGAAGAATGCAGATGAGGGACGTAAACAGAGAGACAAAGAATCTGCTGCAAAATCAAGAAATATGCAACAGATTATTAGGAATGTTGCGAATCGGGAACAGAATAGGGTGAATGATTTCCTTACCAAACATAAGGATGCATTGGATAAAGGAAGAGAGGTTGTGCGAAGAGAACAGAATAAAAGTTATTTTAGTTAATAAATGGGCTATATTGGATATTTTCTTATCTGATATAGCCTTTTTTTATCGTTTATACGTTCTACAAACCTATTTGCCTCTATAGTAGATTCTTTCGAGAGCCTTTTATACTCCTTAATCGCTTTATTGACTCCACTAATTCCATGTGCTTGATTAGCAATGTTGGTATAGGTTTGGGTATTGATGAGTTCATTAACAGAACCCATGTTCAACTTATCATTGTTGAGAATATAATCCTTTAATCCCTCAACTTGGTCTAAACCATGTGTTTTGAGATATAAGTCGACTTGAACAGGGTCTTTGTCTAATTCTTCAATTTTATGAACAAATTTTTCAAATTCGATTTCATTTTGCAAGTCGGGTACAATATCAATTGTTACAATGTTGGATTTTGTCACTCCCAATCCATCAAGCAATATTTTTCCTATCGATTTTTTGCTTGATAAACATATTATATGTATATTATAATATAATCATGATATTGTGAGAGGATGATGACGGAAGTGAAATATTGTTTAAAATGTGCTCATATAGTATCCGACAATTCAATGTTCAAAGACCATAGTTGGTGTCCAAATTGTAAAATTCCATATATGGATGATGGTATTACAAGTGAACAATTTAACTCTTTTTCTGATAAACAAAAAGAAGAATACACAGAATCATTATACGAAGAAATAAAAAAATCGGTTGTATTTGAAAAAGAACTTTCTAGGTATGGAAAACCAAGTTTTTATAGTTCTTTTTGGTTTGAAAAATACGAGTACTTAACTGGTGATGTTGCCGATAGAACTGGTGACGATTTATACCAACATATGGCAAAGAGTCACAAGCATATCAAGAAACAGAAGCATATACTTTTATTAACGCTTTTAGCAAAAAGCAAGAAAATACTCATGGTGTCAAATGTATTTACTGTCAATCTACTAATGTGAAAAGAATTTCCACAACAGCTAAAGCGGTTAATATTGCTTTGTTTGGATTATTAGGTAATAAGAGAAAATATCAATGGCATTGTGATGAATGTAATTCTGATTTTTAAATTCCTCATATAACTACTAAATCAACTGAAAAATATAAAACACAAAGGATAAAAATATTATGGATGAATATAATGATTATAGTGAATTTGATTCAACAGATTTAGAACTAGAAGATGGTAGTGTAATAACAGATGTAAACTGTAAAGGCAAAGATTATACTATTGGTAGCTTGATAAATCTTTGGAACAATCAAGAATTAAAAATTCCAGAGTTTCAAAGAAAATATGTTTGGAAAATTGAACAAGCAAGTAAATTTATTGAATCTCTCATGTTAGGTCTTCCAATTCCATCTCTTATGTTTTACGAAGATAGTGATTCTTATTTGCTTATTATTGATGGACAACAAAGAATTAAAAGTATATTATTGTTTGTTGGTGCAATAAACAAAGAGAATGCGACTCGGCATGAAAAAAGTATGTGTAATTTTACATTAACTGGGTTAGCCAAAGATAGTCCATATTACAACAAATCATATGCTGATTTTACAGATAAAGAAAAACGTATGTTTAAAAATAAATCATCATTATACATAAATTTAATCTCTTTGAAAGACCCAGAAAATCTTACTAGTATTTATCATATTTTTGAGAGGTTAAATACAGGTGGTACATTATTAACTGCACAAGAAATTAGGAATTGTATATTTTCAGGTTCATTTAATGATTTTATAATTAAACTTAATGAATATGATAATTGGAAAAAATTTATTACAAATAAATCCTCTGAATCACATCAAACAGATGTTGAACTAATTTTAAGATTTTTTGCATTATATGACATGATAATTCCATACAAACGTCCTATGAAAGATTATTTAAGTCTTTATATGAAGATTGTAAGAAATATGTCAAAAGAGGAAATGATAGAAAAACAAAAAATTTTTACTAATACTGTTGATTCAATCTATAACAATTTAGGTGTTAAGCCATTTCACATAAAAAACGGATTAAATTCATCTGTATTAGATTCTGTAATGATTGCTTTTGCACATAATTTAGATAATATTCCAAAAGACATTGTAAAAAAATATGAACAACTTTGTTCTAATTCAGAATATTATAAATATTGTGGGAAAAGCTCCAATGATAAAGAATCAGTAAAAAATAGATTACAGATGGCAGAAGATTTTCTTTTTGGTAAAGTTGACTCTATAGAATTAAAATTAATAAAACTATACAGTCTTCCTGCTTCGGCTGGAAATGGCAATATATTGTTTGATGATAACACACCGTATGTAGAAATATCTACCACAAATAGAAAAGCCGATTTTGCACTAAAAATATCAGGTGACAGCATGGAACCAGAAATTCCTAACGGAAGTATTGTTCTGATAAAACGTCAAGATATGATTAATAGTGGTCAAATAGGAATATTCTTATATGATGGTGAAATAAGATGTAAAAAATTTTATAAAAATAAAAAGAATATTTCGCTAATATCAATAAATAAACAATATTCTCCATTAAACATATCCTCTAATAGAAGATTAGATATCTTGGGAGTTGTAATAGATGTACAAATCCCACAGAACATGCTTAATTAATCGTTATAGAAAACAGCCTTATATTCTTTATTAATTTGGCAATTCTGTTTGATTAAATCATAAAAATCACATCCTTTCTAATTAAATACTATCCACTGGGTTGTGAGCTAGGCAGTAAGAAAATTGGTAAACAATGGCATTGTAATGGTTGTGGTAGTGATTTTTAGGTATTATGGGAACTTAGATTTTATGAGTTCCTATTTTTTTTGCCCTAATTTTTATAAGGTATACCTCTATATAGTAGGTACTTAAAGTTTTCAAACGGAAACCTACCCCCTCCCCCTTGGTAGTAAGTAAAATTGAATTTTCTGAATGAATTAATTTGTGTTATCGTGTTTTTTGTTGATTTTATAAGGCTTTCAGAGATTTTGTGTGAATAATTTGAAATATTTTAAGGTGAAAAATTGGGAGAAAATAAGAGAAAAATGTTGATATTTAAAGATTTTAACGATATACTGTACGATATTGTTTTTTATAGACTAAAATTGAGGAGAGTGTTGATTTTAGTGGGTTAGATGAATTTGGAAAGGATTGAAATTTTGGTCGGTGTATAGATGAATCAGGTATTGGGATTATAGAAAAATAGGCAATTTGTTTCAGTTTTTACTTCCCCTATTTTATTTTTATGATATCGAATGATATCGTTATTATTTATGAATAAGTACTTATGATTCAAAAAAATACCCATAATGTATGAATGGAATAGATGTGGGCTTTCACAGAATAAAGCATCTTGAATGAAATGTAAACACACCCCAACACCATCACACCATAACCCATCATATAACGATACTTATTTAATGATTTCACCCATATTTTCCTTTTTATATTTCCTACCCTAAAGAAGTATCCACCTGACACATAAAAATCAAAATTCATATTAAAAAACGTGCATAAAGTCACATAATTACACCAAAAGAAAAGGCTAGGAGTTATAAAAACTCTTAGCCTATTTTTTTCGTTTTGTATGATTTGATAATATCCTTTACAAGGTGCTTTATAACATTTCCGATAACTGGCACAACTGCGATAAACTCAAGTAATCTATCAAAACTTTTCCGTCTCTGTCTGATACCTCGTAGCAATTAGCATCATAAACCATATTACAAACATAATAACCTTTGTTGTATAACTTTTCTTCTGCTGCTTTGTATTCTTCTTTAAATAATTCGTTCATGTTGTCAATCTCCTTTTGCTTGAAATAAAATAAAATATTGTTTTTGTGTGACAGGGTGTAAGTGGTAAAGCCTACACCCTTATTTTTTTACGCTTGTTTTAATTGCTTTCTTCCTTCTGTCTGTATTTCTGTACTACCATAATAATTTCTAATTTCATCCATTGACAAAGCCTTTCTACCTTTCTTTCTAAATGCTTCTGTATGAAAATACCAGGATTGTTTTTTAGGTGCATACTTAAAACCAAATTCTTTTAATTGCTCTTTATATTGGTAAGTATTCCCTGAAACCCATATCCAGTTCCCTATTACTTCTATAATAATATCATTGAAAATAACTACCTTCTGCAAAACTTCCCTTAACTTTGTATCTTCTTCAAAATCATATTTCATTTTATCAAAGTTAGTATTATTAGTATCTGCTGAGTTGTTCTCATGCTTATCTTTTAATACTTTGAATAACTTATCATATTCGGCATTGATTTCTTGCATATCTGATACATTTCCACCGTTATCAGGATGATGTTTCTTTAATAGTTCTTTGTATTGTTTCCTAAGTTGTTCCAGTGTATTTACATTATTAAAATATGTCATGATAAAAACCTTCTTTCTATTTATATTGTAGGCGGTATATCTCAACCGCCATTATTCTTATAAGTTGAAACCTGCATTCATTTCCATAGCACCATTGTAGCCTTTTGGGTGTTCTGTAACATGTGCTTTATATCTGTATCTGCAATATAAATCATTTTCTTTCATTTCTTCATCAGTAAGTTTTATAATTTCATCCAGTACCCAAGTACAACCAAAACTTGTTGTTTCTACTACTGCAAAATGTTCTTTATCAATTTCCATCAACAAGCCTTTTTTTACTGCTACTGATAAAGGAAATAAATAACAATCTGCTTCATATAAGTTCTTTTCGCTCCATACTTTAGCTTCTTCTAGGTTTAAAATTTGTAACATATCAATCAACCTCTTTCTTATTTATATTTGATTTATTTGTTAAGATAATTATACACGATAAAAGGTGCATAGTCAATAAAAATACACGAATAAAAGTGCATAAAAATAAACACGATAATTCGTGTATAATGCCAATAGACTATTCACGAATAAAGGTGTATAGTGATAACAAGGTCAAACGAAACAGACCACAACAACAAACAAATCAAATTTACTTTAGGGAGGTTTTAACCATGACTAACAAAGAAAAAGAATTAATCGAAAAATGCAAACGTTACAAGAAATTAACTGAAGAAATTGAAAAACGAGAACTTGAAAAAACTCAAATTCAAGCAGAATTAAAGAAAGAACTGGAGCGAAAGAAAGTTGATGAAATGGACATTGACATTTACCACTTTAGCAACAAAGCCACAAAAGGAAGAACTCTTTTTGATACAAAGGCATTCGCAGAAAAGCACCCAAAACTTTTTAAAGAGTTTACCAAAGAAGGAAAAGCCGGAACAAGATTTTTATTCGGACTGATTAAAGAATCTAATTAGTCACAAATTCAGGAGGTGAAATATCATGCAACAGACACAACAAATTCAATTCGCAGTAGAAACCAAAAACGGAGTAGTCCAGAGCGTGGGGAAATCCACAGTATATCAGGAAAAGACGAACTTTCAAAAGAAACCTATAAAATGGTATGAAGACAAGAAGAAATCAAGTAATTAAAGAAGTTAGTTGAAAAATGGGATGGGATTCTTCGGAATCTCTACCCATTAGAAAATATTTGGAGGTGCTACACTATGAATGCAAACAATAAAAATTATTCAATTAGACCGCTTACGGAAGAGGAAAGAGCCTTTGCATCTGATAAGAACAATTATAATTATTTGTTCTTTTATATGAAACTGAAAAGATTAGACCCTGAAAAATGGTATGACATTCTTATAGAACCATATTTAAACGCAGTTAAGAAGTATCATGAGTACGAATCAGCCAGACAATATGCTTTTTCTACTGTATTAAAAAATATGCTTTGGACAGCAGTAACAAAACAACTAAAAATGGAAAGAGCAGTAAAAAGAATTCCGGAAGATAAATTATATAGTTTAGATTTCACAATGCAGGGAGATAACCTGTTCGCAGAGTATACAAGTAAAGCACTGGAAGAATTTTGGGTTGATAATAAACAACAGGTTGAAAGAATTATTCTTGGCAAGGAAACATTGTCTGAAATTTTACTTGGCTTAGATGATGTGCAAGGTAGAATTTTGGAAATGCTTCTTGAAGGTTATAACAAGCAGGAAATCAGAAAAGAACTTTGTATCAGCTATAAAGTATTAAAAATTCAGTTGGAAAAATTACAAAGTGTTGTAACAGACTATCTCTCAATATAAAAGAGGTAGTCTGATGGAAAATAAACAGTTATATAGATAAATGAAAGGTGGAAAATTTTATGTGGATGTGGAAATCAAAATATTTTATGTTAGGTCGTATTGTTTGGACTAATACAATTAATAGTGTAATAGCAGAGAACGGAAAATTTGCAAAGGAAATCTGTAATATCATGAATCGGTATTGTGGAAAAGATTGGGGTGAAATGTCGGAAGAAGACAAGGAACTTAATAACATAGCGATAACCTGCAATGAAAGAGTGTTGGCATCTTATCAGACCTCACAAGGGAAAGTTTATGTGATTACGGAATGGGATAGAAGTATTACAACAATTTTATTTGCATCGGAATATTAAAGGAGGGATTTGCCATGATGTCAGAAACAATAAGAAGAGAAATTATAAAGAAAGAGATTGAAACTTATCGGAAATTTGCAGTAGTATTAGAAAGCCTGAAAACAGTTATATATACATTTGATGGAAAGTGTATCAATAAGAAATTCACTGAAGCTTTGGATAATTTCTTAAAGTATGGGAAAGAGAAACGCAGTTATTGTATAAGTGTAGGAATCAATACTACATCAAATGGAAATGTTTTTGATATGTCTATTCGTTGCTATGATGATACTGTAAGAGGTGAACTAGATTCAAGTGGATATTATAACAGTTATTACATTAGTAATAGGGATTTTTACATGAGAGTAAATGCAGAAGAAATTACAACAATGACTGCTGCAAACGGAAAGCCTAGAATTAACGCAAAGGCATTTTCGGAAAAGTTGGATGAAAAGATTCAATATTTACATAACAAAGCGGAAGAACTGGAAAAGGCTTTTAAGCAAGTGGAATCTATGAGAGCAGATATGGAACAAATTAAGCAGTTGATGGATTCTTTTAATGGAAAATATCATGAAAGAATAAAAGAAGTGTTTGGTTGCAGTTTTGAACTAAAGAACCGTAATGGAATACAATTTAGATAATTGGAAGGAGTTTTATTATGGCAATCGTAATTACTAACGGAACATATTATGATGTTGTACCATAAAAGTTGACACCCTATTCTCAAGGATTTTGAGATATAATCAATAGAGAATAAGGAGTGAATTATTATGTCAACAAAACGAACACAAAAATCTTATGATAACGAATTTAAGGCACAGGCTGTAAAG
>JAFQBM010000063.1 GCA_017399685.1 Lachnospiraceae bacterium
GGTATTAGGAGAAGCTGCAACTACAGTAATAAAGCTGATAGGAGTTGCACAGGATACCGGTTCCTTTATCGAAGCCGTAAAGAGCGGTGACCCGGAAAGGATTATGGTAGAATCCTTAAGGCTTGTAGTTTCGCTGTATAGCTTAAAATGTGAATGTTTTACCGGGGAAACTTTGGTAAGCACCACAGAAGGTGATAAACGCATCGACGAAATCGAAGTAGGGGATTATGTTTACGCATATGATACCGAGAAAGAAGAAAACGTTCCTGCAAAAGTAATCTACGTGTCCATTACAGAAACGGATATCCTTGTCCACGTATATACTTCCGAAGGTGAAGAAATCAAAACCACCATGTTCCATCCATTTTATGTGAAGAACGTAAAGAGTGGAGAAGATGAAACATACGTAATATGGAAAGCATCTGCCAATCTGGTAGCCGGAGATGAACTTCTGACGGATGATGCAAGGATTGTATATGTAGAAGAGGTAAGGATAGAAAGACTTGCTGAAAGTATTAAAGTATACAATCTGGAAGTGGAAGGATTACATACCTATTATGTCAGTAGTGGAATATTGGTGCATAATCAGTATGGTAGTGATACTAGTGTACCTGACAACTCACAATTTCCACAGACACGTTCAGATATTCATGACGATTTAATAAGCAAAGGTTATTATACGACAGGAACAACTGATAAAGGATATGTTGTATATAAGGATGGTAATGGACATATAGTTACAATAAAACCATCTGGAGAAGTTATTCCAACTACTAGGATGCCAGTGGATCCAAATAATATATCTCCTAAAGCACCAATGTATAACCAAAGGACATATTATGATGGAACAATAATACCGGATGAATTAAATGACCATACTACAGGACATAATGTTGGAGAAATTAGTATAGAGGATTTTTTCCCTGAGCCACATAAATGGGATGGAAAAGCATCATGGATGGGAGAGGATTAGAGATGAATATTTTTAAATTACAAAGATATAATTGGTTGAAACATATGGAATGTATTATGGAAAATGTGAATTTGAAGGAAATTTCTATAGTACGGAATAATCATATCATATTTAAATTTTTAAATTCTTATAATGGAGATTTTTATAAAAACTTGGTATGTAAAAGAATTTTCAAATGCTGCATTGACAATGAAGCATTTGAAGATGAAGATTTTTCTTATTTTATAGCAGATATTTATGTTAAAGAATTAAGTAAAGATGAAGTGGAAAACTCTTTGAAATATTATAAGTATGGGTATAATGTTAATTTTTCTCAAGTAAATAAGTTATATTTAATTTTAATTATTGGTAATGAGATTTCTCTGGATATCATTTGTGAAGCATTTGAAATAATCGAAAATATTTGCAATTAAACGCATGGTGTAAACAAGTATTATACCAGAGAACAGTATAACGAAGCCACAGGACTTTATTACCTGAGAGCCAGATACATGAATCCGGAAACCGGAACCTTTATCAGTATGGACAGCTATGCCGGAAGCCTTGACAATCCGATTAGTCTGCATAAGTATCTGTATGCCAATGCAAATCCTGTGATGTATACAGACCCGACAGGATATTTCTCACTGGCAGAAAGTTCCGTGGCACAGGGAATACAGGGTGTTCTTAACAATGTCCTTACTCCGATGTTTAACATCAAAAAGATGATGAGCTGGGCGAACATGGCAGTCACTATGTATGACATAGCCCAACAGTTCAATATGCTTATGAGCGGGGAAGCTACAGTAATGGGTCTGGCGAAAGCCATAGCCAAAGGAATGATTACTCAGGCACTTTTAAACTGTGCATTGACAAAGGTATTAGGAGAAGCTGCAACTACAGTAATAAAGCTGATAGGAGTTGCACAGGATACAGGTTCTTTCATCGAAGCCGTAAAAAGTGGTGACCCGGAAAGGATTATGGTAGAATCCTTAAGACTTGTGGTTTCGCTGTATAGCCTAAAATGTGAATGTTTTACCGGGGAAACTTTGGTAAGCACCACAGAAGGTGATAAACGCATCGACGCAATCGAAGTAGGGGATTATGTTTACGCATATGATACCGAAAAAGAAGAAAACGTTCCTGCAAAAGTAACCTACGTGTCCATTACAGAAACGGATATCCTTGTTCATGTGTACACTTCAGAAGGAGAAGAAATCAAAACTACCATGTTCCATCCATTTTATGTGAAGAACGTAAAGAATGGTGATGATGAAGAATAAGGAATGTGGAAAGCATCTGCCAATCTGGTAGCAGGGGATGAACTTCTGACGGAAGATGGAAGGGTTGTATATGTAAAAGAGGTAAGAATAGAAAGACTTGCTGAAAGCATTAAAGTATACAATCTGGAAGTGGAAGGATTACATACCTATTATGTTGGTAGTGGAATATTGGTGCATAATGAGTATGGTGGTAAGAAAAATGTAAGCGATAGTAATGAGAGTGGTAGTAACCCGGATGTCAAAGACCTTATTGATGATATTCCTGATAAGTTAAAAACTAATGGAAAGTGTAATCAATTTGCTCAGAATCTTACAAAACGATTGGATGAAAAAGGAATACCATATAAAATTATTAGAGTGGATAGTCTTTATGGAATATATTCTGATAAAGCTGGAACGGAAATAGGACTAGGTTTCCATTATGGAATACAAATTGATGATTTGGTATATGACAATATGACAACTGGTGGAATGAAATTTAATGATTGGTTAAAGGATTTAGGTATTGGATTTCCAGGAATTGATTGGGATTATGCTGAAAAGATAAATAGTCATTAGGAGGTCAGACATGAACATTGAACAATTACTAGATACAATGAAAAAACGTCATGGTATGTTTATGAAGGAAGAAAGGATAGAATATATTTATTATTTTTTATTAGGGTATTGTTCGGCAAATAATGAATATTTAGAGGATAATATTGATAAAAAGTTTTGCTGTTGGTTTCAAAGATGGCTATGGATATGGATTGAAGATAATGTTGATGCTGAATATATTCCACAACCAGCAGAGTGGTATGAGGACATTAAAGTAATAGCAAGAGATGAGCGAAAAGAAGTTGCTGTATTCTTTGAATTGTGTGAGAAATTTTTTGAGGATTATAAGAATAAAATTGGATATTTTTCTTGGAGAAATTAAATTAATGTATTATGTCTTTATTATGTGCTAACAGACATCTACACTTACGATGCTTATGGAAATCTTTTAAAGAAGACCGGAACCACAGAGAATGACTATCTTTATACCGGGGAACAGTATAACGAAGCCACAGGACTTTATTATCTGAGAGCCAGATACATGAATCCGGAAACCGGAACCTTCATCAGCATGGACAGCTATGCCGGAAGTTTGGATAATCCAATCAGCCTGCATAAGTATCTGTATGCCAATGCTAATCCGGTAATGTATACCGACCCGACAGGATAGTTCTCTTTGTCAGAAAGTTCCGTTGTACAGGGAATGAAAAGTGTAATGAATACCGGAATGCAATCCCTTGGTAATTTAAAAAAGGTCATGAGTTGGGCGAATATGGCAGTTACCCTGTATGACATACATGAACAAATCCAGTTGCTACAGTCCGGAGAAGGAAGTGTATTAGGATTAGTCTTAGCCATAGCAGGAGGAATTGCCACACAGGCATTGCTGAACTGTGCCCTGACAAAACTACTTGGCAGTGCGGCTGTTACAGTGCTAAAGGTGATAGGAGTAGCACAGGATGCAGGTTCCTTCCTTGAAGCAGTAAAAAGTGGAGACCCAGAAAAGATTGTAGTAGAAACCGTAAGGCTTTTAGTATCATTATTTACCTTAAAATGTCAGTGTTCTACCGGAAAGACTTTAGTAAGCACCACAGAAGGAGATAAACGAATCGATAAAATAAAAGTCGGAGATTACGTTTATGCATACGACACAGAAACCGGAGAGAAGGTTGCATCCAAAGTCACCTATGTATCCATCACAGAAACAGACATTTTAGTCCATGTATATACTTCTGAAGGAGAAGAAATCAAAACCACCATGTTCCATCCATTTTATGTGAAGAACGTAAAGAATGGAGAGGACGAAGAATATGGAGCATGGAAGGCAGCTTCAAACCTTGTGAATGGTGATGAACTTCTGACAGAGGATGGAAGAATTGTATACGTAAAAGAGGTAAGAATTGAAAGACTTGCTGAGAGTATTAAAGTATACAATTTGGAAGTGGAAGGGTTGCACACTTATTATGTTGGTGGTGGTGTGCTGGTACATAATGCATGTGGAGATTCACAAAAACTTCGAGATAATATGAATACAGAAGGTATTTTTCAACCTAATGATGGTAATAGTTATGCTGCACACCATATTGTCGCTAGTAGTTCACCGAAAGCAGGAATAGCACGGCTTATTTTTGAAATATTAGATATTGATATTAACGATTATAGAAATGGAGTATTTTTGCCACAGGGTAATTTTGGAATAGGAGCGAATCATAATAAGCTTCATACCAATGCATACTTTACAAAAGTTAATTTGTTGATAGAAAAAGCTTTTTACATGGATGGCGATGAAAGAGAAAATGTTTTAAAAATGCTGGAATATATAGGAGAATTGTTGCTTAAAGATAAATTTTGATGATTTATAAAAAAGTGATTAATAAGTGACAATAATATGTAAAAACACGTTTTAATCAATTATTATTGATATACTGTTAGAAAATGTGAGGATTGAGTTACTAAGATATACTCACAATTATAAAAAAGGAGAAAAGTATGGAAGAAAAATACTTTGATAAAAAAAGTGAAGAGATTTTAAATTATCTCAATAATGCAGTAAATAGAGAAATGAGACTGTCAGAATTAATTGATGCTTTTGAAAATATGTGTATGTTGAATAGTTCAGAAAAGGATATGATTTTATTCGAAACTGGAACGTTTTCTTTTACAGGAGAATCATTATTTTACTTTTCGTTAGTAAGGCAGTTTTCTAATGGAGAGGATGAATTTTTTCAATTGCATGTAGATATTATGTATCAACCGAATTCTAAGAATGCAGATTTTTCAAATGCATATTGGAATGACGAAATAGAAGGAAATTTCTTTGATTTTATAAAAACATCAAAAGTTTATATGGACATAAAGGATGAAGAAATTTTTATGCTTAATGTGTATATGGATGAAACATAATCATTAATAATATCCTCAAAATATCACAACAGAAAAATTCCAAAAACTGTGGGTGAACTTAGAAATATCATCCACAGTTTTTATGACAAATACGGTATTAGACACTTACACTTACGATGCTTATGGAACTCTTTTAAAGAAAACCGGAACCTTCATCAGCATGGACAGCTATGCCGGAAGTCTGGATAATCCGGTTAGTCTGCATAAGTATCTGTATGCCAATGCAAATCCTGTGATGTATACAGACCCGACAGGATATTTCTCTTTGTCAGAAAGTTCCGTGGCACAGGGAATACAGGGTGTTCTTAACAATGTCCTTGCTCCGATGTTTAACATCAAAAAGATGATGAGCTGGGCAAACATGGCAGTTACCATGTATGACATAGCCCAACAGTTCAATATGCTTATGAGTGGGGAAGCTACAGTAATGGGTCTGGCGAAAGCCATAGCCAAAGGAATGGTTACGCAGGCACTTTTAAACTGTGCATTGACAAAGGTATTAGGAGAAGCTGCAACTACAGTAATAAAGCTGATAGGAGTTGCACAGGATACCGGTTCCTTTATCGAAGCCGTAAAGAGCGGTGACCCGGAAAGGATTATGGTAGAATCCTTAAGGCTTGTGGTTTCGGTGTATA
>JAFQBM010000006.1 GCA_017399685.1 Lachnospiraceae bacterium
ATTTTGACACCTTGAACCATGAATTGCTAATAAATCTACTACGTAGAAATGTGAAAGACGAAAGAGTAATACAACTTATAAAGAGATATCTCAAAAGTGGCGTCATGGAGAATGGTGTAGTAATGGACACGGAAGAAGGTTTTTTGATTTTGACATTTAATTTCCATGTCTTATAATAAAACCATGGAAAAGAATATAATAACCCAATATTTTGACGATGTAGAAACAACAAAAGAATATAACGGATATTTTTGCAGCGTGGCAGAAGCAATCACAATCGTAATACTGGGCAGTATCTGTGGCTTGAAAAATGTCAGCCAGATACACCAATGGGCAGCAAGCGACAGAGTCAGTGAATTTTTAAAGGAGAAATTCAAAATACAAAATATACCCTGCTATTATTGGTTGTTATGTTTGCTGAAATTGATAAAACCGGAATCCCTGAACAGCTGTTTTTTGAAATGGGTATCTTCCATTCTGCCGAAAAATCGTGACAGCCTTACAATTTCGCTTGATGGAAAGACAATCCGTTCCACCGGAAAAATGAAATGTTATGAAAGTCCCCTGCATATCGTGAGTGCACAGATTTCTGAACTTGGAATAACATTTGCTCAGAAAAGTGTTTCTGGTAAAAGCAATGAAATTCCGGCTGTACAGGAACTGATAGGACAACTGGAAATCAGTGGGTGCATGGTAGTTGCTGATGCACTTAATTGTCAGAAAAAAACAGCGGAAGCGGTTATCAAAGGAAATGCAGACTATCTGTTGTGTACAAAGGATAATCAGGAAACCCTAAAAAAAGATATTGAAGCATATGTTCAGGATAAAACCTTACAAAACAGTATGAAGAAAAAAATAAAAACAGAGAATAACAGGGGAAGAATTGAAAAACGGACTGCATATGTGACAGAGGATACGGAATGGCTTACAAATAAGAAAGAATGGAGCGGATTGAAATGTATTGGTGCAGTTCACACAGAATTTGAGGAAAATGATAAAAAAACAAGTAAATGGCATTACTACATTTGTAGCCGAAATCTGACAGCAGACGAGTTGTTGCATCATGCCCGTATGGAATGGTCAGTGGAAAGTATGCACTGGCTGTTGGATGTTCATTTTGAAGAAGATTTCTGTCGTGTAGAAGATAAAAATATTCAGCAAAATTTAAATATGCTGAGAAAACTTGCATAAATATGATAAAACAATATAAGGAAAGGTCAGAATCGAAACGTGCGATTTCAAAAATCATGTTTGACTGTTTACTTGACCCTTCCTTTATTTGTAGTGTTATTTTTGAAAATTGATTTCCGTGGGAAAAATGTAAAAGATGTGTTATTGTTCATACAGTAACCTGACACTTGCTGTGAAGTTACGTAATAGAGTGATTCAAAGATGTGAATCTGATTTTAAGGAATCTCGGCTAGTGATAATATCATTGAAATAAGATGATTGTAATCCCATGGGTTCCAGATGATGGTTAACCCTGACATTTTCATCTTGTAATTTAACCCCAGATATGCTAGCATAAATGTAAAGCATTCATTTCTTAAACTTACCATTCAATTCTATATGAGAATTCCTCTCATCTCTACTCATCAGTAGTAGTCGAAGTATTTTGAAATCCATGCTTACAAAAATGAATAATGGGAGTTCGAAATGCATTCGGGTAGAAGTGGATGTTATTTAAAAATGCTTTTAAGAAGGAATTGTTTTTTCTAAAAATGCTTTTCTTGAAAGAATAAGATTTCTTTCTGAAAAATACCTTTATGAAGTAACAGGATTTCTTTTATGAAAATGTTTCTATGTAAGAAACGAAGGCTTTTATATGAAATCTTTTCAAAAGAAAATTTCATTTCTTTGCCAAATGCGGATTCTGAACTCAAGGAAAAGGAGAATTCATGGCAAAAGAAAAATTAAATGAAAAAGCAAATCAAAATGTGGATAAGGTGTTACTTTCTGAAAAGGAACAGAATCATTCAAATTATAAGAATGCAGAAGATTTGGAGATTAATACGCTGGAAAATGCAGTATATTTAAGTATGAAGAATGACCTTTCTTTTATATTTGACATGAGACTGTATATTTTCGAACATCAAAGTACCTATTGTCCTAACATACCGTTAAGGGATTTGCATTATGTATCCGCGTTGCTGGAAGGGATGATTCCACGGAAATATATCTATTCCACGAAACTGATAAAAATTCCTGCACCACATTTTGTCGTCTTTTATAATGGCGAAAAAGAAATGGAAGACAGGACGATTTTGAGGCTGTCAGATGCATTTGAGAAACCGGAAGAACATCCGGATTTGGAATTAAAGGTTACCATGATTAACGTGAATTATGGGAGAAATACGGAATTGATGGAGGTATGTAAAGACCTAAGAGACTACTCCATGTATGTGCAGAAAGTACGGACTTATGCAAAAACGATGGATATCAGGGATGCAGTGGAGAAAGCAGTAAAAGAATGCATCGAAAATGGCATTCTGGAGGAAATATTAACGAAATTCAGAGCAGAGGTAGAAATGATAAGTATAACAGAATATGACAAAAAATTACATGAACAGACTTTAAGAGAAGATGGCTTTGAGGATGGCTTTGAAGATGGACGTGAAATTGGACGCGAAGAAGGACGAGAAGAAGGAGAACTGAAAAATCTATTAAGACTGATTCAAAAGAAGATGATGAAAGAAAAAACATACGAAACTATCGCAGAGGAGCTGGAGACGGATTTGGCGGTCGTGGAACAGATAGGTGAAGAAATTAAAAATGCTGTGTCGAATTCCACACAGGAAGAATTGGTGAAAATTTTAATGGAAAAGAATCTAAAGTTAGATGATTAGATGGAAGCAGATATGTTTTTATGAGATGGGTACGCGGAATACAGAATAAAAAGTCATAGACAATAAAAAAATCTGATTTAAGGGAAGATATTTAAATCAGATTTTTTTCATTTTATTTATTTTCGTCAAGAAGAAAATCTTTTGTTAAAACATTTGTCTAACCGATGGAAAAGAAAGCTTTGTAATAGGATAAAGGCTAGGTTTATGAAAAACAGTTCTGCTTTATTTTAACAAAATAGTACAATTTGCACTATGTTTCTTTGTTGGACAGAGTGATATAATTATTTTATCGGCCGAAAGAAAAAAGATATGAGGTGATTTTGTGGATAGCATTGAAAAATATGTAAAAGAAATTATGGAACTCGCAGATTTCAGCAAAGAAGATAACTATCATAATTATGCCAACAAAAAGCTTATTGAACTGATAAAGTGTTCAGATGAAAACATAAAAAAATGCTTTTTTCCTGGTTCTTCCACCCCTAATCTATCTTCGGAGACGATGACATTGTGTTCAGAACTGGCAGTGAGATATGTTGCATATGTGATTGGAAATTCTGGAAATCAGAAATTTGCGTCAAGGATAACAACCGTTTCATATGAGGGTATTGGTTCATGGTTTCATTTTTATGCATCACGGGTTGGAGAAGATATACTTAAAAGTTATATTAAAGAACGATTTGAACTTCCTGTAGAAGAGAGTGCCAGAAGGATGTACTTTAATAAAGTTGCCGATATGTTATGTAATGATTGTTTTGAAGCGGTTACGAAATTGATTAGTGTAACCAAGTCTCCTTGTCCGGCGCAGATTTTGATTGCTGTATTGAAGGCAAGTGATTATCTTGCATACACAAAGGTTAGGAATACGTGGGCAGCGTCAAAGTTTTTTAAAGAGACTTTTGCAGATTATAGTATTCTTCTTATGCTGGATGAATTTCCTTACTTAGAGGAATATAAACATGCTGATATTTTGAGTGAGGATATATCAAAAGAAATAAACGATGCCATGACAAAGAGATGTTTTGATACATATCAGTGGATGGAAGCTCCAAATGGTCCGGCATTGTATGGACTGCTTAGTTATGATAAGGATGTTTGTTTGGAAAACATTCAAACAGCACCTTATATTAATATGCGTATGATTTATGAAGATGAGCTCCAGTGTTGTAATAATAACATAAATCAGTTGACTCTATATCATAAAAAGTTATATGTAAACAATGCCCCCGTGTCTTATTATCATGAAGGCAACAGATATGTATGGAAAGACAATGAAGATACAGGTTGTGCATGGTTTTATCATCACGGTCTTGCGGCAGAAGGATATGTTGAAAAAGGTGGATGCAAACAGAGATTTTCAGCAGCTTCGGAAGATGTAAGTTATTGTATTAAGTATACTGCAGGAAGTAAAGACAAAGAATTTGTAATAAAGATGGGAACCCGTATTAATACTGATACGAAAGGGTATCTGTTATATGGAGCATTATACTTTGAGGGAAATAAAGTAATTGAGAACTATCCAAGTAGTGATGGTATATATATTGACAAAGGTGCATCGGACAATGGATTTTTCAAGACAGCATACAAAGATGGAAGTTTAAACATTTCTATTAATGTGGCTAATATTTTATGGTCTGTTTTAGGAGAAAGCACGATTCATGATATGATTGGAAAGGATTTCAATATATGGCGTGCAGAACTTACTTTATCAAAAGACTTTGCTTCTATAGAGGGAAAAGTCTGGGAACAGATAACAAAAGATTCTGTTAGCAAAGAAGGAACCTGTTATAATGGCAAGGGCGAACACATCATTCCAAAGGAGGCAGTAAATCTCAAAAAACAGAATAGTCTAGAGTACAATTTCAACCATAACGGCGAACTGAAAGCGAAATGTAAATCGCTTAGTAATTCACCAAAATCAATTACAGAATTGTATACACTTCCGGCACCTAATATGAAAGAGGCAAATACACTAGCATCACAGACATTATACCATTTGATGATTTATTATGTGGCAGATAAGAAATTTAATTGCAAAGGAACAGAGATAGAATGGTATCGGTGGTTTGGAAAAAATAAGGATATGGCAAAGGAAATGGTCGTAAATGTTGATTCCCGCATTCTTGAGCTTGTAGAAGGTAAAGGCGCCAATGAGGATGTTCAGAATTTTCTGGAGAATTATGCAAAGGGCTCTCTTGCAAATGCTTATTCAGGTTCACCAGACAGTGACATTGAGACTGCACTTAAGAGTGCAAAAGACAGAGTGGCTGAGGTATGCACACTTCCGGAATTATGCAGTTATTATCTGCAAGGAGATGGTAAGACTTCTTTGGCACAAGATAAAGGTTATAATATAGCGATAGAAATTATTAATAAATATGCATATGCAAAACTGACACCAGGACTTATGAAATATATAGAAGATGTAAATGGAAATTGGGGTGAGCAGTTATACAAACAATGTCTGGCTACCCTTCCACAACTTCAAATAGAGGCCATTGGTGGTGTAAGTAGTGAAATCTCACATAAGACAATGATGCTTAATATTCTTGATGACAAGAAATATGATAATCTGGTAGCAGGTGTTGATGGAGCAGCAGTGCCGATGACATATGGAGCTGCCATATACTCAAAAGTATTTAATTTGCAGCTTTCACAGATTGCAGATGCATTAGGTATCAGTTTCACCGGTAGCACTGATACACCGGATTTTGTGAAGATGATGCGTGATATTTATAATATTATGTGGGTAGAACTGCAAAAAGATACAAGCGATTATTTTTCTGATGATATTCTTAAGGCATTTCGTGAGGAAAGAGAAAAGTTCCAGGAGTTGCAACAAGAAGAGTATATACAGGAATGTATTGATATGACTATCTACGGTATGGAAATGATGCAGGCAGGAGCTACGATTTCTTCTGTTATTCCTAAACTCAAAGAATTATCAAAGAAACCATCAGCTGCATATACAGGTCTTTCCTGCTCTATTATCTTTTATGCAGTATCACTAGGAAGTCTGTTTACAGTATTCAAGAAATGGGATAAGGCAACCACTGCTGAAAAAGTAGAATGCATTTTAGAGTGCATACAAGGCGTGTGTCAGATTTCGGTGTCAGTTATTAAAATATTTAGTATGCGCACCCTTTTAAATCCCAATGCTTCTCCGGGAGAAAAAATAAATGCAGCATTACGCCTGCGGATGGATGCAGAAGATATGTCAACAATAAAAGCCATGGCTAAGGTGGATGGCTCAGAAATTGATACATGTAGTGCTTCTTGTGCAGAAGAATTTGCACTTGAATTAGATGAGGAAGGTTTTGAAACTGTAGCAAGTAAATTTACAAAATACTTTAGGATTGCTGAATGTGTACTTAGAGCAGTTACTGTAGTATTGATGGGATTTGCAACTGTAATGTCTGCAATTGAGCTTTCCAAGAAAATAAAAGCAGGGGGTTATACACCGGAAATATATCTGCAAATCATGTCAATTTCACTAATGGGATTAACTTGTGTGTTGGAGGGTGTTACTTTTGTTTTGGATATTTTAGAAATAACTTGTGGATGTATTCCGGTAATTGGGGCAATCTGTTGTTTGGCAGGTCTTATTTTTCAGGTAATAGCTATGGGAATAAGTGAGCCAATAAATCCTATGGTCAGGTTTATTACAGATGAAATTAATCCGTTTCTTAATGGATTGGTTATACCGCCGCCAGAATGGATTAAAAAACACAATAAGTCTAACAGTTTGACTGTTGCGTTTGCCTAGAAAGGAGGAGTTGTTATGAGTAGTATAGAACAAGAAAATATGGAACTTTTTTTGGATAAAGTATATTCAAATATTTATAATGTTCTCGCACCCAAAATCGGAAAAGATGACAATCCAACATATCTTATGAGTATGTTTTCCACAGGAATTACTCTTGATGAGGATTTTGATGTATCAATGTTTGCTAATCAGATACCGCAGGTATCCAAAAATTATGTTGATACAGGAAAGAAGATACAGGATGTGTATCCAATGATTTTGGGAGCAGTCTGTCCACCAGATGATTCGGAACGTGCAAGACAGGAAAAAGATAACTATGATGCTGCGACGGGTGTCATATATTCGGATTATGATAATCTTGTGGAATCCCATAAATATGAGGCTTATAAGACGTTTAGAGATAAATATAATGATGCTGTTGATGAGTATTATGCCGAAGAAAATAAAGCGAAAGGAAGTCAGGACAAGGCAAAGCTTAAAAGACTTAAACAGGCGATGGATTCTGCATTTTCTGAATTTGTTGCACATGGAAAGTCAGAAATAGAAAATGCGTTGAATGTCATGGCGACATATGACAAATATACGACTTCCTCTATTTTTAAGAAAGCAGGTGCTGATTTTCAGAATGTATTTGAGTATGAAGTTGCAACCGTTCCTGATGTATGGACAGATGAAGAAAGTATAAAAGGTCTTACATGGAAGAAAGTGGAAATGGTATATTCACAGGAATCAAGTTCCGTGTATAAATCGGTTGCAAATGCAAAAAGCGAAATGTCAGAATCATTTCAGAATGGCTGGTGGATATTCTATTCACAAAAAGGTTCAGAAAAATCGATGGATATGAAGATGACAAGCGAAGCTAATTCAAAACTTACAACGGAGAATATGACTATGGTTATGGAAGTTGCAGTTATAAAGTTGTATAGAAATTGGTTGGATCTTAGTTTGCTAAATCATTCTGAGGTTTATCTGCAAGGACAAAAGAAAGGATGTATAACCAATGGTTCATTACAAGGGTGCGATGACTGTGCCATGCCAATTATTCCTGACTCGCTTATACTTGCAAGAAATATAAAAGTGTATGGTGATTTCTCAAATGAAGAACGCGAGTTGTTTGAAAAAGCAAAAAGTCATACAGAATCTGCGGTTACATATGGACCTTTTACGGTATCGGGTAAAGATTCTCATTTTTATGACAGTAATGATGAAAAGGATGAGGAGTGGACAAAATTTGCAACACCATTTAAGTTGGAATTCGGTGAGTCACCACAGATTATCGGCGTTCTTAATTCTATCTTGAAACCGTGTTTTCCTAAAAAGGATAGCGAATAATTCTGGACGGATATGGTTTTTGAGTCGGGCAATGTATTTTGCTTTCCGGATAAGTTGCGGAAGGCATTGGATAAAGTGATGTATTTTCCTGTTTCTGTTATATATGCGGAAGCCGGATATGGTAAGACCACTGCTGTAACGGAATATTTAATAAAAGAAAAGGGCTCGGATATACGTTGTCTCATGTATACATGTTTGATGTCACAATCTTGCCACGCATGGAGAAGTATATGTCACTTGTTTTGTGAGGTTGATGAGGTGATAGGACGAAAACTGGCATTATTATCCGAGCCCACAAATGAAAATGTATCTGATATATTATTAGAACTAGCACATATAAAATGTGATATTCCAACATTGTTGATATTGGATAATTTTCATGACATGCAATTTCAAATGCCTGAGTTGTTGATTGAAGCTTTCTCTGTGCATAATTGCAGAAATCTTCATATTCTGATATTGACACGGTCGTGCATGGAGGATGTATATCAGCTTAATTCGCGTATATATATAATGAATGCAGAAATATTGACATTAAGCTATGATGATATGGAACAGCTGTTATGGAATCATATGAATAAAATGGAACAGCATTTACTGATTAAGATAGCTGCCTTTGGAGAAATTACGTTGTCACAAACGGAGATGTTATGCAGCAGTAAAAAAGAATTGGAATATGTCTCAGTAATTTTACGTCATATGCCATACATTAGCTATAATGATAAACAGACTTATGTTGTGCAGGAAATTCTACAGGAGTTTTCGTGGATACAATATGATCGAATGAAAAAAGAGGAGCAAAGGAAAATATGTGTTGAGTTAGAGAATGTTTGCGAAAAAACAGATATGTTGTTTGCATTATGTCGAAGACCAATCGTTGCTCTAAGATTTATAATATCGCTTTTTTTGCAAGGGAAAATATATAGCTGCAAAAAATTTATTTGGCAGATAAGTGATATGCAGGAATTGTGTAATGTTATAAGTATTGAAGATTACCAGTGCCTTAAAGACGGATTAAAGCTGGTGGATGCGATGATATCTTTTATGGATATGAAAAATATTTCAGATATATTTAAAGAGGTATATCGGAATTTGGAACGGAATTCACTTATGTATACACTGAAAAATACGTGGACATTTGCGAGTCCGTCTGTTGTATGTTTTTTATGGAAAAAATCGGGTTTACTTGATGAAGCACAAAAATCATTAATGGAACTTCTTTCGTGTTATCCTAGGCTTAAGTTTGATTACGGAATAGTAACAGATGTGATTCTTAACGCAGAAATTCATTTTTTGAGAGGTGAATTTCTGCGTGCAAAAGAACATTGTATACAGGTTATGGTTATGGCTCAGAAAAATAAGCACAAAGGCATATGCATAACTGCAGAATTTATTTTAGCACGGGTTGCGATGATAAATGGTAACAAAAATGAGTTTTTAAAAGCATTAAACCACATTGAACAATATGAGAGAGACGGCTGTAAAAAAGAATTTCAACAAATGGCAATTCTTTGTAGAGATTATTTAAACATGTTATTGGAACAATATGATGAAATATCATTTTGGATGAAAGACAAAAATGATATAGATGAACATATCGATTACCCTATTGTTCCCTTTGCACAGATAATATCTGCATCGCTGATGTATGTGGAATGCAGAAAACGCTATATTGATAATAACACTTATTGCACCAGGTTAATGGAATTATGTATTGAGAGCGATGAGCGTCACATGCTTTTGCCAAAGATATATTATTATATTTTTGAATCTATGGTAAAAAATGATATCGGAGATATAAATGGTGCAAAGAACGCACTAAAAAAAGCATTGGATTATGCGATATGTGATAAAGTATATGTTCCTTTTGCAGAATTCTATTCTTATATTTCCGGAATTCTTGATAAGATAGCTTTGGAATATGGAAGATTTGATGATATTTCTAATATTGTGAAGCTTGGGAAAATGATTAATCAAGGAAAATTAGAAATATCTGGACGATTCAGTGAAAATAAACAACATCTTTCGCACCGTGAACTTGAGATAGCGGGATTGCTACGGCAAAGACTTACTTGTAAAGAAATTGCGGACAAACTGAATATATCGGTAAATACTGTAAGAAATATAACACAAAATATATATCAAAAGTTGGAAATTCATAGTAAAAAAGATCTTATGAATGTATGAAGAGGCAATAGTGTTCTTTTAGGTAGATAACTGAAAAACCGATGGTTTAGACCCAATATAGTCTGTACCATCGGTTTGTTTTAGTATAAAAATACGCCCAAAATAATAAATTCACCTGTTTAGTGCGGATTAAGGGAATTGTGTAGTCGAAAAATAAGGAAGAGTATGTTTTTGGACGTACAGATGAACTTCATAAACTGGAACTTGAGATGATAAAAGAGTCTTTGCAGTGAAAAAATGGATTTTAACTTAGGATGGAAAATCCAGACTTGCATAAGGATAAAATATAGAGTAAAGTAGAATCACAAATCATTGCTTGATACTTTGTCAGAGCATCGTGGGTAACTCTATCCTGTTAAATCCGAAGGTAAATTTACGCAATCTAAATCCATAATGGAGCTTATCATTCGGGCAAACAATGAAACATTTAAGGAGGCGAAGAACATGTGTGATGCATTGATGGAATTAATGAAAGAAGAATTAGAGGAAAGAGAAAACATTGGGTTGCAACATGGAATTGAACAAGGAATCGGACTCATTATTTGCAATGCATTACGAAACGGTCATACACCGGAACAAATCAGTGCTTTTAGTGGTATATCCTTAGAAGAAGTTTTGGCAGTGCAGATGTCGATGAATCAGGAAGAATAAGTTTATATTCTTAAAAACATGGAAACAAATCAAGAACAATAAGTTTAATATGCTTTTTTTCCGATATGCGATAATGAAGTATCGAGTTGTAAAACGATGAAAGGCAGTGTTGACAGAATGAAGATTAACATACCGGAACATGCGAAAAAAATAATAAATGTCTTGGAACAGGCGGGGTTTGAGGCTTATGTGGTAGGAGGCTGTGTTAGGGACAGTCTTTTGAAGAAAGAGCCAAAAGACTGGGATATTACCACCTCCGCAAAGCCGGAGCAGGTAAAAGAATTGTTTTTAAGAACCATTGATACCGGAATTCAACATGGAACCGTTACGGTGATGATGGACAAGGTGGGATATGAGGTTACCACTTATCGGGAAGATGGGGAATATAAGGACCATAGAAGACCTATGGGAGTAACTTTTACTTCTCACTTAAAAGATGATTTAAAAAGAAGAGATTTTACCATCAATGCCATGGCATATAATGATACGGAAGGTTTAGTGGATTTGTTTGGGGGGAAAGAAGATTTGAACAGGGGAATTTTGCGTTGCGTAGGTGAGGCAAAAGACCGGTTTGATGAAGATGCTTTGCGTATTTTAAGAGCACTTCGTTTCAGTGCCCAGTTGAATTTTGAACTGGATGAAAAGACCAAGGAAGCCATGAGGGAAAAATGTGGTTTCTTAGAGGATATTAGTGCAGAACGAATTCAGGTGGAACTTACGAAGCTTCTGGTATCCGATCATCCGGAAAAGTTACTGACGGGATATGAACTTGGAATTACGAAAGTAATATTACCAGAATTCGATGCTATGATGGAAACTCCGCAGAATCACCCATATCATTGCTGTAATGTCGGAATGCATACCATGGAAGTAGTAAAAAACATTGAAGCAGAGCCAATCTTAAGGTGGGCAGCATTACTTCATGATGTGGCAAAACCGAAGTGCAGAACACAGGATGAAGAAGGACTGGATCATTTCTATGGGCATAATATGCTGGGAGAAAAGATGGCAGCAGAAATCATAAAGAGGATGAAATTGGATAATCATACCCTACATGACGTCTGTACACTGGTACAACATCACGATGACAGGTTCCAGCTGCCGATTCGCAAATCTGCTCTGAAAAGAAAATTAAATAAGATAGGTCCGGAGTTATTCTTGGAATTATTAAAGTTAAACAAAGCGGATTCATTAGGGCAGGCACCAAAAACCTGGAATGAAAAGGATGAATATTTAAAACAGGTAAGGACTGCATATGATGAAGTGATAAAAGAACAGGAATGCTTTTCTTTAAAAGATTTAGCAGTTTCAGGAGCGGATTTGATTGCAGCAGGAATAAAGCCGGGAAAAGAGATGGGAAAATTGCTAAATGAGTTATTAGAGGAAGTAATGGTTCATCCGGAAAAAAATGAAAAACAAAAATTATTAGATATGGCATTAAACAAGATGGAAGCGTAAAGTATAAATGTTAGTGTTCACGTGTGAACAGTTACGTATAAATAGGAGAAATAACATGAAGCTACTATTTTTTGATATAGATGGAACTTTAATTACTGACGACCCTAGACGGATTCTTCCGGACAGTACGAAGGAAGCGATTAGAAAAACCAGAGAAAAAGGTAACATGGCATTTATCAATACAGGCCGGGTATTTGGAAATATCGATGAATTTATCAAGGATGCCGGGTTTGACGGTTATGTGTGTGGCTGTGGGACATACATTCGCTTTCGGGACGAAGTACTACTGCACAAAACCCTTTCCAAAGAAACCTGTGATGAAATTGCCCTGGTATCAAGAAAATGCAGGGTATGTAATTTATACGAAGGGGCAGCCACCACTGGGATTGACAGAACTTTGCCCATTACCGGAGATTTATTAGAACTTAAAAATTATTTTGAGCAGGTGCGAAAAGTACCCTTTACCAGTGTAGGGGATGAAGATTTTATCTTCGATAAATTTGCCGGTTGGTATGACGAAGAAAGCGATTTGGAAACCTTCAAAGAATATATCACAAAGGATTTTGAATACATCCACCGTGGGGAAGGATTTTATGAAATCGTACCGAAGGGATATTCCAAAGCCACAGGAATTCAGTTTTTGTGTGATTTTTTCAATGTGAGCAAAGAAGATTGTTATGCCTTTGGAGACAGCAACAATGATTTGCCAATGCTTTCTTACGTGCCACATTCCATTGCAATGGGAGAAAGCAGTGAGGAACTGAAAAAACGGGTGGAATATGTGACGGATGGGGTTCTTGAAGATGGAATATTCAATGCAATGAAGCATTATGGACTATGCTGAGTATAGAAAAAGGAGTTGGCCTGTTACATAAATTCAAGATGATTCAGACTGTGAATCATCTTGATTAAAAATTACATGAACTATAGGGGAATCTATTAACTTTAGAATCGAAAATACCGATATATTTATTGATACAAGATTGTCTGTTTCCGAAAGAAGAGGAGGTACGTGTTATGGATATTAATTCAATTACTTATGTAAACCAGACGACTTATGCGTCTGCTACTAAGAAGGAAGAAAAGAACGAAACGGTAAAAGAAGAAACTACAAAGCAAGAAGCGGCTGTGGTTTATGAAAAATCAACCCAGAAAACAGATTCTGCAAAGAAGACTTATACCAAAGAGACAGATGCAGAATTGATTCAGAGATTGAAGGCAGATGCGGATGCAAGAGTTTCCCAATTAAAGTCTTTAGTAGAGAAATTAATTACAAAACAGTCATCTACATTTTCTATTGCTGATATGTCAGAGGAAGTATTCTGGAATAAAATTCGTGAAGGTAACTTTGAAGTAGATGAAGCTACCAGAAAACAAGCACAGGAAGATATTTCAGAAGACGGATACTGGGGAGTGAAACAAACCAGTGAACGTATGATTTCCTTTGCAAAAGCATTGACCGGAGGAGATGCATCTAAGGCAGAAGAAATGAGAGCAGCCATTCAGAAGGGATTTGAACAGGCTGAGAAATTATGGGGAGGAGAACTTCCTGAAATTTCAAGCAAGACCTACGATGCTGTTATGAAAGGTATTGATGAATGGATTGCTGGTGCGGAAGGAACACAAACAGAAGAATAGAGAATACCAGAGATAAGAGGTCATAGATTTCATTTCTACATGAAAAGTATAACCTTTTGATTATGGTATCATAACACATAAGAGTCGTATGAATAGGATGTCTTAGAGGCAAAATTCCATTTGTACGGCTCTTTCTTATTTACTAAGGAGTTTTAGAGAATTTGCATGCAAAAACCAATATGTAACTGTTCAGGAGTGAACAATTACCAGATGAATTTTCGGGATTTTTCTGTTTTGTTCTTTTGCTTTACATCAGATTTTACTTATAGTATAATACTTGTATACAATATACCATATACAAGATTCATGTCTTGGATTATGGTTGTTTACAAGGTATATCGTGAATAATCGAGGTTGAGGATAAGAAAGCGAGGATTCATATGAAATCGATAGAAATGACAGCCTATGGGAAGATTAATCTGGGCTTAGATGTGAAAAGAAAACTGGAAAATGGATATCATGAATTGGATATGGTAATGCAGACAGTGACTTTGGCAGATACCATAGGTTTTGAGGTGTTGGAAGAGGACGAAATTATACTAACTACGAATCAAAAGGATTTGTCTACAGGGGAAGATAATTTAGTGTATCAGGCGATTGCCGGTATGAAAGAAGAATTTCAGATAAAGAATGGAATTAAGGCACATCTGATAAAGAATATTCCTATGGCAGCAGGAATGGCAGGAGGAAGTGCGGACTGTGCAGCTGCATTAGAAGCTATGAATCTGTTATTTGAGTTAGGATTATCCAAGGAAGAATTAATGGAACGTGGAGTAAAATACGGAGCGGATGTCCCTTATTGTATTCAGAAAGGAACGGCAAGGGCCAAGGGAATCGGTGAAAAATTAACTGCATTAACACCTTTCCCGGCTTGTCATATCGTACTTGCAAAACCCGCTGTTTCGGTATCTACCAAATTTATATTTGAACATTTGGATGTGGCAGCCATTGAAACTCACCCGGACATGGAGGCACTTTCAACCGCTGTAGAACAAGGAGACCTTCAGGAAATGGCAAAGATTATGGGGAATGTTTTGGAGGAAGTCACCATAAAATATTATCCTAAGGTAAAAGAAATCAAAGAAATCATGCTTCATTGCGGGGCATTAAATGCGTTAATGACAGGAAGCGGCCCTACTGTTTTTGGAATTTTTAATAATTTGAAAAATGCGCAAAAGGCACAGGAAATTTTGGAAAATGACAAGGAAACAGACTTTGTAATTATGAGTCACCCATGCTAAAGAAAATATAGGTATTATGGGGAAAATAGCATTTACCCCTGATCATTGTATGGAAGAACGGAGATAGAAAACAATGTTAGATCAGTTAAAGTTTAATTCCAATGAATATCTGCCACTTCGGGATGTGGTATTTAATACGTTAAGACAAGCTATTATTTCAGGAGAATTTGCACCGGGAGAGCGTTTGATGGAAATTGCCTTGGCAGAGCGGCTTGGAGTAAGCAGGACACCGGTAAGAGAAGCCATTCGTAAACTGGAATTGGAAGGTCTGGTGGTAATGATTCCAAGAAAAGGTGCAGAGGTTGCCCAAATTACAGAAAAAGATTTAAGAGATTCTCTGGAGGTGCGTTGTAATCTGGAAGAACTGGCAGTAAAACTGGCTTGTGAACGAATTACCCATGAGGGAGAAGAAAAATTAAAATCTGCTTTAGAGGATTTTAAAAGTGCCATCCGGGAGAAGAATCTTCAAAAAATTGTGGATACGGACATTGCGTTTCATGATGTGATTTTTGAAGTAACTCAGAATCATAGACTGATGCAGATTGCCAGTAATTTACGGGAACAGGTATATCGTTACCGGGTACAATACATAAAAGATGCTAAGCTTCATCCGGTTTTGGAAGAAGAACACCGAATGATTGTGGATTTTATTCTGAAAAAAGATGTTGAAAATGCGGTAAATATTATGAAAAAACATATCATTAATCAAGAAGAAGGCGTCATAAAAAAAATACAAAACAATCGGGATGATTCCTAGGTCAATGGATGTAATTTGTAGACAGGTGACATGCAAACGTGGCATTTAGCCATGATAGTGGAGATTTACAAGATACGTTGTGAATCATTGAGGATAAAATATAATTAAGAAAGGGAGATAAGAAGAATGAGAAAGAATCTAAAACGAAAGAAATGGTTCTCTCTTGGCATTATAACTACCATGTTACTGGCTCAAGGCAGTGCTGTTTTGGCGGCTACGGGCTGGGTAAAACGAAGCGGAAACTGGTATTATTATAATGAAAAAGGGGTAAAAACAACAGGGTGGCAAAATGTAAAGGGAACCTGGTACTATATGAATTCAAAAGGAGTCATGCAGACCGGATGGTTACTTTCGAAAAACAAATGGTATTACCTGACAGGCAGTGGTGCCATGAAAACCGGCTGGCTGCTGGATAAGAATAAATGGTACTATTTAAATCCTAATGGAGATATGAAGACCGGCTGGCTATGGTATAAGAACGACTGGTATTACTTAAATCCTAACGGAGATATGAAAATCGGCTGGTTATGGAATGGAGGTCACTGGTATTATTTGAATCCGGATGGAGACATGGCTACCGGATTTTTGACAGTGTCAGGGGAAACATATTATTTAAATTCTGATGGAGAAATGTTATCTGGTTTTCAGTCCATTGATGGAAAAAATTATTATTTTAACGAAGATGGAAGTATGGTGAAGAATACCACCACAATCATAGAAGATGTAAAATATGTGTTTGATGCGGATGGTGTTATTTTAAGTCAGACAAACTTGTTTCAAACTGCAGAGGAGCAGAATGCCATAGACTATCTGAAGAAAAAGAAAGCAGAACAGTCTTACGCCGAGCAGTCTCTAAAAGAAACAGAAACTTTAAAAAAGCAGGCAAAAGAACTGGCGAAGCAATATGCAGCAGGAACCATAACAGGGAGTCAGGAAGAAGGAATTCTTTTTTATAAGAGCAGTACCTTAAGTTATCAAAGTACGATAGATAACTGGTTAAAAGATGTAGAGATGGAGTATTACTATCTCATGAGCTGTAACGAAATAGGCGTTGCCTGCTATCAAAAAGACAACGTGTATTACTGGGTCTGCGCAACGAAAGATACGAAACTGCCACTGTAAGCAGAATTCAAGAAGGTAGCCGAACGCAGCGAGAGCATGCCTGTGATGATTTATTTCATTCGTATCGCTGGCAAAAAGTACATTATAGTTAATATAAATAATTTGGAGGATGAATATGAAATTTACAAAAATGCAGGGTTGTGGAAATGATTACATATATGTGAATTGTTTTGAAGAAGAAATTTTAGATAAGGCCAAGATGGCAAGGTTTGTCAGTGATGAGCATTTTGGAATTGGTTCCGATGGTATGATTTTAATCTGCCCTTCTGAAATTGCCGATTTTAAGATGGAAATGTTCAATGAAGACGGTTCGGAAGGCTCCATGTGTGGAAATGGAATCCGTTGTGTAGGAAAGTATGTCTATGATTTTGGCTTAACAGATAAAACAAAGATAACCGTAGAAACCAAGGCTGGAATTAAAACCCTGGAACTAAATGTAAAAGAGGGAAAAGTAGAAACTGTAAGAGTCGATATGGGTGCTCCTATTTTAAAACCTTCCTTAATTCCGGTGGTTTATGATAAAGAAGAGATGATAAATCAGCCACTTACGGTAGAAGGAAAAGATTACATGGTTACCTGTGTTTCTATGGGGAATCCTCATTGTATCACCTTTGTAGAAGATACAAAAAATCTGGAAATAGAAAAAATCGGCCCTTCTTTTGAAACCCATGCTGCTTTTCCGGACAGAGTAAATACGGAATTTATTCAGGTCATTGACAGAACTACCATTAATATGAGGGTATGGGAACGTGGTTCAGGAGAAACCTGGGCTTGCGGAACTGGTGCCTGTGCCAGTGTAGTAGCCTGTGTGTTAAATGGACTGACAGAAAATAAGGTGACCGTTCATTTGGTAGGTGGAGATTTATGGATTGAATATGACCAGGAAAAGAATACGGTATTTATGACAGGTCCTGCCAAAACAGTCTGTGTAGGTGAATTGTACTGCTAAAACATGTTAAATGGAGGCATAACATGAAACTAGTAAAATTATTGGAGAAATTAGATTATAAGGTAATCAAGGGTAATGTAGAAACCGAAATAGAGCATTTAATCCGGGATTCCAGAAAAGTAGGTACAGGGGATATTTTCGTCTGCATCAAAGGTGCCAACTCGAACGGTCATGATTTTGTTTTGGATGTCATTGAAAAAGGTGCCAAAGCGGTAGTAATCCAAGAGGATTTAAAAACAGAAGTGATGGAACAGGTACCAGAGGGTATCTGTCTGGTACAGGTGGAAAATTCCAGAAAAGCCTTAGCATTTTTATCCGCCGCCTATTTTGATTATCCCGCAGAAAAACTGATTACCATAGGAGTAACGGGAACCAAGGGAAAAACTACCACTACTTATATGATTCAGTCTGTTTTAGAGCGAACCGGAGTGAAAACAGGACTTATTGGAACCATTGAAACGGTAATAGGAGATACCCGGATTCCTGCTTGTAATACCACTCCGGAATCATATGTGGTACAGGAATCCTTTGCGAAAATGGTAGAAGAAGGATGTAAAGCGGTAGTAATGGAAGTTTCTTCCCAGGGATTAATGCTAGACCGGGTAGCGGGTTTTGAATTTGATTATGGCATTTTTACTAATTTATCCCAAGATCACATTGGACCCAATGAGCATAAGGATTTTGAAGACTATATGCATTGGAAATCCGTATTGTTTGAGCATTGCAAGACTGGTATTTTTAATGTAGATGATGCCCATGCGAAGGATATGATGCGAAACGCCAAATGTAAGATAGAGACCTTTGGAATGGAACAGGAAGCAGACTTAAAGGCTTCTAATATTCAACTGTTCCAGAAGCCTGGAATTCTTGGAATTTCCTATGATTTATCAGGAAAGGTAACCATGCCGGTGGAAATCGATATCCCCGGAAAGTTTAGCGTATATAATTCTCTTACCGCTATTTCAGTCTGTCTTCATTTTACAGACGATATTGAGCTGATTGAGAAGGTATTGTCGGAAATTCGGGTGAAGGGCAGAGTGGAAATGATAGATGTTTCACCAGACTTTACGGTGATGATTGATTATGCACACAATGCCATGAGTCTGGAAAGTTTGTTAAAGAGCCTTCGGGAATATCAGCCAAAAAGAATTGTCACTTTGTTTGGTTGTGGAGGAAACAGGGATAGAAACAGAAGGTTTGAAATGGGTGAAGTCTCGTCTAAATTATCGGATTTTACCATTATTACCTCAGATAATCCAAGATTTGAAGAACCGGAAGCCATTATAGAAGACATTCTTACAGGGGTAAAAAAGGCAGATGGGAAATATATACAGATTCCAGACCGGAAAGAGGCAATAAAATATGCCATAGAACATGGACAAAAGGGTGATGTCATTGTTCTGGCAGGGAAGGGTCACGAAGATTATCAGGAAATCAAAGGTGTGAAACATAAAATGGATGAAAGAGTCTTGATTTCTGAGATAAAAGCTGAGTTAAACCTTTAAAAATGGTATAGAAACAAAGAAAAGCTGAGTTTCCAAAATAATACCTTTATATGATATCAGTGAGTGGCAAAATTTATGATTGATACTCACCTCTTTATATCTTGTTTTGGGACATAGGTTGTGAAGAATCTTAGCATATTAAGGTTGAATTTTTAAGATATTTTTTGTATAATGAAAGTGTGGCTGTTCACGCAAGTGGTGATTAAAAAATATGTCGTGAATAGCCGAGGTTAATATATGGCAGATGAGTGACGGTTCCCATTAAGAAAGGATTCGTTACACAAATAAATTTTACGGAGGAATAGATTCATGGCAGAAGAAACAAAGAAACCATTACCAGAAAGATTATCTGGTATTTTAGTACACCCTACTTCATTCCCAAGCCCATTTGGTATTGGTGATTTAGGAGAGGGTGCATATCGCTTTATTGACTTTTTAGAAAAAGCAGGACAGAAATTATGGCAGGTACTGCCTTTGGGACACACCGGATTTGGAGATTCTCCTTATCAGGCATTCTCTTCCTTTGCAGGACAACCACTGGTAATTGATCCAAAGCATTTAGAAGGATTAGGATTATTAACTGGAGAAGATTTCTTAGGTATGCCGGAATGGGACGATACCAAAGTAGATTACGGCCCTGCGATTCAGTTTAAGACAAAGTTATTAAAAGCTGCTTATGAAAGATTTAAGGCAAATGTAAATCCGGAACTGACTGCAGAATATAATGCTTTTGTAGAAAAGACCGAATGGCTTGCAGATTATGCGTTATTTATGGCTGCCAAGGATTATCATGATGGACGTTCCTGGCTGGAATGGAACGATGAGTTCTCAAATCCAAACAAGACTCAGAAGAAAGCTTTAACAAAGCAGTTAGAAGATGGTGTAGGATATTATCAGTTCATCCAGTTTATGTTCTTTAAGGAATGGTTCAGCTTAAAAGAATATGCAAATAATAAGGGAATTAAGATTATTGGAGATATTCCAATTTTCGTTTCTATTGATAGTGCAGATGTTTGGGCGAATAAGGAATTATTCCAGTTGACCAAAGAAGGATTCCCTGTAGTAGTAGCTGGTGTACCACCAGATTATTTCAGTGAAACAGGACAATTATGGGGTAACCCACTTTATAAATGGGAAACTCATAAGAAGAAAGGATACTCTTGGTGGATTGAAAGACTTAAGGTTCAGTTAGAAGTAACAGACTACTTAAGAATTGACCATTTCAGAGGTTTTGATACTTACTGGGCAGTACCATATGGTGAAGAAACTGCTATTAATGGTGAATGGAAGAAAGGTCCAGGTCCTGATTTATTTGTGGCTATCGAAGCTGCCCTTGGTAAATTACCAATTATTGCAGAAGATTTAGGTGACATTACTCAGGATGTTATCGATTTACGTGATCAGTTCGAATTCCCAGGCATGAAGATTTTACAATTTGCTTTTGATGGAGAAGAAAATGATTTCTTACCACACTATCATGGATATAACAGTGTATGTTATCCTGGAACTCATGATAATGACACTGTACTTGGCTGGTACAAGTCAGCTCCGGAAAAGACAAAAGATATCGTACGTCGTTATTTGAACACTGATGGAAATAACATCAGCTGGGATTTAATTCGCGCCTGCTTTGCATCACCAGCAAAATATGCGATTGTACCAATTCAGGATGTATTTTCTTTAGATGAAAATTCAAGAATGAACATTCCTGGAACATCTGGTGGAATTTGCTGGGCATTCAGATATAGAAAAGAGTATTTATCAGATTTCCTTGCTGATAGACTTAAGAGTGTAACTGAATTATATGGTAGATAAATAAGAGGTGTTTTTATGCACACGTTTTTGGTTATGACCAATTTATTCCTATTTGTATTTATAGGATTTTTTACAAACATTTTAATATGGCCGATGAAAAAGTTAAAACCGGCATTACAGATTCATATCTCAAATACAACTGTAAGATGGGCTTTTTGGCGTTCCTTGTTTTTAGCGGGTGCAAAGAAGACGGTAATCGGGGAAAAAAATATCCCCGATGAACCGTGTTTGTTTGTAAGTAATCATCGAAGTAATTTCGATATTTTACTGATTCATACCTCTACCAGACATGACTTAGGATTTATTTCAAAGAAGGAGATGAACAAGATTCCATTCTTAAATATTCAGATGCGGAACATTGGATGTGTGTTTCTGGACAGAGACGATATCAAGTCTGGTTTAAAGACCATAAATGATGCAGCAGAAAATATTAAAAATGGTGTTTCCATGTGTGTATTTCCAGAGGGACACAGAAGCAAAAAGCCAAACATGGAGATGGGAGAATTTAAGGCTGGTGCCTTAAAGGCTGCTGAGAAAGCCAATTGTCCTATTGTACCTGTGGCGGTGATAGACAGTGATACTTTGATGGAACAGACTGGAAAGTTTAAGATTGTTTCGGGAAAAGCCAAGGTTATTTTTGGAGAGCCTATCTATGTGAATCAACTTGACAGGCAGGAAAAACGTAAACTTGCAGAAAGAGTTGAGAATGAAATAAAACAAATGATAGAAGAGTATCGATGATACCAGATTGTGATAAAGGTATCGGATATGCGAGAATAAGCATCGGAAATAAGTTTATTTCCGGTGCTATTTTTCCTTATATGGAGATACATAAGGTACTGTTTATGTGTGAACCAGGAAAAACAAAAGATTTCTACAGATAAAACGGATGAGAATAGTTAAAAATTACGTAATTTGATAGGTTTTAGAGGAGGGGTAGAAATGTTTTTTAAAGGTATTGTTATTTTTGGGTTATTGGCTGCAGGATGTCTGCAGGGCAACCGAATTTGTTATACGGAGCTCCCAACACAAGAGATAGAAGAGGAGAAGGAGGAGGGTTGGATTCAAAGGGAGGATTTCTGGTATTATTATGAAGACGGAGAAATGGTGACAGGCTGGAAGAAGGTCGACGGAGACTGGTATTATCTAAATGCCAGCGGAGAAATGGCGACAGGCTGGAAGAAGGTCGACGGAGTCTGGTACTATTTAAATGCCAGCGGAGAGATGGCAACAGGCTGGAAAAAGGTCGATGGAGTCTGGTACTATTTAGATGCCAGTGGAGAAATGGCGACAGGCTGGAAGAAGGTCGATGGAGTCTGGTATTATTTAAACAATAGTGGAGTGATGTTGACGGGTTGGCGGCAGGTTGATGGAAAGTGGTATTATCTTAGTTCCAGCGGTGCTATGTTGAAAAGTACGGTAGTACAGGGATATGTATTGGATTCCAATGGAGAATGGATGGTGGACAGTGATTATATCGCTTCCAATGGAACCCCATATTATATTCGGGTGAACAAAAAAGCATGTGTGGTTACAGTATATACCTTGGATGAAAATGGATATTATACAGTGCCATTAAAATCCATGATTTGTTCTACCGGAGAAGGAACACCTACAGGAACCTTTAAGACGCAAAACAAATATCGTTGGAGAGATTTGGTAGGAAATGTGAAGGGACAGTATTCCACCAGGATTGTAAAAAGAATTCTGTTTCATTCCGTTCCCTATTATACAAACAATGAAAATGATTTAGAAAGTGATCAGTTTAACCTGTTAGGAGAAATAAAATCTGCCGGGTGTGTACGGCTTCAGGTGTCGGACGCAAAATGGATTTATGATCATTGTCCCCTAAATACGATTGTACAGATATATGAAAATGATATGCCGGGACCTTTTGGGATACCGGATTACATAAAGATTCCAACAACGGGGATTTTTTCACATTGGGACCCCACAGACCCTCATCCAAATAACCCTTGGAAGCAGTTATCCGACGGATGGAATTACATAGAAGGAAATTGGTACTATCGTTGTCAGAATGGCATGATTGCCGTAAATACAGTGATAGACGGATATGCAGTAGGGCAGGACGGGGCTTGGATTCCGTAAAAAATCCAAACTGATTTTTACTGCACAGGAATTCGGAAAAGAAAAAGGAGCTGTGATGTGGCAGCTATGAATTATGAGGTGTGTGGTGAAAACTTTAGTTGTAGATGATGAGTTGTTTGCCAGAAAAATTTTGGTAGAACAGTTGCAAAAATTGAATATTGGTGAGATTTTTGAATTTGAAAACAGTGAAGAAGCATTGAGATTTGTAAAAAAACATCCGGTGGAATGTGCATTTTTGGATGTTGAAATGCCAGGGTTTACCGGAATTGATTTAGCAAAGAGTATTCATGAAATTGATGAAGAAATAAAAATAGTGTTTATTACAGCATATGAAAGTTATGCTTTTGCTGCATATCAGGTGGATGGCCTATCATATGTTTTAAAGCCTTACACAAGAGGAGAGATTGAAGCGGCTATTAAAAAAATACATCGAATTACACCTGGAGAGAAGGAGCAGAGAATCCGAATTGAAACATTCGGAGGATTCGAAGTTTATGTCAATGGGAAAATGCTTGACTTTTCCAGAAGCAAGTCCAAGGAGTTGCTTGCATTGCTTGTGGATAAAAGAGGACTTTTGCTAAATAATCAACAGGTGGCAGCTTATTTATGGGAGGATATTCCTTGTGATAAGCACTTAAAAGAATCTTTGAAAAAGGTAAATCAAGCTTTAAAAGCAAGTTTGAAAAAAGCGGGTATTGAAGATTTGCTCATTGATGGTTATAATAAAAAGGGAATCGATGTTACTAAGATACAATGCGATTATTATGATGCATTAGAGGGAAAAAGGGGTGCATTGGACTCGTTTAAGGGAGACTATTTATGTTGCTATTCCTGGGCAGAAACCAGTAATGCATTTTTGATAAGAAAACAAGAAAAAGAAGTAGAAGGAGGGTCATAGCATGATTACATTTCAAATAACCTATGATGAACGTATTCCTAAATGTACCATGGGAATTAATAATCATCCCCTACGTAGCGACAGTAAGCTGAATGATTACATAAATACACCTTTGGAACGTTGGATTGATTATTTGCTGTATCAACTGCCAGTAGAAACCAATGACAGGGATATTCATATTTTATTTTCCGGCAGTGATGAGGGGTACGAACTGGTACGAAAACATGTGCAGGAGAATCTGGCTACGAGAAAGGACGCACAGTTTACGGTAATGAGAAAAAGTGAATATTTCTCTCATACTAAGGAAAACGACGTGGCTCCATCGAAAGATTTATACATTGAAGAGAAAAAAGAAATGGAAACATTGGTGCAAGGGCTTGAGGATTTGACCTTTGATGTTCTGTGGATGAGAAAAGATAAAATCAATGAGATTGATGCACCAAACATTGCAAAGGAGCCTTATTTAAGTTTAATTGATTCAGCTCTTATCAAAAAAGAACAAGAAGATTTGGATGCTATTTGTGACGAAATCATAAATTATGATTTGGAACAGTGTGACAAGCTAAAGTATGATATTACAGAAACTTTGTATTCAAAAGCCGGAATTGAATTGGTAGTGGCTCAAATTGAAAAACGGAAGAAGAGCATTTTAGAAGTGGAACAAGCCAAAGAACTGGAACGCCTTTTCTTTGGGGTGGAAAGCTTTGATAAAGATAAATTAAATGAATTAGAAGCATATCTGCGTAGTGGAAAATATTTAAGCCATTTAATTGAACCTTATACTATTTTGGTGGATCAGAGAAAAGAAATATTAATCCGGGCTGAGGTTGAATTACTGTGTGAATCTTATCTTACCATGTCCTTTGAAGAATTGGAGGCTTTAAAGCAAAGATTACTAAGTGGGGAATTTGAGGAAGTATATGTACTTACTTATGTGAAGTTAATTGAAGTCCGGATGGACGAGCTGGCAATTATGGACATTGAAGAGATTTGTCAAAGTATTGATGAAGACAGGATGGAAGGTGCAGAGAATGCCATAAATCGGTTGGAGGAATCCGGGTATAAAGAGAGATTGTGGAAACCTTACGAGGTGGCTTTAAGAATTCAGAAAGTGTATTTAGAGAAGATGTCATTGGTTAAGAAGTGTAATGACTTTAATCAGTTGACGCAATCAGAAGCCATGCATTTGCTGGAATGGGTGAAGGAGCAGGAAATCAATGAAGGAACAAAGCAGGCTTATTCCCAATGTTTAACCAAGAGAATTCATAACATACAGGGATTGGCAGTATACCGTTATTCTGCTTATTTACAATCTTTGTTAAAGAGTACCCAGGTAGGAAATCTCTTCTGTTTAACCTTGATTTCCAAGGATTATTATCCGAAAATTGAGGAGCTAAGAAAAACTTTTAAGGAATTTGATGATTACTCTATGCCGATTGGAGTCATTGAAGGAAATAAAACAAGTGGAACTTTAATTTTTAAAGATTGCCTAATGTTCCAGGAACAAGGACTTACGAAGATAATTCCACTTAGTGAAGTGCGTAATATTGAAGCAAACAAAAAGATGTTACAGGCACAGGTTGTATTAACCACTCATAATGGTAAAACACATCCACTATTGACGATTATGGGGCATAAAAAAGGAGAAGAAGTTGCCAAGGTGCTTTTAACCCTGGTTGACACCATTCGTACCAAGGTGTCTCTTCCAAGTGCAGATGCACCGGAAATGTCATTACCATTATGGAGCAGATCTGTGGGAGAACCGGAAAAATTAGATCATGTCATTACCATAGAGAAAGTAATCAAAAGATTTCTGCTTACCCTAAACCAGATTGACGAACAGAAGGTGAAATATATTTCTACCTACATTTCTGCGGATTGGCAGAAGAAGCTGGATAAGGCAAGGGAGAATTTTGCGAAATATTCCATGGAGGAAATACCTTTTGTGTTATGGGATGCTTCCAAGGGAAATCTTCGTTATGGAATGTGTATTACAGACCGGAGAATCTATGTAAAGACTGCTGGAGGAAAGGAATATGATGTTTCCTTGGGTCAGATTTATGAAATCATTCCTTCTACTACAGAAAAAGGTATATCATTCCTTTTGAAATTAACAGATACCAAAACACAGGAACTTCCATTCGAGGCAATGGAACCAGAACTGGCTATGAAGTGGAAGGCTGCCATGGAAGATGTATTAGAAGGTATCTTAGAATGTCAAACTAGAGAGATGATTCAGAGTTTGATTGCCCAACGTCCGGCTGTGAATTTAGAAGAAAACTTTAATATGGCTTCCATGGAATCATTGGTGAAGGCTCCTGTTGAGGTACCGGTGGCAGATGCTGTTATGCCACAAGAAGAGATTGAAATTCCAAAGGCAGAACCTTTGATTGAAGAAGAAATACCTGTTTTTGTGCCAACACCTGACCCGGTATTTACGAAGGTAGAAGAACCAGAAGCAATAGAACCGGAGATAATGGAGTCAGAGGTAGAGGAAGAAAGTGTACCGGAGCCAGAAGCAGAGGAACCGGAGGTAGTAGAGGAAAGTATACCGGAGCCAGAGATTATGGAGCCGGAGGTAGTAGAAGAAAGTGTACCGGAACCAGAGATTATGGAGCCGGAGGTAGTAGAAGAAAGTGTACCGGAACCGGAGATTATGGAGCCGGAGGTAGTAGGAGAAAGTGTACCGGAACCGGAGATTATGGAGCCGGAGGTAGTAGAAGAAAGTGTACCGGAACCGGAGATTATGGAGCCGGAGGTAGTAGAAGAAAGTGTACCGGAACCAGAGATTATGGAGCCGGAGGTAGTGGAAGAAAGCGTACCAGAACCAGAAGTACTGGAGTCAGAAGAAGAGGAAGAAGTGTTTGTAGAGGCTTCGGAAGAAAGCTTTTTGGATATCGATGCTTTGATTGACCGTATTATTAGTGGAGAGTAGTAAAGTAATTATAATGGAGGAGAAGAAAGAGGATGGATACATCACTTGCGTTTCAAATTTTGGAGTGTGAACAAACAAAGGACAAGTCTGTGATTACCAATGCATATCGTAAGAAATTAGTTACTGTAAATCCTGAAGAAGACCCAAAAGGATTTATGGAACTAAGAACTGCATTTGAAGTGGCGGTAAAATACAGCGAAGAAGTGGAAGAAGAGGAAGGGGTAAAAATTCCGGAAACTCCTATGGAAATCTTTATTGATAAGGTAAAGAATTTATATTTTTCTAAGGAAAACAGATTAGATCCAAAGTCATGGGAAGATGTGTTGGAAGAGGATGTATGTGTTTATTTAGAGACAGCAGACGAAGCATTACGCCAGTTGTTAATTTTCTTTATGGATCACTTCCGCCTGACACTTCCTGTCTGGAAAGCCATTGACCAAAAAGTGGGGATAGCTTCCAGAAATGATGATTTTTACGAAGATTTTCCGGAGGATTTTGTCCGTTTTATTAAAAGTACGCCATATGAAGAGAACTTCTTTCCTTTTGAATTGATGGAAGGAGAAGATTTTACCCAGATTGATGATTATGTGAGACTTTATTATGATTGTAAGCATTATTTCGATTTACGACAGCTGGATGAAGTAAAAACAGCATTAAAGCAGATGGATCAGATGACCTTAGATCATCCATTTACTCACATTGAACGGTTGGGACTTGCCCATCTGGAAGAAGATACGGACACCATGAATCGGGAGTTAGATTATTTAGAGGCATATGAGCCGAAAAATGAATTTATCTTATTCCATATCGCATATTACTATTCAAAACTGGATAAATTTGAGCTGGCAGAGCCAATCCTTGAAAAGATTTTAGAAGAAAATCCAAAGCATTACAGTGCCCGTAAATTACATTACGAATACCTTTACCAGACCGGAAAATATAAAGAAGCCAGAAAAGGATATCTGGACTTATTAGATTATGAAAATCATGATCCTGATTTGGTGGAAAAACTGCAAAAATGTAATGAAGTGGTGATTCCGATTCTGGAAAAAGAATTTGAAGAAAACCATAATTATGAGGCTTACATTGAGTCCTGCTGGGCATTGTTCCAAAATGACAGACAGGAAGAGGCACTGAAGAAATTAGAGGATTATCCGGAAGAAGAACGAAATCCTTTGAATTATGATAATATCTGCGGTAAAATGTACGCTTCGTTGCAAAGATATGAAGAAGCACTTCCGTATTTGTATCGTTGGAGAGAGGCATTAAAGCAGGTGGCAGATGATGGAACAGAAAAAAATACCAAGGAAATTAAGAAAATTCCATATTCTACCCTGATGATTGTAAATTGTTATATGGAGCTTGGAAGAAATAGTAAGACTCCGGATGAATACTTCGAAAAAGCCATGGCAGAAATGCCAAAGGATTTGAAGAAGGATGACGAGCATTACATGAATTATATGACCATGCGGGCATATATTAAGCTGACTTTGAAAGATTATAATGCCTGTATTGATATCTGTGATACGATTTTAAATATGGAACCTCATAATATCTATGCCCATATTTATATGCAGGAAGCGTTTTATGAAGTACGAAATGGACAAAATGTAGTAAATGAGTACCATTATCTGAAGGAGTATGCTCCGGCATATATAAAATCCTATGAATTTGCAGCCAGAGTATTTTTCGCTTATGGACAGAATGAAGATGTATTCAGTGTAGTAGAAGAAGCCAGAAAACGGGAAGTGGACAGCTTATTGTTAGAGTTTTTGTATACCCGTTCTAAGCGTTATGTTGTGGAAGAAGTTTCTGAAATGAAGGAACTGGTAGTTAAATACAAAGAAATCATTCATAAAATGGAAACCGAAGAAACGGATATTGAGGACCGCCTGGAAGTATACAGGGAACAAATCTATCTGTATATGGATATGAAAGAATTCGGTACTGCATTGACATTATGTGAGAAATTGCTTCAAAGTGACGAAGAGAAAGATAGAAACCTTTATTTAAAGGCAGATATTTTAAGACAGGATGGAAAATATAAAGATGCTTTAAAAATCTTTTTAGAACTGGACAAGAACAATCCTGATTATGAAATTTATGCTTTCAATGCGGCACGTTGTTACCATGAAATGAACCAGCCGGATAAGGAAAAGCAGTATCTTAAGAGAACCTTATCCATTAATCCTCAGCACCAGAATGCAAACAGCCATATTGCAGATATATTGAAAAAGCAGTTAAAATCAAGTTGGGATTGGAATGTATTCCAGGAAGCCATTGAGTATGCTTCAAAACAGATTGACTTGCTGCCAAATTGTTATTATTTGATTGAGCGTGGATTATTGTATCTGGATGCAGGTATGATAGACCTTGCAAAAGCGGATTTTCAGGCTGCTATGGAGGACGATCCGGAAGATTTATATGCTTACAATAATATGGGATTTGCGTATGAGCAAAGCTGGGATTTGGAAAAGGCTTGTGAATATTACTTAAAGTCCATGGAATTAGTAAAGAACAAAGAAACGGGACTTCCGTTTATTAATGCAGGAGATTCCTACATGGCTCTTGGAGATTATGAAAAGGCTATGGAGTATTATCAGAAACGATTGGATATGTTCCCTAACAGTTCGGAATATGTTCTTCGTAAAATGGCAGAATGTGCTCATCGTCTTGGCCATTTTGAGGAGTCTATCAAGTACTATGAGAGTTTTTCGGATTTTGTTGAGGACGCAGATGACATTGAAGATGATACTTTAAACAAAGGTGATGTATATCTGGATATGGGAAAGGAAGAAGAGGCTCTTACCTACTATCAAAAGTATGCCAGCAAGTCTTTGTTAAAGAAAAAGAATACTGTAACTATAAAAGGTTTAAGACGTATGGCGAATTATTACGGTTATAATAAAAATGACTGGAATAAGGCAAGAACCTTTGCAAAGAAAGCCTGGGCCATGGCAAAACTGGAAGATGGAAACGATTATATCAATGCCTTGATTACTTATATGACCTGTAATTATTATCTGAATGATATCGAGGAGAATAAAAAGCTTTATGATAAAGCAGGGGATTATTTTGAATATTCTTGTCGGGGAGGTAGAACGGGCTATCTTAATACTCCGGTTTATAAACCTTTAAAATACCGCAGATTATTCGATGTGGAATATTATTGTGGAAATATAGAAGAGGCAAAATCATACCTAAAGGTAATGAAAGAAAGTCCTCGTTGTGCAAGCTGTGATTATAGAAAATGTATTGATGCAATCGAAGCGGAAATTATGATTCTATTAGCACAAAATGAGAAAGAAGCCGCAATGGAATTGATTCGGGAATTAGAAGCAGTAAATCCTATTAGTTCGGAAGCTGCGTTCTTTAAAACTTTATTATAAGAGCAACAGGCGTTTAGGAAAATCTCTAAACGCCTGTTTTCTTATTCTTCTGCCAGTAAAGAAGCAGAAAAAGCAAATAATACGACAGCCACTCCTGGAGCAATGACGAGCCAGGGTGCCCGGAATAAATATGCCTGAGCCTCAGAAAGCATTCTTCCCAGACTTGCAGTTGGGGGATTAATTCCCAGTCCTAAATAACTTAGGCTGGCTTCTGCTAAGATGGCATTGGTAAATCCCACACTAAATGCAGATAATAAAGTAGCTTTCGCATTGGGAAGAATGTGTTTCATCACAATTCTTATGGTAGAGGCTCCCATAACACGGGAAGCTGTAATAAAATCCAGATTTTTAATTCTCAATGCCTCTGCCCTTGCAACCCGGGAAAAACTTGGAATAAATACGATGGAAAGTGCCAGAATCAGATTCCGTTCTCCGGTGCCAAATAAACTGATAAATACAAGAGCCAGCAATATACTTGGAAATGCAGTAATACAATCCATAATCCGCATCAGTATCTCATCAAAAGCTCCTCCAAGGACACCACTAAAAAGCCCAATCAGGGTTCCGGTGATGCCACCAAGAAAAATAGTGGAAATGGCACAAAATACAGTATGACGGCTGCCAACAAGAACTCTGCTAAGCATATCCCTGCCAAAATTATCAGTACCAAGTAAATGAGTAAGGTCAGGAGGGGAAAATTTTAAACGGGCATTCATTTCATTAGGGTCAAAAGGGGTATAAAAACAGCCAATCAGAACCAAAAGCAGTAAAATTCCTAATAAAATAAAGCCGACTCGTTTCTTATGTTTCATTTTTATACCCATGCATTTCGCACTTTTCCTTTCTGCCTTAATTTCTTTCCATTGTTTCTTTTCTTCGCATTCTAGGGTCAACTATCATATAAAGAATATCGATGATTCCGTATGCAATCATTACCACCGAGGCAATAAAAACAATAATGGAAGATACCACAGGATAATCCCGGTTTCCAATGGAAGTTACCAGTAACCTTCCAAGTCCCGGAATATTAAAGACCTGTTCCACTACAATGCTTCCTGCAAGTAAGTCTCCCACAATCATTCCCATAATGGTAAGCACCGGTATCAGGGCATTTTTCAGTACATGAACCGTTAAAATACGAAAACTGCTTAAGCCTTTTCCTTTTGCAGTGATGACATAGTCTTGTTTCATTTGTTCCAGAATGGACACTCTTAAGAACTTTACCACCATGGCAATCTTTGGAATGGAAACAGCAACCGCCGGAAGTATCATGTAAGTAAAAAATTCCAGCTTGTTTTCTTCATAGGAAACATAATTTCCCACCTGAATCCAGTTTAGAACCAGACCGAAGAGTATGGTTAATAAAATTCCAAGGAAAAATGGAGGTATGGACATAATCAGCTGGGAAAGAACAGTGATGATTCCGCTGGTTTTGGAATGTTTTTTACGTCCAGCCAACATTCCTAAGGGAATGGAAATGGCAAGGGTAATAAGAAAGGAAAATGCCATTAAAGTAAAAGTAATAGGAAGTCTTTCGCCAATCAGTTCACTGGCTGGAATCTGGTAGGTGTAGGAAACGTTTCCTTCCTTTTCAAACAACCCTTTTAGAAAATTACCATAACGTGTGAGAAATGGGTCATTTAAGCCCATTTGCTCTTCTAGTTCTAAAAGACGATCTTCAGTAACATTGGTTCCAAGCATTGCCAAGGCTGGATTTGATGGTATCTGGTCAAACAAAAAGAAGGTAACAAAAGAAACCGCAAACAATGTAATAATGAGAGTGATGAATTTTTTTCCAATTTGTTTCATGTATGTTACCTCCTTTGGGTTTGTGGGGATTTAGGTAGTGGGGGGAAATTGGTGCAAAACATCCGGAAACGGGTTCCGAAGCAGTGGCAAGTCGCCCTTATTCCGGATGTTTTGACCAATTTCTATTTACGTTACCTAAATGATTTACGCTAGGTGAATTCTATCGAATTTACGTTGTTTCAGTGATTCATGGTAGCTGAATCGTTTTTTATTTTACATAATATACCTTTGACATATCCATGACATAGAGTGGATAGAAAGTGTAACCTGCAAGGTTGTTATCTAAAGCCACTAATAACGGTGGGTCCATGATGTAGGCAGAAGCTGCTTCGTTGGTTAGGGCTGCCTGAGCTTCTTTGTAGTAAGTTACCTTTTCATCGTCGTTTATGGTAGATACTGCTTTTTGGAATGCTTCGTCAAAAGCAGGGGAACTAAAGTTGATAAAGTTCTTAGAGTTCCCGGTTTCGAAACGGTACATGATGTCCTTTGGTGTCATATTTGCATCCAGACCGATTACGGTAGCCTCGTAGTTTCTGCCCACATAGACTTCTTCCAGCCAGCTTTCCCATTCGATTGGTTCGATGGTGGCATTGATACCGATGGCTTTTAATTGTTCTACGATAACTTGTGCAGTATCCATATGGAACTGATAGTTGGAAGGAACTGTAATGGTTAGGTCAAATCCATTTTCATATCCGGCTTCTGTTAATAAAGATTTTGCTTTTTCAAGGTCATAAGAATAAACAGAATCTAAATCCTTGTTGTAATATTTTTCAAATCCAGAAAACATAGAAGTGGAAATTTCTGTACCACGACCACCAGCCACCATAAGATTGATTTCTTCTTTGTTCATGGCATAACTGATAGCCTGACGAACTTTTACATCACTTAATGGACCGGATTCATTGTTCAGGTAAAGTGCCTGTACCAGATTCATATGCCCTGCAAGAACCTGCATATCATTTTCCACGGCCAGAGCCTGGTCATCCGTCATATATGGGTAGACCTGAATGGTTCCTGATTTTAATTGGGTAACAGCCAAATCGCTGTCTGCAATAACCTTGAATTCTACGCGGTCAAGGTAGGCAGCATTTTCTTCAGACCAGTAATTTGGATTTTTCTCTACGATATAACTTTCCAATGGGGAATAAGATACGAATTGAAAAGGACCTGTTCCGGAAAGTTCTCCGGTTTTGTCAGAGTCTTTTGGGATAATGGCGGTAGTCATATATGCCAGCATTTCGGAATCCGGCTGACTTAAAGTTACTTTAACCGTCTTTTCATCCATAATTTCTACAGATGCGAATGCTGCATAAGCAGAAGTAAGTGGAGCAGATTGCCCTTCTAACATTCCGGCGCATCGCTTTAAAGAATATTCAATATCCTCTACTGTAACAAGGTTTCCATTATGGAACGAAATGCCATCCCTAAGGGTGAAAACGTATTCCGTAGCATCCTCTGAAATGGTTACATCGCTTGCAACAGCAGGAACTAAATCGCCTTCCGGCGTAGGTTTTACCAAGCCTTCATAGACATTAAATAAAACTTCTCTGGTTCCTGCCGCTTCTACTAAATGTGGGTCAAGACTGTCGAGATCCTGTTGAATTCCAACTACAACAGTACCTCCGTAAGTTTTTTCTCCTGAAGAATTATTAAGTTCAGAAGTAGCATTGTTTGAGTTAGAATCCTTATCGCCAGAGCATCCGCTGAGTGCAATAGTACCCAAAGCAAACAATGTTGAGATTGTAATGATCTTTTTAAATAGTCTCATATTGTTACTCCTTTTTTAATATTTCTCCCATTATTTAATTGTCTTATACATTGTATACAAGAAAAAATGAAATGGCAAGTATCTTTTTTGGTACATGAACTGTAACTGGAGATTTTTATGGAGCATATGGATATCGAACTGTGGAGAAAAAAGAAATGAACGTATCTTATAAATATATCGTGGGTCATTGAGGTTTGGTTATATTTGGATGGAATGGAACAAAAAAATAAGGAATCAGGGGGAGCTGATTCCTTACATGAGGGGAGTATAAATAATTAATAAGGGGTTATATAGTGTGTGCATAGAGATTAATTTCCGAACATCTCTAACACAAGATTATTATAGTACAGTGAATGAAAAAAAGCAATAATAAAATTATTGAAAAAAGTAATAAAAATTTTAGAAAAATAGGTTAAATGTACTCAAAAATGAAAGAAAATCGTAATATTTATGGGAATGATTGGTCAATAATTACAAAAACGAAGGGATAAATTGTGAAATATATGTATAATAAAAGTATAATATTCCTAAAATGAGAAATATATAGACTAAAAAATGAACCTCTTTATTACAAGTAGGATTAAATTCTTACAACTAATATAAAGTTGAAAATTATGTTGACGTAGTAGTTCCTTTTGGGGTATATTAAAGTTATCGTTTAAGATAAGGAAGGGGATTGGAATGAGTCAATTTTGTCATAATTGTGGAACGAAACTGCCAGATGACGCAGTATTTTGTTCTGGATGTGGAACAAGGGTAAAAGTAGCAGAGCAACCCGCAGGAGTTGTTCCTACGAATCATATCGAGAATGTTCAGCCGATAGTTGAACCGGTTCAGCAAGAAGTAAGTTACACAAATCCGGTAGAGCCACGAAAGGCAGAAGAAAATGTAACTTATACAAGTCCAGTGGAGCCACCGAAGGCAGAAGAAAATGTAACTTATACAAGTCCAGTGGAACCACCGAAGGCAGAAGAAAATGTAACTTATACAAGTCCAGTGGAACCGCCGAAGGCAGAAGAAAATGTAACTTATACAAGTCCAGTGGAACCACCGAAGGCAGAAGAAAATGTAACTTATACAAGTCCAGTGGAACCGCCGAAGGCAGAAGAAAATATAACATATACAAGTCTGGTACAGCCAACGGAGTCAACATCCTATGCAGGAGAGACTTCTTATACAGGTGGAACATCCTATGAAAGACCGATCACTTCTGTGCCACCGGTAGCACCAGACCAGCCGATACCGGGATTTGGAGCTCCAGGAGGAAATCCAAATAAGAAGAACAAGCCAAAGAAGAAAAAGAAAGGTCTTCTTGTATTTTTCATTATCGTTTTACTTTTAGCAGCAGGAGCAGCAGTTGTTTGGTTTTTAGATTATAAGGGGATCATTGAAATCTTCCAAAAAGAAGAAGAGAGTACATATAAAGAAGCCATTGATTTATATGTGAAAGGTATCGAAGAACAGGAAATTGATACTTTCTTAGATGCATACGGAAGCTTTCTGGTTGAAGAATTCGAGGACGGTGATGGCGAAGTATTTATAGAAGAAATATATGAAGAATACGAATCAGAAGTAGGCGAAGGTGTAAGTATTGCCTATGAAGTAACGAAGGAAAAAGAATACTCAGAATCCAAGTTAGAAAAGTTACAGAAAGAACTAGAAGAAGATTATGATTTTGAAGGAACCATAGACAAAGCTTATGATGTTACCACTGAGTTTACCATTGAAGGTGATGATGGAGAAACAGACGATAGAGTGAAGTTCCTTGTAGTAGAAATCGAAGGTCAGTGGTATTTAGCAGAATTTGACAATTAATCTGGATTATTTGCAACCTTAATCATCGAAATAGGATGATGCAGGATTTACTTACAAGATATGTGGTGAATAATTCATGCAGTAGTAAAAACGTCCAAAGTCCAAAATCGGAAATCATTTTGAGAGGATTTTGGACGTTTTTTGGCACTTTGAAGAGATTGTTACTGTTCACTCAGTAACCTGACACTTGCTGTCAGGCTACGTAATAGCATGATTCAGGGGTTGGTTTTTGCTTCGCGAAGCGAATTTGCATGCAAAAACCAATAAGTTACTGTTCATGTGTGAACAGTAACTAGAAATTGCAGTAAAAGGAAGTTAGGTATATGAATAAAAGAATATTGATATGTACAGCTTCAACGGGGCAGGGACATAATACCGTTGCCTTTTCTTTAAAAGAAGAATTAGAGCAGTTAGGGTATGATGCGGCCATTATGGAACCGATGAAACAAAAAAATGAACATCTAGGAAATTTTATTGATGGTGGATATAAACTGTTAGCCACTAAAATGCCAAAGGTTTACAGTGGATTATATAAAGTAACCAATTTTGAAATGGTGGATAACACAGTAAACCGTTGGATTGATAATTTCATGGATGGTGGAATCGAAGAGTTGATTAAAACTTACGACCCTGCACTCATTATTTCCACTCATCCTTTGCTGGTGAAGCAGATTTCCGAAGTGCTTTCCAAGGGAGAAATCCGCTCGAAATTTTTAGCTGTAGTGACAGATTTCCAGGCACATCAGGCATATATCTGCGATAAAATCGATGGTTACATCGTAGGAAGTCTTCCTACCAAAAGGGATTTGGTGGAAAAAGACATTGACCCACAAATAATTTATCCATATGGAATTCCGATTCGAAAGGATTTTTCTAAAGTAGATGGAGTTTACCAAAAATCAGATTTATTTACCCTTTTAATCATGGGTGGAAGTATGGGAATGAAGGCCATAAAAAAGGCATTGGCAAACATTTTGGATATGGATGAAATCCTAAGAATTTTTGTGGTATGTGGCTCCAATGAAGAATTAAAAGAAGAATTAGAGAAGATTTTAAGTAAATATTATGGAAAGAAACAGGTAGAAATATTAGGATATACAGATAAAGTAAATGAATTGATGGCGATATCTGATGTCATTGTGACAAAACCGGGAGGGCTTACTGTAACAGAAAGTCTTACCATGCGTCTTCCAATGATTATTCCGTATTATATTCCGGGACAGGAAGAGGAAAATACCAAAGTAATGTCAGACCAAGGTGTTGCTATGGAAACGGATATTGCAAAGTTAGATGAAACCATTGAAAAATTGATGCAAAAGCCATCTTTATTAGAGTATATGAGGGAAAATATTGACCGATTGGTGGAACCACATTCTTTTGACGATACTCTGGCATTGATTGAAAAACTGATAAATGAATTTAACGAAAAAGTGTAGCTTGATTACTGTTCAAACAATAACCGGATACTTGTTGCCGTATTACATGACAGCATGATTCATGTAACATGAACTGATAAACCAGGAAGGCTTGGTGCAAAAAATGAAAAAAGTCATTATATTTACAGCTGCATATGGAAATGGACACAATAGTGTTGCCCAGGTATTAAAAGAACAGATAAAAGACCTGGAAGAAAACATACAGGTAGAGATTTTGGATTTTTTTCATGTGTTTGCAAAGGGAAAAGAAGATATGATGTATGGAGGATACGAGGAACTGATTCGTACTCTTCCAAGTCTCTTTAACCTGTATTATAATGCAAAAGATTGTTTTAAATGGATTAGATGGTTTGATACTGCGGATTTTAGTATCCGCCGCCATGTAGCAGCATTTTTTGAAAAGGTAAAAGTAGATTTGGTGATTTCCACCTTTCCTATTGCTTCCGGATATCTGGCACATTTAAAGGAAAGTAAAAAAACAGATTTTAAACTTGCCACGGTGATTACAGATTTTGTAGCCACCAGGGAATGGTTATATCAGGGAACGGATTACTACTTTGTAGCCACCAATGAGATTAAAAAAGAAATGGTTGAAAAAGGCATCAGGAAAGAGGCTGTTTTTGTAACAGGAATACCGGTTCGGGAAGAATTTTATGGGTATTCAAAGGAAGAAAAAGTTCCTGGTCTTATTACCTTTTTAGGTGGAGGTTTAGGAATTTTACCGGAAAATCCAGACTTTTATCTTGATATCAGCAGGATAAAAGGCTCCCAGATTGTCATTGTTACCGGAAAAAATAAGGCACTGAAAAAACAGTTAGAAGATACAATAAAGAAAGAAAACATTACAATACTTGGATTTGAAAATAACATGCCAAAGCTTCTAAGACAAAGTCAGGTGGTGGTTGGAAAACCAGGAGGTCTTTCTTTGTTTGAAGCAATTATGACAGATACACCATATATTTTATATCAGGCAAAACTAGGGCAGGAAAAACGGAATGAACGTTATTTCCAAAAACATAGATTAGGACAGGCTGCAAAAAATGAAAAAGAATGCAAAGCAGCGATTTTAAGACAGTTTACAGATTCCAAAGAAAGAAAAATAGAAGAAATCCAAAGAAGAAAAATTCGTGAAAGCATAAAACCGGAAAGTATCAAAATGCTGATAGGGGGAACAAAGCCTATGCCATAAACAAAGATGATTTATGACATAGCTTACAAAGCATATATTTTCTGGATGTAACAGGAGGAAAGGAGGAAGTGTATGAATCGATTTGCAAAGATAGGGTTAGGAACTTTAGGAGTTTTAGCAGGCACCTTTTTGGGATATTGTGCATTGCCGAATCTTTATGCAAGAAATGTTTCCAAGAGAGTTCGAAAAACTCTGCCTAAGGGTAAAAATCAGGTTGCGCTTACTTTTGATGATGGTCCAAATGCTGAATATACAGGAAGAGTATTGGATATATTAAAAAAATATCAGGTAAAGGCAACCTTTTTTATTGTAATAAAGAATGCCAACCAGAATCTTGATTTAATCGAACGGATGAAAGAAGAAGGACATGAAGTGGCGTTCCACTCTTACAAGCATCAAAGTGCATGGGAATTAACTCCATGGGAGACTTTGAAGGAAATTCCAAAAGGGGAAGAACAGTTAAAGGCTCAGAACATAAAATTTAGTTATGTGAGACCACCTTGGGGAACCTTTAATTTATTTACCTTATTTGGTATGCTAAGAAGAAACCTTCAGGTGATTTTATGGAGTGTAGAAGCTTATGACTGGAGAAAACGCCAGACAAAAGAAAAAATTGCAGAAATTATTTTAGACCGGGTAGAAGACGGAAGCATCATTGTATTACATGACAGTGGCGGAGCCAAAGGGGCACCGGAACATACCATAGGTTCTTTGGAACTTTGGATACCGGAACTTTTAAAGGAAGGGTATCATTTTGTAACCATATCCCAAGGCTTGAAAGGAGAAATGGTGTGACTATGAAAAAATTTTTTCGATGGCTGATTAAAAGAGTAGATCAGAGTTATCATAAAAAACATCATCTTATTTTGATTCCGGGGTGTAAAAATGAATGTTTTTACATCAATTCTCATCCTTATGAAGGGGAAGAAAAGGTATTGGAGGGTGGAATCCGGATACAAAAAGGGGATCCTATCATTGAAATTCATATGAACAATCAAAAATCCGATGAATTAAATGATATCAAAGCGATTATGCGGGTATTAAAAGAAGCCCTTAAAGCGTTAGCAGTACTATTCCAAACAGAAGAATATCAAAACTGCAAGGCAGTATACGGAAATACCTTACTATATCCCATTGCAGAAAAATTTGGGTTTGAGGTGTTAGAGGTGGAGGAAAAGGATGTTGACAAGGCAGGTCAGCTTTGGGAAAACATCATTAAATACGCATACAGCGAAAAAGGCAAAAAATTAGAAAATAGGATTTCGAAAGAAATCTGGTATGAGAAGGACCGTTTGGTGAGCAAGTGGTTGGTATAAACCGGGGGATAATATTTTGAGTAAAAAAGAAAAAACATGGAACGGAGTACTTTTAGTCGTATTAACATTCATTACGATCAGTGTACTCATTAAAAATGATGAACTTAGCAACCTGGATGATATTTTAGGAAATCTGAAACTGGGATACCTTGGTCTTGCAGTGCTTGCCATGGTGGTGAATACTTTGTTTGACAGTGCCATTTTAAAATTAAATTCAGACTATCTTGGACATAAACTGAAATTTCGTCAGGCATGTTACCTTACAGTACATGGACAATATTATAGTATGGTGACTCCTTTAGGTTCCGGAGGACAGCCTATGCAGATTTATGCCATGAAAAGAAGATATGATATTCCTGTATCAAAAGCATCTGCAGCAACCATTCACAAATGTTTTACTTATCAATATGTCATTGCAGTCATGGCAATAGGAGCATTCTTTGTGTTATTCAGCTTTTTGAAACAAAGTTTTCCCTCTTATTTCTGGGTTATTGTACTAGCAGTGCTGATTAATGTACTTGCAACGGCGGCCCTGGTTTTAGTTGTTTATAATGGAAAATGGGTCATCAAAATTACAGAGAAAATATGTAATTTCCTACATCGTTTTCGGCTTACAAAGAATGTAAAAGCCAAAAGAGTACTTCAAATTGTAGAAGAATATGACATGAATTTAAAAGAAATGAAAGATGACAAGAAATTGTTCTTAAAATCCTTCTTTTTAAATTTTTGTGCCATGACCTGTTATTTCAGCATTGCCTATTTTGTATTCCGTGCCATGAATGTATCTAATCTTTCTTTTGTTGGAGCTTTCTGCATGCAGATATTGGTATATGCTGTTACAAGCTGTATTCCGACTCCAGGTAATGCAGGAGCCTCAGAAAGTGGATTTTATATTCTATATGCGGTTTTGGTTCCAAATAAAAATTTGGGAGTTGCCATGTTATTATGGAGAATCATTATCTATTATTTAAATCTATTTATATCAGCCATCATTGTATGGATTGATTTCCTGATTCAAGGCAAAGAAGAGGGAAAGATTGACAATGACCAACCGGAAGGCGGCGGGATATAGAAAAGAAAAAAGCAACCGGAATGTGGTCAAAAAAAGATAAAAACAAAATGAAAGTAAAGTTTAGAATTAAGAACAGACAAAATGACGGGTAGATGTAACTATGAAAAATAATAATTTAAGTGCCAATCAATTGAAAACGCAAGAATTAAAAGAAATTTTATGCACTAAATGGCTTGGAAAACCAACATTTTTTTTTAATATCTGTGACTCTACCAATATCAGACTGCAGGAACTGGCAAATGCAGGAGCAAGGGAAGGTTATGTGGTAGTTTCTGAAGAACAGACAGCCGGACAAGGAAGAAACGGGCGAAACTGGAATTCACCCAAAGGGGAAGGAATCTTTTTAAGTATGCTCCTTCGTCCGGAATTTCAACCTAAATACGCTTCCATGATAACTTTGGTGACGGCATTAGCAGTATGTTACGCCTTAGAAAAAAACGGGATGGAAAATCTTTTTATCAAATGGCCCAACGACATTGTAGCAGGAGGAAAAAAACTCTGCGGTATCCTAACCAAGATGTGTACGGACGCAGATACCATAAAATATGTCATTGTAGGACTAGGAATCAATGTCAGCCAAAAAAACTTTCCTCCGAAAATTGCAGAAATTGCAACCTCTATTTACTTAGAAACCAAAGAAGAAAAAAGCCGGATGAAAATCATTGCAGACGTTCTGGCTGCCTATGAAACATACTATGAGCAATTCCAGGAAACCAAAGACCTATCCCTATTAAAAGAAGAATACAATCAAAAATTAGTTCACCGTAATTCTATGGTACGAATCATAGAAGAAGGACAGGAAAAAACAGTAAAAGCACTGGGAATCAACGAAAAAGGAGAACTCTTAGTAGAAGAACAAGGACAAATAAGGACCATACTGGCAGGAGAAATCTCCGTACGAGGAATTTACGGCTATACATAACAAAGGTACCTATGATTCAGGCTACGAATAAGCTCGGCTAAATAAAAAAATAACAACTTGAAACTATAAATGAAAATGAATGGATGGTTATGATGAAACGATTCGTAGTGGGCATTTTAGCCCATGTTGACGCAGGAAAAACTACATTATCAGAAAGTCTGCTTTACCTATCCGGTGAAATCCGTAAATTAGGAAGAGTAGACCATAAAAATACCTTTTTAGACCATAACGAGTTAGAACGCCAGCGGGGAATTACCATTTTTTCCAAACAGGCATGGTTGAAATACGACGATATGGAACTTCAGCTGCTGGACACTCCCGGTCACGTAGATTTTTCTGCAGAAATGGAACGAACCTTACAAATTTTAGACTATGCCATTGTAGTAATCAGCGGCACGGATTTGGTGCAGGGACATACAGAAATGGTGTTTCGCTTATTGGCAAGGTATCAGGTCCCTGCCTTTCTTTTTGTAAATAAAATGGATTTGTCCCCCTTTAGCAAAGAAGAAATTCTAGAAGAACTAAGAAAACGTCTAAGCGAACAAATCATTGATTTCACAAAAGAAGAATTCTCTTCTTCAGACTATGAAATCATGGCAATGAGTGAAGAATCTTTATTAGAACAATACTTGGAATCCGGCACCATAAACAAAGAACAAATAAAAACTGCCATTGCCAGAAGAGGAATCTTTCCCTGCTATTTTGGTTCTGCCCTAAAAATGGAAGGGGTAGAAGAACTTTTAAAAGGAATGCAGGAATATGCCTTAGAAAAACTAACTGACCATTCTTTTGGTGCCAAGGTATATAAGATTGGAAAAGATGACCAGGGAAATCGGCTGACCTATTTAAAAGTAACCAGCGGTTCCTTAAAAGCAAAAACCCTAATAAAAATAAAGCCAAAATCCGGGGAAGAACTGGAAGAAAAAGCAGACCAGGTTCGTCTTTACAACGGAGCAAAATTTAAGATTTTAGAAGAGGCACAGGCAGGAACTGTCTGTGCTGTAACCGGGTTAAAAGCAACCTATCCAGGACAAGGATTAGGAACCGAAAAAGACTCTGATTTACCAGTATTGGAATCCGTATTATCTTATCAGGTCATTCCGGAAGAAGGAGCAGACCCACACAAAGTATTATTAAAACTATATGAGTTAGAGGAAGAAGAACCGGAACTTCATGTAGTCTGGAAAGAAGACCTGCAAGAAATTCATGTCCGCCTTATGGGCGAAGTGCAGCTGGATATTATCAAAAATATGATGCAAAAAAGATACGGAATGAATGTTACTTTCGGTCCCGGCAGCATTTCCTACAAAGAAACCATAAAAGCTCCGGTAGAAGGAGTAGGACATTATGAACCCCTAAGACATTATGCTCATGTTCAGTTGTTATTAGAACCTTTAGAACGAGGCAGTGGGCTTTGGTTTCACACAGACTGCAGCGAAGACGTGTTAGACAAGAACTGGCAGAGATTGATTCTAACCCATCTGCAAGAGAAAGAACACAAAGGAGTCTTAACAGGAGCTCCCATTACAGACTTAAAAATAACCTTGCTGACAGGAAAGGCACACCAAAAGCACACGGAAGGCGGAGATTTCCGCCAGGCCACTTACCGGGCAGTGCGACAAGCCTTAAAAAAGGCAGAAAGCATTTTATTAGAGCCTTATTATGAGTTCAGAATGGAACTTCCTACAGAATGTGTGGGAAAAGCCATGACAGATATCAAAACCATGAGAGGCTCCTTTGAAATTGAAAGAACAGAAGAAGAAACCACGGTTCTTACCGGAAATGCCCCGGTAGCCGAAATGCAGGATTATGATACAAAAATCCGTTCCTACACCAAAGGCAGAGGTCGTCTTTTCCTGCAGGTAACGGGATATGAGCCTTGCGAAAATCAGGAAGAAATCGTAAGTTCTATCCATTATGACAGTGAAGCGGATTTAGAAAATACACCAGATTCCGTATTTTGCGCCCATGGGGCAGGATTTATTGTAAAATGGTATGAAGTAGAAAAATACCTATACCTTGACAGTAAAAAAAACTGGGAAGGAAAAACAGAAACTTCCTCAGAGGTCTCGTTCTCCCAAGCGGAACCCAAAGAAGTAAAAACGAAAAAAGAATCCTGGTACGTAGAAGAAGACAAAGAATTTGAAGCTATTATGCTGAGAGAATTCGGGGAAAAGAAATTAGAACGTCATAAACCTGCTTATAAAGTAACCTATGAAAAGCAGGAAGAAAAGAAACGAAAGAAAAGAGAATACGAAAAAGAACAGTTAAGAATCGAAAGTGGCTATGCCAAAAAGCCACAGAATAAAAAACAGGAAAAATATCTTCTGGTAGACGGCTATAATATCATTTTTGCATGGGAAGAATTAAGTCTTCTGGCAAAGGAAAATCTGGAAGCTGCCAGGGGAAAGCTCATGGATTTACTATGTAATTACCAGGCTTATACCGGAGTTCACCTGATTCTGGTTTTCGATGCTTATCGGGTAAAAGGCAATCTGGGTACAGTAACAAGGTATCATAACATACATGTCATTTACACCAAAGAAGCAGAAACTGCCGATATGTTTATTGAAAAAACCACCAAAGAGATTGCGAAAAAACATCAGGTAGTGGTAGCCACTTCTGACGCTTTGGAACAAATGATTATTATGGGGCATGGAGCCATACGTTTATCTGCTAGTGCATTTTGGGAAGAGTTGGAACGGATAAACGAGCTGATACAAGAAGACCTGGAAGCGTTGTAAAGGCGTTGTAAATTACAGTTAAGACGTTTTCGTAAAAAAAGTTATAAATCGGGAAAAGAAAAGAGTTTTTTAGATTCCTACGTTGACATTTTTTAGCGAACGAGGTAAGATTGAAAGAAAAAAAGATTCATTGAAGGGATGGCAGATAATATGGAAAAGAAAAACATTGATTGGGCAAACCTCGGTTTTGGATACTGTAAGACAGATAAGAGATTTGTAGCAAATTATAAAGATGGTGCATGGGATGAAGGTGTTCTTACAGAAGACGATAAAGTAGTCATCAGCGAATGTGCAGGTGTTCTTCAGTATGCACAGACTTGTTTTGAAGGTTTAAAGGCATATACCACAGAAGATGGCCGTATCGTAACTTTCCGTCCGGACTTAAATGCGTCCCGTATGGCAGATTCTTGTAGAAAACTTGAAATGCCTGTATTTCCGGAAGATAAATTTGTAGAAGCAGTAAAGGAAACCATTAAAGCAAATGTAGCATATGTACCTCCATATGGTTCCGGAGCTACTTTATATGTACGTCCATATATGTTCGGAAGCAGTCCTGTTATCGGTGTAAAACCGGCACAGGAATATCAGTTTAGAATTTTCACTACACCGGTAGGTCCATACTTTAAGGGTGGAGTAAAATCCTTAACCATCCGTATCTCTGATATGGATAGAGCAGCCCCACACGGAACCGGTCATATCAAGGCAGGTCTTAACTATGCCATGAGTTTATCTAACATTGTAGAAGCTCATAACCTAGGCTTTGATGAAAATATGTATTTAGATTCTGCTACCAGAACTTATGTAGAAGAAACAGGCGGAGCCAACTTCTTATTCGTAACCAAAGACGGTAAGGTAGTAACACCGGATTCAGAAACCATTTTACCTTCGATTACACGTCGTTCTTTAATGATTGTTGCGAAGGAATACTTAGGATTAGAAGTAGAACAACGTAAAGTAACAAAGGACGAATTAAAGGATTTCGCAGAATGTGGTCTTTGTGGAACAGCAGCGGTAATTTCACCGGTAGGTAAGGTAGTAGACCATGGAACAGAGATTATCTTTAAGGACTCTGAAAAGGAAATGGGACCAATCACCAAGAAATTATATGATACTTTAACCGGAATCCAGATGGGAAGAATCGAAGCACCACAAGGCTGGATTCAGGAAATCCTATAAGACAGAAAAAGGAGTAATATCATGAGCAAAATTAGAACCAGATTTGCCCCTAGCCCAACAGGAAGAATGCACGTTGGTAATTTAAGAACAGCATTGTACGCATATTTGATTGCAAAACACGAAGACGGAGATTTTTTAATCCGTATTGAAGATACCGACCAGGAAAGATATGTGGAAGGTGCAGTAGATATCATTTACCGTACCATGGCAGGAACAGGACTGATTCATGACGAAGGTCCGGACAAGGATAAGGGATATGGACCTTATGTACAAAGCGAAAGACAAGCCCAGGGCATTTACTTAAAATATGCCAAGGAACTGGTAGAAAAAGGAGAAGCATATTACTGCTTTTGTGACCAGGAACGTCTGGATTCTTTAAAGAGTGAAGTGGTGGAAGGAAAAGAAATTACGAAATACGATAAGCATTGCTTAAGCCTTTCCAAAGAAGAAGTAGAAGAAAAATTAAAAGCAGGAGTTCCATATGTCATTCGCCAGAACAATCCTACCGAAGGAAAGACTTCCTTTTTGGATGAAATTTATGGAGAAATCTCCGTAGATAACAGCGAATTAGATGACATGGTATTAATTAAGTCCGATGGATATCCAACTTATAATTTTGCCAATGTAGTGGATGACCACTTAATGGAAATTACCCATGTAGTGCGTGGAAATGAATACCTTTCCTCTTCTCCAAAGTATAACCGTTTATATCAGGCATTTGGATGGGAAGTACCGGTATACGTTCACTGCCCTACCATCACCAACGAAGAACATAAAAAATTAAGTAAGAGAAGTGGACATGCTTCTTATGAAGATTTAATAGAACAAGGATTTTTACCAGAAGCCATTGTAAACTTTGTAGCTTTACTTGGATGGAGTCCAAATGGCGAAGAAGAATTCTTTACCTTAAAAGAATTAGAACAAGCCTTTGATTACCACCGTATCGGTAAGGCACCGGCAGTCTTTGACATGACCAAATTAAAATGGATGAATGGGGAATATATTAAGAAATTAGACCCGGATAAATTCTATGAAATGGCACTTCCATACTTAAAAGAAGTCATTACAAAGGATTATGATTTGAAGAAAGTAGCACAGTTAGTACAATCCAGAATCGAAACACTTCCGGATTGTAAAGAATTGGTAGATTTCTTTGAAGAATTACCAGAATACGATGTAGCGATGTACACCCATAAGAAAATGAAGACCAATACAGAAAATGCATACGAAATCTTAAAAGAAGAATATGAATTATTAAAGAATTTTGACGCTTTTGATGTACAAAGTTTACACGACTTATTAATGGATTACATTGCGAAGAAAGAAATCAAAAATGGTACAGGATTATGGCCAATCCGTACTGCAGTCAGTGGAAAACAGTCAACTCCTGGTGGAGCATTCGAAATTATGGAGATTATTGGAAAAGAAGAATCTCTAAAGAGAATCGAAACCGGATTATCCATGCTTGAAAAAGCATTGAATGCCTAATGAAGAATCTATTTAGTAACTCACAAAATAAAGCGGTCACCCATCTGGGTGGCCCTTGTCTTGTTGCAGCGGCGCCGGGTTCCGGAAAAACCACGGTAATTACCGGGAGAACTGCATATCTAATTCAAGAAAAAGGCATTTCGCCTTCGAAGATTCTGGTAATTACCTTTACCAAAGCAGCAGCGAAAGAAATGGAAGAACGATTTGTAAAACAAGAGGGAGAAACCTTTGGGGTGACTTTCTCTACTTTTCATGCCATTTTCTTTCAGGTGTTACGATGGGCCTATCATTATACTGCGGCGGACATCATAAAAGAAGAGGAGCGAAGAAGGCTGATACGGGAATGCATTGGAAGAATGGAACTGGAAATTCAGGATGAAGAACGGATGGTGGAGGACATTCTCTTAGAAATCGGTCTCATTAAAAACCAATACATACCCATAAAAGAATATGAGCCGGATTGTATGACCCGGGAAGAATTCTGCGAGGTTTATGAAGCTTATCAAAATTACCTGTACCAGAACCGGAAACTGGATTTTGATGATATGCAGGTTTACTGTTACGAGTTGTTTTTAGAACGAAAAGATATTTTAAAAATGTGGCAGAACCGGTTTGAATATATTATGATTGACGAATTTCAAGACATTAATCCACTCCAGTACCGCATCATAAAAATGCTGGCAGAACCTCATAAGAATCTGTTTGTAGTAGGGGATGACGACCAGTCCATTTATGGATTCCGGGGGTCGAAACCGGAACTTATGCTTGCTTTTGAAGAGGATTTTAAAGGTTGCAACAAGGTGATATTAAACGAGAACTACCGCAGTGGTTCCGCCATCATTGAGCATAGTAAAAATCTGATTTCCCATAATCTCATTCGCATGGAAAAACAAATAGAAGGCGTCCGGACAGAAAAAGGGGCTGTGTTTTTCCATAAAATAAAAAATGTAAGGGAACAAAATGGAGAGATTATTCAGCAAATCATTGCTTATGCTAAAAAAGGAGTTCCTTATGAGGAAATGGCGGTGTTATACCGTACCAACCAACAGCCAAGATTTTTGGTAGAAAAGCTGATGGAATATAACATTCCTTTTTATGTTCAGGATTATGTTAGTGATTTATACGAACATTGGATTGCCAGGGATATCATTTCTTACTTTAAAATAGCTAAGGGAAACCGGGAACGAAAAAACTGGCTTTCCGTTGTAAACCGTCCCAAAAGATATATCAGCAGGGACTTATTTGATTCGGAACAGGTAGACATAAAAAGTATCATAGGAAAGAACAGCGAAAAAGTCTGGGTTGGTAAGAATCTTACGGATATGATGACAGACTTAAATATCATAAAAAACATGGATGCCTGTAGTGCCATGCACTACATAAAAAAGGTAATAGGTTACGACACTTATTTAAGGGAATATGCCAAAGAACGAAGAATCAAGGAAGAAGATTTATTGGAAATACTGGACCAGCTTTTGGAAAGTGCCAAAGAATCAGAAAGCATAGATGCCTGGTTTGAACACATTGAAAAAGTACGTTCGGAACAGGAAGAACACAAACATATTGTGGATAAAAGAGGTTCTGAGGTCACTTTATCCACAATGCACAGGGCAAAAGGGCTGGAATTTCAGGTGGTTTTCATTATGGACTGCAATGAGGAAATCTGTCCCCATTCGAAATCCCAGACACCGGAAGAAATCGAAGAAGAAAGAAGACTGTTTTATGTGGCAGTTACCAGAGCAAAGGATGAGCTGCATTGCTATATCCCGGAAGAACGATATGAAAAAGAAACCCAAAGTTCAAGATTTATAAAGGAACTCACCACACCAAGAAGAGAGTGGAAAGTAGGAGATAAAGTAAGACATAAGAAATATGGAGAAGGAGTCGTAACACTAATCGAAAAAGAAAATTTGCAGGTTGTATTTGAAAATGGAATGTGTAAAAAGTTTCGGTTGGAATATTTTACAGGATAGTATGGATAACGAAATAGAAATGGAAAAAATAAAACTAATGGATTAAGATTCGTGTGTTCTGTTGGTTTATCCTTAATTGATGTCACCAGTTTATAAGCTATGTCAATTGACCTTTTTATGATTAAGGCCGTGAAACATCTCGGATCATTCCGATTTATTTTATTCAAGTTTACGTGCTAACAACAACTTTTTTATGTAACAATGTATTTTTTTATGATAACTATTTTATGGTGAATGGTAACTGGTTAATCCGTGGATATTTCTGCACCAAAGCTTTTATAAGCCGATAATTTGAACAGTTCCAATTAGTACCGATAGTTCCGAAAATTGTTTTGATACGAATTTCACGACTACGATTAAAATAATAATAACCTTTAATCGAACTATCCGGATAGTAACGAACCTTTCCGAATGCTGTTCTATGTACAATGCCATCCACACAAAAAACCAAAACCCAGTTTCTCATAAACAAAGCAAAAAAGAGGAACAGTATCAAAAAAAACAAAGACATTGCAAAAAACATAATTGCATATGCGACTTTTTCATTTGATAAACTTTCCATACTTTTGTAAAGAGTACCAATCCATGCTCCCAAAGAACCCACAACTGCTTGTCCTATTCCATAACTTCGACCACTGCTAACCGCCAGTATATTTTCGTACGGAACTTCATCCGGAATCTCAAATATTCCATATTTTTGAACCCATCGGTGCAAAAATATGGGAAGTATAAATGTAGCCAAAATAATGATGTATACTAACATATTTTCTCTCTCCTTAAAATCAAGCCTCAATGATTTATGACATATCTTGTAAAACATTACCGGTGGACACATTATGTGTTACCTGATTACCCGTTACTCTAAAAAGCTGTCTATAAAATAAGATAGCATTATATTCGAATCTTCACAAGTGGTTTTTGGTTGATTTTCGTCACACGAGGGAACTGTTTGAGACGAAGGTGAGTTTTCGTGAATGGAAGATAAAATGTACAAACCGAGTAGAAAACGTAGCGTGTCATAAGAAATGTCTTTCTCATTGACAGGATTAAGAAAATCTATAGGAACAGTAACTTTGACAGAAACTATAGTGAAGAAATTCATATCCGAACCTTGCTTTTTTAGAAGTCATGTAGTACAATGAGTAAGAATTAAAAAGCAGAGTTTTTTGTTTTTTTATAAAAAACAAGAGGATAAATATAAGAAAATAAAGATAATGGAGGAAGTTATGAGCGACAATATGGAATTTGATGGAACAATTACACTTTTATTAGATGGTGATGAAGAATTAGAATGTGCGATTATTGCTACATTCCCAGCCAATGATAAAGATTACATTGCATTAATGCCAGTGGATCAGTTGGAAAATGAAGAAGGAGAATTATTCTTTTATCGTTATACCATAAACGAAGAAGGCGAACCGGTTCTTGAAAACATCGAAGAAGATGATGAATTTGAAATCGTAGCAGATGCTTTTGATGAAATGTTAGATGAAGAAGAATTCAATGCCATGGATTCTGAGGATGAAGAGTAATAGTGTTACTGTTCGGCAGGAACAATAACCATCGTCAAAGGATAAGTAAAAGAGGTAAAGGTAGCGATATCTTTGCCTTTTTTTTAAAGGAAGGAATAGAGATATGAAAGAGCAAGGATATACATTGGTAGAAGGCGGAGTTTGTGCTGCCAAAGGATTTTTAGCAAATGGATTAAATTGTGGATTAAATAAAGATAAAAATAAGAATGATTTGGCGGCCGTCTTTAGTGAAACATTATGTCAGGCAGCAGCGGTATACACTACGAATAAAGTAAAAGGTGCACCGATTCTTGTAACAAAGAAGAATTTAGAGGCTACCGGTGGAAAGGCAAGAGCCGTCATTGCCAACAGCAAAAATGCCAATACCTGTAATGCAGATGGTGAAGAAAAAGCAAATCAGATGTGTGAATTGCTGGCTGGTGAGTTAGGAATTGCTAAAGAAGAGGTAATCGTAGCTTCCACCGGGGTAATTGGACAAAGACTTCCGATAGAACCGATTGCGAGTCATGTAAAAGAACTGGTAGCAGGACTAAGTGCAGACGGAAACCATAAGGCAGCCAATGCCATTATGACTACGGATACCGTAAAAAAAGAAGTAGCAGTTACCTTTGAATTAGATGGAAAGACCTGTACCATCGGCGGTATGGCAAAGGGTAGCGGAATGATTCACCCTAACATGGCAACTACTTTGAATTTTGTTACCACAGACGTTGCTATTTCCAACGAAATGTTGAAGAAGGCATTAAGCGATGTGGTAAAAGTAACTTATAACTGCCTAAGTGTAGACGGAGACACCTCTACCAATGACATGGTAAGTATTATGGCCAACGGTCTTTCCGGAAACACTGAAATCAAAGCAGAAGGCGAAGATTACGAAGTATTTAAACAAGGATTATACCTTGTTCTTATGAATATGACCAAAATGCTTGCAAAGGATGGAGAGGGTGCTACAAAACTATTAGAATGCACTTGTAAAGGAGCTGCAGATTTAGATACTGCAATTATTGTAGCCAAAAGTGTCATTCGTTCCCCGCTACTTAAGTGTGCCATGTTTGGTGAAGATGCCAACTGGGGAAGAATTCTTTGTGCCATTGGGTACGCAGAAGCAGAATTTGACATTGATAAAGTGGCAGTGGACATCGCATCTGCAAAAGGCAGAATTCATGTCTGCGAAAATGGAGCCGGAGTTGACTTCTCAGAAGAAGAAGCAAAAGTGGTATTATCAGAAGAAGAAATCTTTATTGACATTGATTTAAATCAGGGAGAAGCATGTGCCAAAGCTTGGGGCTGTGATTTGACCTATGATTATGTAAAAATAAACGGAGATTACCGTTCTTAATGGAGGAAGAGATGGGAAAAGTAATATTAACCGGTGACAGACCGACAGGAAGACTACATTTAGGACATTATGTAGGCTCATTAAAAAGAAGAGTAGAATTACAAAATTCAGGAGAATTTGAGAAAATCTTTATTATGATTGCGGATGCCCAGGCGTTGACAGACAATGCGGACAATCCGGAAAAAATACGTCAAAATATCATAGAGGTAGCATTAGACTACCTTGCCTGTGGATTAGACCCGGAAAAATCCACCCTATTCATTCAGTCACAGGTACCGGAACTTTGTGAATTGTCCTTTTATTATATGAATTTAGTAACAGTATCCAGATTACAACGAAACCCTACCGTAAAATCAGAAATCCAGCTTAGAAATTTCGAAACCAGCATTCCGGTAGGATTCTTCACTTACCCAATCAGCCAGGCAGCAGATATCACTGCCTTTAAGGCAACTACAGTACCGGTAGGGGAAGACCAGTTGCCGATGTTGGAACAAACCAAGGAAATCGTGCGTAAATTTAATTCTGTATATGATGAAGTTTTAGTAGAACCAGAGATTTTATTGCCAAAGAACCAGGTCTGCATGCGTCTTCCGGGAACTGACGGAAAAGCAAAAATGAGTAAATCCTTAGGAAACTGCATTTACTTATCCGATACCAAAGAAGAAGTAAAGAAAAAGGTTATGGCAATGTTCACAGATCCAAACCACATAAAGATAGAAGATCCAGGCAGTCTGGAAGGAAATGCCGTGTTCACATATCTGGATGCTTTTGCATCAGATGAACATTTCGAACGTTATTTACCGGAATATAAGAACTTACAAGAATTAAAAGACCATTATCAAAGAGGCGGGCTAGGAGATGTTAAAGTAAAACGCTTCTTAAATGCCGTATTAGAAGAATTCCTAGAACCAATCCGTACCCGCAGAAAAGAATACGAACAAAACATTCCGGCTGTCTATGAAATGCTGAAAAAAGGAAGCCAGGTCGCAAGAGCAGAAGCAGCCAAGACCTTGGATGAAGTAAGAGCAGCCATGAAGATTAATTATTTCGATGATGAGGCTCTGATTCAGTCCCACGTAGAAAAATTCAACCAGAACTAAAGAGATAATTGAAATGTATACTAAGAGGTGAAAATCACCAACAGGTACCATAGACTACAACTTCGCAATTACCCAAAAGAAAAACTGCAAAGGAGAAAAAAATGTCAAAAGTAAAACCATTTTTTTGTGTAAGACCAAATAAGGAAGTCGCAGACCAGGTAGCAGCACTTCCATATGATGTATATAACCGCAAAGAAGCAAAAGAAGTAGTTTCCAATGCCCCTTTGTCTTTTTTAAGAATCGACCGTGCAGAAACCAATTTCGATGACAACGTAGACACTTATGCAGACGAAGTTTATGCAAAAGCAAGGGAACTTTATGAAGATATGCTAAAAAAAGGCGTGTATGAAAAGGATGATGAGGAATCATACTACATTTACGAACTGACCATGAATGGAAGAAGTCAGACAGGTCTGGTTGCCTGTGCATCCATTGATGATTATGTCAATGAAGTAATTAAAAAACACGAGAATACCAGAGCGGACAAGGAAGTAGACAGAATTCGTCACGTAGACACCATGAAGGCTCAGACTGGACCTATTTTCCTGGCATACCGTGCCAACGAAGTAATTAATCAAGAAGTGGCAAAGGCTCAGGAAGCGGCACCATTATATGATTTTATTTCAGAAGATGGAATTGGACACAAAGTATGGAAGATTTCCGAGACGGAAAGTGTAAAAAACATTCAGTCTGCTTTTGAAGGCATTTCTGAAATCTACATTGCAGACGGACACCACAGAGCGGCCTCCGCAGTAAAAGTTGGATTAAAACGAAGAGAAGCACATAAGGACTATAATGGTACAGAAGAATTTAATTATTTCTTATCAGTATTGTTCCCGGATGAACAGCTTATGATTATGGACTATAACCGTGTCGTAAAAGACTTAAACGGCTATACCAAAGAGGAATTTTTAAATGCAGTTTCAAAAGACTTTGTTGTAGAAGAAAAAGCGGCAGCAGTTTCTCCATCCCAAAAAGGAACTTTTGGAATGTATCTGGAAGGAACATGGTACTTATTAACCGCGAAAGAGGATATCTGTTCGAAAGACCCTGTGGATGGTCTGGATGTTGCTATTTTACAAAATCATTTATTGGAACCTGTACTTGGCATTAAAGACCCGAAAACAGACAAGAGAATCGATTTCGTAGGGGGAATCCGTGGACTTAAGGAATTGGAAAAGAGAGCCCAAAGTGATATGAAATTAGCCTTCTCCATGTACCCAACTTCCATCGGAGAATTGTTTGCGGTAGCAGATGCAGGAAGATTGATGCCGCCAAAATCCACATGGTTTGAGCCAAAGTTAAGAAGCGGAATTTTCATTCATGAAATTGAAGATTAGCTTAAGATGATTGGCGGTTTATAAGATGTGCTGTGAAGCAATTGGGATAAACTAAGAGAAGAGTTTGGTTTTAAAAGTAAGGTAAGTAGTGGGAGAAAGAATGAAAAGGAAAGAAGGTGAAACATAGTGGCAAAGGAAGAGAAAGTAACCATGGAAATTAACGAGAAAACCTCGGTTTTTAAGCTTGGATGGCCTATTTTTATTGAAGCTTTTCTGGCAATATTAATTGGTAACGTAGATACTTTGATGTTAAGTAAATACTCAGATACCGCACCGGTTGCAGTAGGAAATGCCAACCAGATTTTGAATCTTTTAACTTTGATGTTTAATATTATTGCAGGTGCTACGGGAGTGATTGTAGCACAATATTTAGGTGCAAAACTCATTAAAAAAATCAGTGAAATTTATTCCGTAGCGATTTTTGTAAACCTGATATTAAGTGTAGTAATTAGTCTTATTATTTTTGCTTTCAGTGAGCCAATATTCAGGCTGATGCAGTTAGAAGAAGCATTGATTCCGGATGCCACAGTTTACTTGCAGTTGTTAGGAGGATTTATTTTCCTTCAGGCGGTGTTCAGTGTTTTTACCCAGATTTTACGAAGTAATGGCTTAACCCGGGTGGGAATGTATATTTCCTTGGCAATTAATGTTGTAAATATCATTGGAAACTACTGCTTCTTATATGGACCATTAAAATTTTTAAATTATGGTGTAAAGGGTGTAGCTATTTCCAGTGTGGTAAGCCGGTTGATTGCCTTGATTCTTGTCATTATTTTCTTCCATAAGAAGATAGAAGGCGAGATATCCTTGAAATATTTAAAACCATTCCCGAAAGAAACCTTAAAGAAAATGGTTTCTATTGGTATACCTACTGCAGGGGAAAGCATATCTTATAGTATTTCACAGATTTTGATTATGTCCATTGTAAACACTTTGGGACTCATTGCTGCAAATACCAAAATATATGCCTCTGTGATTTCGAATTTTTCTTATTTATACTCCGTTTCCGTTGCCCAGGCTACTATGATTATTACGGGTCATCTCGTAGGGGCGAAAAAAGAAGATGCAGCCTATAAGAGGGTGTTGAAATCTCTTCGTTCTGCTATGGTAATCTCTGTGGCGATTGCTGCTGTCAGCTTTTGCATTAGTGACATTACCTTTTCTTTTTTCACGGAGAATGCAGAAATTTTGAAACTTGGACATAAAATTATGGCAATAGGTATTGTTCTGGAAATTGGTCGTACTGCAAATCTGGTTATCATACAAAGTATGCGTGCGGCAGGAGATATTAAGTTTCCGACCTATCTGGGCATGGGTTCCATGTGGCTTGTGTCCGTGTTGTTTAGTTTCATTTTAGGAAAAGTTTTTGGTCTTGGACTAATGGGTGTATGGATTGCCATGGCTATGGATGAATGCTTAAGAGGTATTATTGTGTATGTCCGCTGGATGCGAGGTGGCTGGCGGGGGAAATCTGTTGTAGATAAAAAAGAATAAATTTACCTTGACAGAAATCTGAATACATAGTATATTTTGAGTATCAAACAGATTCATTTATTTTAAAGGAGATTAAATTATGTTAGAAAAATTAAAAGAAATTATCGCTGAACGTTTAAGCGTAGATGCAGAAGAAGTAGAATTAGGAACTTCCTTCAAGGATGATTTAGGAGCAGACTCTTTAGATTTATTCGAATTAGTTATGGCTTTAGAAGACGAATTCGATGTAGAAATTCCAGCAGATGATTTAGCTAACATCAATACTGTAAATGATGTAGTAGAGTACTTAAAGGCGAAAGGTGTAGAAGCCTAAGATAAAACATATCCGGAGCTTTCGTATGAAATACTCCGGATATTTCTTTCTTGTAAATTACTTTGATAATCAAAATAAATATCAAACCGAGATAAATAATTGAGGTAAAAAAATGATGCTGAGGTCAAAAAGTATTTTGACCCTGGTATCATATCATGAAATAAAAGTCGATGAGAATGTTAAGATTTTGTTTTACTTTATAGTAGAATATATGTTATGATAGAAACAGTTTATGTAATTGCCAGCTGTCAGAGTTTGGCTTTGATTTGATATAGGGATTGAATGGAGGATAAAGATGGGAAAAATAGCATTTATGTTTCCGGGACAAGGTGCCCAATGTGTAGGAATGGCAAAGGATTTTTATGATACGTTTGAAGATAGTAAGGAAATTTTCGATAAAGCAAATGAAGTATTAGATTTTGATTTGTTACATATTTGTTTTGAGGAAAATGAAGACATTCATGTCACAGAATTCACTCAGCCGGCATTAGTGACTGCCTGTGTTGCGATTTTAAAACAGGTAGAAAAATCAGGAGTAAAACCGGATGTTTGTGCCGGATTAAGTCTTGGAGAATATGCAGCATTGGTTGCTTCCGGTGCTATGTCATCTGAGGATGCCATCAGAGTGGTAAGAGAAAGAGGAAAATTAATGCAGGGAACCGTTCCCGCAGGGGAAGGTGCCATGTCAGCGGTATTAGCCATGGAAAAAGAGAAAATCGAAGAAGTACTGGCTGGAATCGATGGAGAAGTTTCCATTGCAAATTATAACTGTCCTGGACAAATTGTTATTACAGGTGAAACCGGAGCAGTTGCAAAAGCTGGAGAAGCACTTTCTGCAGCAGGAGCAAAGAGGGTGGTACCACTTAAGGTAAGCGGTCCATTCCATTCACCATTGTTAAAACCAGCAGGAGAAAAGTTACTGGAAGTATTAAAGGATGTAACGCTTGATGAAATCAAGGTTCCATACATTGCAAATGCTACTGCAGACTATGTAACTAAAAAAGAAGAGATTAAAGATTTATTAGGTGTTCAGGTTTATTCTTCTGTAAAAATGCAGCAAACCATCGAAAAGATGATTGCAGACGGTGTGGATACCTTTGTTGAAATCGGACCATCTAAGACCATCGCAGGTTTCATTAAGAAAGTAGACAGAAGTGTAACTGTGATTAACATTGAAAAAGTAGAAGATTTGGACAAGTTAAAAGAAATCGCAAACTAAGCCGTGTCAGTGGTGTTTTGCAAGAGACAATGTAAATCATCAAGGTTTGTGGATATTAGAATCAGGTTTTTGGAATGGAGGATAACCATGTTAAAGGATAAAGTAGCAGTCATCACAGGCGCGAGTCGTGGAATTGGTGCAGAAATAGCCAGAACTTTTGCAAAATACGGAGCAAAAGTGGTAATAAATTATAATGGTTCAAAAGAAAAAGCAGAAGAAGTAGTAGCCCAAATCAAAGCTGCCGGTGGAGAAGCCATTGCGATTGGAAAGAACGTAGCAGATTTTGAAGAAGCAAAAGAATTAATGGACGAGGCTGTAAATGCTTTTGGACGTCTTGATATTTTGGTAAACAATGCCGGAATCACAAAAGATACCTTGCTAATGGGTATGAAAGAAGAAGATTTCGATAAAGTAATTGATGTAAATTTAAAAGGTACTTTTAACGGAATGAAACATGCTTCTAAGATTATGATGAAACAAAGAAGCGGAAGAATTATCAATATGTCCTCAGTAGTAGGAGTTCAGGGAAACGCCGGACAAGTGAATTATGCAGCATCCAAGGCTGGAATCATTGGTATGACCAAGTCTTTGGCGAAGGAAATTGCAGCCCGTAATGTTACGGTAAATGCCATTGCCCCTGGATTTATTCAGACAGAAATGACAGATGTATTATCTGATGCTGTAAAAGAACAGATTTTATCTACAATTCCACTGAAAAAGATGGGCGAAACCAAAGATATCGCAGAATGTGCTGCCTTTTTGGCATCCGACCATGCAGGATATATTACAGGTCAGGTTATTAACGTTAATGGAGGTATGATTTAATGAGAAGAGTAGTAGTAACAGGTTTAGGAGCAGTAACAGCCATCGGTACCACAGTGGATACTTTTTGGGAAAATATCAAAAAAGGAACTTGTGGAATAAAGTTAATTGATAAATTTGATACCACAGATTACAAAGCAAAAGTAGCAGCTACCATTGATGACTTTGATCCAAAGGAATATATGGATGCAAAAACTGCAAAGAGAATGGCAGAGTTCTGTCAGTATGCAGTAGCAGCTACCAAGCAGGCGATAGATAATTCCGGTCTGGATTTAGAAAAACAGGATATGACTCGTTTTGGAGCCTCTATTGGTTCCGGAATTGGTGCACTAGGTGTTATGGAAAAAGACCATCAGAAGTTAATGGAAAAAGGACCAAACAGAGTATCTCCGATGATGGTTCCAACCATGATTTCCAATATGGCGGCTGGTAATGTTGCCATCCAGTTCGGATTACAAGGTAAGAACATTAATGTAGTTACTGCTTGTGCATCCGGTGCACATTCTATCGGTGAAGCATATCGTGCCATTCAATGTAATGAAGCAGACATTATGGCTGCCGGTGGTGCGGAATCTGCCATTACAGAACTTGGTGTAGCAGGTTTTGCTGCGTTAACTGCACTTTCTTCTTCCGAAGACCCAAAGAGAGCATCTATTCCTTTTGATAAAGAAAGAAATGGATTTGTTATGGGTGAAGGTGCCGGTGTGGTAATTTTGGAAGAATTAGAACATGCAAAAGCCAGAGGAGCGAAGATTTTAGCAGAAGTAGTAGGTTATGGTGCAACTTGTGATGCATACCATATCACTTCTCCGGCTCCAGACGGAAATGGTGCAGCAAGAGCTATGACTTTTGCTATCAATGAAGCAGGAATCAAGCCAGAAGATGTAGACTATGTAAATGCTCATGGAACCAGTACACATCATAATGACTTGTTTGAGACCATGGCGATTAAGAAGAGTTTTGGTGAACATGCTTATAAATTAAATATCAATTCTACCAAGTCTATGATTGGACATGCTTTAGGAGCAGCGGGAGCCATCGAATTTGTTGTTTGTGTAAAATCCGTTATGGAAAACTTTATCCATGCTACGGTAGGTTATCAGGTTCCGGATGAAGAATGTGATTTAAACTATACAAAAGAAGCAGTAGAAAAAGAAGTAAATTATGCAATCAGTAATTCGCTAGGTTTTGGTGGCCATAATGCCAGCTTATTGATTAAAAAATATACGGAGGAATAAAAATGCTAGACATCAAAGAAATTATGGATAGAATTCCTCATCGTTCTCCGTTTTTATTAATCGACCGTATTGAGGAAATAGAAGTTGGAAAAAGTGCAGTAGGTAGAAAATGTGTTTCTTATAATGAACCATATTTTGCAGGTCATTTCCCTAAAGAACCGGTTATGCCGGGAGTATTAATTATCGAAGCCTTGGCACAGGTAGGTTGTGTCTGCGTTTTATCGGATGAAAAGTTTGCTGGAAAAACAGCATATTTTGGTGGAATTAATAAGGCGAAATTCAGAGGTAAAGTAGTTCCTGGTGATGTATTGACCTTAAAAATTGAAATCATTAAGGCAAAAGGACCGATTGGAATTTGTGCAGCAAAAGCTTATGTGGAAGATAAATTGGTGGTAGAAGCAGAACTTACGGTAGCGATTGCTTAAGAGTTTACCTGCAAAAAACTAATTCAATGTCCTGTGTGAAGGACGATGGAATGGTTTTTGTAGAAGTCGAAGAATATTATTTTTGACTAGGAGGAAGAGTATGAAACCTTTGGTGATAGGCGACTTAGTCGCAAAAATTCCAATTATCCAAGGTGGAATGGGAGTTGGTGTTTCTGCTTGTAATTTAGCGGGAGCCGTAGCTTTAGAAGGTGGAATCGGAGTAATTTCTGCGGCACAGCTTGGATATTTAGAAGACGATTATGATGAAAATGCAGAAAGAGCCAATCTTCGTGCAATTGGGAAACACATAAAGAAGGCAAAAGAAATCGCAAAAGGCGGAATTGTCGGAATTAACATTATGGTGGCGACCAGAAACTATGCAGAATATGTAAAAGCTGCGGTGGAAGCAAAAGTAGATTTGATTATTTCCGGTGCAGGTCTGCCTATGGACTTACCATCTTTGGTGAAAGGTTCTACTACAAAGATTGCCCCTATTGTATCATCCATAAAAGCAGCTAACGTTATTTTAAAGATGTGGGATAAAAAAGAACAAAGAGTGCCGGATGCAGTGGTAATTGAAGGTCCGCTTGCAGGTGGACATCTTGGATTTAAATATGACGAGTTAGAGCATATCGAAGAGTTAAATTATGACAATGAAGTCATTGGAATTATGGATGCAGTAAAACAATATGAAGAAAAATATCAAAAACATATTCCTGTGATTCTTGCAGGAGGAGTTGCTACAAAAGAAGATGTGAAACGTTGTTTTGATTTGGGAGCTGATGGTGTTCAGGTGGCTTCCCGCTTTGTTGCAACGAAGGAATGTGATGCCGATATTCGTTTTAAAGAAGCATATGTAAATGCGAAAAAAGAAGATATTGTAATCGTGAAGAGTCCGGTGGGGATGCCGGGACGTGCCATTAAGAATTCTTTCATGGAACGGGTTATGGGCGGAGAAAGAGTTCCTACGAAACACTGTCGTGCCTGTGTGACACCATGTAAGCCGGCTACGACGCCATATTGTATTAGTGATGCATTGATTCATGCGGTAAAAGGTAATTTGGAAGAAGCATTAATCTTCTGTGGTGGAAAGATTGACCAGATAAAAGAAATTACCACTGTAAAACAAGTAATGGAAGAACTAATGGGTGAATAAAAGAAAAACGCACCAGTAAAAGCGGAGTTATAGGAGAACTATGAGAAATGCTTTTATTGGTGCGTTTTCCAATTGCAAAAGACGAAGTCTATAGCAGCTGATTTTGTTATGATGAATTTTGAAGATTCACAACATATCCTGCAAAATATTATGAACGTGGCTGGGTACCGCCATCTTCTTTTCTAAGATAAAATTTTTGCCATACAGTAGCAGATTCCTGTGGATTTAATTCACGATATCCGGTTTCTTCTTTTGGCAGGTCCAAGTTAGGAGCATCGATAAGCCAGGTAAGAGGTTCCGGACAAAAAAAGTCTTGTTTTCCACCGATGTTCCAAAGGATGTAAAAACCGTATTCTTTCGATACTTCATTTACAATGGATAATCCTGTTCTTTCGTCAGTAACAATGGATTGATAGGACTCTGCGGCAGTATCTTCCAGACGGTAAAGTTCATCATTGATATCATGACCTACCGGTCTTGCAACCCCTTTCCTATATTGTTCTTCGTATTCTGAAAGTGCCTTGAAAGTGCCATCCGGCAGACATCTCTCATTTAACGGATAACGGTGCTTTACCGGTAGATAAAAATGATAGTGTTTTCCTTCTTTTTTCTTTTGTCTTTTGATAAAAGGACAGGAAAGAGTGGTATGAGTGCCAAAACCAAATGGAAGCATGCGTTCAGAAAGATTTCTTAGTGTTACTTCATATCGTAATCCTTCTTTCGAAAGTGTAAAGGTAAAGTCTGCCCGGAATTTCAGAGGGAAATAAGTAAAAAAAGCATCCTTTTCATCATAATCATAATAGGTTTTTGCAACAACACAGTCGTCCTTTTCTTCCATGGAAAGAATCTTATGACAACGGGTATGCAAAAATCCGTGAAGATGGTTGTGTCTGGATGTTTCGTTGACAGGAAATTGGTAAGTTGCATCAGAGGTTCGTAAAATCCCATCTTTCAGACGGTTGGGAAGATATGTGGTAGGAAGTCCTATCACAATGTTACATTTCTTTAAAAATTTTCTCGACATCCCTTTTCTAAAATGGAAAAAACGGACATGATGGGTAGTTTCCTCTAGATTGAGAAAGTTACTGCCCAAAGAAGGGGCCAGTAAACCACGATAATTATCATATTCCATTAAGATGCAGGTTTCTCCCTTAAAGGTTGTCAAACGAATTCCTTTTTTCATAGAAATCTCCTTTCTAATTTCTTAGAGAACTGATTTGTAAGATGAATGTTCATTATTCTGGTATGAAACTCTTACAAACGAAAAAAGGTTCTTGTATGAACAAGAACCTTTGAACGAGTCATAATTAGCTAAGCTTAACAACGTTAGCAGCTTGAGCACCTCTAGCGCCTTCAGTTACATCAAAAGAAACCTTTTGACCTTCTTCTAAAGACTTGAATCCTTCAGCCTGGATTGCAGAAAAATGTACGAATACGTCAGAACCATCTTCCTGAGTGATGAATCCGTATCCTTTTTCAGCATTAAACCATTTAACTGTACCGTTCATAATGAACCTCCATTCTGCCTTGCGGCTTATAAAATTTATGGATATTTCTAAAAATAAAAAAATCACATATTATCACAGATTATACTAAAGAATCAAGAATATAATCTCTGATAACATGTGATTCTAAATACCTCTAGTGAATACCTCTAACAACAACAATATAATCTAAATAGGAAAAAAAGTCAAGCAAAACTTTACTCATATTTGGTGATTTTTATAAACCTGTAACTGTTCACACGTGAACAGTTACACATTGGTTTTTGCATGCAAATTCGCTTCGCGAAGCAAAAACCAACCCCTGAATCACTCTATTACGTAACCTGACAGCAAGTGTCAGGTTACTGTGTGAACAGTAACATAAACCTCAATGATTCACGACATATCTGGTAAACCGCCACTAACATGGCTGGGTGCCACATTTATGTGGCACCTGTTTACAAGGTGTGTTAATTGATTAAGGTAGTGAAGCAACTCGGTTCAATTATGTAGAATTTGTGAATTTTGAAATATTGCTTTTCAAAAAAGATAAGATGTGATATAACTGAAAAGGAAACTCAAAAATTGAGGTAATTGTTTTAGAAAGGAAAGAAAGACATGAGAAAGAAAATAGTGGCAGTTTCCATGGTGTTGGCTATGATGTTAGCGACTGCCTGTGGAAAAGAAGATAACAAAGAAACAACTACAGGGGGAGTGGTAAGTGAAGAAGCTCAAATTGTGGGACAATTTTGTGGAGTTGATTTAACCTATGATCCGGCAGAATATCTTACTTTACCGGATTATTCCCAGATTGAAGTAACAGAATATGAGCCAACGGATGAAGAAGTACAGGAACAGCTGCAAAAGAAAGTAAGCAGTTGGACTCATAACGAGGAAGTGGAAAAAGATACAGTAGAAGAGGGCGATATCTGTCTGATTGACTATGTAGGAAGCATAGATGGAGTTGAATTTGAGGGTGGTGCAGGAACGGATTATATGTTGGGAATCGGTTCTAATGCATTTATTCCCGGATTCGAAAGTTCTTTAATCGGTGCTAAGAATAAAGAAACCACCACCATTAATGTAACCTTCCCGGAGGAATACAGCAATAACCCTGACATGGCAGGAAAAGAAGCACAGTTTGTAGTTACGATTAAGGGAATTTATGAAGAAGTATCTTATGAGTTGAATGATGCTTCTGTAGCAGAAAATACAGATTATTCAACTGTGGATGAATATACTGCGGTTGTAAAACAGGAAATAAAAGATAATTACATTGCAAATTCAGCATGGCAGACATTATATGAAAAATGTGAATTCCAAGAAGCACCATCGGCAGCAGTTCAGACATATAAGAAAGATTTGATTTCACAGTTCGAGCAAACTTTGGCGATGTACGGAATGACTATGGAGAGTTATTTGGAATCTTACGGATATACACAGGAAGAATTGGAAGCGGAAATGGAAGCAACCGCTAAGAACTATGTAGAACAGGATATTTTATTATTATCTATCGCTATGGATAATAATATCGATATTTCTGATGAAGCAATGACAACATGGGCAAATGAAAATTATGCAAGTTTAGGATATGGTTCTGCTGAAGTATTATTAACTTACATGGATAGTACGAATTTGAAATTATACATTATTTCAGAAGAAGTTCTTGATATTATGGGAGAACGTGCAGTAGAAGTTCCGGCAGAAGAAACAACTTCAGAAGAAACAACATCTTCTGAGACAAACTAGGAAGAAGTAATTTCAAAAGATACAGAAAATAGAAGATACAGCCTCATAAAAAGCAGAAAAATTCAATAAAAAACAGGAAATTTAAGTTTCCTGAACATTAAGAAAACATTACAGATGTGAAAATATCTGTAATGTTTTTTTACTTGCTGAAAATTATCCGGTGTATTTAATTGAGGTATTTTGGCGGCATTATACCGGTGCAAATCATAATTTTGCTCAAAAAAGATTTTTTTGTTCATAATTTGTACATATTGGTATGTGTAAATTATATAAAAAATGAGTAGGTTTTTGCGACATTATCTATCAAAAGTGATAAAGGACGAAAAAAAAGTGTTGCATAATGATGTGGAATATGCTAATATAAATACAGTCTTAACTGACGAGACATAAGCTTATGAATGAGTCACTAAAAACAAGAATGAAAATAAAGAGGAGAATTATTAAATGAATAAGAAAAAATTATTATCAGCATCTTTAGTTGGTGTTATGGGTATGATGGCATTAACAGGATGTGGAGACAAAGATGACAGTGGCAGTGGAAATGGTGGTGGTGCAGCTGTTGATATTACTGCAGATGCTACAAAAGGACAGGTACGTTTCTTAAACTTTAAACCGGAAATTGCAGATGCTTGGCAGACTGTAATTGACGACTTTACAGCAGAAACAGGTATCGAAGTTACATTAAAGACTGCAGCTTCTGGTACATACGAGCAGACATTGAAGGCAGATATTGCAAAGAAAGATGCTCCAACATTATTCACAATTAATGGACCTATCGGTTATGCTTCTTGGAAGAAATATTGTGCAGACCTTTCCGGAACAGATTTATATAGCTGGTTATCAGATAAAGGTATGGCGATTTCAGAAGGTTCTGGTGTTTACGGTATTCCATATGTAGTAGAAGGATATGGTATTATTTATAATAATGCTATCATGGATAAGTATTTTGCGTCAGCAAATAAGACAACTTCTTATACTTCTATGGATGAAGTGAATAACTTCGAAGCATTAAAGGCTGTTACAGAAGATATGCAGGCATTAAAGGATGAATTAGGAATTGAAGGTGTATTCGCATCTACTTCATTCTCAGCTGGTGAAGACTGGAGATGGCAGACTCACTTGGCAAACTTACCAATTCATTATGAATTAAAAGAAAAAGGTGTTTTAGATTTAGAAACTATCGATTTTAGCTATGCTGAAAACTATAAGAACATCTTAGATTTATACATAAACAACTCAGTAACTGAAAAGTCTATGTTAGCTACTAAGAAAGTAGATGACTCTATGGCAGAATTTGCTTTAGGTAAGTGTGCTATGGTTCAGAACGGTAACTGGGGATGGGGACAGATTTCAGGTGTAGATGGTAACGTAGTAAATGCAGATGATGTTAAGTTCTTACCTATCTATACAGGTGTTGAAGGTGAAGAAAGCCAGGGTATCTGTGTTGGTACAGAAAACTTCTGGGCTGTAAATACAAATGCTTCTGCGGAAGATCAGGCAGCTACAGTTAAGTTTATGGAATGGTTATTTAACTCAGAAAAAGGTAAGAACCATTGTACAAATACTTTAGGATTTATTGCACCATTTAATACATTTAGTGATTCTGAAACTCCTACTGATCCACTTGCAAAAGAAGTAATCAGATGGATGAACAGTGGAGTAAGTGCTGTAACTTGGGACTTCACTATTTTCCCAAGCCAGACATTTAAGGATAACTTAGGTGCTGATTTATTATCTTACTGCTCAGGAAATATGGATTGGGATACTGTAGTATCTAATACTAAGGATAGCTGGGCTACTGAAAAAGCAGCAATTGCTGAATAAGAAACAGGACATATTCAAAGTGTGATATAAAAATGAAGGGTGGGTAGGACCATAAACTGACCCACCCTTTAAAAAATTTAAAGGAGAGGATTCACGTGCAAAAAAATTATAAGAAGTATTTTCTCCTTTTCGTTTTGCCGACATTTGTGGCATTTGTAATTGCATTCGTTGCACCATTTCTTATGGGATTGGGATTGTCATTTTGTAAATTCCAGACTGTAGTGGATGCAGAATTTGTAGGATTAGATAATTACATTAAGGCATTCCAGAATAAAGAATTCATCACAGCTATGGGTTTCACTATTAAATTTACTTTGGTATCTGTTGTAATTATTAACGTACTTGCATTTGCACTGGCACTTATGTTGACCAAAGATGTAAAAGGAACTAATTTCTTCCGTACTATTTTCTTTATGCCGAACTTAATTGGTGGTTTGGTATTAGGTTATATCTGGCAGGCTATCATCAATGGTGTATTGATGTCAAAACAGGCAACCATTTTATCAGATTCCAAATATGGTTTCTGGGGATTGATCATCATGATGTGTTGGCAGATGATTGGTTACATGATGATTATTTACATAGCCGGTATACAGAATGTGTCACCGGATTTATTAGAAGCAGCTGCCATCGATGGTGCTACGAAATCACAAACATTGTTTAAGATTATTATTCCAATGGTTATGCCATCTATTACCGTTTGTATGTTCTTAACTTTATCAAATTCCTTTAAGTTATTTGACCAGAACTTAGCACTTACCAACGGTGGTCCTAGCAACGAAACCAGAATGGTTGCTCTTGATATTTTCAAGACCTTCTATGGTAGAATGGGCTGGGAAGGTGTAGGTCAGGCGAAAGCAGTTGTATTCTTTATTTTTGTAAGTGCCATTGCCTTTGCACAACTATACTTTACAAGAAATAAGGAGGTTGAAAGCTAATGAGAGAGAAAAAGAAAAAGCCTGCCAATGTGGTTATGTTTATTATATTGGTAATCTTAGCAATTGTATTTGTTTTTCCAATCTTATTTGTCTTGATAAACTCCTTTAAAGGAAAGTTATTTATCAGTGATAATCCGTTTTCTATGCCGAAGTTTTCTTTAAATAAAGAAGAAAAGGCAGATATTGATGAACAGTATCAGAAAAAAGTGGAAGAATTTTTAGATCGTTATACAGATGGTGTTACAGTGCCACGAGAGATGACAGATGCCTTAGTGGCAGAACACTGTACTGCGGAAGGATATAAAACGGTAGCAGAGTATGAAGAAGGAGTAAAAAAAGGCTTAGAATCCCAAGTGGTTAGTTTTGTAAAATTAAAGAACTATATCGAAGGTGTTGAGAAGACAGGATTCTTTCAGGCTTTTGGATATTCTGCGTTTATTACTGTATTTTCCGTACTGGTAATTGTTTTATTTACCGCTATGACAGGATGGATGATTACTCGTTACAAGAGTAAAGTAAGTGAAGCGTTGTACTTGCTGTATGCATTTTCCATGGTTGTACCATTCCAGATGGTTATGTTTACCATGACATTTGTTGTAAACCGTTTGTCTTTGGATAATCCTCTGGGTATTATTATCGTATACTTAGGATTTGGTGCAGGTTTATCGGTATTTATGTTCTGTGGTTTCGTAAAAGGTATTCCAATTGATATCGAAGAAGCTGCCATGATTGATGGTTGTACTCCGGCTAAGACATTCTTCTCTGTTGTACTTCCAATCTTAAAACCGACTGCTATTACGGTTGCAATTTTGAATGCTATGTGGATTTGGAATGACTACTTATTACCATACTTAACATTAGGATCTAATTATAAGACCATTCCGGTAGCAGTTCAGTACATTAAAGATGGTTACGGTGGTGCAGATATGGGTATCTTAATGGCGATGTTAGTATTAGCCATTATCCCTATCATCATTTTCTATGTAACTTGTCAGAAATATATTATTCAAGGTGTTGCCGCAGGTGCCGTTAAAGGTTAGTGGAACTCTTTATCTAAAGAAGCACTTAAGAATGATGAATAACCTTGGAGCAGGCTGCCTGCTCTGGGGTTTTTCTTTTATATAATTAAAAAATTCTAAAAATGGTATAGTATATATAAATAAATATACCCATTGTTTGAAAAGAAAATAAAAAGGAGATTAGGTATATGAGAGAAACAGGCATATTACTTCCGATTACAAGTTTGCCTTCCGCATATGGTATTGGATGTTTTTCCATTGAGGCATATGAATTTGTAGATAAATTAAAAAAAGCAGGACAAAATTATTGGCAGATACTACCTTTGGGACCTACCAGTTATGGAGACTCCCCTTATCAATCTTTTTCTGCCTATGCTGGAAATCCTTATTTTATTGATTTAGGCTCTTTGATTGCAGAAGGTCTGCTAAGCAAAGAAGAGTGTGATAGTGTGGATTTTGGTTCAGATTCCCGTTATGTAGATTATGAAAAAATATATTTTGGAAGATTCTCTTTGTTAAGAAAAGCTTATGAGCGAAGCAACTTCCTTGACAAAGAAGATGCGAGAAAATTTTTAGAGGAAAACGCATTCTGGCTGGATGACTATGCGTTGTATATGGCAGTTAAGAATCATTTTGACAATAAGAGTCTTGCTGAATGGGAGGATGACATTCGCTTGCGTCAGCCGGAGGCGGTAGACCGTTACTTTAATGAGTTGATAGACGATGTTAATTTTTATAAATATCTCCAATATGAATTTATAAAGCAATGGAGCCGTTTAAAGGATTATGCCAATAAAAATGGAATTCGAATTATTGGTGACATTCCGATTTATGTGGCTTTTGACAGTGCAGATACCTGGGCAAATCCGGAGTTATTCCAGTTCGATGAAAATCGCATGCCAACCGCAGTAGCAGGCTGCCCTCCGGATGCCTTTGCTGCTACAGGACAGCTTTGGGGCAATCCGTTGTATCAGTGGGATTATCACAAAGAAACAGGATTTGAATGGTGGCGAAAGAGAATTGAATACAGTTTCCGTCTTTATGATGTGGTTCGTATTGACCATTTCAGAGGATTTGATGAGTATTATTCGATTCCTTTTGGAGATCCTACCGCAGAATTTGGACATTGGGAGAAGGGTCCGGGATATGAATTATTCCGCACGGTGAAGGAAAAATTAGGAGACCTTAACATTATCGCAGAAGATTTGGGTTATGTCACAGATACTGTGAAGCAGCTGTTAAGTGATTGTGGATATCCTGGTATGAAGATTTTACAGTTTGCTTTTGACTCTAGGGAAGAAAGTGACTATTCTCCTCATAATTATCCAAATAACTGCGTGGTATATACAGGCACTCATGACAATGACACCTTGGTAGGATGGATGAGTCAGTTATGTGAAGAAGATAAAAAACTGGCAGTGGATTATTTGAATTTAGAGGACAAGAACTTCATGGACTGCCGTTGGGAGTTTATTCGAAGTGCTTTAGGAAGTGTTGCCAGAATTGCTATTATTCCAATTCAAGATTATATTGGATTGGGTACAGAAGGAAGAATGAATGTACCATCCACTTTGGGTAATAATTGGAAGTGGAGACTGAAGAATGAAGACTTTCCGGAAGAATTATTAGAAGAAATCAAACGAATCAATCAAATTTATAAACGAGGGATGTAATGGATAAAAGGTGTTGAAAGGTCTGTTTATCAATAAGTTCTTGGATAAAGCAATACCCCGTGGCGAATGCTGCGGGGTATTGTACTGCTGATGAATAAAATTTTATATCTGGATGATTCAAGATGTGTTATGTAAATCATTACCAATATGGCTGGATGCTGCACTAACGCAGATACTCATCGGGAATTGAAATCACGGGAATATCGTGGAAGGAAGCTTCCGGTTGTGGCTGCTTGGAATCAGAATCTTTAGCAAATTCATTCGGAATAGGAATGGATGCTGCATCATTGGTTGAAAGGTTTTTGTTTTCCATAGTAACAGCGGTTTGGGAGCTTATATTTTGAGACAGATTGTTTTGGGCAATCCTATCTGTCATATTGGAATGAAAGGCAGGTTCCTTTGATGCTTCTGGTGAAGTAAAACTATAATCATCGATTACGGTTCCTACCGGGGTATGTGGACGTGTAAAAATGATATCTCTTTTCGTCCATAATTCTTTGACAACAAAAGCTAAGAAGAAAATAAGTACGATAAAGGTACTTAAACTAATGGTAATTGCACCTCTGGTTGCAGTGCCATCAGAGGAAATATAGAAGTCTACTGTGTCTCCAACCCCTTCCCAAAAGTTTGCTTTGATACCAGTTGCATAATGCACCTCACCTTCATAAATAAAACTAATTTCAAGGTATTTAATGGTGGATCTGTGTCGTCTGGTTCCGGTGCGTTTTGTGTATGTTCCGATGACTTCTCCGGTTACTTTTGTGTAATCTGATTTGTTGGTGGCAACACTAATAGCATCGCAGGAACTTAACAATAAAAGCAATGATAACAGTATCACCATATAGGCAATTTTGTGTTCTTCTGAAAATTTTTTAATCATTTGTTTTTTCCTCACTTATTTACATAATATAAAGTCAAAAGTTTGACTTTGGTATATAGTTGTATCTGTATTATAGTGTTTATGGGACATATTGTAAAGAAAAAAATAACTGCCCATAAGATAAACTCTGGACAGTTACCTGAATTTTAGAATTACTGCTGGCTATGTAACCGTAATTCTTAAGCTTCCATTTGATTGTTTTCGCATTCTTTGCAAATACCATAAAAGAACATGGAAAAACCGTCTATTTTTCCATCAAAGTTTCCTTTGGCCTTTTTTAAGAAGGTGGAAGGGATATCTGCATCTATGTCGCTAACGGCATGACAGGTTTTACAGTAAAAGTGACAATGAGGCTCTGTGGTTGCATCGAAATGGTCGAATTTATCATCATATGTAAGTCTTAAAATATCACCACGTTCTGCTAGCATGGAAAGATTACGATATACAGTTCCCAGACTGATATTTGGATGTTCCATTCTGACATTTTGATAAATTACTTCAGCGGTAGGATGGTCTTTTCTGGTTTTTAAAAAACTCATAATAGCTTCCCGCTGTTGGGTTTTTTTGAAAACAGTCGCTGACATATAAACCTCCTTTTTTATATAAATGATAGTTCATACTTGTTTTAAAGTAGAGAAGGAATATGAAAATCCTTTTAAAAATAGGAATGATTCTCTTTTATTTTAACTTTTTTTTAAAGATACGTCAAGAAGATGTTTGGAAAAATAATGAGAATAATTCTTATTTACAGTTTTTTAGTACTTGCAATTATAATCTTATCGTGCTAAAATCAGTCTGTAAAGTTGTGCGAAAACCACAAATGGAGGAAATAGATAATGAGCGAAATTGCAAGAAAATCAATGAACGCTATTCGAATTTTAGCAGCAGACTCTGTACAAAAGGCGAATTCAGGTCATCCAGGTTTACCATTAGGTTCTGCGGCTATGGCATATGAACTTTGGGCAAATCACATGAATCATAACCCGGCAAATCCGAAGTGGGTAAATCGTGACAGATTCATTTTATCTGGAGGTCATGGTTCTACTCTTTTATATTCCTTATTACATTTATTTGGTTATGGATTAACAATAGAAGATTTAAAAAATTTCAGACAGCTTAATTCTCTTACTCCGGGACATCCTGAGTACGGTCATACTGTAGGTGTAGAAGCCACCACAGGTCCTTTGGGAGCTGGTATGGGCATGGCAGTGGGAATGGCTATGGCAGAGGCACATCTGGCAGCGAAATTTAACAAAGAAGGTTTTCCGGTTGTAGACCATTATACTTATGTATTGGGTGGAGACGGATGTATGATGGAAGGTATCTCTTCTGAAGCATTTTCATTGGCTGGAACCTTAGGATTAGGAAAATTAATCGTTTTATACGATTCTAATAATATTTCCATCGAAGGTGGTACGGATATTGCCTTTACAGAAAATGTTTCCAAGAGATTTGAAGCATTTGGATTCCAGACATTAAGAGTAGAAGACGGAAATAATCTTGACGAAATTGCCAAGGCGATTGAAGAAGCGAAAAAAGATACTACCAGACCTACTATGATTGAAGTAAAGACAAAGATTGGTTTTGGTTGTCCTGCGAAAGAAGGAAAGGCATCTGCCCATGGAGAACCATTAGGTGTGGATAATGTTGCAGCACTTCGTGAAAATTTAGGCTGGGAAGAAACAGAAAGTTTCGTTGTTCCGGAAGAGGTATATGCTCATTATGCGTCATTAAAGGAAGCTGGTGCTAAGAAAGAAGAAGAGTGGAACTCCTTGTTCGAAAAATATTGTGAAGCATATCCTGAAATGAAGGAATTATGGGATCAGTATTATGATGAAAACCGAGGAAAAGCTGCTTTTGATTGCGAAGAATTCTGGGCTGTACCGGAAAAAGCAGATGCTACCAGAAATTTATCAGGTGTTATGATTAATAAGATTAAGACTTTGCTTCCAAACTTCATTGGTGGTGCAGCGGATTTGGCACCGTCTACTAAGACCTATATGAAGGATGAAGGAGATTTTTCGAAAGATAATTATGCAGGAAGAAATCTGCATTTTGGTGTAAGAGAAATTGCTATGGCAGCCATTGGAAACGGAATTGCTTTGCATGGAGGATTAAGAGCCTTTGTTTCAACTTTCTTTGTTTTTAGTGACTATGTAAAACCGATGGCGAGATTGTCTTCTTTGATGGGACTTCCACTTACTTATGTATTGACACATGACAGTATAGGAGTTGGGGAAGATGGGCCGACACATGAACCGATTGAACAATTAGCGATGTTCCGTGCCATGCCGAACTTTAATGTATTCCGTCCGGCAGATGCCACTGAAACAGCAGCTGCATGGTATCATGCGATTACATGTAATGATGCACCAACTGCGTTGGTGTTAAGCCGTCAGAATTTATCACAGTTAGATGGTTCTAGTAAGGAAGCTTTAAAAGGTGGATATGTGGTTTCTAAAGAACAAAAGGAAACTCCGGATGTCATTCTTATGGCCAGTGGTTCAGAAGTGGAACTTTGTATGGCAGCCAAGGAAGAATTGTTAAAAGACGGTATTGATGCCAGAGTAGTAAGTATGCCATGTATGGACTTATTTGAACAACAATCCAAAGAATATAAAGAAGAAGTATTGCCTTCTAATGTAACAAAGAGGGTTGCAGTGGAAGCTGCAGCTGATTTCGGATGGGGCAGATATGTAGGACTTAATGGAGCTTATGTAACGATGCAGTCCTTTGGGGCTTCTGCACCAGCAGCAAAATTATTCGAGAAATTTGGTTTTACACAGGAAAATGTTGTGAAGACAGTAAAAGGAATTTTGTAAAAAATGCTTTAATAGTTATTCGGAAGTAAAAGTTGTATAAATTTTAGAGAAAGCATAAAATATAGGAATCCTAACTAAGAGATAAGATTGATGATTGTTTTTTAGTTAGGATTTTTTTGTTGAAAAATACTAAAAAAACGATAAAAATAAGAAATTTCTTTTCAAATGATGAAAAATAGATTAAAATAGAAGGAGTAGATTTTATAAGTGAGTGAATGTCTGGAGAGACATTTTGGGAAAAGAAGATTTAACCGAGGTGATTCTGTGGCGGTTTACAAGATATATTATTAAAAATTGAGGCTTAACCAAGATTGTTTCATTGCTGGTATGGAGTGAATCATTGAGATTTGATTTTGAATAGGATAGTTATGTGGGGTGAAGAGGATGAAGATAGATGTCCGTTTGCTTGTTCAGTCCTTCTTTATGGATGAATCTAAAAATTATATGGTAGTACGGCATTATAATATGCTGAACGTAGAAGAGAAGGAGCTGGCTTCGTTAGAGGTAGAAGAGGATACTATTTTTATGTTTTATTCTTTCCAGAATGCAGGTGTTATGTCTCCATATACACCTTTGTTACCATGGATAAAACAGATTTATGAGGAAAAATATAAAGAAAGATATTCCATTCCGGAATTTTTAGAAGTCTGTGGAGTATATTATCTGCATCGATGTGTCTTTGAAAAGTATCTGTTGGGGAAAAGAATTGAAAGAAAAGAAGAAGTTGTTGTAGAGGAATTAGTATACGAGCAACGTAAGATGCTGGAAAATTTTGAGAAGATATTTTTGTTTATTATGCAGGAATATCGTTTGTATGCAGTGATTCAGCATATACATTTGGCGGATATCTGCTTTTTCCATTTAATGCAACGGTTAATGAAGAATGTTACCAGCTCTAATTTTAAGATATTAATGTTTTTTAACGACCAATTCCGTTTGACTGTGGAAAAGAAGAAACATTGGGACGTATGGTATAAGTATGTCCTGGATAATAAGCTGGAATATGAATGGGTCGATAAAAAACAATTAAAAGATGAAACCTTATCCAGAGATTTTGTAGTAGATAAAAAATCCATGGATGAATATGAAGATGCGTTAAATAGTTTGAAATGTTTCTATGCTTTTCATGATGTTATGGAATATATAAAACCTGTTTATGACAGTTTGGATGCATGGAAGAAGGATGTAGAATTAAGATACCTTCAGAAAATTTCATTTGTTTATATTCATACAGCACTTTTGATGAATGATATGAACAATGCTTCGTTGGCGATAGAAAAGGTTTCGAAATTATGTGATTTTGATGAGTGCAGCGAAGAGACTTTTTATTACTATTATTTTAAAGCTTTAACCGGTTTTCGCATCGGTAAAGTAAATGAGGTGCGTCAAAACAGTAAAATTGCCATTTTGATAGCAGAGGAACTGGAAGATGAGGAGTTATGGTTTAAGGCTAGGATTTTTAATGTAATGGCTAGTTTTGCAGGATGGAAAGAACTATATTTATGCGACTTTACCTTTGATGTAGACGAAGAATTGGTAGAAGAATTAAAAAATAGACAGTATTATAATTCTCTGGCATATATTTATTGTTTTGGTTATGACCATGAAGAAAAAGCGTTGAAGGAAATTGCAGAAGGAAAACGGGAACCGGTTTATTTTAACAGGGCTATTGCGATTGGAGAATTTATTGGGAATAATGATTTTCTTATGACAGCATATATGAAGAATATCATTATCTATAATAAAATGAATTACCATGACTATGCCAATGAAATGCATAGAAAGAGACTGGAAGTAATCCGAAAAGAAGGAGATGAAATCCGGATTGCCCACGTTTACGGTGGATTGGGTTATAATGCTACCATTCAGGAGAAATTTGAAGAGGCGGACAGCTATTTGAATGAATCCGTTATGATTTTAAATCGTCATGCCATTGCGGATGAAACAGGAGAAGCGCTTTATAATATTGCGGTAAATTGCTTTGTTGCGGGCATGTATAAAGAAGCGGTTAAAAGTCTTGAGATTTTGTATGAGGTATTGGAAAAAATTAAATTAATGAGCATTCGTCTTTGTGGAGCATGTAAGCTGTATGCACTTTCCGCTTTGAGTTATCATTATTTGGGAGAAGAATATAATTGCTATCGTTACTTCTTGAAAATTGAAACCATTGTCCGGGTATTGCTGGAAAGAGAAGAACAAGAGACCTCTTCCGGGCAGGAGTTGATGTATTATTATGTAAATAAGATGATTCTTAGTAAAAATGAATCTCCTGAGGTTCGGGAAGAACTGTTAAAAAAGACGGAGTATTATTTTGAAAAAGATAAGGCAGAACAATATATTTTCCTTTCTGTTTTGGCGAAGGAATACTTTGACTTCTTGATAGAGCAGGGAAGGGAAGAGGAAGCAGAATCTTATCTGAAAGATAAAATTGAGTTTTGCAAAAATTACCGGCTTTTTATGAAGCAGGAGCAATTAGAACATCTTCTTACTAAGAGAAAGCTGCCACCGAAGAAATATCTGAATATTGGATTAAAATCCTTGTCGGAAGCAGAGATACTTGAAATGGCAACCATAGAAGGAATTAAGATACAATTGACAGAAAGAGAAAAAGATATTAATTTCCTTAGAATCTGGCAGGAAATCTTAAATCGTGATGACCTTGCGCTGGAAGAACTACAGCAAAAAGCCATAGGTGTGTTACAAACTACATATGGCTTGGATTCCATTATTTCTTTTCAAAAAGAAGAGGATGAGTATATCATATCTTATATGAGTCCCGGACTGGAAGTTGAAAAAGTAGATTTGGATAAAATCTTTTGCTTTATGAGTGAGTATAAACATTCTTTCATTTGTCAGTGGGTGGATAAGAATTATTTTGAATTTGCTGAAGTAGAAGATGCTTTTGAAGGAAAGAAAAGAAGTACTTTAATAGGTACTTACCATGAAAGAAGCAAGAGCATAACCTTATGTGCCATTACCATAGGTGATAATGTTGCTATCCGTCGGGAAGTAATGAATGAGAAGAATCTGTTTACTATTGAATTTGCGGTGGAACAGATGCAGGTAACATTGGAACGAATCCGGAACAGGCAAATGCTTGCCATGATGAAGGAAGAACTGGAAAAAATGGCAGTTACAGATAATCTTACAGGATTATACAATCGCCAAGGCTTCAATTTGAAGATGCAGGAAGAGGAACAAAGAAAAAGAGTTTGTGCTCATAATGTATTATTATATATCGATTTGGATAATTTCAAATACTATAATGATACCTTTGGGCATGAAATAGGGGATTTGGTATTGATGCAGTTTGCCCAGATATTCAGGGAAGCCATTGGAGAAAAAGGATATGCTGTCCGTTATGGTGGAGATGAATTTGTCCTGGTTTTACAAGATAGTGGAGAAGAGGACGCAATGAAGGTTGTGGAACAAATCTACGAGGATATCTCGGATGGATTTAAAGGGCTGTTGTCAGAAAAATATAGAACCACAGTGGTAATTCCGCCGGACAAGAAAATTTCCTGTTCCATTGGTATTGCAAAGTATATTACCGGTAATAAGAACAATATGCTGGATGCTTTATCTAAGGCAGATAAATTGTTATATGATGTGAAAAAACACGGAAAAGGCAGATTTGCCATTGCAGATTTTTAGAATGACTCAAAAAAGGTAACAGGCTGAAAGAAATTTTCGGAATAAGGCGACCGCAATCCCATTTACTTTAGAGGATGGGATTGCGGTTTTTTGTTGCAAAAAAATAAAAAGTGCGTTTCGCACTTTTTATTTTTTACCCTTTTTTTTGGAACCGCCAGAAGCAGCCTGTTCTTCTTGAAGCTGTTTTTCCAGCTTTGCCTGTCTTTTCTTAAGTTTTGCAATAAAACCTGTCTTTTTGGATACAGGTGCCGGCTGGGCGCCTCTTAGGTTTTTCACACCGATGATATAGATTCCGCTAATGGATGCCTTTACTTCTGCTTTTACAGGAAGTTCATCGAAAATAGCATCATCACAAATTAATGACATAATCTTTGGCCCGATTTTTGCTTTTACAATTGGAACTTTAGTACGTCTTAAGGCTTTTGGTGTCTGTTCTAAGACTATTTTTGGAAGGTTGGCTTCCGAAAGTTTCATGTACTTTTTGTCAATGATGAGCATGGACATGGTCTGTGCCATCGCTTCCATTTGGGCTCTGTTGTCTACTTGTTTCTTCTGCATACGCTTTCCAAGGAAATATAATACAGCCAGAATCACAAGCATTACTGCCAATACAATGAGTATAATCATCCAAGGCTTCATAGTTTCTCCTCCAATATAATTAAGATCTTTGTAGTTTCTTCTGTAAATTTGACGTTAAAATGAGTCTTTTAATACGGAAGAAACATTCTATTTCATCATTCTACCATTTTTTCTTTAAAGTGAAAAGACTTTTTTCAGTATTTTTCCAGCCTGTCCCCTTTTGCGATTATTGACAAACCCTTATAAAGTGGTATAATTCTAGTATCTATGTGAGATTGGAATACTTTAAAATAAAGGAGAAAAATTATGAAAATTACATTAAAAGATGGTTCTTTTAAAGAATATGACCATGCTATGCGTGTGTTGGACATTGCCAGCGATATCAGCGAAGGACTTGCCCGTATGGCATGTGCAGCAGAAATAAACGGGGAAGTGAAAGATCTTAGAACGTTAGTAGAAGAAGATTGCGAGTTGAATATCTTAACATTTAATGATGATTTAGGAAAAAAAGCATATTGGCATACGACTTCCCATGTTTTGGCGCAGGCAGTAAAGAGATTATATCCAAATGCAAAACTTGCCATTGGACCAGCCATTGACACTGGATTTTATTATGATTTTGACTGTGAATCATTTTCCAGAGAAGATTTGGATAAAATCGAAGCAGAAATGAAGAAAGTCATAAAAGAAGGGGATGAATTAGAGTATTTTACTTTAAGCAAAGAAGAAGCTATCGCATTAATGAAAGAAAAAGACGAACCTTATAAGGTAGAATTAATCGAAGATTTAAAAGAAGGAGAAACCATTTCCTTCTATCGTCAGGGTGAATTTGTAGACCTTTGTGCAGGTCCTCATTTAATGTCCACAAAGCCGATTAAGGCATTTAAATTAATCTCTTCTTCTGGTGCATACTGGAGAGGTTCCGAAAAGAATAAGATGTTGACCAGAGTTTATGGAACTTCTTTCACGAAAAAGGCTGATTTGGATGAATATCTTGCACACTTAGAAGACATTAAGAAGAGAGACCATAATAAGCTTGGAAGGGAAATGGAATTATTTACCACTGTAGATGTCATCGGACAGGGTCTTCCATTGTTAATGCCTAAGGGTGTAACCATGATTAACACCTTACAAAGATGGATTGAAGATGAAGAAGAAAAGAGAGGTTATGTAAGAACCAAGACCCCTCTTATGGCAAAATCAGATTTATATAAAATTTCCGGACATTGGGATCATTATAAAGACGGAATGTTTGTATTAGGGGATGAAGAGAAGGATAAGGAAGTTTTTGCACTTCGTCCTATGACCTGCCCATTCCAATACTATGTATATAAAAACAGTCAGAAGAGTTACCGTGATTTGCCACTTCGTTATGGTGAAACTTCTACGTTGTTCCGTAATGAAGATTCCGGAGAAATGCATGGATTAACCAGAGTTCGTCAGTTTACTATTTCAGAAGGTCATTTGATTGTAAGACCGGACCAGATGGATGAAGAATTTAAGGGCTGTCTGGATTTGGCGAGATATTGTCTTAAGACATTAGGGGTAGAAGAAGATGTTACTTACCGTTTGTCAAAATGGGATCCAAGTAATAAGGAAAAATACATTGGTACAGAAGAAGTTTGGGAAGAAACTCAGGACAGAATTCGTAAAGTATTAAATGAATTAGAGATTCCTTTTGAAGAGGCTGAAGGAGAAGCAGCATTCTATGGCCCTAAGGTAGATATTCAGGCTAAGAACGTATATGGAAAAGAAGATACTATGATTACCATTCAATGGGATGCGATTTTAGCAGAACAATTTGATATGTATTATATCGACCAGAACGGAGAAAAGGTTCGTCCATATATCATCCATAGAACATCCATGGGATGTTATGAAAGAACCTTGGCTTGGCTGATTGAAAAATATGCAGGTCTTTTCCCTACCTGGTTATGTCCGGAACAGGTAAGAATTTTACCAATTTCTGAAAAGTATCATGCTTATGCGAAAGAGGTAGAAACGACTCTGAAAGAAAACGGAATCCGCGTAACGGTGGATGAGCGTGCAGAAAAGATTGGTTATAAGATTAGAGAAACCAGATTAGACAGAGTTCCTTACATGTTGGTAGTTGGACAGAATGAGGAAGAAAACAAGATGGTTTCTGTTCGTAGCCGTTATTTAGGTGATGAAGGTCAAAAGTCTCTGGATACATTTGTAAATGATATCTGTAAGGAAATCAGAACAAAAGAAATCCGTAAAATTGAAGTAGAAGAGAACAAATAAACGAACCGATGTTGTGAATCATTGGAGCTTAAATATATTTTTGTGATATTCAAATAAATAAAGGAGACGAAAAATATGAGCAAATGGACAAAGATAGGTGCCCTTTTACTAGCAGGCTGTTTTGCAACGGGATTAATGAGCGGATGTGGGAAAGAAGAAGAAAAAGACAACAAAATTGTTCTAATGAACTTTAAACCAGAAGCAAAAGAAGCATACGAAACCATAGCAGATGAATATTACAAGAAAACAGGTGTAGAAGTAGAAATTGTATCTCCAGAGGACGGAACATATGATGAAACATTGACTGAAATGATGGAAAGCAAAGACCAGCCTTCCATCATACAGTTAAATGGCTATGTAAGCTATGAAAAATGGAAAGATAGTTGTGAAAATCTGATTTCTACTAGTCTATACACAGAAATGACAGATCAAAGTATGGTAATTTCCAGTGCCACTACCATAGATGCAGTTCCATTTGCGTTGGAAGGTTACGGAATTATCTATAATGATGCTGTTTTGGAAAAATACTTCGCATTGCCGGAGAAAGGAACGGAGTTTACTTCTATCTCACAAGTAGATTCTTATAATGAGTTTGAAGCATTGGTGGAGGATATGACAGCACATAAAGATGAGCTGGGAATCGAAGGTGTATTTGCCTCCACTTCTTTGGCGGAAAATGAAAGATGGCGTTGGTCCAATCATCTGTCCAATCTTCCGTTTTATTATGAGATAGGAAGACAGACCTCTTATGCTAATTATATGATTGCAACCATTGCTACGAGAGAAATTAAGTTCACTTATGAAAATGAATTTAAGAATATTTTTGATTTATATATTGAAAATTCCTGTACTCCGAAAAATCAGTTACAAAGCAAGACTACGACAGATTCTATGGAGGAATTTGCCACTGGAAAGTGTGCTATGGTGCAAAATGGCAGCTGGTCATATCAACAGATTGCATCCATAGAAGGAAAAGCAGTGGAAGAGGAAGATATTAAGATTATGCCAATCTACATTGGGGCACCTGGGGAATCCTCACAAGGAATCTGCATCTCTACAGAAAGTTACTATGCAGTAAATAAGAATGTGTCTGATGATAAAAAAGAAAAAGCCATTGCTTTTCTGGAGTGGATGTATACTACAGATGAAGGTGCTGCACTGGTAGCAAATGAACTAGGATTTTATGCACCATATAAGAAATTTAATAAGATAGAATATAGTAATCCTCTTGTAAATGAAGTACTGGAATGGAATGAAAAAGAAGACATTAATAATGTTCCATGGATTTTCCCTTCCTATCCTAGTGAAGAGTTTAAGGATGCTTTGGGACAGGATTTATCGGATTATGTAAATCAGAACATTACCTGGAAGGCTCTTGTAGCCAATACAAAAGAGAATTGGGCAAAATAACAGGAATTACATAACAAATGGATATGCCTTATGTAGGTATCAGTACAAATGAAAGCACGGTGAGACTATGAAGAAGAAAAGCATTTTAATAGGATTGGCATTGTTAGCTGGTATGTTGACGGGATGCGGTTCTGAAGAAAAAGAAATCTATTTTTTGAATTTTAAGCCAGAAGTAACAGATGTATATAACGAAATTGCAGAGGCTTATGAAGAAGAGACGGGTGTAAAAGTAAAAATAGTAACTGCAGCTTCAGGTGAATATGAGTCTACTTTGAAGTCCGAAATGGCGAAAAAGCAACAGCCTGCCATCTTTCAAATTAATGGTCCTATTGGATATGAATCCTGGAAGGATTACTGCAGTAATTTAATTGATACTGAATTATACAAACAATTATCACAACAGGAGATGGCGGTTACTTCCGGAGCGGGAGTATATGGAATTCCTTATGTTGTAGAAGGGTATGGAATCATTTATAACGATGAGATTATGCAGAAGTATTTTGCGTTGCCTGATAAGAAATCAAAACTAAATTCCGCAGATGAAATCCACACTTTCTTAGAATTAAAAGAAGTAGTAGAAGATATGACATTGCATAAAGAGGAATTAGGCATTGAAGGTGTATTTGCTTCTACTTCCATGGGTTCCGGTCAGGTTTGGAGATGGCAGTCACACCTTGCAAATCTTCCTTTCTGGGCTGAGTTTAAGGACGATAAAGACTATAGTTCTCCTGTTTTGGCAGGACTTGCAGCAGATACGGTAGAATTTAAATACGAAGACAAATATCAGCAGATTTTTGATTTGTATATTAATAATTCCTGTACGGAGAGACAGTTATTAGGAGATAAAACCGTGGATGATTCCGTGGCAGAGTTTGCTATGGGACGTTGTGCCATGATACAGAATGGAAACTGGGCATGGGAACAGATTAATAATACAGAAGGTTCTGTGGTGGATGCAGAAAATATCAAAATCATGCCTGTTTATATGGGATTAACCAATGAAGTAGTACAGGGGCTTTGTGTAGGAACAGAAAACTATCTCGCAATCAATTCACAGGTTAGCGAAGAAGAACAACAATTAGCCATAGATTTTCTTGAATGGCTGTTTACCAGCGAAACAGGTAAAAAATATGTAGTAGAAGATTTGAAGTTTGTTACTCCATTTAAGGGATATGATAACTATGAATATAGTGATCCTCTTGCAAATCAGGTGGTGCAGTGGATGAACAATGAAAATGTAAATACCATTCCTTGGGTATTTGTATCTTTCCCATCTGTGAATTTTAAAAATGAGTTTGGAGATGCACTGTTAAGGTACTGCCAGGGTGACATGGAATGGGAAGAAGTAGTTACTGAAGTTAAGGAGAGCTGGGAAGAAGAAAGCAAGAGCCGGGAATAAAGTAAAATAAAGAAAGGAAACGGTATGAACCCTAAAAGAAAACGAAAAGTTTTCTTTTAGGGGCTGATATTAGGAGTATGATAAAAATAGTATTGGCATCAAAATCACCGAGAAGAAGTGAACTGTTACATCAAATGGGGTTAGAATTTGAAATTCTGCCTTCCAATTTGCCGGAACAGATTACAAAGGAAAAACCAGAAGAAATCGTGATGGAATTGTCCCTGCAGAAAGCCAGAGAAGTAGCAGAAAAATGTCAGGAAGCATTGATAATTGGAGCAGATACTATTGTAGTATGTTATGGTGAAATCATGGGTAAGCCGAAGAATGAAACGGAAGCCATGGCAATGCTTGAGAAATTAAGTGGACATCAACATCAGGTGTTGACCGGGGTAACTCTAATTAAAAATCAGACAGAAGAAGTTACTTTTTTTGAGGAAACCAAAGTAAATGTTGCAAAATTGTCCAAGGAAGAAATTTCAGCCTATGTTGCTACAAAAGACTGCTTAGATAAAGCAGGAGCTTATGGCATACAAGGAGAATTTGCGAAATTTATTACAGGGATTGAAGGAGACTATAATAATGTAGTGGGTTTTCCTATTGCAAGAACTTATCAGGAATTAAAGAAAATGGGGATATTATAAGGAGGAGCTATGGCAGCAGAAAACGTATTTCAAGAAAATGTAGACTATTTAATTGAAGCGAGAAAAACCCTGATTCTTGTGGATAAAATTAAAGAAGAATTGGAAACGCAAAGAGTTGCCGCAAAGCGCCTAAAAAAGACGGTGGAAGCAGAGCATAAGGCGATTGAGGATGAAGTTTCCTCTACCTTAAAACGGAGAAAAGAAGAGATTGCCGCTACTTATGATAAAGAAATAGAAGTAAACAGGGCTAAAATAAAACAAATTCGTGCAAAACGTGATAAAAAGAAAAACCAACGAATGAATCAACGTATGCAGGAAGAAACTTATGAAGTGAAAGAAAAAAACCGCCAGCTGATGACGGAAATGAGAACGAAATTCAAACAGGCACATCTTCCGGGATTTTGTTGTCATAAATGGTTTTATAATGTTTTTCTTTCAGAGACCGTGCTGGAATACATATTATTTTTTGTGGTATCTATTTTATTTGTGTTAGGTGTTCCTGTGCTTCTTGCTCTGCTCATCGGAAATAATGTGGATTATTCTCAGATGTTAAGTGGAAAAGACTTTCAGGATGCAGTGTCCCATAGCATTGTGATTGCCGCCTTTTTTGCCAGCCTGTTTGGCGTTATTTACTTTTTTGTTTATACCTTGATATCCAAATGGATTGTTATGAAACATAAAGATATTTTGGATGAAGGAAAAGTTATTTTACAACGAATCAAAGCAAATCAAAAGAGCATTAAGGCCATAGAGAATTTTATTCATAAGGAAAAGGATGACAGTGTATATAATCTGCAGCATTATGATGAAAAACTGTCAGAGTTGGAAAAAGAAGCTGTAAAAATAGTGGAAGAAAAGCAAAATGCTTTGAATGTATTCGAGAATGACACGAAAAATCTTATTACAGAAGAGATAAATAAAAGAAGAATGCCTAAATACAACCAAATGAAAGAAGAAGAAAGAGAACTGGAGGATTATCTGAATCGTCTGGAAGAGGAGTTACAGGTAAATATACTGACCCTTTCTAATCAATATGAAGCATATTTAGGCAAGAAATATGTGAACCGCGAAACCTTGGAAAGTTTGATAAAGATTATGAAATCAGGAGAGGCGGACACAGTATCAGAGGCAATTAATTATTTCAAAGAAACAGAATAAGGTAAGTTGACTTACAATATGAGCCAGTGTGGATGATGAAAGCAGCAAATTCATGTTATGCAAGAGTGTAATTTGAATTTGTTGCTTTTTTTGTACCATACCATAAACCTAAGGTGATGAAATCTGCCAATTCCATCACAGTGTTTAGTCTTGTTGAACTTAAAATAAAGGAATTTGCATACCCATTCATATTAACAATGCCGGTTAAAGCGATATTGCCTACAGAAAGCAGCTGTTTATCTACTCCTAATCCTGGTGTTAAAGCATGATTGGCAAGAGTGACATATCCGATGTGTTTTTTTTGTCCTAAGGAGGCATCAATAGCAATGATGAATGCATTGGGATGTTTCTTTTGAATCAAATTCATGGTTTCTTCCAGGTTTTTGGCGTGAACAGGGTTTTCTAAGGAGCCATAGATAGAAGAATCAGGGAGAAATCTCTTTAATTTGTGTCCGATTAATGGACCAAGACAATCTCCTGTAGAACGGTCTGAGCCAATACATAAAAAAACAAGATTTTTGGTTTCTATTTTATAATCAGATAATAACTCAAAAAAAGCATCTCCTAAAAGAACGTATTGTTTTCTGGAGGCGCTGTTAAAATATTTTGTTTCGTAAAAAGTGTTCATAAAAATAACCTCGATATATTTTTTTGGGTAACTGCCAGCGTATATAGTATTTCCCTGTAATATAAAATTTAAACCAGGATCATTCGCGACAGAAATCGAAAAACGTGGAACACTTCTAATTTGTAATTTACAATTTTCGGCAATTTTATAAATTACTTGGTGCTATCATAAGTTAGTAAGAGAAAGTCTATGAATCTATTATATGAGGTTTATTGTAGAGATATGAGTAAAGAAAGGAAGAAAATGTATGATAGAAGTAATTTATGAAAAAGAAAATCAAGAAGTTGCCCAAAGTGGATGGATTCCAAAAAATATAAGACAAATCGGGAATCCTCAGGGAGAACAAAAGATATACATAGAGGATTACGTTGTTTCTTATATTAATAAAATAGCAAGGCCAGAAAATATTTATTCAAGAGGAGCAATTCTGGTAGGGGAAACAAAAAACACAAAAAACGGCAGTGCCATATTTATTAGTGGGGCAATCGAAGCAGCAAATCTGGAACTGGATATGGATGAAACGGTATTTAATAATGACACTTGGACTCAGATTTATGATTCTATTAAAAGCTATTTTCCTGATTTGGAGGTAGTAGGGTGGTTTTTATCTAGATTAGGATTTTCTACCCAAATCAATGAAAAAATTCAAAAGACCCACATAGAAAATTTCTCAGGAAAAGACAAGGTTCTTTATGTGGTAGATTCCTTGGAAAAAGAAGATGCCTTTTATTTATATGACCAAGGAAGGTTAAGAAAGCAGACAGGCTATTACATATATTATGACCGTAATGAAAATATGCAAAATTATATTCAAAGTAAGAATGAGATACAGGAAAAAATCTTAAATCCTATTGAAGTAAAAGACAGAGAAGTTCTGGCAAGGGTAAGAAGTCAGGTGGCAAAAGGAGAAAAAAAGAAAAAGAAAAATCTTATGCCTCAGGTAGTTAGTTTTATTTTTGCTACAGGTATGCTGGCAATCGGAATTACCATTATTAATAATTACGACAAAATGAGAAATCTTGAAATAAAATTGGAACAGCTGAATCTTACCATGAATCAGGGGCAACAAGAAGAAAATCTGACATTAAATGCTGTGGGACAAGACTCTTCGTTTTCGGAGTCTGATGAAAATCCTTTGTCTTTTACGGAAGAAGTAAAGGATACAGGTGAAGACAGTACAGAAAATAGTGCAGATATTGCTGTTTTGGAGGGAGATAACAGCGAAAATCTGCAGGAAAGCAGTGAAAATGTGTTGGAAGTTGGAAGTGAAGAAGTAGTAGAAACCATGGCACAAAGTTATTATTATGTAGAAGAAGGAGATACACTGCTTTCCATCAGCTTAAAAATATATCAGTCGGGGGACTATGTAAAAGATATCAAGGAAGCAAATCAATTAGAAGATGAAAATTATATAAAAATAGGACAAAAATTGATTTTGCCCTCTGTGCAGCAGTAAGTAAAAAGGACATACCTCTTTCTTAATGGGAGTTTTATAGGAGAATTTCAAAATAAGAGTAGAAGAATTGTGGGAAATTTAGTATAATGAAATGGATACGGAAAATCCTGCGTATTTTTGGGATTTTCCTGGAACATTACGATAATCTCAGGAAATACAAGGTGATTTTTGATGAAAACAAAAAATACGAATCAAGAAGAAATAATCTTACTTCGGGGTGAGAGTACCCAGCCAAAGAAAAGGAAGAAGGGTGCGGGTAAAGTTCTTATATTGTTGGCAGCAACTGTTCTTTTGCTGGGAGCCATCTTTTTTGTGTTGTATCAAAGGAACCGGACGTTTGATTCTTTTGAAGTTGTAAATACCTATTATTTTGAAGAAAATGGTGTCATGTCGTATGAAACCTATCTGGATAATGTAGTACGATATAGTAAAGATGGAATTACATATATGAATGCAAAAGGGGAAGTGGTGTGGTCTTCCTCTTATCAAATGAAGATGCCTAAAGTTTGTGTAAATAAAGAATATGTAGCAGCAGCAGATTTTAACGGAAATGAGGTATACTTATTTGATTCAGAAGGTCTGGTAAAAAATTTTACTACTCCATATAATATTTGTAATGTTGAAGTTTCTGCCAAAGGAGTGGTAGCGGTTGTACTGGAGGCAGATGAAGAAAACTACATTTATCTTTATGATAAAACAGCTACAGAACTGGTGGAAATCAAAACCACCATAGGGAAAAATGGATATCCTCTGGATATTGCATTATCCGAAGATGGAATAAAGATGGTGGTAAGTTATATCAACACGGAAAGCATGGGAATTAACACGAATCTGGCTTTTTATAATTTCGGTTCTGTAGGGCAGAATGAAAATAGTGACCGTTTGGTAGGTGCAGTAAAATGTGGGGAATCTTTAGTGCCGGAAGTAAAATTTATTGACAATGATACAGTTTGTGCTTTTATGGATGACCAGATTGTGGTATATGATATGAAGGATAAACCGGGCGAAAAGGCAAAAATAGAATTTAATCATGAGCCAAGAAGTGTTTTTGCAAATGAAAAATATATCGGTATGATAACAGAATTGGAAAACCAGACAGGAAGTTATCAGCTTAAGGTCTATAACCTGGAAGGTAAAGAGCGGTTTCAAACAGAAATAGATATGGAGTATATTCAGATTGTGGCAGGAGAGGAAGAATTGCTTTTATTGGGAAGTAATAATCTGCTGGTAATGGACTACCGGGGGAATTTGAAGTATCAGGGAGAATTGGGATTCATTGCGAAAGGGGCTGTATGCAGCGGAAAACGTTATGAATATATTATACTGGGAGAAAATGCAAATTATCAGATTCGTTTAAAGTAAGTAAGGAGGAAGGCAAATGCAGCTTTTGATTTGTGTGATAGCATTATTTTTGTTTCATGTGATACATGGCTATAAAGTTGGAATTATTAAAAAAATTGTACAATGTCTCAGTATGTTGATTGCTATTATTCTGTCGTTGTTTTGCTTTTCTTATGTAGCAAAAACCATACGAAATCTTACAGGTATAGAACAACTGATGCAGGAAAAGATAACACAGGTAGTAGAAGAACAGGTAGAAAAGGATTTGAATGGAAAAGGAAGTCAAAGAGAAGCGATAGAAGGATTGAAATTACCTGATAATATTAAAGATGCTTTGATTGCAAATAATAATGAAGAAGTATATGAAGCATTAGGAATTGAAAAGTTTACAGAATATATCAGTAGTTATCTGGCTAATATGATTATCAATGCCTTAGCTTTTGTTGTAACCTTTGTCATTGTTTTTACTTTAATGAAACTCTTACTTGCCATTGCAGATATTGCATCCCACCTTCCTGTGATTCGGGGAGTAAATAAACTATTAGGTGCCGTATTGGGAGTGGTGCAGGGAATTCTAACAGTGTGGATTTTCTTTGCAGTAATAACCATGGTAATTGGAACAGAGTTTGGAATGAAAGTATATGAACAGATTTTAGAACAGCCTGTACTAAATTATCTATATGAGCATAATATCATTCTTGATATGATATCAAACCTGTCAAAATTAATATATTAAAACTTGATGATTCTTGATTTTAAATATTAGAATATAACGATATGAAAAATGCTGGGAATCATCAAACTTAAATTTCGAAAAAAGTGAAAAATAAGTATTGACAATTAAACGGTGAGATGATATGATATCACTTGTCGGTAAGAAGTTGTTTGAAAAGTTCGAACAATTCAAATAATTTAAAAAAGTCAATAAAAAATAAAAAATAAGTGTTGACAACAGTTGAGAAAAGTGATATGATAACAACTGTCGATTCGAAAAGAGTAAATTGAATGAAAAATTGAAACAATTCGAAAAATAAAAAAATAACACAAAAAAAATAAAAAAAGTGTTGACAAACAAAATCGACTGTGGTAAGATATAGAAGTTGACTCGCTCGGCGAGGAAATGAAAAACTGAAAGAACATTGATAACTGAACAATATAACAACCCTGAAAATTCTAAAGAATTTCAGAACGAACAGCCTATAAAAGGCGACCTAAAACAGTAAAAAGGGAAAAATTAGCCAGAAGTTAATTTTGACCGGACAAACATAACATGAGAGTTTGATCCTGGCTCAGG
>JAFQBM010000007.1 GCA_017399685.1 Lachnospiraceae bacterium
AGTCCGGGAATATCAAATAAAAAATTCAAAGAAATGGTGATGCTATATAATCACATGGATGAAAAACTTCAAAAAGAAAAAAATGAATATTTATGTGATAATCCGGAAGAAAATTACAGATTTATCGTCACATGTCTTGAGTATATGGGATTTAAAAGGATTCCAAGTGATTTTGATGGTATCATAGATGCCAGAGGAATAGGATGCAATGATATATTAATATAAGCTAATGAATGGAGGTCAATATGTATAAATTTTCAGCAATTAAAAATATGAATGATTATTTTCCTGGTAGTAAGATAGCAGATTTGCAATTATTTTCGGAGTATAATGAAGTGAAAGTTCAAGGTATTTTAAAAACATTGTTTGGAGAACCCTTATATGAAACCGAGGATTATGAAGATGCATATTGCTATTTCATAGAGGCGAAAGATGAAAAAAATGAATCGATACGATTCAATGTGTATCAGGGTCCCAGTGGTTGTGCCATAGGTGCTTCAGGTTCATATAGAGAATTAAAAGAAGTTATCGACCAGTTCGTTGATTTATTGAAAAATACAAAACCATCCGATTTTTTGTATGAAGGAGTTTATATGGATGCCTATGTGAAGGTTCGCCAGGGAATACAAAACGGTGAAATTATCTATGAAGAAGTGGAATTGGATGATGATATATAAGTGAGATGAAAAACGTAGATTTTGATGTGTTTTGTTGAAATCTACGTTTTTTTCTATTATATTAAAGATATGGACAAGAGAGGAGGTTGCATGATGGAACAAAAATATCCATTGTTACTAAATATATTTAAAGGTGAGGGGCGTATACTATTGGTTCCAAGTATCAGGCATATAGGCGGGTGTTTGGTAGATTCTGATTGGTTTATCAATATAGAAAATATAGAGGATTATGTTAAAATTGGTGAAGGTATTCTTAAATCTATAGACTTTGTTAAGAGTAACCCTATTTCTAAAGATGATTTTAAGGAACGTGATTTGAAGGCTGCGTGGAGAAAGAATTCCAAATACAAAAGTTGGATTTCTTTTTGGAAAAATAACAATCATTCATTTTACAAGTTATACGAGGATGGACATTATGAAGTTTATTCTACGAAACGAACAGTAGACCGAAAGGGTGGATATGGAGGATGTATAAAGGAGGTTAATTTACCGCCGACAGCAACAGCAGAAGAAATCGGAAAAGCTGTCATAGAGGTATTCGAGGCAGCAGAAGAATATTATCACCAATCCCCTGCCTGTGACTTTTATCCTGCGAAACAACTGGAATTTTTAGATGGTTCCACATTGGTGGTAAAACATCCGAAAGAAAAACATTTTGTTGACCATGAAGATAGTGGTGTGGCAGAAATATATCAATGCTATTCTTATCTGCCACAAGAAGACGGAGAATCAACCGCAGAGTTTTTTGTAGGAATTGCTCCGGAACTGGATTGTAATCTGGATACTTCAAATATTAAAAGTTGCTGGGAAAAATTTTATGGAAAAGCAGAGTTTTTTGAGATACAGGAAGTAGAGTATGGAATATTTCAACTTCGGGTAGAAATGAGAAATAAAGCAACACATAAAATTTCATATTTACTTAAATTGGAAGAAGATTTGCTTTTGGAGTGTGGTATGGATGTCCACCAACCAAACAGAAGAAAGAAGCTGGATGAAAAGCTGACTGTTTTGTTTGAAGAGTTTGCATTAGAGTGTAAAAGATAAAAGCATAGAATCAAAATACTGCAAAATTAAAAAGTACACTGGAAAAGTATGAGAATTCATTAAAAATAATGAATCAAAGTATTTCAATGATAAGGGTATGCTTAAGTGGAGAGATTATCCTGAATTGTCTATAGATGATGATAAAAAGTACTTGAAATAGGGAATGCCAACTGTAAAAATGAACCATCCGTATTAGAAGTCAACCGTTTTCTAATACGGATGTTTTTTTATCTCTAAGTTTTAGTGCAACTTTGTTCTTTTTTGTTTCAAACCATTTGTAGTTATGTTTTTTTAGCTTTGATTATATTGTTGGAAGTAAACGCTAGGATATTTTTAAATAAATTAAGTTATATTTGGATAATGACTTAAAATTAATTTATCAGAAATTAAAAAAGAAAATGTTTGACGTGGAAGAATATGTAATGGTATAATGTCGAATGCGGTAAATCTGTAATATATTACCAGAGAAAAAGGGGGATAGAAAAAATATGTGACATGAGCAGATTTGCGTACAAAAGTATTACGGTAGAAAGGAAAAAAGGATATATATTAAAGTTGAAAGCTTTATATTTATTTAGGTGACAACGTATGAAAAAATTATCCAAAAGAAACATGAAAAAAATATTATCATTTGTATTAACAATGATAGTTTTTCTTACCAGTATTAAATTGGATAAATTTATAGTTAATGCTGAAGAAACGATATCATATACAACATTATTTTTAGTTGATAATACAAATGAGAAGTGGATTGGAAATGATGATGCAGTCATAGAACTGGTCGATAATTCGTCCGGACATGATAGTTATATAATGACCAAAGTAAATGATACTACATGGAGTGTGAATGTTCCGGAAAGTGCATATAACATAACCTTTAACCGATATAACCCGGATAAAACGATTCAATGGAATTCATGGAGTGCAGGTGGAAGGGATTCTAATAATGCATATTATGCCGACGGAAGTGAGTACGGTCATTGGGATGTTCTGGAAAAAAGTGAAGATTACTTTCATGCAGGTGATATCATATATCTTGATGTAACGGAGTTTACAGCATGGGAAAATGATAGTGCAGTCATGTATATTAATTTTACCAATGCGTCTACAGAAGAAAATGGAGGGCAGAATGTTGATATCATATCTGCAGATACTGCAAAGTATAATCCAAAACCTGTAAATACAAAGACGGCACAATACATATATGAATATGTTGTGACGAAGGAAGATGAAGGTGCCAAAGAATTAAGATTTTGGAGAGGAAATGCAACTACATTATGGAATTGCTCTATTGTATTTTCTTATGAGGAATACTTAAAAGGTATCAATTGGGTAAAAGTATCAGGTTGGAATAATGAAGGTAGCTTATCCATAGGTCAAACGGAAGTTGATTTAGAAGTGGATACTGATAATGACGGTGTACCGGATTATTTTGAAGACTATTTTGGAGCAGATAAAACGAAAGAAGATACAGACGGAGATGGTTTATCTGATTATGTTGAATTGTACTCCATGGTATTGGATCCTGTTCTTATGGATACCGATGGAAATGGAATAAATGATGGTGATGAGGATACCGATGGAGACGGTTTGTCCAATATTAATGAATTTAAAATAGGAACCAACATTTTAAAAATTGATACAGATGATGATAAACTTAATGATAGTGATGAATCTGTTATTTATAAAACAGAACCATTAAAATATGATACCGATGAAGATGGTGTTTCGGATGGGAAAGAGATTGAGTTAGGAACCAATCCGCTTGTTTTTGAATCATCTTTCGATGTATGTGTATATGCAGATAGCGAAGATACTGTAAAAGTGTCTGTCGAGACTACATTGCCAGGTGAGCAGGTTGAAACATTATCGGTTGAAAAATACGAAAATGAGTTTTATTTTCCAACAAATATGCCGGGATATATTGGTGGGGCATATGATTTTCAGGTAGATGGAAATTTCGACTCTGCTACGATTAATTTTGAATTTGATGAGTCTTTGTTAAAAGATGCTGATTTTGACCCTGTAATATATTACTTTAATGAAGAAACTCAATTGTTAGAAGAACTTTCCACTGCAGTATCAGGAAATGTTGCATCTGCTAACGTAACGCATTTTTCAAAGTATATTTTGTTAAATAGAACTGTGCATCAGAATGCTTTTGAATGGCAGGATGTTTGGAGTTCTACAGGATATTCAGGAGTAGAAGTTGTTTTAGTCATTGATGATTCTGGTAGTATGGCTTGGAATGATCGAAGCAATCAAAGATTAACGGTTGCGAAAAGTCTGATTGACAAACTGCCGGATAATAGTAAAATAGGAATTGTGCATTTTGAAAATACCGCAACAAAATTAACATCAACATTGACTAATAATAAAGTGGTAGCGAAAACATATCTTACTACTAAAATTTTTTGGTCAACTGGTGGCACTTGTATGTATAATGCCATAAATAAAGCGTTTTCTTTATTTAAGACTACAGACGGCACCATATTACAAATGATGATAGTATTGAGCGATGGGGAAACTTCAGATGTAAACCAGCACTATTCTATTGTAACTACAGCTAATAATCGGAATGTTAGAATTTATACCGTAGGTTTAGGAAGTAGTAGTTCGGCGTATTTTACACATTATTTAGAACCGTTAGCAAACAATACGGGTGGTGTTTTTTATTTAGCCTCTGATGCGGATGAGTTAGAAGATATCTATGATGACATTAATAAAAAAATAGATATTGAAACGGACAGTGACGGAGACGGCATATCAGACTATTATGAAGAGAATATGGTTATGTTTAACGGCGTAACCATTAAGCTGGATAAAAATAATCGTGATAGTGATGGGGATGGTTTAGAGGATGGCGAAGAAGTTGCTGAACTGAATTATCTGTATAATAAAGACAAAACACAAGTGATTGTAACCGGAAAATTACTGTCAAATCCTCTGGAACAGGATACAGATGGAGATGGTATTCCGGATGAGGAAGAAGAAAATATTGGAACAAATCCTACTTCAGAGGATACGGATGGAGATGGATTATCGGATGGATATGAATACATTTACTGGTACGACCCTTTAGATAAGGATCCGGATGGAGATGGAAGATTAGATTTACAGGAGTATCAGGAAGGAACAGATCCTTATACCTATGATAAAAACTGGGATGACCATTTA
>JAFQBM010000008.1 GCA_017399685.1 Lachnospiraceae bacterium
ACCGTAGGTGTTGTCTACCAGTTCTATGACCGCGTTGTCATTTCCAACCCACTGTTCTGCTGTATTGTCCACCAGATACAAAGTGGTGTAGTTTGCCGCCTGTACGGCAAAGTTCTCCAATCCCAGATTGGTGAAAACAAGAGTCAGTAACAGTATCAAGGATATGATTCTGTTTATTCTTTTTCTCTTTTTCATTTTAATCCTCTCTTTCATTGTAATTATTTGATTTTTCCCCTTAAATTATATATTTTACTCTCCACCATCAGTAAAAATCATATTTGCCACTCTTAATTGTTTTTAGATAGAGTGGAAATATTTTCATATGATAGCATAGAAGAACCAAAAATTCAACCTTTTATTACCAACTACAACATTTTTCTTGTTTGATTCTATCTTTCATGTGTATACCGTTTTTCTACATATACAAAAAAACACCTTTCATAACATTTGTCACAAAAGGTGTTTTAAAACTTTAAGTTACTCTCATAATTGAGGTTAAATGATACAAGCATCAAAATAATTAAATAAAAAATCAATCCATTACGATTTCTGTTTCTCATCATTTACTATATTTACAATCCAGACACCGCTTTTCACCATCTTAAATCCAATACAACATTTAAAGAACTCGCTGCCTTGAACAATGAGATACGCCAGCACAGTAGAAAGTGCGGTATACTTCGACAACACATATGCAAGTGGTATCATAATCACCCACACATATACACTGTCGAACAGGAAAGTAACAAAGGTTTTCCCACCACTTCTAAGTGTAAAGTAAGAAGCATTTGTGAATGCCTGTAAAGGCAGGGAGCATGCTGCTACTATGATTAACTTAGCCGCAAGTTCTTTTACCACTGCTTCTGTCTGATAGATAGATGGGAAAACACCAGAAAATAGTGCCATAATGCCAGCTACGAAAATGCAGGAAACAACAGAAAAGGTAATGAGTTTTGTTGCAGAATCCTTTGCTTCTTCCAGTTTTCCTGAACCTAGAAGTTGTCCTAAAATGATAGAAATACTGCTGCCAAGTGCAATGAAAACTACATTAAACACATTATTAATGGTAGAAGTAATGTTAAATGCTGCTACTGCAGTCAATCCACGATACGCATAACACTGCATAATAACCGCAGTACCTCCTGCCCACAATGCCTCATTTACAAGCAATGGACTTCCTTTCTTTAATACTTCCACCGCAATCTGCTTTGGTACTTTCAAAGTTTTATATACGCCACAAATAAACGGATTCTTATCTTTTCTTTTATGAGTCCAGCCGACTACAATCATACATTCAATCACCCTTGAAATTACAGTAGCAATGGCTGCCCCATTGGCTCCCAGCCTTGGAGCCCCAAAATTCCCAAAAATGAATACATAATTAAAACCTAAATTCACAAGCACAGCAGCAATTCCTGCAATCATTGGAACGACGGTTTCTCCACATTCCCGTAAAGTGGAAGAATATATCTGCGAAATGGTAAAAGGAATCAAACCTATTAACATAATGAACAAATACTGTTTTGCGTATAGTAGGGTATCTTCCAGATTACCAACGTCTCCACCTTCATGAAGATAAAGCCCTATCAAATCTTCCGAGAAGAAAAGAAATACCGCCAGTCCTATCATGGTAATGACGCTGCAAATCCAAACTTTGGCACGGAAGATACTTTTCACACCCTCATAATCTCCTTTTCCATAATACTGCGCCCCAAAAATTCCAGGACCGGATATGGAACCAAAGATACAAATATTAAATACGAACATCAGCTGGTTTACAATGGCTACACCGGACATTTGATCCGTACCAATCTGTCCCACCATAATGTTATCCAGCATACTGACAAAATTAGTAATACCATTTTGTATCATCACCGGAATGGCTATCAGCATGACTCTTTTATAAAAATTCTTATCTCCTAAAAATTTATTCTTCCATTGCTTCATTTTTTATGTTTCACCTACAATCTATTACTGTTTTTATATTGCTTTTCTACTGTCTTTCCACTTCTTCTATTATCTGTTCCACTATTTTTGTTGCTGTTTTTCTATGTTTTTCTCTGTTTTTGCGGATTTTCTCCAATTCTATCACACCTGTTTATAGTTTTGCAACGGCTTATTCTAACAGGACAACCATTTTAGAAGGAATTGATTACTGTTCACCTTTGAACACTAACAAGAACGGGAAACAGTAACCGGAATTGCCCTCAAACATAGAATATGATATAATTTTTTTAATTAAACTCTCTTTTCTTATGGAGAATTAAGAAATGAAAATTATATTTTAGTACGGAGGAATATTATGAACGCAGAGGAACGATTACAGGCTCTCGAAGCCAAAGTTCTCACTTTAGAAAAAGAAGTGAACCAACTTAAAACACAGCTTTCCCAAGCTAAAACGGAAACTTCACATCCCGCCCGGAGTCAGACCTGTTTTGTTCAAGCAAAAGAGTCTGTAAGCAAAATACCAGCAAGCAGTTCAAACCAACCGGTATCAGCCAATGGTCAGGCTGTCAATAGACCAGTTTCTAACAATAATCAAAACATTTCCACAAGAAATGTTGCAAACAGACCTGATTTTGAACACAAATCAAGGATTTCAACTGCGAAAAAAGAAAATCTGGAAACAACCATTGGTAAAAATGTCATTGGTATTATGGCATCCATTTTGTTTTTCATCGCCTTTATCGTTTTTGGCACTTTTATTTATCAAAACTTAGGGGATATGGGGAAGTCCATTTTATTGTTTGCCGGAAGCTTTCTTATCACAGGAATTGGACTTCTATTACAAAAGAAACTTAAAAATTCCTTTTCTTTGTCCGTGATTGGCTGTGGAATGGGATGCTTTTATATTACTTTAATTATTAATACAGTATATTTCGAATTTCTGTCTGAGCTTGGACTATATTCCTTGTTACTGGTCTGGCTTTTAGGTATGTCAAGGCTTAGTAAGAAATACGATAGTCTTTTACTTTGTGTAATTGGACAATGTGGATTATATTTATCCATCCTTTTAGGAATTACAAATAGAACGATTTCTGATTTTTTATGGTTTTCGTTTTTTGTATTTTTCCTGGTTGCGGATATTTTTTATCTTCGCATCTGTTCTGTGGAAAAACAACGAAATTTACATACTTTTTCCACAATCGCCACCATAGTAAGTTGTGGGCTAATAGCAACCAGAAATAATCAGCTTTTTCTTACCTATACAAAAGAAGGGACAAATATTGGATTCGTTTTAATTTATTTTATTATAATGCTTGTCCTGGCCACTTACTCCCTCTATCATTTCCATAAAACCGCAAAAGAAAGTATGAAAACAAGCAAGAGTTTTATTTCCTTTCTTGCTTCTCTCTATTTCTTTAGTGTCCTTATTATTTATGGACAAACAACAGAAATGATTCAGTTGGGACTTGATGCAAAGCCACTACTTATAAATATGATACACCTTTTCTTTTATACAGGTGCAATCGTATACTTAATACTTTTGGTAGAAAAATTCACTCTGCGAAAATTTACAAACTTTATTTCCATATTGAATCTTTCTTTTGTAGTAATACTTTTGGTTACATGTTTTCAGTCTTTACAATGGGATGACTATAGTTTATTACTGCTTTTGGCTCTTTCTCTCTTGTTTTATGGATTTTATAAGGGAACAAAATGTTACCAGTCCTTGGGCTTTCTGGTACTATTCATACATTTTTGGACTGGTTCCGGCAGTTTTCTGCTGCATTTTTGCCTCACAATGGCTGCCTTTTTCTTTATTTTCTGGTTGCAGAAAAAGTATCTGGAAAGTTATAGCGGAACTACAAAGGCGGTCTTGTATTTCCTCTTCCTAATATACTGTTTCCAACCAGCAAGTTACCTGAATTCATATTTACGGGCAAATGATTATGTCTCTCTTAGTACAGCTATGCTTTATGTCCTGTTGTTGACACCATTTCAGTTATTTTTTATAAAGTCAGACTTTATAAAGAATTATAAGGATTTGACCAGAACAGAAAAACATATGGAATTATTTGTTCGTGGCGGGAATATTCTTTTATTGTTTATGGGGGCAAATTGTTTGTATGATTCTCTGCCACTTTGGGCGTACTTATTCATAGTTATTGCTACCTCTGTTTTGTGTTTCCTTGGCGTCAGACCATTTATGGAGCGGCATGCTCAAAAACTTTGGGCAGGTTTTTGGATTGGAATAAAAATTACCCTTTATCTAAGTGCTGTATTTTACAGTACCCCTGTGTCCAATCGAATTTTATTTAGTATTTTACTCCTATGCATCGCCATTGCTGCAATCCTAAGCGGATTTAAATTCAAATACAAATCCCTGCGTGTTTATGGTTTGGGATTAACCATGATGAGTGTAGTAAAACTTATCTTATTCGATGTGGATTATTCCAGTACCTTAGGAACTGTAACAGCACTTATAATTTGTGGTGTATTATGCTTTATTATTAACTTTATCTACAACATGCTCAGTAAACATATTGCTACAGAGGAATCTATAAAGGAGGAATCCTAAATGGCAAAGGAAATTGTAATTGTAATTGATCCGGGACACGGGGGAACGGAGGGCGAAGCTACTGACGGTGCATCCTACCATGGTATCACAGAACGTCATATCAATATGACTACGGCAAAAGCAATGTACGAAGAGCTTTCTTCCTATGATGGTGTGACTGTTTACCTTACTCATGACAGTGCAGATACGAAAATGAGTTTAAAAGAAAGAGCAGAATTTGCCAAAAGTGTAAATGCGGATTATCTCATCAGCATCCATTATAATGCCTCAGAGGAACATCTTTACTACGGAAGTGAAGTCTGGATTCCCAGTACCGGACTTCATTATGCCGAAGGATATCAGCTAGGTAGCATTATTTTAGAAGAATTCAGCCATATGGGTTTACTAAACCGAGGTGTGAAAACCAAGGTCAATGAATCTGGAAGTGATTATTATGGTGTTATCCGGGAATGCGAAAAACTTGGAATTAACGGAATTATCGTGGAACATTGTTATCTGGACCATGACAATGACAGTTCTTATCGGGATGAAGAGGAAGATTATGTGGGTTTTGGTATTGCAGATGCCACCAGTGTGGCAAAATTCTTAGGCTTAAGCAGTTCTGAAACCGGAGCAGATTACTCTAATTATGTTAATGTGGAAGTTCCTATCCCAGAAACGGTGATGTATCAGGATTTGACTCCACCGAATCAATGTGTGATACAACTTGAAAATGAACCACAGGAAACAGGAGTTATTGACCTTGTGATAAGGGCCTATGACGAAGATTCTGCGTTGTTATATTACTCTTATTCCCTGGATGGTGGCAATACTTTTTCCCATTTAATTCCTTGGATGGAGACAAAAAAGGAACATGTGACACACGTTCGTCTTTCGGATATTACCGATTCAGAGGTAAACATAGTAGTTAAGGTCTATAATCAATATAATCTGGATACTTCCAGTGAACCTCTTTTTGTTTCATTTTCTATGGATGAGGATAAGAACCAGTTAGAAAATAATGAACTGAAACAGAATGAGGCAGGAAATAATGCCATGGAAAATACGAAGGATTTTAAGGAACAGGAAACCATAAGTACAGAAGTAAGTTCCATAAAAAAAGCTGAAAGTTTTTCATTAACATCTAACATTCCAATTCCATCCATCATTGCCATTGTACTTTTCTTTGTGCTGATGGTCGTTATGACATTAAAAATCGTTTTTAAAAAACGACGTCACAAAAGATAAAAAACTTTTATGGTAACAAAAAACCAATCTATGAAGTTACTTTTTTAAGTTACTTCATGATTGGTTTTTTAGCTTAAGAAATTATTTTAAAACCATTTCTTTATTATTTTGTTGCTTGGTATTTACTATTTCACCCATTCGCCATTTGAGTTTACAAAGTAGGAACCAATTTTTGTATTTGTAGCCATCTTTCCTGAGGAATAGAAGTAATACCACTTTCCTCTGATTTGCTGCCAGCCACTTAACATGGCTCCACTACCATTTAAGTAATACCAGATATTATCTTGCTGGAACCAGCCTGTTACCATTCCGCCTAAGTTTCCCAGGTAATACCATTGTCCGCCAACTTTTATCCAGCCAACCTGCATGGCTCCGGAACCACTTAGATAATACCATTTGCCTCCATCTTTCACCCAGCCGGTTGCCATTACTCCGGAACTTCCCAGATAATACCACGTATTACCTTCTTTTAACCAACCGGTTTTCATGGAACCGTTACTGTTTAAATAATACCAGTTGTTTCCATCCTTAATCCAGCCGGTTGCCATTACTCCATCAGTATTCAAATAATACCATGCACCTCTGTATTTCAACCATCCGGTCTGCATTGCTCCATCAGAATCCAGATAATAGTATTTCTCCCCAAGCTTTAACCAGCCTGTGGCATTTGTACCATTTTCTTTTACATAATAAGTTTTTCCATCTTTGGTTACCCAGCCCATAGTAGTTGTTGTGCCGCTTTCTACCTTAGGAATAACTTCCTGTGCCTTGATTACTTCATTACATACACTACAGTGACTTCCTTCTGTCTTTCCTTCTGTTTCTGTGGTTGGCTCTACTGCTTTGTCAATGACTACCGTATGTTCTTTCTTTGCTACTGTTTCTTGTTTTTGTAATACTTCTTTACATACGCTGCAGTGACTTTCCGCAGTTTTTCCTTCTTCCTTACAGGTCGCTTCTACTGCCGGTTTGTCAATGACTACCGTATGTTCTTTTTTCGCTACTGTTTTCTGTGCTACAATCACTTCATTACATACACTGCAATGACTTCCTTCTGTCTTTCCTTCTGACTTACAGGTTGCTTCTACTGCCTTGTCTGCAACTTCGGTATGTGCTTTCTTTGCTACTGTTTTCTGTGCTACAATCACTTCGTTACATACACTACAATGGCTTCCCTCTGTCTTTCCTTCTGACTTACAGGTTGCTTCTACTGCCTTATCTGCAACTTCGGTATGTGTATGGGAAGGTGTTTGGTTTAACTGTTTTTTCGTTTCCACACCATTTACTTTGTAGGTTAATACATCATTTTCCACACTTACAATTTCTAAATTACTGCCTTCTACTACTACTTCATAAGCAGTTCCTTCAATGTTATTTTTAACAATAGAACCGTTGTCTAAATAATACCAGTATCCATTATCATAAAGCATCTTTCCTACAATATCATGTACATACCAGTTAGAATATTTTGTAGACGAAGAAATTGGTGCATCATCAATCGAAGTATGATTCAAATCGCCAGAAAGAAACTCATTATCATTACGCAACAAAAATCTAAAATCTGTTTTTCCTGCTGCTTTACCGTAGCTTCTTGTATCTCCCCAGGTCGGATCTGCCATATACCAATCACCATCTAATTTAACAGCTACCCATGCATGACCGGAATTACTTACTGATTTACATTCAATGCCTTCTAACTCCATTATCAGCAACATAGCATTTGCATAGCCTCCACATACAGCTTCACCATCTACAAGCGGACCAGAAGCTACGGATCTGTGTGTCGCATCTAGATTATAAGTGGTATGTTGAACAACATAATCATACGCATATAGAACTTTTTCTATATCCTTCATTCCTTCCATTTCAGAATGAATCTGATTTAAAACTTCTTGAATCTTTTCATAACGTTCCGCAAGATTCGGCTCGGTAAAAGAAAGATATAAATTATCCATATATCCTTCTTTATCTTTATCAGAAGTAAAAAGAAACTGACTATAACACTCCCGTACAATTCTTATGCTAGGCTCATTAAAGTATACATAATTCCAAACTTCATTATATTCATCAAATTTCAAATTATATTTTCTTATGCTAACTTTCTTGTCACTACCATCAAAAATCAAATCTATCATATCCTGCCGTAACGCTTCCTTGACATCCTCCGTAGCTGCCTTAGTCGATATCGGTGGAATACTCCCTATCATCATAATGGTTACAAGTAAGAAACTTACAAGTTTACGATAACACTTTTTCATTTTTAACTTCTCCATATCTTTCTCCTTTCAGATACTTTCATTCAACAGATAATTACGAACTACAATATTCTATACAAAAGTGATACAAAAGAATTATAGCAATATAGACACACTTTCGGCACCCTCAATTACTTCACCCATTCACCATTTGCGTTTACAAAGTAGGAACCAATCTTTGTATTGGCTGCCATCTTTCCTGATGGATAGAAGTAATACCACTTACCTTTGATTTGCTGCCAGCCATTTAACATGGCACCACTGTCATTTAAGTAATACCATACATTGCTTTCTTTGAACCAGCCGGTTACCATGTTTCCAAAGTTTCCAAGATAATACCATGTTCCTCCGACTTTTATCCAGCCGACCTGCATTGCTCCAGAGCCGCTTAGGTAATACCATCTGCCACCATCTTTCACCCAGCCGGTGGCCATTGTTCCGGAACTTCCCAAGTAATACCATGTATTACCTTCTTTGAACCAGCCGGTCTTCATGGAACCGTTACCGCTTAAATAATACCAGTTCTTTCCATCTTTTACCCAGCCAGTTTGCATAATTCCGTCTGAATTTAAGTAATACCATTTTTTTGCTATTTTCACCCAACCGGTCTGCATTACTCCATCTGAATTCAGATAATAATAGCTGTCACCCAGTTGTAACCAGCCTGTAGCATTTGTACCATCTTCTTTTACATAATAGTTTTTACCATCTTTCGTTACCCAGCCCGTAGTGGTAGTTGTGCCACTTTCTAACTTAGGAATAACTTCCTGTGCCTTGATTACTTCGTTACATACACTACAGTGGCTTCCTGCAGTCTTTCCTTCAGTTTCTGTGGTTGGTTCTACCGCTTTATCTTGAACAACAGTATGTTCTTTCTTGGCTACAGTTTCTTGTTTTTGCAATACTTCTTTACATACGCTGCAGTGACTTTCCACAGTCTTTCCTTCTTCCTTACAAGTCGCTTCCTCTGCCGGTTTATCAATCACTACGGTATGTTCTTTTTTCGCTACTGTTTTCTGTGCTACAATCACTTCATTACATACACTGCAATGGCTTCCTTCTGTCTTTCCTTCTGACTTACAGGTTGCTTCTACTGCTTTATCTTCAACTTCTGTATGTGCTTTCTTTGCTATGATTTCCTGTACCTTAATCACTTCATTGCATACACTACAATGACTTCCTTCTGTCTTTCCTTCTGACTTGCAGGTTGCTTCCACTGCCTTATCTATTACTATGGTATGTTCATGGGTGTCTTTTTTTACACCTGCAGCATTGAGCATAGCTTCAACAAGTGTAGGATAAAATAATTTGTTATTATTCCAACGGTCAAACAACGCATAGTCGCCACCATTATCCCACCAGAAACAGGTAATTCCCACAGCCTTTGCGGTAGAAACAATTTCTGTTGCAGCCGCAATTCTGGTTTCAAGAGACACATCAGATTTACTTCCGAATTCATCAAGAATAAATGGTACATTATATTTATCCGAATATGTCTTCAGTTTTGAAATAACATACTGAATCTGAGAAGAACTGGTCATATAATTATGTACACTAACAATCAAATGATTTGGAATCGTATCTTCAAAACTCTTATAAAATAATTGTTCAATCTGACAGGAATCTGAAGAAGCCCCCCAGGTGCTTACTACCAGGTAACGGCTTGCATTCTTTCCACCAGTGGCTCTAACTGTATTAATAAATTCCTGATCTAAGTCATGAACTTTTTGAAAATCATCCCATGAAACACCCCAATCCCAGTTACTATCATGATTCATAATTTCATTGGTTGCTTCAAATAATAATCTTTCATCAAAATCTTTAAAATAAGTAGCAATTTGTGACCATAAATTGATTAAGTTCTTGCAATCTTCATCATATGTACTTACATCAGCATAAATCCACTGATAGCTCTTATCCATTCCGGCATCATGATGTACATTAATAATGACATACAAATCATTGTCCAGACAGTAATTTACTACTTCCGCAACACGAGCCAGCCATTTCTCATCAATCTTTCCATTTTCATCAATATGGTTATACCAAGATACCGGAACACGAATGGCGCCGTATCCCTGTGCTGCTACCGTATCAATTAACTCTTTCGTAACTACCGGATTATTCCAGAAGGTTTCTGAGTTATAGTTATATCCTTTGCTTGGAACCATGGCATCCAAAGAATTTCCTAAATTCCAGCCAATCCCCATATCTTCTACTACCTCAAAAGCAGTATCCGGCACACTTCCTCCGCCGGATTCTTTACCTTCTTCACTGTCTGATGTCTGTGCTGCCATTACTCCAATGCTGCTTCCCAGCATAGTAAGCATGGTGAACATAATCAAAACGACTTGCTTTAATTTTCTTCGTTTTTTCATATTTCTCTTCCTCCTCCCTAATCCTCAATTATTATAAGATTTCCCAGCAAAACAATAGTAAAATCAAACATATTTGTCCACAATTTTACTTAAATTCTGTACCATTTTACTAAAACTATACATATATGATATCTTCTTTTTACACCCTAGTCAATCGTTATGTCCGATTTCTCTGTCGTGTTTTTTACCTAATTTTTATAGTAAAATTGCACAATAAAAAACGTCTCAATCGAGATAAAAACTACTCGTTGAAACGTTTTTTTTATTACTCTTCTTTGTTATTTTCCTCTTCCAATTCCCGAATCTTTTTCTCCATAATAGCAATGGTCTGGGTCAACCGATACACCCGTTCTGTTAAATGAGAAACAATGGCTGTCAAGGACAATAAAATAACCAAAACAAACAAAGCTTCTAACACAAATACCATGCTGACAGGACTGGCAACTCCCACCAGATTCATAATACCATCAATAATTTGCGGAAAACAATCCACCACCAGCAGTGCCAGTGCTGCGAAAAGCCAGGTCAGTGTATATTTTAAATTCAATCTCTTCTTCTTTAACATATTTAAAATCACAAGTAAGAAGATTAAATCAACAATTCCAAAAAATATCCTTAATGTAAGATTCATTTTTTCCTCCGTTCCAAGGTTTCAATAAAGTCCCTTTTTGAGTACTTCACATTTTACAGATTTTTTCCACTGCAAAATTCCTAATTCCGTTTTTTCTGATATCCCAGACGATGTAAAATCAAAGCCAGAGACACCTTTATCATATAGTAAACAGACTTGGTTGCATTAATGGAAGAAACTCCTTCTTCTCTTTCATTCATAACCACAGGAACTTCTTTTACAGAATAACCATTTAAAACAGAAGTAACGATTGCCTCCGGCTCCGGATAATCCTGGGCATAATTTTCTGAAAAATATTTCGTTAAGCTTTTGGAAGATGCCCGGAACCCACTGGTGGTATCTTTTACCGTAACACCACAACACATCTTAATGACTCCACGGATAATATTGATCCCCATTCTTCTCATAAAAGAGGTCTGAAATCCTTCTTTTTCAATAAATCTGGAGCCAATGGTCATATCTGCCTCACCCTTTATAATGGGTTCTATGAGTTTTTCAATATATTCCGGATTATGCTGTCCATCTCCGTCAATCTGAATGGCAATGTCATAATCGTTTTTTACCGCATACATATATCCCGTCTGAACACCACCGCCGATTCCTAAATTAATGGGAAGTGTCACAAAATTATAGTTTTTCTCACGACATATCTCCTCTGTACGATCCTTAGAGCCGTCATTCACAATCAGATAATCGTACTGTGGATAATTGTTTATTAAATTTTCCACTACTTTTTCAATGCTTTTTTCCTCATTGTAGGCAGGAATAATCACTAATACTTTCATTGACACTTTATCCTTTCACTTTCACTCTAACCGGAAAATCAGAACCTATGGAAAATAAGCTTCCTTCCTATCCCCATACGGTTCATAATTTTCCATGGTTTATCGACAAAATGTTATCTTCAGAACATCTAAAACCGCATACACATTTAATAGACATAATAAAATAATGTTCATATTTATGGAGCTTTTAATTCTTATTTTTTTGTTATTTGCAACCATAAGATATAATAATGGAATCATTGGAAGGAAGTATCTTCCCTGAATTCCTTGAATGGTGTCATAAGAAATCGGTGTCCAGGCTAACCACATTGCAGCAACTACCGCCAATGAAATCAATGCGGCAATGACTCCATAGCACACTCTTTCTTTTACCTTAATTACATACTGCTCCTTCTCCCGGAAAAATTCTAATAGCAGAATCATCAAAAATCCAGTAACAATAAACTGGGAAATTGTGATTTCAAGCCATCCCAAACGGCTTCCGATTAAAGTATTCACATAATATTCTGCATTCTTAATTAATGTATTTGCAAAAACATAAATGGAATATGGAATATTCTGCAACACATCCCCCATACCATATCCTCTCTCTCCTGCCCAGGAAACCAGTCCTGAATTCGAAGAAATCCCAGATACCTTAACTAAATTTACCAATATGTTTGGTAACAAGGTGCTGAAAAATACAATCAACGTCGTAATCAGCTTACAATGTCCCTTTTTCATCTTTCCAAGCTGTAACTTTTCTTTTGGAATCAAAATCCACAGTCCAGCCACAAAAATGTAAATAGCTTTACATGGGGCAAAAAGGAACATGATAAGAGATACTAATACAATATCTTTCACTGAAACTTTTTGTTTTTCATAAATCAGGTTCAAAATATAAGCAGTAATAAAAAAGACAAAACCATTTACCACAAGGTCATAACCAAAGGAAGAGGATTCTTCCAATGTCATAGGAAACATGGAAATTACAAATAAAACCATCTTTCCAAAAGGCATCTTTTTCACTGCCCAGAAAATGCAGAAACAATAGAACAAAAGTCCCATGAACCTTCCTAACATAAGCAGCATACTTTTATTTAGTTTCAATAACCTTGCTACGGTAATTCCCATTGCTCCCGGTAAATGTCCCATAATACCGCCTCCGGCATCATCGGCTCCACCCTGGGCTACCAAAGTGGCATCATTGTTTGAAAAATCAAAGAGACTTCCATAGATTTTACCATAGGTTTCCCTGCCCGGTCTTGCCTCAAAATCACCATAATCTCCGATTCGGACTAATACATTTCCATGCTCGTCCGTAGGCTCCTGGAACAACATCTGATTTGACAATTTATAAGCACTAACATAATGATCCGGCTCGTCAGGAGCGGAAAAAGCAGGTAAAATCAATAAATATACCAGTCCGAAACCGAACACACAATACGCTGCCACCCATTCCAATTTTGCCTTTTTCTTAAGAAGTAAGAACAATCCAAGGATAATGGCAAACAGCATTCCTACAATCAAATAATAAAATTTCTTAATATATGGAAGTTCTTGAAAGTATACATAGTTATCATAAAAGTGATAACATAGCACTTCCATGATTAAAAACAAGGAAAATAATGCAGAATTCAATTTATTTTCTTTATTTTGAATCATATACCATATTAAAAATAACACCAAAAACAATACCGCCACAATGACAAAAAGATTTTCTACCGTACTTAACGAAGCTTTCTGCACATATTTCATACTAAGTCCTACTTCTTTTTCCGCTCCGTTGATGGATGCGTTCTGTATCGAATCTGTCATAGAATCAAAGAAAAAGGAAAGTTCCATATCTTCTTCCAGTTTATCCACAGTAAGTCTTACTGTCACCCATTTTTCCTTGTCATTATGTTTCCCAATAGGAATGATTACAGTAGTATTAGGACTGGAAGTGGCAAATTCCATGATTTGTTCTTCTTCCTCATCCAAACCCAGAAGTTCCACTTTAAACTCTGCTACATTCTTAAGTTCCAGCACACCATCTTCATTCTCAATATATTGTGGCTCGGTACTTCCACCTTCCAAGGACATATAAAGTGTCAAAGATTCTATGGAGTCTTCTAAATATATCTCCTGTTCAATTACATCTGAAACCGAAGCTTTATATTCCAGCTTTGGTTCATTGCTTATATTATTTTTGATTGTTTTACTATTTCTTGTAACATTCGAAATGATTGGTACAACGAGGAAGCACAAAAGCATTCCTATCAATATCCATACTTTCTTAACTACTCGTTTCATATCTATCCTTTCTTACCTGCCATATCCAAGCCATGCTTAGCCTCAATAATTCACGACATATCTTGTAATCTCGGCTTAGCTACAGGATATTTCTCTCTTTGTATCACATATCTTACTACCGATTTTTAAATAAATGCGGTAAGTACCCTTCTCAATAGAATCACTTTTTGCCAAAGAAACAAAGCCGGTCATTCCTATTTTTCCCTTATGTGGGATATTATTTTTCAAATCCCCCCGGTATATCTTTTCTGTTTCTAAACAATAACTCTTGGTTTCCCCTGCAAGAATTACTTCTACCTTACGAAGATTATTGAATCTTTTCTTTCGTAAAAAAGCAAATCCTTCCACCCGGATGATTTCTGAAACCTGAACCGAATTCAGGTCATAGGAAATCAAGTCTGTTTTTTCTTTCTTCAAGACTTGTTCTTTGTTATCCAGAGTATTTACTTTTAAATCAATTTCCCTAACCTCAGCCTCTACGCTAAAATCAGGCAAAGTCTGGGTTAAATTCTTACTATAAAAACAATCCTTTTGATAGAATTGTGGGTGTCTTTCATATAATTTATTCCGTTCTCTGGTTAATCTTTGCATTTTTTCTGCACTGGCATGGTCATATCCTCTGCTGACAGATTCATGATGATATAATACTGCATCATTTCTTAACACATTAAAATATCCCTGTTCCGTAAGCTTAAAGCATAAATCTACATCATTATATGCCACTGGAAGTCCCTCTTCAAAACCGCCCACAGCATTAAATTTTTCCCTACTTAATAAAAGACATGCACCTGTAACTGCACTATAATTAAAATCAAGTTTATTTCTGCAAAAATCATAAATGACATCATCCGGCATGTTGGCAAAACAGTGTACCGGTCCTTGAGACAAATTAATGACTCCTGTATGCTGGATATTTCCGGTTCCAGGATATAATAACTTGGCACCTACAGCACCTACATGTTTTTGCATTGCCTGTCCCAGCATACGCTCCAGCCAGTCCCCTTTGATGATTTCAATATCATCGTTCAGGAATAAAAGATATTCTCCCTTTGATTCTTCTGCACCAATGTTACACATGGTTGAAAAATTAAAGTTCATTGTCTCATAATGGTATTTTACTCCATAGGTTTTAGCAATGGCTTCATATCCTCGTTTGTTTTCCTCAGAGCTTCCATTATCCACATGAATCACTTCAAAATTCTTATAGGTTGTTTTTTCAAATAAGGTTTGTATACATCGTTCATATACTTTAACATTATCTTTGGAAGGAATGATGACGCTTACCAATGGATTTCCTGTAGGATGGTAATTTACCCTGTATTGATAAATATCTTCTACCAGCTCCACTGTACCTTCCACGCCTCTTCTTTTTAACGCATCTTCCTTGGCTTTCTTAGCTGCATTTAAGATATACGGCTTGGTTTCCGGACTGGTAGCAGTAGAACCTTCCGTCTCTCTCCAATGGTATAGTACCTTTGGAACGTGACCCACTTTCGTAGTTTTTTCCATAAATCTTAAGGTAAAATCATAATCCTGGGAACCTTCATAACCGATTCTTAAGCCTCCTAATTCATCCACAATGGACTTACGGTACATGGAAAAGTGGGAAGTATACATATATGACATCAGGGTGTCCGGTGCCCAGTCACTTTTAAAATGAGGCATATGACGGTTTTTCCCATCATTATCGACTTTATCTTCATCGCTGTAAATAAAGTCATACTCCGTGCCTTCATTCAGCTTTTTTACCATCTCGTAAAGAGCATTAGGAGCTAATACATCATCGCAGTCCATAAATGCAATAAATTCTCCCGTGGCTACTTCTATGGCAGAATTGGTAGCCGCTGAAATATGCCCGTTTTTCTCCCGGTAAACTACTTTCACCTTTTTGTTTGCTTCATACTTCTTTAACACCGGTTTTACACATTCCCAGGTGGAAGCATCATCCGCCAGACAAAGTTCCCAATTTTGATAGGTTTGTTGTACCACGGATTCAATACACTCTGTTAAGTGTTTTTCACTGACATTATATACAGGAACCACAACAGAAATCAAAGGTTCATAGGCGAGACTTTCCTTCGACAGCTTATCTGTTTCATTCTTTTCCATCCATTGCTTGTATAAATCCCCGGACATCTTTTTTCGATTTAATTTATGTTTTGTCAGATACCAGGCACAGGCAAGTCCATCCTGCTGTGTGGCTCTGAAAAATTTCCATGCCAGTCGTAATGGCTTTACTTTTGAAAAAGTCTTCTTTAAAGCACCAATCAATGCCCGTAAAGGCTTTGTCAGCCTCCATGATGTGGAATTTAATACTGCAAGATAGGCAAGTTTATATTCCTCCAGTTCCTTACAGTATGTTTCCATTTCCTTCTTTTCCTGAAGTAAGTCATAATATTTTTTACAAAGGAAAATCAATTCTTCATTGGATACCCAGCGAATATTACCGCTAATCTTAAGAGAGGAAACCTCTTCCATGGATATTAAAATCTGAGGGTCTTTTGTGTAAAACACTACCATTCCGGAGTCACAAAATGCATCCTCACAGGTATAAGACAACATCTGGTCCTTTTCATCTCTGACCGTAAAATCTGTAATAATAATATTTTTATTCTCAATAAAATCAAGGCGGATTTCTTTTGCAGAATCCGGAATCTGAATTCTGCCTTCTTCCTGCCCTTTCGTAATTTCCAACTGGAATCTTCCCTTTACTTCGATTCCACTGATTTGTTGTTCCTCCGAATACCCACCATCAGCCTTCCAGTACAGTTTCGCATTCTGATCGTTTTCGTACCGTTTGATTTTCATTTCCGGTACAATTTCATTCCGGGTAACAATATCACTTTTCATGGCAGTAAACACGAACTGATACACCCTGCCAAAAGGATGAATCCACAAAACTTCCTGCTCGATGGGGTTGGTATCTTTTAGACTATACTTAAATTCATTTTTTACTTCTTCAATATAAGTAGCATCTTCTATCACCAGACTCATACCAATGTTTTCAAACATGGCTTTTGCAGAATGGTAAGTAAAAAGATGAATATGAGTATTATCCAACAATCCCACGGAATTATACTGAAATTCATTTCTAAGTAAGTTATGAAGTACAGAATTATGGGCTACATTAGGTATAGAGACAATGATTCTTCCTTCATCCTTTAAATATTTTTTACATACTTTAAGTACCTTTTCCGGATTCCTTAAATGTTCCAGCACATCTGCAAAAAGAATATAATCATACTCTCTTCCAGCAAAAGTTTCTTCCCACTGATAACTTTCAATATCACCTAAAAATCCATCTCTGGCAAATTCTATGGCCTTTTCATATCCGGTAGCATCGATTTCTACAATATCTACGATAGAAGATAAATCTTCCTTCATATATTTCGTTAAACGTCCGGTAGCCGGGCCAAATTCCAATATAGTTTTCTTATTCTCTAATTGTCTTGCAATCAGTGATAAGGAATTATCACTGTTCATATCTAATGAGAAATCATATTTACTCATTGCTTTCCTCCCATTTATGCGGAATAATATATCGTCCTTCCCCTGCATAGCCAGACTGAATGGTAAATTTCTTTACCACAGAAATGTATTGTATTGGTACGGTGGCAGTTTCTTCAAATAAAGCCACATCAAAATAGTACTGTCCGCCCACAGCTAAAATCCCATGAGGATAGGTAAGGGTCATCCGGTTCTTTCCTAACTTCCAGGAAACCTTCTGCTGGTCTAACAAGGAATTTAATCCACATACATAATCATCATCCATGCTTCGGATGGCAATTCCTAACACCGGCTTTTCAATGGAGTCATCATACACCTGATATTCCACTTCCACTTTTACCGGCTGGTTTAAGCCAACCTTGTTCACTTCTTTTCCTTCTTCATCCAGCATCTTAAAGGAAAGTATCTCTGCAATGACATTTTCATTTTCTTCTTTTTTCTTTTCTACTTCCTCATCCTGCTTCGTCATCATTTCATCGAAATATTCATCTCCGATTTTAAGGAAATCCAAGTATCGGTCAGAAATGGCATTGACATCCCCTTCTTCTTGTACCTGTCCCTTACGAAGCCATACAATTTTGGTACAAAATCTTCGAATGGCATTAATGTCATGGGAAACAAACAGTACCGTAGTACCGCCCTGCATCATTTCCTTCATTTTCTGCATACACTTAATCTGGAATCTGGTGTCACCAACCGAAAGTGCCTCGTCCACAATTAAAATTTCAGGATCCACATTGATGGATACTGCAAAGGCAAGTCTGGCAAACATACCACTGGAATAAGTCTTTACCGGCTGGTATACAAAATCACCAATATCAGCAAAATCAACAATCGCCTGTACTCTTTCCTTCATTTCTTCTTCTGTATAACCCATCATGGTTCCATTTAAATAAATATTTTCAATTCCCGTATACTCTGGATTAAACCCTGCACCCAGTTCCAATAAAGCCGCGATTTTCCCCTTCGTTACCACTTCACCTTGGGTAGGATTTAACACACCGGTAATGATTTTTAATAAAGTAGATTTTCCTGAACCATTGACTCCTACAATACCGATGGATTCTCCTTTTTTAATCTGGATATTTACATCATTTAAGGCAAAATGCTCTTTATGATAGCTTTTATGCGTAAGACTTAAGGCTTCCCTTAACCGGTCTATGGGCTTGTCATATAAATGATATACCTTCGACAGATGATTGATTTCTATCATAATATCTTCTGTAATATTTTCCCTTTTCTTGTCCATAAAAAATCTCCTTAACCACTACAATACATCTGCAAAATGAGGCTTCAATCTTTTAAATATCTTGGTTCCCACAAACATCAATGCAACAATCAATATCCAGAAATAAACACTCCATAAATAGTGTTCCCAGAACCATCCCTTACTTAACATGGATTCCCGGTATCCATTTACAATATAGTACATAGGATTTAACTTCAAAATTCTTTGGTACTTTTCTCCAATCATATTGCTCTGCCACATAATCGGTGTCATCCACATTCCGATTTGTAATACAATATTAATTAACTGTCCTAAATCCCTGAAAAATACCATGACTGCACTGGTCATATAAGCCACTGCCGTAACCAGACACACCAGGCAAATCATATAATAAACAATCTGTAATGCATAAACCGTAGGATAATAACCATAAAAACAACAAATTAGTACGAAAAACAACACGAAAAACAGATTTACAAACAATGCCGACAATACCTTAACAATCGGTAATACGTCAATATTAAATACCACTTTCTTTACCAGATAACTGTATTCCAGCAAACTGCTGGTAGCCCCCATCCATGCCTCTTGAAAATAAAACCATGGAACCAGACCTGCTGTCAGCCACAATACAAAAGGAAATTCATCCACAGTTCCGGAACGAAATCCTACCTGAAATACAAACCAATATACCAGTATCGTCACCACCGGTTGCACAAAGGCCCAGAAAATACCCAGATAAGAGCCTGCAAATCTGCTTTTAAAATCATTTTTCGCCAAACTAAATATTAACTTTCTATTTTTTTTCAAAATACCAATTATATTCATGTCGTACCTCATTCACTTTACATGACTTCTTTCTCATTAAAAGACATTCTTCTTTTCATCATAGCCTATTTCATAGATAAAATCAATACTTTTCCGTCTTAACAAAAAAGAACAAAAAGCAGTTTACATCAAAACTACCTTTTGTTCTTTTATTACATTTATGTTTCATATTAAAACAAAAACAATCCAACCTCAATGATTCATCTTAGTTAAATCTTTTTAAATGCTTCTTCTAAATCTGCAATTAAATCTTCTGCATCTTCTATTCCCACAGAAAGACGGATTAAATCCGGTGAAACTCCAGCTTCCAATAACTGTTCTTCTGACATTTGTCTATGGGTATGGCTTGCAGGATGTAACAGACAAGTCTGAGAATCCGCTACATGGGTAGCTATGGAAGCTAATTTTAAGGAATCCATAAACTGAATGGAAACATCTCTTCCACCTTTTAAACCAAATGCCAGCACACCACAACTTCCATTCGGGAAGTATTTTTGACCTAATTCGTAAGCTGCATCCGTCTTTAATCCGGAATAACGTACCCAGGCAACTTTTTCATTGGAATTTAAGTATTCTGCAACCTTTTGGGCATTTTCTGAATGGCGTTTCATTCTTAAATGTAATGTTTCCAATCCAAAGTTTACATAAAACGCATTTTGTGGTGACATAGTAGAGCCTAAATCTCTCATCAACTGTGCAGTTGCTTTCGTGATATATGCCATTTTACCGAATTTTTCAACATAAGTAATACCATGATAAGAGTCATCCGGCTGGGTTAAGCCAGGGTATTTTTCCGCTACTGCCTTCCAGTCAAAATTACCACTATCAACGACACAACCACCTACACTTACACCATGTCCGTCCATATATTTGCTGGTAGAATGAGTAACAATATCTGCTCCCCATTCAATCGGACGACAGTGAATTGGTGTTGCAAAGGTATTATCTACAATCAAAGGAACCTGATGTGAATGAGCAATTCTTGCAAACTTTTCAATATCCAGAACATTTACCGTTGGGTTGGAAATGGTTTCTGCAAACAATACTTTCGTATTTGGTAAGAATGCCTTTCCTATTTCTTCTTCCGAAGCATCCTGATCCACAAAAGTACAGGAAATACCAAACTTTTTCATTGTAACACTAAATAAATTAAAGGTTCCGCCATAAATGGAAGTGGAAGCCACGATATGGTCTCCTGCTTCACATATATTTAATACTGCAAACAAATTCGCTGCCTGACCGGAAGAAGTCATAAGTGCTGCCACACCACCTTCTAAAGTGGCAATCTTCTTCGCTACTGCATCTACCGTAGGATTTGCAAGACGGGAATAAAAATATCCTTCTTCTTCCAAATCAAATAATTTTGCCATCTGGTCACTGTTTTCATAAAGGAAAGTCGTACTCTGGATAATCGGTAATACTCTAGGTTCTCCTTTTTTTGCTTCGTATCCTCCATGAATACACTCTGTTCCCTTGCCGTATTTCTTCGTCATAATAATCCTCCACTCCATTTTTATCTTTTCACAGTATACTACAATCTAAATGCAAAATCAATGATAGGAAATTTTGAACCAGTTATAAGAATCGGTTATAACCAAAGAGTCAAAAAAAGCTGTAAACCAGATACTAACAACGGTTACAGCTTTTTCATATACCAGTAAATACAAAAATCCTGTTGTTCTTTACCAGATTTTTCTTTTTTTATCTTTTCCAAAACTCTATTGGTCTTCACCAAACTCTTTCACATAAGCTTCTACTAATTTTTCCGGCCAATCAGATACCGGTTCCAATCTTCCTGTAAAGAAACGTAATGTTTTTGGTTCATGTACGAATCTAAGACCACCGATAAGTTCTCTATGGTCATACAACCATTTTACTCTGTCAATGACATACTCTGTCTGAGATAACGTAAATACTCTACGTGGGAATGCAAGACGAACCATTTCCACAGATGCAATGTGTTCTGTTCCGTCTGCGTTACGTTCTTCCGATAATGTTCCACGTTCCATTCCTCGGATACCACCACAAAGATATAATGCAGCAACCAAAGAACCAGCAGGATACTGTTCGGATGGAATGTGACTTACCACTTCTCTTGCATCGATATGCGCACCTAAACCACCACTTGGTGTAATCATAGGAATTCCATACTTATCCAGTTCTTTTACACAATGATGAATGAATTGTGGTCCCTGGGAAATAATATCCAAATCCATGGTTTCCTCAAACCCAATAATCATTGCTTCCATTTCTTTTACTGACATACCACCATAGGTTAAGAAACCTTCAAACATAGTGATGTAATCTTCCATTTCATGGAATAAGGATTCCTCACGAACTAAGATTCCGCCTCCACGACCAAAGCCGAATTTTCTTGCAGAAAAATAAATCACATCAAATAAATCCGCAACCATTCTTGTAATTTCACGAATGGATTTGTCTTTCATGGATTCTTCTCTTGTTTTAATAAAATATAAATTATCCTGAAGTAAAGAAGCATCTAACACAGTCAAAATTCCATGTTCTTTTGCCAAATCTGTTACTTCTTTCATATTTTCATAAGAAATAGGCTGTCCACCGATTAAGTTTGTACCTGCTTCGATTCTTATATATGGAATATTGTCTGCACCTTCCCTTTGAATGCAGGCTTTTACTTTATCGATATCAATATTTCCCTTAAAAGGTAACGTACTCTTTGAAATCAAACCTTCATCTTTTACAAGTTCCTCTACACGACCACCAAGACGGGTTACATGTGCTTTTGAGGTAGTAAAATGGTAATTCATGATAACACAGTTATTTGGCTTTACAAAGTGTTGTGCAATGATGTGTTCGCAGGCACGTCCCTGATGAGTTGGAAGTAAATACTTAATTCCAAAAATCTCTTCTAATTTATCTCTCATACGATAGAAGGTTTCACTTCCTGCGTACGCATCATCTGCTCTTAACATTGCAGACTGCATATTATCACTCATGGCATTTACACCTGAGTCTGTCAGCATATCCATAAAGATATCACCATTATGTAATAAGAACGTATTAAAACCTGCTTCCTTCATTTTCTCTAAACGTTCTTTTGCTGGTAATAAATTTAATTTTTGCACAATTTTAACCTTATGCATTTCCATTGGTACCGGTTCGCGATTGTAAAATTTAATCTCTGGCATTTGCTTAAATCCCCCTAAAAAAATTGTCTTTTATTGTAATTTAGTATATAATAATATCTACATTTAATAAAGTCGATAATTTAGATGAACATCATCGAAATTTTCAATGTTGAAGAGGAGGATTTTTATGGAAATCAGAAATTTAATTACTTTTGTACATGTAGCGGAATTAAACAGTTTTACAAAAGCCGCGAAACTGTTAGGCTATTCCCAGTCCACTATTTCCTTCCAAATCAAACAATTAGAAACCGAATTAAACTGTCTTTTATTCGAGAGAATCAATCACACCATTACCTTAACAGAAAAAGGACGGGAGGTCCTCGAATACGCACAAAAAGTCAGCCATCTGACAGAAGAATTCAAACAAAACATCAGTAATCCCCATGATATTTCCGGGCACATTCATATCGTGACTCCGGACTCTATCTGTGAAATGATGATGACTCGTAATTATGCTGACTTTTACCAGAAATATCCAAATATTTCTTTAAAATTTTCCTCCGCTGATACGGATGATATGTTTCGTATTCTGAATCACAATGAAGCAGATATTATTTTTACCCTGGACAATCATGTTTATCATCAGGATTATATTATTGCCAAAGAAGAACGGATTTCCACCCACTTCGTAACCGGAGCTGCTTCCCCTCTGGCAGGCAGAAAAAATCTTCGCATTGAAGATATCATAGAGTATCCGTTTATTCTAACTGAGAAAAAAGTCGGTTACCGTCGTCTTTTTGATGAAGCTCTTGCAAAAATGTCTTATGAACTCCAACCGGTACTGGAAATTGGGCGTACCGACATTATCACATCTGCCTTAGAACACGGAAAAAGCATTTCCTTTTTACCGGATTTTGTAACCAACAAGATGGTATCCCAAGGAAAACTTGTGTATCTCGATGTTGTAGACTTTGAAGTAGATATCTGGAAACAATTGATTTACCATCGTAATAAATGGATTTCCAGACACTTTCATGCTTTCATCCAATATGTAATGGAACATGAATTTGATTCATAAACCGAGATGATTAAAAGGTCATGTTTTTCAATCAAATAGGAAGAACATGACCTTTTGACCCTAAAAAAATTTAAAGAATTGTTTTTACAAATTCACCGTTTTTCTATTGTTTCTACAATAAAAAATACCAGTAAGAAGTACTAAGACCAAAGAAGTAATGGTATACACCAGATATTCTCCTCCATCCCCACCTAAAACCAGAAAAACAACTGGTACCATCACACTAAAAAGACCAATCAACATCGTAACCAGCACAGAAACACTTTGCTTTACCACATTGACCTCACTTTCCCAATCAAACACCGGCATAGCAAGATTCACAGTAATTCCTGCTACTGCTGTAAAAATAATGTATAGCATTGGTAGAATGACAAGAAAAATTCCTTCCTTTAAAGACGGTTTTACGGAAAGAAAAGCAAACACCAAGGCAATCAGATAGCAAGGCACGGCAATGGTAAGATTTAATAAAATCTTACTATTCCAGATATCTTTACTTCGTATTGGTAACGTCTGGGCAATCCACCACTGTTTTCCCTCCATGGATACGGCACAGGCGGTGGTTGGCATAATACCTGCCATAGCTCCAAGTAACAAAGGAAACACCTTTTTTATAATGCCGGAAAAGTGTATGGCTTCTTCTATTTTTTCTATTCCTGCTACAAAAATTGCCACACTAAGCACAATCATCAAAAGATATCCTATCATGGTATTTCCAACATAGATACTGGAAGAAAAGTACCGTTTTACTTCCTTTTTCCACAATGCCTTCACAGGAGAGGCAGTAGAAAGACTTCCCATTTGGTAATTATGTTTCGCACTATGTTCCCGCAATGCACTACAAACCTCAAAGAAATATTTTTGTAGCACAAATACAAGGAAAACAAAAATAAGCATGGATACCATAAGCAAAAGCAAAAACTTCAAAACTTTCCCATCATTTACTGCCTCTGCAAACCATGTGGCTGGTGGATATGTTTTTCTGATTCCCTCTTCTGCCATACGAATCATATCTTTTAACGCATCTTGGTTTATCTGCTCCGGCACATTGGAAACATTCATTCCACCTACCATCACAACCATGGTAAGAAGTATCATTAAAAATGCCTGAGCCAGACTTTTATTTCTCATGCGGGAACTGATTGTCATAATTCCTGCCCCTAGTATCGTAGCAATGGAAAGAGGAATCAACGGAAGAAATAAAGTTCCCATGATGCTATAAAGATAAAAACTCCATTGTGGTTTCACAAAAATCCCATAAACAACCATTCCAGGAATCATAACCAAAAAGCTAAGAAGAAGATTGGTAACATACATACTAAGAAACCGACTGACAACAATTGCAGTTTTGCTAACTGGAAAAGTAATTAACACCTCATAGGAATTCATCTGAAAAATGACATTCCCTGCTTTAAAAAAAGAAAAAAACAAGATAATGATGCTGGTGGCAGCAAATAAAAATTCCGGTACAGCCTGTTCCATCTCCATCTTAATAAAAAGATAGGAAAGTCCTCCCACATAAGATACCAGCATGAGAGTTAAAAGAATCCATACAATGGAAAGCCCCATAAATCTTGCTTTCTTCTTTTTGTCTTTCGTGTAGCGTACTTCATTCAGTCCAAACAGATTGATAAGCTGACATCCTAACAATAACCTAATCTGTCTTACCATTACCTACCACCTCCATAAATACGGATTCTAAAGATTCACCTTGAACTAATTCTTTGGTATCTCCTGCCGTAATTAATTCTCCTCCTTTGATAATGGCAACCTTATTACAAAGTTTTTCTGCTACATCCAGTACATGAGTAGAAAAGAAAATGGCAGTTCCCTCTTTGCACATGGCATGCATCCGGTTTTTTAACACAAGAGTCGCCTTAGGGTCTAAGCCTACAAATGGCTCATCTAATATCAATAGTTTTGGTCTATGTATCAATGCTCCGATAATAGCCAGTTTTTGTTTCATACCATGGGAATAAGAAGAAATCAAATCTCCCAAAGCCGCAGTAATCTCAAAGGCTTCTGCCTCAGCCTGAATCCGTTCTTCCCGTTCTTTCTTTGATAGCTGGAATATATCCGCCACAAAGTTTAAATACTGAATTCCGGTTAAATATTCATAAAGGTCCGGATTGTCCGGAATATATGCCAGATTCTCTTTACAGTACATAGGGTTTTCTTTCACAGATACTCCATTGATGGTAATTTCACCCTCTTCAAAATCCTGTATTCCCACGACACACTTAATGGTAGAAGTCTTTCCCGCTCCATTATGACCAATAAAGCCATAAATATCTCCTGACTTTACCTCAAGACTTAAATCTTTCACCGCGGATTTTCCACCTTTATAGGTTTTTGTTAGATTTTTAATGCTTAGCATGTTTCTTTCTCCTTTTGGAATTCTCGGATTATAATTCTTCCGTCTTAAAGGTCGTGTAGCCTTCGTAGTAATAGCTATGGTCAATACCTTTCATATAGACCTCACAGCTATTCACTTCGTCTGTTAAGGCTTCCCTTAAGATATGCTTTATTTCAATGTCTTTCACCGGACTGCGTTCCATAGCAAGCAGATAGTCCTCTTTGTCTACCTTGCTCCAATCCACCACCTGACCGATTTCTCTTTTTAAAATCAAGTCAAGCCATATACGGGTACTACGCCCATTACCTTCTCTAAAAGGATGAGCGATATTCATTTCTACATACTTTTCGACGATTTCTTCAAAAGTGGACTGCGGCATTTTATCAATATTTTCAAGAGCCACTTCTAAATACATCAAAGGAGCAAAACGAAAGTTGCCCTTTGACAGGTTCACCTTACGGATTTCCCCTGCAAACTCGTAAATATCTTCAAAAAGATACTTGTGAATCGCTTTAAGGGAAGAAAATCTGCCAGCCTCCATTGTATCAAAGATAACATTTTCAAATAATTCCATTGCTTTTTTCTTGCTTATTTTTTCTTCTTCTCGGGCAAGGTCGGCAGAGTTTTCAATTCCTAATTTATTTTCAAGAGCCATAACGTTCCCTCCATATTTATGATTGATGACAGCTTCGCATTCCGTCCAGATATATGCTGCAATAACTTTAATTTCCCTCTCTTTAACAGAACACTAATCTAACAATAATTGTACCATGAATGCCCTAAAAAAAACAGTGATTTCTTCCAACGCAAACTGCTCTCTTTTGGCAGTTAAGCCATTTCCTTCTCACTCAATGCCCAAAGATTTTTTATCTGTCCTTTTAATTCTTCATAGCTCCATTTCTTTTCTGTATTTTTAAGGCTATTAGGGTCTCTTATGATAAATCCTTCTTCATCATAATCATAAATCACAATAAAATGCCCCTTATCCGTAAAATCTCCCGGTCCCAGTACTACAATGATGACGCAACCATTTTGTAAACGATTCTTCATTACAGATTGTGAAAGTGGCAGCTCTTCTGACTCCATTCCTAACTTTTCGGATCCTTCCCCAATTAATGCCCAGGCAGAACCACTCCCTGTCACACTGTATCCATTCCGGATGCTAAATTCCATCATCCACTTTGGATTTAGGCTTACATCCTGTTTTAAATATATCGCTGCCATAGATAAGCAGGTAGGCCCACAACCGGTAACACCAAACGCATTTCCCGAATATTCCTCATAACCCCATCGCTTATCCCATTGCATCAATAAAGGAACTTCTTTACAATCTTTATATTCCTCAAGATTTATGTCAAATTCCTTCCCCTTATTCTCCCAGTAATTCACAATGAATTCTCTAGACTCTTCGTATCTTTCATAAAATTCCTTTAATTTTTCCGGAAGCTGTTCCCATTCCTCTTCTTTCATATCCTCTTTTGTCTTGTAGCTTCCCCAGCCTTCTTCCGGCTCTGTATCCACAATATTTCCTACAACAGCCACTACTGCCTTTGACTCTTTTTGTTCTGACGTCTTTTTTTCACCCTCTGAGTCTTCTTTCCCCCCAAATAACCGGATTGCTAAAAAAATCAGACATACTGCCAGAACTGCATTTCTGAGATATTTTTTCCTTCTCATTCTCGCTTTTTTACTTATTCTTTTCTTTTGATTTGTCCCCATAAAAAATCACCATTCCTTTGTGTCTATTCCAAGCTTACGCTTTTTCAGCTTTCACAAAGTCAATTCCCTTTGTTACCAGCCTGACACTATCATATAGGAATGGTGCATCATAAAAATCTATTCAAAGCATCAAAATGGCATCATTAAAATGCCCCTGCTATCTCACATCATTAAATATAATCGAATTTTCTGTCACTCTGATATTATAAAAAGTCAGTTCTCGATTGACATCTATAAAATAACATACAAAAACATAATCAAACTTGTTGGATCCACCTCCACTTTCTCCATAGTACGTTATCTTTTTACTTACCATATCCGACTGATATTTTTCCGCTTCATATTCCTTTATACTGTCAGATAATCCTGTTTCTATATCTTTTACATCTTTTTCACTTACGAAAACTGCCGCAGATGTGTTCGAAACGCTACTTCCAACTATTTCTATCTGAAAACCATCATAATAATTGCAAAGCAGAGGTAATAACATCTCGCATTCCCCATAATTCATTGTTTCTATCATTATTTTATTTAAAATGCCATAGTACCCGTAACCATTTTCCTTGGTCCATTGCTTACCATCCTCCGTACACAACATATTCACAAAATCCGTAAAATCAAATTTCAACTGTAATATCATCTGACTTTCCATATCAAGAATAAAATCGATGTCACATTCGGCATACTCCACTTCCACCAGGTATGCTGCAAAACTATAAATGTCTTTTTCATTAGAAGAATAAATATGTTTTGTAATATCTACAGAATAAGCCTGTTCCAAAGAGATATCATAACCGGCAGCATCTAAAAAATTACCAAGTTCCTCCTGGGCTGCCTTTAAGACATTCTCCCTTTCTCCTTCACTCATGACAGTATCAATCACCTCATATCCATCCCCAAACACGCTTAATCTTTCATCAATGGAAGATTTGTTGGACAATACGAAACTGCTGTCTTCTGCGGTCTGCTCCTTTACATGATTTAATTCCTTTTCGTCAATATAACAAAATACAATATCCGGAAGGAAGAAACCTGCCAAAAGGCAGACTGCCAATATACTGATGCATAATAATATTTTACATTTCTTCATTCTCTGCCTCCTTGTTTTCTATACTCTCTCATAGTAATGGTAACTTTCGTGCCTTCTCCCGGCTGACTCTCATATGCCAGTTCTGTATGGTGAATTTCGGCGATTTTTTTGCAGATTGCAAGTCCAAGACCTGCTCCTCCTTGTAATCGGGAGCGGGACTTATCTACTCTGTAAAAAGCCTCTGTTATTTTCCCAAGTTCTTCCTCCGACATTCCTCTTCCATTGTCCCGAATCTGAATGATATATTCTCCGTCTTTTTTTCTTCCTGTTACATGGATTTCTCCTGCTCCATCTATGGACTTTATAGCATTATCAATGAGGTTGTTCAGCATGGACTGAAAAAGGTCCCGGTCCAATAATACTTTTCCATTTTCTAAACTTACCTTTAATGTGATATTTTTCTTCTGAATCCCCACTTTTATCATTCTTGTCACGTCATTTATGACATCCGCAGGATTGGATACTTTCAGGCTTGCCTCATCCTTATTCATCACCACCAATTCCAGCATTTTTAAAGATAATGCCTCCAAACGCTTACTTTCACGAAAAATGTAATTCGCAGACTCTTTCATTTCCTCCACATCCAGATTGTGACTTCTTATTAAATCAGAGTATCCAATAATGGAAGTCATAGGGGTTTTCATTTCATGGGCAAAACCTGCCATAAAAAATTCCTGTTTTTCTACGGACTCCTTTAGCTTTTCCATGTCACTTTCAATGGTATCTGCCATGACATTGATATCGTTAGAAAGCATCTCTATTTCATCACCGCTGGAAATGACTGCTCTGGATTTAATATCTCCTTTTGCGATTTTCCTTACCACCTTGGAAAGTTGTTCCATGGACTTTGTCAGCCAGAAAGAAAAAAGAAATGCCAAAGCAATTCCAAATATCAGCAGTGCTATCATGATGTTTCGATAAATACTAAGCTCTGAATTTCGAAAGTCATACACTTGGGTAATGTCATATACAATACAGATAGAAAGCTTTTTTATTACCGTATCACTATCTAACAGACAGATAGAAATATCTCCTGTAATCTGATAATAATAAGTTTCCCCATCCTTCCAGCTATATTCCGTCACAATCGCATCTTCCACTTCCGTACTTACATCCTTGGAAATATCTTCTGAGCTGTTGCTGTAAATCAACTCCCCAGTCTTTACATCTACCAGCTTGATATACTTCCATATGGTAGATTTTTTATCATTCATCTGGGAGAGAACTGACTCAAAAATATCATCATAATTGCCATCCGCAGTCTGACCGGCTATTTTTATGGTATTTTGAACATTATTATAATTTTGCATACAATTTGAAGTTATGGTATCCATGGAATACTGAAAGGAATAATAAATCAGTAAAATTCCTCCTATGCCAAAGGAAAAACAAAGGGTAATCAGCATTCCCATCATCAATTTATATCTGAATTTCAATTCGTATTCTCCCATCTATAGCCGATTTTCTTGATTGTCTTAATGTTATGTTCCAGCCCAAGTTTTTTTCGCATTCTCTGCACATGAAGGGCTACGGTTCTGCTGTCGCAGGGATAGTCTCCACCCCATACTCTTTCATAAATGGTTTCTCTGTAAAGTGCCACACCGGGATTTTGTACAAATAATAAAAGCAATTCGTATTCTTTGTAGGTAAGAGGAATTACTTCTTCCCCTCTTTTTACTACCATGGCAGTGGTATCAATGGTTAAGCCGCATACTTCAATGATGCTGTCGATTTTCTGATACCTTCTTAGTACCACTTCCACCCTTGCCAATAGTTCCACAATTTCAAAAGGTTTTACGATGTAGTCTTCCGCTCCCATTTTTAACCCTTTTACCCTGTCGTTTACAGAATTTTTTGCTGTAATAAAGATAACCGGTATCTTTAAGGGTTTTACATATTCCAATACTTCATAGCCGGATGCTCCCGGAAGCATAATATCCAATAAAATCAAGTCAAATATGGTTTCTTCTATCATATCAATCGCCGTACTTCCATCATAGGCACAAGTGCATTGATATCCTGATTTCTTCAGGCTCATTTTCATTAAATTCGATATGGGAATTTCATCTTCCACAATTAAGACATTTACCATTTTAGACCTCCTTTCCAAGAATAAATTCATAGAATCTTCCAAGGAATAAAGAAACCCCACAGAAACGTTTTGTTTTCTGTGGGTTAAAGTATCTCTTTATCCTCAATTATTTTATCATATCAATGCATCAAAAACGCATCTTTTCACCTCTACTTAAAAAATATCCTCTAAAATCTGTTCCACTGTAATGCGGTTTTCTTTTAATACTTCTTCCACCACATAACGGTCAATGAATTCCTTCTTTAATCCATAATTATAAACCTTCATCTCACTAGGTCCATAAAATCTTGCTATTTTTTCACCAAAGCCACCATCTAAAATGCCGTCTTCCAAAGTAATGACCTTAGTATGGTTCTTCTTTAGGTCTTCCAACAATTCTTTATCCAAGCCTGTAATATATCTAGGATTAATCAAGGTTGCCTTTTTCCCTGTCTTTTCTTCTATAGCCTTTACCACAGCTTCTCCAATTTGGAAGAAATCTCCCAAGGCAAGAACTGCGATTTCGTTTCCCTTTTGCACTGTTTCATATTGATTCAAAGTTCCATAATCCTTTGGTATTTCACGGCTAGATGAAATCACACCATTACAAGGAATTCGAATAGCTACCGGATATTGATTCTGCTCAATACTCCAGTCAAGCATGGCAAAATATTCTTCCTTGCAGGTCGGAGCAAGGTATACCATATTTGGTATATTGGAAATCATCGGTATATCATAAATTCCAAGATGGGTCACATCGTTCATACCATAAACCGAAGCAGTATTTACCAAAATCGTAGCCGGATTATGATTTACGCATAAATCCTACGATAACTGGTCGTAAGTTCTTTGAAGGAAACTGGAATGCGTAGCAAATACAGGTTTTCCTCCATTGGCTGCAATACCGGAAGCCATGGCAATGGCATGTTCCTCAGCAATTCCCACATCGATAAACTGCTTTCTTGCTTCTTTTCTTTTTTCCTCTGTAAACCCGATGTTGGTAGGGACTGCCGCCACCATGGTAACCACCCTTTTATCCTTTTTCATTTTATCCATAAGGAATTCACAGGTTAATGTACTATAATCCTCTCCTTCCGAGGTAACGGTAGATTTTCCTGTTTCCGCATCAAAAGGCATACACCAGTGCCAGTTTTCCTTCTGTTCCTCCGCCGGTTTATAACCTTTTCCCTTTTCCGTATTGATATGGATAACGATTGGTTTTTCACTGTCTTTTACCTGTTCGAAGGCCTGAATTAAAGTCGCAATGTCATTGCCCTCGTCCACATAAAGATAATCAAGGTTCATTGCTTTAAAAAAATTACAAGGAGTACTTCCCTTACTTTCTCTAAGCTGTCTTAAATTATGATAAAGCCCTCCATGATTTTCTGCAATGGACATATCATTATCATTTACGATGATAATAAAGTTACTTTCAAGTTCAGAAGCAAAGTCAATGCCTTCTAAGGCTTCTCCACCGCTTAAAGAACCATCTCCCACCACTGCGATGATGTTTTCCTTGTCCCCTTTTAAATCTCTGGCTTTGGCAAGACCACAGGCTAAACTTACTGCCGTAGAAGTATGTCCAATATTAAAGAAATCATGTTCACTTTCTTCCGGATTGGTATAACCGGATACGTCATAATAATGCTCTGGATAAAGAAAAGCATCCTTTCTTCCCGTCAGCATCTTGTGGGTATAGCTTTGATGAGATACATCATACACTATCTTATCTTTTGGGGACTCAAATACATAATGAAGGGCTATGGTAGCCTCTACGAAACCGAAATTAGGTCCGAAATGCCCACCTTTTACACTTAATTTCTTTAATAATGCCTCCCTGATTTCACCGGCAAGTACCTTTAATTCTTCTATGTTAAGATTCTTTATGTCCTTTGGACTGTTTACTTTTTCAATATACATGTCTTATTTCTCCTATCTGGCTTTTTTATTTTCTAACATTCTTTTTTCCATTTCTTTTTTATCGAAAGCACTATCACAATGCCCACCACTGCCATAGCTGTCAAAAATGCATAAATAATTGCATAAGCATTTCTTGTCGTAAAGTTTTCACCAAAATATCCATAAACCGTTGCCCCTTGTACAAAACCCGGTACAAAATCAATTGCTGTATGAATCAAAAGACACAATACCATTCCAACCAAAGTCTTCTTCTTGCTTGCAAAATAAAACACCAAAACGGTCATTGCCAGATGCAAAATCATGGTCAAAATTCGTTCATACCCTGCCAGTAAAAATGTAGCAGAAGATGTTTCTATCAATGCTTCCTTAACATCCATCAATGCTTTCACATCTACGCCCATTTGTGCTGTAGATTCCACCATAGAATCAAAGGTACCTGTGTTAATCATAATACTATACAAAAGATTATTTACATAAGTCAAACCAATTAGAATGATTGCTTCGATTCCACCGTGTCCCAGACCCGCACCAACAGCAACTTCATAACAACTCTTCTTTTTCAAAATAATGGAAACCACAAACCTTGCAATCAGTTCAAAAAGTGCTGCTGTAAATGCCAGAATTGCCACATAAACAATATAATTTTCATTCGCAAATTTTGTAAAGCCCGAACTTAATGAAAGTAACGATAAAATAGGCATTCTAATAATAACCTGCATTACAAAAAAGCCTGCTGCCCCAAGAAACCATGACAACCAAATTCCTTTTCCCTTATTCTTTTTGGCATATATAATAATCGTCATAACAGGTACTACCATACATATAAGTAATGTTACAACCATCGTAACAAGAGAAATTATACTTACCATAAAATCATCCACCTTTTCTCTATTTATTCACTTCTTCCATTGGTGCAGATTTCACCTCACATTTGTATACCTTATATGAAAAAAACACAGTAATAAGCGTATCAACAAATGTATAAATCAACATACAGATGATAGCTATATGTTCCTTTACAAACACTGATGTCATTATCACTAGCACTCCTGTTATCATTAATGTAACACCACCAAAGCGATTACTCTTCATCCATGTAACATCATTATACATACTCCATTTAGTACGAATTCCTATCACCATGTTATTTTTTACTTTTGGCATAAAATTTCCCAAAACAATGAAAAGTAAACCCATTAAAATACAGGTAAGCTTACTTATGTTCATTTGTGTTACTGTTACATCAGCATTGGCAATCTTACAATCTTTATAAAGACAATATCCCTGTAGTACTGTAAACATAACAGCCATAGAGACACCTGTTACTTTTATCACTTTAGCATTTGACAATGCTTCTACACGCACCTTCTCTTCGGATGACTTAGAAGCTTTTTTTTCATAAAACGCAATAAGTAAACTCCAAACCAAAGAAAATACATTTATGATAGCAGCAAAAATAAAATTCTCATATTTCGAACCCCACCTGTCAATTTCACCTGCCATGTTATAATGCATCGGTACGGAATCCGGCATAAACTGTACTGCAATAGTGGTCATAATAACCGAAAAAACAGAAACTATCCACATAACTTTTTTCATTTTTTCTTACCTCCAAACTGTTCAATCCATAAAATCAATTCATCAAAGACTGTCGTATTGATTTCATAATAAACATAATTCTTATTTTTATATTCCATCACTAAATCTGCATCCTTAAGCAACTTAAGATGATAAGAAAGAGCTGCCGGTGTTACACCTAATTTTTCAGCTATTTCTCCCGCATTCATTCTACCCTCCTTCAAAAAAACTAAAATATCTCGCCTTTGCTTATCTGATAGAACTTTGAAAATACTTGTCGCACTCATCGTATCACACCTATTTAAAAATTATTTTAATTAGATTATATTCTTACAAAAATATATTGTCAAGTACTATTTAAAAATATTTTTAAATAGTACTTGACAATTTCATCTCTAGAGGGAGATACTCCAATCATAATTCCTTGTTTTCTGTAATTTTATATCTCCTGCATGGTAGATTTTGAAATTGTTAAGTCTTCGAAGGAGGTAAAAATGAAGTGTCCATTTCGTGAAAAAGAAATGATTTTGTCGTATCCATCAATGCTTTTCATAGATTGGATTGAAGTAAAATAAAAACGAACGAATGAGTCAGCGGAATATTGCATATAAAAATGAAATCCGTTATACTAGAACTTAGATGAGAACAAAAATCGGGAGTTTAAAAAGGAGTGAAGGAATATTATGAATACAAAAACTCCGGTAGGAATCGGAATACAGGATTTTTCGAAATTACGTGAAAGTCATAATTTTTATATTGATAAAACCTCATTTATTAAGGAATGGTGGGAAAGCAGAGATGATGTTACCCTAATTACCCGTCCACGACGTTTCGGAAAAACTTTGAATATGTCCATGCTGGAAAAATTTTTCTCTGTAGATTATGCTGGAAGAGGGGATTTGTTCGAAGGACTTTCTATCTGGGAGGAAGAGAAATACCGAAATCTTCAGGGAACTTATCCGGTTATAAGTCTTTCTTTTGCTAATATTAAAGAAACAAACTACACCACAACCAGAGAACGCATGAATCAACTGCTTACGAATCTTTTTGTGAAATATTCCTATTTGGAAAACAGTGGAGTGTTGACGGATGCAGATAAAAGATTTTTTTCAAGAATGCAGGAAGAGGAAATTCGCGACAGTGATGCAACTATGGCACTATACCAGTTATCGGATTATCTGATGCGTTATTACGATAAAAAACCAATCATTCTTCTTGACGAATACGACACCCCGATGCAGGAAGCCTATGTAAATGGTTTTTGGGATGAAATGGTAGCTTTCACCAGAAGTCTTTTTAATTCTACATTTAAGACGAACCCATATCTGGGACGTGGAATCATGACCGGAATTACCAGAGTAAGTAAAGAGTCGGTTTTTTCAGATTTAAATAATCTGGAAGTGGTAACCACAACATCAAATAAATATGCCACATCTTTCGGTTTTACAGAAGAAGAAGTATTTGATGCCCTAGATGCCTGCGGACTTGGAGAAGAAAAAGAAAAAGTCAAAGAATGGTACGACGGATTCGTATTCGGAAAACATAAGGATATCTATAATCCTTGGTCTATTCTTAACTTTTTAGATAAAGGTAAATATACAGCCTATTGGGCAAATACCAGCTCTAACAGTCTGGTTGGAAAACTAATTCGTGAAGGAAGCGATCGGGTAAAAACCGGATTCGAAACACTGCTTCATGGTGAACATCTTATCTGCCCTATTGATGAGCAGATTGTATACAACCAGTTAAATGGAAGCAAGGCAGCCATTTGGAGTCTGCTTGTGGCAAGTGGTTATCTGAAGGTTCTGGATTATGAGGATATGGGTGAAGTCGAACGAATCCCAAATTATGAATTAACCATAACGAACAAAGAAGTCCGGATTATGTTTGAAGCCATGGTAAAAGGCTGGTTTGATGAAGTGGAAGAAGAATACAGTAATTTCGTTACAGCACTCCTTCTAAACGACTTAGATGCCATGAACGAATATATGAATGATGTGTCTTTTCGAATATTCAGCTATTTTGATACCGGAAGCAATCCATCTAAATCCCAGCCGGAACGGTTCTACCATGGTTTTGTATTAGGATTGCTGGTGGAATTAAAAGGACGCTACCAAATAACCTCTAACCGGGAAAGTGGATTTGGAAGATATGATATTATGTTAGAGCCGGTAAAATCGGAATCAGATGATGCCATCATCATTGAATTTAAAGTATTTAACCCAAGGAAAGAAGCATCCTTAGAAGATACCCTCTCTTCTGCCCTCTCCCAGATAGAGGAGAAAAAATACGAAGAAACCCTGATTTCCAAGGGGATTCCAAAAGAAAAAATACGAAAATACGGGTTTGCCTTTGAAGGAAAAAATGTGTTGATTGGGTAGGAAGAAAATTGCAGGAATTCAAAGAAAGTAAAGAATTTATAAGAAATTTAAAGATAATTCATGTGCAGTAATAAAAGAAGAATCATTTTAAACAACAAGTCGTTTCTAAATAACGGGAATGGCTTGTTTTTTTCTACCACACAAAGTCAGATTCCGGATAAAAAAGTTTCCTAACCGAATTTTTTTGGATAAATGCAGAAATAAAATCATTTACAAAAACATCCTAATAATGACATTATTTTTATAAATAGCAAATTTTCTGTGTATTTTATTCTGTTTGGTAATATAGGAACACTTCTTAGTATGCCATCCAATTTCAAACAACATCTTAATATCCCCCACCACCAGTAACTACATAACTTAATAAAAGACTTTACACCCTGTTGTTATTGGTTACTTATCTAATTATGCCATATGAACTGTTTTATCTAATATATGTTGGTTTAAAATGGCATGAACCCTTTCGACCTCGTCTAAAATCATTTCATCCATGGCCTTTAGTTCTGCTGTTGATTTCATAACTTGTATTTTGAGTTTGTTTACTTCATTTTCAACGGAGATAACTTTCTCAAGCAATAAATCTAATTTTTCAGTATCTGTCATATTTATCAACATCCTTTCACTTGTTATTATCACATAACTATTATTCGATGTAAAGCCTTTTATTAAGTTGTCAAGATTCATTATCATGGAATGTATTGCTTATCTGCTGTATAAAAATACTTGGAATATGAACGTTATACGACATTGCAAGACTATAATAAAAAAGAATGAATTGAAAACATAATGAAATGTACAAATAACGAAACACTTATTAAAGAAAAAAACTACTTATTAAATGGTATTAATCAACAATTTATAACCGATATGTTAGAAATAAGCAAACAATCACTTAATTTATTGACGGATTAAAAACATATTACTTTTGATGATATACAGAAAATGTTAAGTTGCATTGGATACGAGTTTGAATTTGTGTCAATAGAACGAATAGAAATAATGAAAAATAGTTTTCACATAAACACCGTAAACGCACTATAACACAATTTATGCGTTTATGCAAGCATAAAAAACGCAAGCATACATTTTTTTACATAATAATTCAAAAAACTTCCATTTACATTCTTACTTCTAACAATCCAAAACATATCAATAACTCGTTCAACTTTACACTTGACAAATGATATATATGTTGATATTCTTAAAATTGATATTAGGCGAAACGCTTGATCCACGCTTGTTAGGGAAAATTTCCCTGACAGGCGTTTTTTTATTTTAAAATAAAGTGTAAAGGAGAGAACAACTATGGTTACAATCAACAAATTTAGTTATCAAAACCCAAGATATGTAAATCTTTTAAAACGAAGAAGCAGTATCCCGGAAGAGGTAGAAACTACCGTGAAAGAGGTATTAAAAAATGTGAAAGAAAAAGGGGATGAAGCTTTATATTCGTACATGAAAAAATTTGATGGTGTTGACATTCATAAAATCGGATTATTTGTGTCTGAAGAAGAATTTGCTCATGCCAAAGAAAACGTTTCAGAAGAATTTAAAGAAGCAGTCAAAAGAGCTTGTGATAATCTTTTTAGATTTCACAAAAGACAATTACCGGTAGGTTTTACGGAAGAATATGAAGATGGTTCTATTCTTGAACGTAAATATACGCCAATAAATAGCGTAGCTGTTACGGTACCCGGAAACATGGCACCTCTGATTTCTACTTTATGTATGAATTTAATTCCTGCCATAGTTGCCGGTGTCCCTAATATTTACATCCTCACTAAGCCAAGAATCGACGGAACCATTGATGAGCATTTGTTATATGTAGCAGACTATCTGAATATTAAAAATTATTATAAACTCTCAGGCTCCCAAGGATTAGCTGCTGTTGCTTACGGAACAGAAACGGTTAAGAAAGTGGATGCCATAACCGGACCCGGAAACAATTTTACTCAAATGGCGAAAAAATTATTGTTTGGTGAAGTAAAAATAGATTCGATTGCCGGACCTTCTGAAATCGCAATTATTGCAGACGAGAATGCCAATCCTACTTTCATTGCAGCTGATATGATGTCTCAGGCAGAACATGGAACAGGGTTTGAAGCCAGCACCACATTTTGTTTATCCGAAACGAAAGCACAAGAAATCAAAAGCGAAATTGAACGCCTTTGCAAAGAAAACAACCTGATAGAAGCGACGAAAAGAACTTTTGAAAATTATGGTGACATTTTTGTGGTGGATTCTATTCAGGAAGCGGTAGATGCAGTAAATGAAATTGCCCCTGAACATGCGGAATTACTATTAGATGATTACAAATCTATCCTAGCCCAATTAACAAATGCCGGTGCTGTGTTTGTTGGTGAATATAGTACAGAACCCGTAGGGGATTATTTCTGTGGCACAAACCACATTCTTCCGACCTGTGGTACTGCTAAATTTTCTTCCGGTATGTCAGTGGGAGAATTTATGAGGGGATATAGTGTGATTCACTATCTGGAATCTGCATTGAAAGCTAATGCTGACTATATCATTCGCCTTGCAGAATCAGAAGGAATGAGAGCGCATGCTTTGGCTGTAAAAGTGAGAAAATAATTTAGACAGATTCAAAAATATCTTTGACAAAAACTCATTTTGGGATATAATAAAAGTGAAAACAATAATTTCGAAATTGTGAAAAGGAGGTCTCTGTATGCTTTATGATTATATTATTACAAATTATCAAAAGGATGAACCAATCTTTCTAGCAGAGCTTCCTGGTAAATCTAGCGAGTCTGTTCGGCAGGAAATGAAGAAGCTTACAGATGAGGGAAAACTAGAAAGATTATATAATGGTGTTTATTATATCGCTTATAGAACAATTTTAGGTACGAAAGGAAAAGTTTCTATTGATAAATTTATACAAAAGAAATTTTTAGAAGCAAATGGAGAGGTGTCAGGGTATATTACAGGAATTCAACTTGCAAATATGTACGGTTTTACAACACAAAATCCTTCTTGTTATGAAGTATGCTCAAATGAAGCGTCTACGAAACAGCGAAAACTGGATATTGATGGCAGACAAATTATTGTGTATAAGCCGGTAGTCGATATTTCAAAGGAAAATAAAGGTTCTTTACAGTTCTTGGACCTTATGAGCACTATTGATAAATATAGTGAGATTAAAGGGGACGAATTTACAGCAAAAATAAAAGCATTTATTGCTATGGTTGGAGTAGATTTTGAACAAGTAAAGAAGTATCTGTCACTGTTTCCTGATAGAGTATACAGAAATATTTATCAAGGGGGCTTGATGCATGAATTGGTATAAAGAACATTATAATGATTGGAAAGAGATTATAGAAACGGTGGCTAGAGAATTTGGAAGGAATGAACAGATGGTTGAGAAAGACACCATTCAATCATGTTTTTTGTATGAGCTTTCTAAGTCTGAATTGCCATTTGTATTTAAAGGTGGCACATCCCTTTCCAAAGCATATAATTTGATTGACCGTTTTTCTGAAGATATTGATTTGTCAATGAATCGCAGACCGACACAATCAGAACGAGCAAAATCAAAAGATTTGATAGTAAGCATTGCAGAAAATTTAGGATTGACATTGGGTAATCCGGAGGAAATTAAGTCTCGCTATGATTACAATAAATATGTGTTTAGATATGACTCCATGTTCGCAGAAATTCCATTGGAGATTATTATTGAGACCAGTTATTATCAGTCTGCATATCCGGTTGAAAAACATTCTGTTGGTAGTTTTATAGGAAAGTTTTGTAGTGAGAGAGGTATTATATTACCAATTCCATTTGAAGCGGCAGAAGTGATAATGAATGTTCAGTCTATAAATCGAACTTTTATAGATAAAGTATTTGCAATATGTGATTATAAAATCCAAAATATGCCAGACAGAGATTCAAGACATTTATATGATATATGTAAACTACTCGGACAGGTAAGACTAGATCAGCAATTGGATAAATTGATTGATGAAGTTAGAGACGATAGAATGCGGTCTAAAAATAATCCATCTGCACAACTTGAATATAATATTCCAGAAATGCTACAGGAAATAATTCATAGCAGATTTTACGAACCTGATTATAAGGATATCACACAGAAATTGTTGTATGAGAATATTTCATATGATTATGCTATTGAGCATGGTATTGCTATGGTAGCAGAATGCGATGTATTTGAATACAAAAAATAATGGTGAGTTCAACCAAAGTTTTCAATTTAGTTAGTGGCGGGAGGAATCCCGCCACTTCTATATTTCTCTGATGTATCATTGTATAATAAAATAATTTCCTCTTAACCACTTTTACAGAAATACACATTTTTATGATACCGTACGATTTTTCTCTATCCATTCCACCGCAAAATCCACCAGTTCCCGTTGTTTCATAAAAGTTATCATTCCATTCCCTAAAACGGCTTTTTCCACCTTCTTCTCTGTTTCAAATGCCTCCCCTATCTCTTCAAAATCTTCTCCATCCACAAATAAAGTAGAATAGGTTTTCCAAACCCTTTTTCCATCTATCATAATTGCACTGCTTTCTTCCGCCATATGTTTTCCCGGATACTCGGCTCTTGCATCTGCTAGATGAATGGAAGTATTTTTATCGTATCCTACCCCAATCAAAAGTACATAACCATCTAATTCATACAATTTTCCTATCGGCGAACCATCTCCGAAAATATTCGACAAATCATGATTTTCCGTTAGATACTTCGCATTTTTTCCATAAGCTGCTACGGAACGGGCAGGATGGTCGCTTCGAAGAGTTCCCGGCCATTTACGAAACATCTCTGCTACGGCTCCCATGGTATTGGTTGGAGTAATGTTTTTATCATATGCAGGCCAGTTATCCCTTATGGTCTGCCACCATTCCTCCGGTTCTTCCCAATGCACACCGGTAACCGGGTCTAAATTCTTCCATGTCTGGGTCGGCATCATAATCGTGCCTTCCTCTCCCACACAGTCCATTAATGCCTCAATCACCATCTGGGCTCCTCCGCAGACAAAACCCAGTTTACTAAGGGAGGTATGTACCATAATGTTTTGTCCCGGTTTTACACCAACTTGTTTTAATGCCTCTACGATATCCTTTTTTAATACTAATTTTCTTTCCATATTTTTCTCCTTTCATTACACCACTTGCATTTAGGTAATTGCGAAACTATCAAAAACTTATCTTAAGTGATTCAAAATATTATTGTTTCACAATTATCCATCACCCCAGACACTCTTCCTGCTCTTTCCACTCTCCAAGACTTCTCATCCAGCTCTTTTTCTTAAAAAGCACCAGCGAAATCATAAGCCTTACACACTCTTCCAGCGACAAAATAAAATATACATAAGGAATTGGTAACTTCCACACAAAGGCTGCCAACAATCCCAATGGCACTCCAAACAACCAGGTACCAATAAAATCGATGCACATGATATATTTGGTTTTTCCGCCGCTTCTTATAATTCCTCCCCCCAGCATCATATTTTGAACCTTAACAGGGGAAATAATAGCAAAGGCTACTAAAATCTCAAAAGCAACCCCTCGTACCTCCTCACTCACATCATAAATCTGTACATAATATTGTCCCAGCACCAATAATAGTAACGATAATAAAATTGAACCGAAAAGTCCATATTTCATTAATTTTTTCGATTCATCATATGCCTTGTCATATTCCTCACTTCCTAAAGACTTTCCAATGATGATTCCTGCTGCCTGGGCAAGACCACTTAAAGCCCCAATGAGCAAGGTCTGAATTGGCACTGTAAGGGTCATGGCTGCACATGGGTCAGTTCCCATATTGCCATAAATCGCGGTATAAACGTTTTCTCCCAGACTCCAGAAAAATTCGCAAATAATAATCGGACATAAAATTCCTAAGAACTGAAGTCTTCTTTCTCCATTGAAACGCCATAAAAAAGTCAGTTTCATCCCCTGTTTTTTATAATGCCAGATAAAAAATCCCAAAGTAATCAGGCAGCTTGCAAACTGCGAAACTACGGTAGCAATGGCTGCTCCTTCTACTCCTAATTCCGGGAATCCTGCTTTTCCAAAAATCAAAAGATAATTCAGTCCCGTATTTAAAACCGCCCCTGCAATGGTGGCATACAAAGGAAATACTGCTGCCTCCATACAACGAAGAAATGTCGCCACAATACTGCTAATAGCCATAGGAAGATAGGAAAAAGCCAAAATCCATAGATAATTTGCTGCTATCTGTCTTGTAGCTTCGTCCTTGGTATATAATCCCATAATACCATTAGGAACCATAAGGCACATTCCCATAAACAAAGCCGCAAGCCCGATTGCCAACATAATATTTGCAAAGAAACTTCTGCTGACTTCTTTTTCATCCTTTTTTCCAATATACTGGGAAATCATGATTCCTGCTACTGCAGCCACCGCTCCCAATAATACGGAATAAATAGAAGCAAACTTACCTCCAAGCCCCACTCCCGCAATGCTGGTACTTCCCAGTTTTCCTATCATCAGCTGGTCTATCACGCTAAATGAGGACTGCAATAATGATTGTAATGTAACCGGAAGTGCAATTTTGATAACCGTTTTATAAAATGCATCCTGTTTTTCCATGGTTTTCTCCATTTTGATTTCTCCTTTCCAAATTTTATTTCTTTTTTATCACTTTTTTATTTCCTTCCCTAGGATAATGATAATAAAGAACCGTGAAAACCACAAGAGGTTAAACGCATAACCAATAACAAAAATCAGAATTGCAATTTGTTATATTTCACTATGAAGTTTTGTTTATCAAACACTTTAAACATTATCACGTTTCCTTTCAAAATCACCGACAAAACTTTTCCTTCTGTAGTCTTATCCACGCCTCCCAAAATATGTAATAATGTGGATTTTCCACTACCGGATGGTCCTATGATGGAGACAATTTCCCCTTTTTCCACACGAAATGGAACATCGTCCAATGCTTTTACATAGGTATTTCCTTTTCTATATATTTTTGAAATATGCTCACATCTAAGTATTTCCATAATTGTCCTCCAAAACTTCATTAATTTTTATGAATATGGCTGATATTCCAATAAAGCAATTTTCGTCACGCCAAACATCACACCCGCAACTTCATATCTCATATTTCTATCATACCTGCATAATATGACTCTACGATGAATTTTTAAGTGACAATTTTGTCACAATTAAGCTGAGATTATTCTTTCACTATTAAAAACAAGGAAAGCACCTTGCCTTGATACTGTCTGTATCGAAAACAGGTGCTTTCAGCATATAATATTCTTTTTTAAATTCATATAAAAACATAAAATTCTTATGGTTTTTCGTTTTAAAACAGCCGTAGTCTAAAACAATGAGATGGCGAGGACCCTATTTCAACAAATTGTCTTTTTAATATTAACCTACTCCCAAACCTGCAGCCTTTCTTCCTCCGGCACGTACATTTCTCCATCTTCCGGCACTTCATAAACTTCATAGAATTCATCCATCTGGTTTACAATTTGATTTACTCTAAATTTTCTTGGAAGGTGGGAATCATAACCTACCAGATATGCAAGATACTCACTGGTTGTAGCTTCCCGATAACTTTTTGCATAAGTTTCAAAAAACAATTTATAATCACTGTCATTTCTTTTTCCTAATAAGTCCATACACACACTCATGGAACTTAAATCCGCATATGCTTCATCCATAATCTGCTCTCCCACAAGGGTTACATTGTCACTTACTTCCATTCCATCAAAATAATGTTTCACTTCATTGATTCTTTCCCTATAAGCAGTCTTATCCTCTATGGTCCACCAATTTTGCCATATCCCCTCTGCATTAAACTGGCTGCCACTTCCATCAAAACCATGAGAAATTTCATGGGCAATGATGAAGCCTAATATTGCCAGCTTTTCTTCGTATTTTGAATCCTGACTGCAATCATCATATGTAATGATAGCCGCATGAATTGCGAAAGCATTATATCCTCTTGCATAGGTAGCATTTACCTCTAAAGGATGAAAATAATACGCCTCCTGACATTCCTCTTGTAAAAATTCCTTTTGAAATTCGCAGTCCATCATCTGTGCATTCAAAACATTATCCAGCAGGTTTCCTCCTTCTGCATAGGAATGAATGGTAAGTTTAGAATAATCATGCATTTTCTCCGGAAGTCCAACGATAAGCTGCATGGATTCCAGTTTTTTTATAGCATAATCTCTGGTCTCCTCACTCATCCAGTCTGCTTTCGATATTTTCGTTTTAAATTCCCCTCTGATTTCTTCTGCCAGATTCTTTACTTCCTGCTCCATTTCTTCGCCAACATACGTTTCCATGTAATACTCTGCCAGAAAATCTTCCATGGACATAATTACAGTCTCGCATCCTTGATAAGAATTCTCTTCCTCTTTGCTAAGTCCCATCAGACTGTTTATTGCTGTTTGATAGCACTGTGCCATTTCTTCATTCAAATAAGGAGCACTTTTTACAACCATTGCAGCCAACAGATAATCCTTCAATACATCTACATTTTCCTCTACAAACAATTCCTGTAACCACTTTAACTGTTCCGAAGCAGCGGTCAAAGTAGTTCTATTTTCTAAATATCCCTGTTCTTTTGCAATTTCCATCAAAGGAAGATTGCTTAACAAATAGGACATTTCCTTTTCTCCATATCGGGAGCCTTCGTCTAAATATAACTGATAATAATTTGATTCCAATACGTTACGTTCTATGAATACCGCATGTTCTGCAATTTCAGCAGCCCGGTCTTCCTCATAGCCTGCAAGCATCATAATCTGTTTGATAAAAAACTCATAGCTTGTAAACTGTTCCTCTGTCAGCATGCCATACTGGCCACATATGGTCTTTGGACATACACCTACCTGATAACTGCCATCCGAAGGATTTTTTGCAACCTCAAAGCGAAATAAAGTATTAAAACAACTGATTCTTTCGTCTTTATAAAGTGCAATCAAATCTTCTAAATCTGCTACCTCTTCTACCTGAGCCAGCATCTTTTCCATTGGTTTTATACCCAGTTCATTTCTTTTTTCTATGTCTGCTGTCTGCTCATATAAAATAACAGCTTTTTCTTCAGTTTCGGTTAAACTTTCCGGTTGTGATGAATATTTCCCCAAAAGTTCTATGAGATAATCATCCACTTCCTTTATTACTTTCGCTTGCTGTTCCTCTATAGACCCATAACAAAATCCCGGATACTCTTTGTTTTCTTCCAGCCACTGGCTATTTACCATATCATAAAAATCCGTTACGATTTGCTGTTGTTCTTGTTGTTCATTTTGATTTTGACAGCCTGTAAAAAGATTGAACGCAAAAAATGCGGTTGCCAGCATGATTATGCTTCTTTTCTTTTTCATATCCATTCCCTCCTCCAACTAACTTCCACCTTGAAGAACATTATATATCAGTGGAGAACAAAAAAATATGCCACAAACCATTATATATGTTTATGACATATCTTGCATTAATTCATCATTATTTCTCATGCAATTTTTTGTTCCACATATAATATTTACTTTTCAAAATACATTGCCAGAGTTTAGCTGACATAAACACTCAAGGTTCCGAGAAATCATTGTATTTTGTTCTATTATACACTCCCATCCATAAAAGTCAACTTCGTTGAGACATCTCATACATATTTTGGTCCAATCTGTACACCCTATTCTCGAAAGGATGGTGCAATCATGAACAAAACAAAGGAATCAAGCAATGCTAAAAATATCTATGACGATGATAATATCCCAGAAGTAGATTTGCCAAAGAGTAAAAATCAAGTTAAACCTACAGAACCACTTCCAGAGTCTGCAAGACCAAGAAAAGATGGTCCTGGTGGGGAAGATGGGAAGTAATTCCCCTCCCCTACATACCATATCAAAATCTTTTCTTATAATAAAGATCAGGATACAAGCAACAAAAACCAACCCCTGAATCACTCTATTACGTAACCTGACAGCAAGTGTCAGGTTACTGTGTGAACAGTAACCATTTTATCTCTTTCTCCCTCTTCCAAGTTTTACACTAGCAAACACAAACATGGAAAGAGAAGCTATTAGTACCAAACCTAATGGTTTTACTGTATCTACCAAACTTCCTCCATTTTGCAGGATTTCTACCGCGGATGTGATCCATCTTTGAGGAAACACACTGCCTATGATTCTAAGCAACTTTGGCATGGATTCAAAAGGAAACATGGCTCCGGATAAAATGGAAGACGGCAATAAGAAAAGAACACCTACATTCCATACTGCACCTTCATCTTTTAACACTGCCCCTAAGAACATTCCAAAAGCCGTGGTAAAGACACCCATGACCATAAAGATGACTGCCACTCTGATTGGATTCTTCATTCCAAAATCAAACCGGAAGAAAAGAGCCGTCAGGAAATAACAGGCAATATAAATCAGCATATGGATAAAGAATACAAATCCCCGTCCTGTAAGATAGGTAGCAAGATTGGTTTTGCTAATAAATATTCTTTGTATGATACCTCTTTTCTTCTCAATAATAATCAGTTCTGCTAAAAGCGATGCTGCTGTCAGCATTTTAAATATCACCATACCCATGGAATTTCCAATCGGTACTCCTTTTTCCTCTACCTCATTCTGGGTGAAATTTCCTGTTTCCTCTTTTCCATACTTTGCAACCGCACCATTTAACATCACTTCCATATAGGTTGCAACGAAGGAATCCTTTGCCTTTATGACGATAATAGGATTTTCGGATTCTGCATCTCCTATGATAACAGCAAACTCGATTTTTCCACCTTGTATATGAGTCTCAATGGCGGATTCTTTCATATCTAAAATCTTAAGAAGCTCTGTATCCTCTAAAATTTCCTCGATATATGTGCCAAATCCATCTCCACTTTTATCGATTACTGCGATATTTACCTTGGATTGAAACGAAAGAACAAAAGAAAAAATCAGCAGCATCATAATTGGAGTCACTATGATAGTAGAAGCATATTCTTTATGCCTGGAAAAAAGCCTAAATGTATTTTTTAATATATTACTCATAGATAAATACCCCCTTTTTTGATTCCTGCTTTTTCTTACTCCTAAATACAATAAACATAAGTACTACGAAGGCAAGGCAAAGAGCCATCCCTACATAATGGTCTTTCGTGGTCTGATTTCCCGCCAGGGCAATGACACCATTTACCATCCAGTAAAGAGGACTGATTTTACATAGATAAGATACTACTTTTATAGAATCCAAAAAGGTTAATGGTGTAAGTCCTCCTCCCAGCATTCCAATCAAGATTGAAATTACCAGCACCTTATCACTAAAGGCTGCCCTGGTTTTTGCAAACAATCCCAGCATTGCACCCAGTAAGGAACTAAAGAAAGCTAAAGTCAGATAAACAAGTACTATGAGCCAAGGCTTATCTCCCCAGCTTACACCCAATGCCACCGTTGATAACAAATAGGCTTCCAGAATCTGCACCATTCCAATGGTTACCCCTAAGGCTGTTTTTGAAATCAGCATCGCACCTACATTCGCCTTTGAAATAAAGATTCTTCGGAATGCTTTTGTGTCCTTTTCCATAAATACACTCTGCCCTACGATAAGGCTGATATATAACATGATAAATCCCAGTTCTGCAAAGGTAAAATAAGTATAAGAATCCACGGTTTTCGCTTCCACTTCATAAGAAGTAACCGAACTTTTGGATAAACTTTCAAACTCCCCTAACATATTATGATAAGCAGCACGTAACAGCTTACTTTCTGTGGGTTCATTGTAAGGGGAACGATAATAGTAAAATCCATCTTCCGAAACCCGAATCAGTGCAATGGCATCACAGGAATCTACGATTTCTTTTGAGTCTTCAAAGGAACTTACCTCCTGCCATTCCATCTGCATACTACTCTTTGTGAATGCCATAAAGGTATTAAAATCGGCTCTGTCTGCATCCATTGCAGTTTCCTCCACCACATATAACACTTTGGTTTTCCCTGCATCCTCAGTTTCTACCTCCGCAGTTTCTCCCACGATATTAGACATTGCATAGCCCATCATCAGAATTAACACCACCGGTGCCACTAACATAAAAGCCACTTGAAAGGGACTGCGTAAAAACATTTTTATTTCTTTTTTATACATATTTGCAATCATTAATCTCTAAGCTCCTTTCCCGTAACTAAAAGGAAGATTTCTTCTAAGGATGGAAGTACTTCTTCTTTTTTATAACGTTCCTTAATTTCTTTGATGCTTCCCCCTTCTACGATGTTCCCATGGTCAACAATCAAAATTCTGTCACAGATTTCTTCTACTTCTTCCATATAATGCGAAGTATAAATCACCGTAGTTCCGGCTTTCTTTAATTCCTTAATGCCCTCTAATATGTAGTTTCTGGATTGTGGGTCAATGCCTACGGTTGGTTCATCCATAATGATAAGCTTTGGATGATGGGCAATGGCACAGGCAATGTTTAATCTTCGTTTCATACCACCGGAAAATTTATCAGAACGTTTTTTCCCTTGGTCCAGAAGTCCTACTGTTTTCAAAGCTTCTTCTACATGCTGTTTTAATTTACTGCCCTTTAACCCGTACAATGCCGCAAAAAAGGTAACATTTTCCTCTGCTGAAAGGTCCGGATAAATAGCCAAATCCTGTGGCACCAAACCAATGTGTTCATGCCACTTTTTAAAATTCATCCCATTTTCAAAACTTATGGTTCCTTCGTCCGGAACAAGCAATCCGGAAATCATATTCATAGTGGTACTTTTTCCGGCACCATTGGGTCCCACAAGACCGAAGATTTCTCCCTTTTCCACAAAAAAACTGATACCATTTACCGCTACCAATTCCTCATACTTTTTTTTGATATTTTTTACTTCAAGAATTTTCATTTTTCTACCTGTGCAGTTCGCACTTTTCCTTTCTATCAAACTTTTTAAGTTAGTTTTTCCTAACCCGTTTACAAAAAATATATGACACACTTGTGCATCACCTAGTTTTATAGTATAATTACTTTACGAAAAAATCAATACTTTCCCTTAAAGTGATACAATTTTCGAAATTTGTGCCATCAGTCGGAGGATAACTTATGTATTTTGAAGGAATGGAAGAAAATCAGACAAAACTATGGATTATCAATGCTTTATTAGAACAGTTGGAACGGAAGGAATATTCCTCCATCACCATTCATATGATAACAGATCGGGCAAAACTTGGCAGGCGTACCTTCTACCGCTATTTTAAAACCAAAGATGAAGTCATAGAATACATCACCGAACTTCTTATGGACCAGTTCACCAAAACCATTCTAAAAAACGGCTCCTCCTGTCAGGAAGAAGTAGCACTTGCCTATTTTGAATTCTGGGAGAATTATATGGATATCCTTTTACTTTTGAAAAAAGCTCATTTATTATACTTTATTGAAGACCATTTAACGGAATTGATTATGAATGTAGCAAAGAAAGTAAAGCATATTCCTTCGGAAATGAAGGAAGAAGAAATAGCTGCTGCCTATGAGCAATATAAATATGCATTTGCCATTAAACTGGCCGGCTTCTGGAAGGCTACCATACTCTGGTGCGAGGAATCCCCAAGAAAATCTCCGGCAGAAATGAGTAAAATCATAACATCACTTCTGACTTAATAAATAAAAAGGTGTAAAGCCCTACATCAATAAAGACTTTACACCCTAAAAATATGACAATTTCATTTTATGCAATTTTTTCAAGTTTCTCTTTAATTTGCCTTATTTCATCTTCTAACATTCGTACCCTAATCATAAGCAGCTCTTTTTCTTTTTCAACTTTTAAAGCATCCTCAAGTTTTCTTGATAAATCAAGATGACCTTCGGCAATTGTTTGAATGTTTTTATCAGTTACATTTTCAATGTGTGTTTTAATACCCCTAATTTCAGAAAGAATTAAATCTAATTTTTCATTTTCTTCCATACTCAACAACCTCCTTACATGAATTGTATCATATTTTGCAAGGTTGTAAAGCCTTTTATAATAAAAAATTTTGTATCACTAACATATTGGAATCTTACTTTTTTATACTTTCTCTCCATCATTCCCAGCATTCATTCCCACAGGAATCTACCATAACACTGGTAACCTTCTTTCCCTCTCCATAACCACACACTTTCAACCCTTCAGAAATCACCTGATACCAGTTATGGGCAGAAAGCCGGCAGAAGGATTCATCTTCAAATTCTATGGTACAGGCATTTTCTTTTTCACACTTCATGCAACAAGACACTTTATATATATTTTTCCGGCTGATTGCACCAATATCCTCTAATAAGTTCACCATTCGATAAACCGTGGCAGCACCAATTCCGGAATCTACTTTCACTGCTTTATAATATATCTCTTTACAGCTGGCACAATCCTCCTGCAAAATCACATCCAAAAGCATCTGTCTTTGCTTCGTAATTCTGCATCCCTGTTCCCGCAGTCTTTGAAGAACCATTTCTTTTTGCATTTCGGTTCTTTGATAATTTTCCGTTGCTTTTTTTCCTTTCTCAAATAATGCCTGTTCCATATATAACTCCTTTGATATAAAACTGGAGCCTGCACAGTTTGGTACAAGCTCCTGTCTGATTACCATGATACCTACGAATTGCTACACACCTTGTGCTCTCGCAATTCTATTATTTTTCTTCTAGTGTATCGGAATGACAGCTATTGCAACTTCCGGAATTTCCAGCACATTTACCGGAACAATTGCCCCCTGCCGGACAACCAATACACTTTACACCGTTTTTCTTTTCCTTCACGATATAAGCTATTGCAACGCCAACGATAATCAGTACAATTCCTATTACAATAAAATCCGTCATACCAATACTCCTTTCCTAATTTGCCTTTAATTGATATTCTGCACTAAACTTCTTGTTTGTTCTGACAATTAAAGCAATTACGATAGCTACCATAACAGCTACTGCTATTAAGCCTGGAACAAATCCTGCTCCAAGAGCTCCGGTGGTAATCAATGTACCAATCTGGTATACAAGGAATGCTACTACATAACCTGTTCCTAACTGTAGCGCGATACCGCCCCATAGCCATTTCTTATCCTGCATTTCTGAGTTCATAGCACCTAATGCTGCGAAACAAGGAGGTGTGTACAAGTTAAACATCAAATATGCCAAAGCTGCAACCTTTGTAATAGCGATAACACCAGCAACCTCTGTACCTGCACCTTCCATAAGAGCAAGTTCTTCTGTATCAATCAGGTTCTCAAGACCAACAAAACAAACTGCTAATGTACCAACTACATTTTCTTTTGCAATGAAACCGGTAACCGCTGCTGCTGCCAACTGCCAGCTAAGAACACCAACGATTGGAACAAGCAGGTATGCGATTGGTTGTGCAATGGATGCAAGAATCGAAGTATCCGCAGCTTCTGCTTCCTGCAACTGCCAGTTAAATGTCTGCATAATCTGAACTACTGTGTTACATACAAGGATAACAGTACCGGCTTTCACGATATAAGCCTTACCACGTGAAAGCATAGAAAGTGTTGCTCTCTTTAAACTTGGAATCTTATATTCCGGAAGTTCGATAATAAAGAAGGATTTTCTAAATTTATGACCTGTAAGCTTCTTTACCAATAAAGCACCTAATAAAATTAATAAAATACCTACAAAATACATTGTTACTGTAACCCATTTTGCATCGGCAAAGAATGCACCTGCAAACAATGCGATAACCGGAAGCTTCGCACCACAAGGCATAAATGGAGTCAGCATTGCTGTGGCTCTACGTTCTCTTTCGTTACGGATGGTTCGACAAGCCATAACACCCGGAATGGCACAACCAGTACCGATTACCATAGGGATAACGGATTTTCCTGAAAGACCAACTCTCTTAAAGATTGGATCCAATACCACGGTTGCACGTGCCATATAACCACAATCTTCTAATAATGCAATTAAGAAGTACATTACCATTACCAATGGAAGGAAACCTACAACGGCACCAACACCACCGATGATACCATCTACTAGTAATGACTGTACGAATGGAGACGCACCTTCTACTTTACCGGCAACCCATTCCTGGAAACTTTCAATTCCGCCTACTAACCAGTCTGCAATATATGTACCTACAGTTGTTTGTGAAACATAGAATACCAGCCACATAATACCTGCAAAAATAAGAAGACCAAGAATCGGATTTGTAATTATCTTATCAATCTTATCCTGTACATTTGCATCTTTGGTAAATACTTTACGTTTTTCCACCGCACTTACAATCTTATTTACAAACTCAAAACGCTTTCTATCTGCTTTTTCTACTTGTGCTTTATCCTGTAAATCAATATCTTCTTGAACATATGGGGCTTTCTGACCTTTTCCTTTTAAGGATACCGCTTTTTCTACCAATTCTTTTAAACCATTGTCTCCAGAAGAAGTAGAAACTGTCTTTACTACAGGACAGCCTAATTTTTCAGCTAAAAGCTCTTCATTGATTTCAGTATCTTTCTTTTCATTTACATCACTTTTGTTCAAAGCTACCACTACCGGAATTCCGAGTTCCAATAACTGAGTGGTAAAGAACAAACTTCTGCTAAGATTTGTAGCATCCACAATGTTGATGATAACATCCGGATTTTCATTTTTAACATAAGCACTAGTAATGCTTTCTTCTGATGTAAATGGAGACATGGAGTAGGCACCTGGTAAGTCTACTGCAGTTAGTTCCTCCGTTCCATCATAATAGCTCTTTTTCATTGAACTTTCTTTCTTTTCAACGGTAACACCTGCCCAGTTACCAACACGTTCATTTCTTCCCGTCAGTGCATTGTACATCGTAGTTTTTCCGCTGTTGGGATTACCCGTTAATGCAATTCTCATAACGCATCCTCCTAATTTTTCTTTCTTACAGATTTTTTCCTTTGTTAGTATACGCTAACTATATGTTATAAAAAATAGTGATGATACATCACTACTTTTACCTGACAATTTACGACACAAACTTATGTACAAACAAGGTTTTCATCATCTTAATTTCAATGATTAAGGTCATAAACCATCAAAGTTTATATTGAAATAGCCTGAGCTAAATCATTATCAATATTATAACGGGCATCTTTGACCGAAATTACACAGCCACGTTTTTTACGGGAAACCACGGTAATCGGCTCTCCGCTATAACAACCCAACGAAAAAAGAAATGAATTTAATTCTTCATCATCTGTTACGATATCTTTAATCATATATTCTTCACCAAGGTTCGCATCCATTAAATTCATATCTTCCTCATCCTTTTTTCGTAATTGATAAATTTTCTCAAGTTAGGCAGTTCTAACTTCAGTTCAAAGTGTAATACAAAAAAATTGCTTTGTCAACTCCTTTTTTCATAAAAAAACTACCAAAAAAAATTGCTTTTTTCCTTCATTATATATTCAATTTCCAGCTTCCTGCTGTCTCTCTGGCATTTACAAATCTCTTATAAATTCCATCTTTCTTCATAAGTTCCTCATGCTTGCCCTGCTCTGCAATCCGTCCTTTATCTATTACTAAAATCTGGTCTGCATTTCGAACCGTCTTTAATCTGTGGGCAATCATCAGAATCGTTTTTTCCTTGGTCAGGGCATCAATGGCTTCTACCAGTTCCTTTTCATTTTCAGGGTCTACATTTGCGGTAGCCTCATCTAAAATAATAATCGGTGCATCCTTCATAATGGCTCTGGCAATAGAGATCCTCTGCTTCTCACCACCGGAAAGACTGGCTCCGCCTTCCCCGATTACGGTTTCATAACCATTCGGAAGTCGCATGATAAAATCATGACAGCAAGCCTTTTTCGCAGCTTCTATTACCTGTTCCATAGAAGCCTCCGGCTGTCCGAAACGTATATTATTAGCAATAGTATCCTGGAATAAATATACATTTTGGAACACAAAGCTAAAATTCTTCATCAAAGAATCCATGCTATATTCTTTGATGTCCCTGCCACCAAGTGTTACCTTTCCCTTATCTACATCCCAGAATCTTGCAATTAAATGACAAAGTGTGGTTTTTCCACCACCACTTAGTCCTACAATGGCTGTAGTCGTCTTCTCAGGGATGTGTACACTTAAATCATCAATGATGACTTTCTTATCATAAGAGAAGGTCACATTTTCTACATCAATGTCAAAACTTTCCGACTTCACATCCATTCCCTCGATATCCATTTCCGGAAGTTCCAGAATTTCCTTCGCCTTATCTACCACGAAATCCACCACACGAAGCAAAGAAGAAAACATGCCTGCATTGTCAAGACCTGTATACATGATAAAGGAACTAATCATCATTACGATACATTCTGAAAGTTCCATACTGTCTTGAATGAAAAACCATACAGACATCATACTCATCACCACACCGCAAGCAGCTATTGCTGACGGGAAATAAACTGGAAACACAGTAAAAGAACTTAATTAGGTTTAAGAAGGAATCCTCCTGCGAATATTTCGTGGAAGGATTTTTGAGTGTAAAAAAACAAAGAAAACTCAAATTAGAGCAATCTTCGTCTCATTTGTAAGATTTTGGCGTGTTTGTAAGTCCAATCATATAATCTGCTGATAAATTATAAAATCGACATAGTTTTATCAAATCATCAATTTTAAGTTCTGCACGACCCGCTTCAATATGATTATATCCTTGTTGGGATTTATTAAGAAGTTTTCCGATTTCAGCCTGAGTCATATCTTTATCTTCACGAACATTTTTTAATCTATCTCGATAATTCACAGATTATCTCCTTTCCGAGTAATGCAAAATTATATTAACATACTCATAATTTGAGTATTGACAATTACTCAAAGATTGAGTAATCTATAATAAACAGAAGGGAGAATTATTTTTGTCAAAACGAAAGAAAAATATTCTGTTCAGTTTAACAGCATTAGTTGTAGGTTGTTTCTTGTATGTTTTTTTAAGAGAAAACACTTACGTTGGAAATATATTCGATAGTATCGAAAGTATTGAAAAAATGCGTCAAATGTTTTCGACTCAAATGAGTGATTTGTGCAAATTCTATTTACCTGATTTTTTGTGGGGGTTTTCTTTGAGTTGTGGGTTGATAGCGATATATGAGCCCAGTATAAAAGGAATTATTATTTGTGCAAGTGTTGCTTTTTTGTGCGGATGTATGTGGGAACTTCTACAGTATATTGGAGTGTTAAGTGGAACAGGTGATATTCATGACATCATAATGTACTTTCTGGCAAGTGCAATATGCATTATTATTAATTTAAAGGAGACTAAAGAAAAATGAAAAAAGTGAAAGTGTTATTGTCGGTTATGCTTGTTTTAATGTTTGCAATGTTTGCATTGGGAAGTGGTGAGGACACAAGCAAAGACCAAGGAACAGGTACTGTGGAGAGTGAAGAAGCGGATACCAATATCGGTGATTATACAGTGGAAATTCAAAGTTGTCGTTTGGCTAAGGACTATACGGGTAAGGATGTAGTTATTGTTAAATATCTTTATACAAATGTTTCTAATGAGGACGCGACAGCCTTCTATGTGACATTTGACGAAACCGTTTATCAAAATGGAGTTGGTTTAAATGAGTCCTATGTATTAGATGATAGTGCAAATTATAGTGCCGATAATCAGACTAAGGAAATTAAAAAAGGTGCCAGCTTGGAAGTGGAAGTGGCATATGAATTAAATGATACAACGACTGATATTGAAGTGGAAGTAAAAGAATTGTTTAGTTTTGATGATACAACAATTACCAAAACTTTCTCAATCGCTCAATAAAAGTAAGTGCTATTATACCAGTTGATTAGAAAAAATTATTTTTTTTGATGTTATTGACAATATTGTGACCATAACCTATATTATAAATGAAAACAATGCTACCGATAGACGGTTAGTCCTAAATTAGATAGTTACTTAAAAAAGTAATCGCCATCTTACCAGGACCGGCGATTACTTTTTTGATTGATTAATTAACGCAATCAACAATGGTACAATAATTCCAATTATCGTAAGATTGATGATAATAATCTCCACTTATAAAGCGTTTCCTCCTTTCCGAAATTTTTGTTTCCAGATTCTATGTAATCGGAGGTCACAGTCCTCCGTAAGAAGGACTAACCGCCTACCATATATGGTAGCCTTGGGAATACAGTGTAGCATAAAAACGTTAGTCTTGAAAGTACTAAAAATATTTTTGTGAAAAGTGACTAAAGAAAAGGTCAGTAGTAAAATACGGTGTAACTCCTTTCATCTACAACAGACCATGTTGCAGTCAAAATGCTCAACACATATTTATTCTTATGTGTGCTGGCAAACTCCATAATCCACGAAATAGTGGATTTCTCACTTTTTTCTTTCACCTTTCATTCCTCCTTCACTGTTAAGTTATATATCAGGTAATTGCGAAACTATATTTTTTAATGATTGTAATGCAATTACCTATAAGTTAGCTATGATACAGGAGATATTATAATAGCTCCAAACATCCCGATTAAAGTTAGTTTTTACTAACCACAAGTCAAAAATATAATAGAAAACACACATACGCATTTTCTATTATCACATAATGTAACACCCTATAAGCCCATAATTTTCGACCAGCCGGCAGTATAAAAACTTCTCAAATCTCTTATATACTCTTTCGCCTTTTCATAGGGAATATCATGTATAATCACTTCAAAGTAAGCCGAGAAAAAACCACTGATCAGCATATGCTCCAAATACGGATCCACACTGTATGACTCATAGCCAAGTCCCTTTAATACCTCTGCATATGCATGGGTGGCTTCAATTTCAATCTCCACCATTTCATGTATCATGTTTTCGTAACGGGTACCTTCTGCACAGCAGAGAATCAGTTTAAAAGCATTAAAGTTCCCATAAGCATAATCCGTCATCCAGTCCATACAGTCCATGGAATAATCACCCATACCATTAAGCTGCTCTTCGGGTGTCATATGGGTAAACGCCAGCTGTACTTCCTTATATTTCACTATAATCTTATCATATGTCTCACTTACTAATGCGTCAAACAATTCTTCCTTGCTTTTATAGTAGCCATAGAAAGCTCCAGTAGTAACACCTGCTGTTTTAACAATATTCCGTAAAGATGCTGTCTTAAATCCTTTTTCCAAAAATTCAGTCTTTGCTGCATCGTGAATTAATTCCAGTGTTGTTTTTTCTTCTGACAATTGAGTACTCCTCTCTGTAACAGTGTTATATAACACTGTTATATTAGCATAAAAAGAATTTTTCTGTCAATGCTCATTTTGAGATTATTTCCCAATAATATAATTTGACAATCACATTTTCTCCATTTCTTCCTTTGTTGTAATACCATTCTTTTTATCTCCTATCTCAATTCATGTATTTCAAAGCATTTTCCCCCTTGTTTGCGACTATATCTAAAATCAAAAAAATCCCCACCCTCTGCAATTGTCTTGGTGCGAACTAATTTCATACCCATCATATCCACCAATACAAAATCCAGTTGACAAAGATGTTTCGCCAGTTCCGGACAGCCTTCATCCTGGCAAAGCTTACATACACCACATTCATGATAATCATACCCCAGGTCATAGTCCTCATTTCCTTCCAGAATATCAACCACCCAGTCATTTTCATATTTACGTTTATGACTTTCCTTAGACCACTGCATTCTGCCATGAAGCTTCTTTTCATCGAGGTAGCTTTCTGCATCACCCATCACTTTGTGAAAAAGCTTTGATGCATACAGACCATCTTTGAAAATCTCATAATTCTCCTGTGGAGACAGACCAGTCCCACGATTCAATGCTATAAAATATGCACCCATCATGTATGCACTCATCATCCGGTTCTTCCCGATACCTTTTGTACGCAGGGCAATTTTCTTATATTCTGCCTTAATATTCTTAATTGTAGTGTTATCAAAACCTTTCTTTTTCAGTTCCTTTTTGCAGACACCATGATAAAATAATCCAAAAAGTCTGCAATCCATATTATATTTCATTATTTTTCTCTCCTATTCTCTTTCTAACTCACCCTACAATCAAAGCCGCAAATACTGCTACCAGTACAAAGGTTGGAATCCCTCTCAAAAAAGACTCTATATGTTTCTTTGGATTCTGATACATTTCCTTTTCCAAAACACAAGAAAAACGAATTTTTTTTTTGCGTGTCTCCACCATAAAAGGTCGATTACAACAAGGTCAAACAAATTTAATCCTTCTCCCAAAATCAAAAAATATATAAAAGCCGACTGAAATTCTGTAATATTCAAAATATCTTTTAACGCGATTCCAATAATAGAGAAAACAATCGTAAACATCAACACATTAGAAATAATCGCAATTAGCATAGAACTCTTTTTAGATATCAGACTGCCCAGAACAATATCTTCTTGAACTCTTTTTTGGACTTCGTCGGGATAAGAATGAAAACTGCTCATATTCTTTTTATCTGTACCTGTTCCAAGATAACACATCATAAAAAATAAGAAATATAGTATAATAGCAACCAATAATTCCATACTACATGCTCCTTTCCTATTCATCTAATATATCTTATATCAAATTTACAATTCCTATCAGCCCCAGCATTCCAAGTCCAAGACTCGGCATAATAATGCCCGGCAAATCATAAAACCAATTATTCTTTAGCTTTCTAAGAGTAGCACCAATCAGAAAAAATACAATTGGATTCAATAAGACAAACCATTTTGGAACTGCTAAATATCCTGCAATAATTGCTATCACTACACATATGGATGGGACCATTAAAAACACATATGCAATCAAAAAAGGAGGCAAAATAGCTTTATAATATTCCTCCAAGGTTTTATCTGCAAGGTTAAAATTGTTTTCTTCCATAATCTTTTTATAAATAATAGGTTGAATGCAAAGAACTGTATGAACAAAGAAGCCACCAATTACCCCTACATATCCGCACACCGCCATAACAAAAGCCAGCGTGCTGTTAGCATATTTTATTTGATTAGCAAGTGAAAAAATTCCCAGTCCCAGCAGAATATCTCCTACCATGGCAAAAAGTATAGATGTTCCGAATCTCCAATAAGGCATCTTTATCCAATTGCTGTCAATGTTACCAGAAGTACCAAGTTTCTTATTTCCTTTTCCTTTTAAATCAAATAACAAGTCACCAACACAACACAATAATCCTCCAACAAATCCTAATATCGAAAATATCATATTTATATCCATATCACGCTGTTCCTTTCCATCTTTCATTCTGCTTAAATCAGTTTTTAGCTACTGGATAATCTCATCCTCTCCCCTTTTCCCTTCCTTCACAAATGTAAACATAGGATAGGCATGAAACAATCCCGGTTCTACATGGATGATATAGTCTTCTACACCACATCTGATAAATGCTTTTTCATATTCCGGCGCCTCTGCTGCAAATATCTCATCTCCACCAAAATACATAATAATCTTCGGAAAGCCTGTGTAATCATCTTCGTCTGCACATCCTAGCAGATACTGTGATAGTTTATTCTCAGGATTGTAGAACTTTGGAAAAGTTTTCATAGGAAGTACGAGCAAATTCTTCGAAGGTTTCTTCCATTTTAACTCCCTCTTTCATCTTTTTTCTCACGATAGGTTTTAATATACTATATAATATGCTCATTTATATTTTCTCCATTTCCTTCTTCTAACCTACAATCAAAGCTGCAAACACCACTACTAGAGCAAATTTTGGAATCCCTCTTAAAAAGGAAGCGATTCTCAGCAATATCTGATACCACCTCAATATTTTCCTCAACCGTCAAATCCGGTATAAGATTATAAAACTGGAACACAAATCCTACATCCTCTTTTCGACATTGGGTAAGTTTATTTTTACTAAGCCCTGTAAGCTTTCTTCCACCAACCGTAAGTTCTCCCTTGTCAAGAGAATCCAGTCCTCCAAGCATATTTAAAAGTGTACTCTTACCCGAACCGGATGGACCTAAAATAAACAAATTTTTCCTTCCTCAAGTTCAAAAAAGGCATTGTCCAGTGCATATACTGCTGCCTCTCCCTGTCCATATTGTTTTACTGCGTTTTTCAGTGTAATAAACATATTTATCCCTTCCTTTCTCTTATCCGTATTCTTCCTGTTAGTTTTAACTAACTTACCATTTTAAAATTAGTGCCGACTATCACGTTCAATATTAGTCAGCACTAACCAATACATTATAATACTCTCATACAGATAATTTGTCAAACACTTTCACTTACAATCCTGTTTCCATGTTGTTAGCAATCCGAAATTCCAACTGGGAGTGCAATTACAGATTGCCAACAACATAGAATAGATTTACCTCTTTTCCCAATTGAACATTTGTTCCATATATGTTACAATGAAATTGTGTAATTGAAAAAGAAAGTGGATGCGAATTTCCGATATTTGATGCCCTCTAGTACATAAAGGAGGGTGATGCCCATGATAAGTTTAAGTGATGTACTTACACTTTTACTGGTAATTTTTGAGGCTCTGTCTTATATAGACAATCATAACAATAAAAAGAAATAGCATCCCACGTCCAAAGTAGATGCTATTCCTATAAGCTACACTGAGGGCAATCGGAAACTTCAATTCCGATAACCTTTCTGATTAAATTATACACTAGAGCCACTTGTTTTTCAAGTGGTTCTTTTTAGTTGCAAAGAAAACGAAAGAAAATATATTTATTTGCATAAAAAACACCCTCCTTACTGGATATCCACTAAAGAGGGTACATATCAATCCTATCCCAGTGCCACATCCAGAATCATCATAATTAAAAATCCTACTGCAAAGCCAATCGTAGTGATATTGCTATGCTCTCCTTCAGAAGCTTCCGGTAAAAGTTCCTCCACCACCACATATATCATAGCCCCTGCCGCAAATGCCAGAAGATAGGGAAGTATTGGTTGTAATATTCCGGTTAAAAGAATGGTAATTCCTGCTGCGATTGGCTCCACAATTCCTGACATCATTCCGTAGGAGAAGGCTTTTTTTCTTGTGATTCCTTCACTTCGAAGAGGTAATGAAATAATAGCACCTTCCGGTATATTCTGGATAGCAATTCCCACAGACAGGGCGATGGCACCTGCAAGTGTAATAGTACTGTTCTCAGAAAGTAATCCAGCAAACACAACACCTACCGCCATTCCTTCCGGAATATTATGTAGTGTTACTGCAAGGACAAGCATGGTTGTTTTTTTTAATGGTGCCGGAAGTCCTTCTGGCTTGTCGCTGTCTAAATGAATATGTGGTACAAGTTCATCCATCAAAAGTAAAAATCCTATTCCTAGTGCAAAACCTACCGCAGCCGGTAAAAATGCCAGTTTTCCCATGTTCTCTGACATATCAATTGCCGGTATCAGCAACGACCATACAGATGCCGCCACCATAACACCGGATGCAAAGCCCAAAAGTGTTTTCTGTAAGAAAGGTTTTAATTCATGTTTCATTACAAACACACAGGCTGCACCTAAAAGAGTTCCAATAAAAGGAATGAAAATTCCGACGAATACATTCATAATATACCCCCTTTTTCATTATATTCAGGTATTTGCGAAACGTTCAAAAACTTATCTTAAGTGATGCAAAAGAAACAAGTGGGCGCAGACACGCTTTCGCAACACTTCCATATAAAATATGCTAGTTTCGCAATTACCTGTTCATTACCATTTTCCTTCGTAACAGTTTCCAATCAATTTCAGCTTCGAATCTCTGTCACTTTATATCCTGCTTCTTCCACAGCTTTTCGAAGCTGTTCTTCGCTTACTTCTTTTTCTAAAGAAACAATGGCTTCTTTCTTTTTCAGGTTTACTTTTGCTCCACTTTTTATCACAAAATTACGGCATACTTTTTTTACCCACCGTATGAAGGCAAATAAAATGAATGCAGATATCATTGCCGGAACCAGTACATTGTAGTTTCCATTTAATTCAGCTACCATTAATATAGCATTCATATGAATCCCTCCTAGCTTTTTATATATTACTAACATATCCTTTTTGACTGTTATTGTTCCAGTTAGTCATAACTAACTTCTATATTTATTATATCTGTAATCCATTCCGTTGTCAATCGGTTTCTTATTTTTTTTGTCAATCATATAACAAACCATAATATTATGAAATATATTTATTTTTTATTAAAACCTTCTCATTCCGAAATAGTCCAAATATCTATAACCCATATTTTATAAGGCTTCTCACATTTTTATCCCAATATTTACGATACCTTTTTCATCTTTCTAAATAATAATCATTATTATTTATCTTGACAAATTATTTTCTCTTTGTTAATGTATAAACTGTAAAAAAAAACAAATACTAAATCACAATGTTGTTGAAAGGAGATTAATATTATGTCAATGATTAACAAAGAAATTAGCGATTTTACAGTACAGGCATTTCATAATAATGAATTTAAAACAATGAAAAAAGAGGATGTTCTTGGTAAATGGAGTGTATTCTTCTTCTACCCTGCAGACTTTACCTTTATTTGTCCTACCGAATTAGAAGACCTTGCAAATAAATACGAAGAGTTTAAGGCACTGGGTTGCGAAATTTATTCTGTATCTACAGACAGCCACTTCGTTCACAAAGCATGGCATGATGCTTCTGACAGAATTAAGAAAATCAATTACCCTATGCTTGCAGACCCAACCCATGCCCTTGCAAAAGATTTTGAAGTATTAATTGAATCTGATGGTATGGCAGAACGTGGTACTTTCATTGTAAATCCAGCAGGAAACATCGTTGGTTACGAAGTAACTGCCGGAAATGTAGGCCGTAACGCAGATGAACTTTTACGTAAAGTTCAGGCCTGCCAGTTCGTAGCAGAACATGGGGATGAGGTATGCCCGGCAAAATGGCAACCAGGTGCTGAAACTTTAAAACCAAGTCTTGATCTTGTAGGGTTACTGTAATGGAGCGCCCTATTAACATCAATAAGGAGAGGTTTTATGACGTGATTATCGTCGGTGGTGGTCCTGCGGGACTTACCGCCGCCCTCTATCTGGCCAGAGCCCGTTACCGTGTACTGGTAATGGAGAAAGACCATTTCGGCGGACAGATTACCATCACTTCCGAAATCGTAAATTATCCCGGTGTTCATAAAACCAGTGGAAAAGAACTGACAGAAACCATTCGTAAACAGGCCCAGGACTTTGGGGCTGAATTTGTTCTTACTGAGGCAGAAAGGCTATCCATGGAAGACGACATAAAAGTGGTTCACACAAACCGTGGTGACTACCAATGCTTTGGTGTACTTCTTGCTACCGGTGCTCATCCTAGAACCGTAGGATTTCAGGGGGAGGAAGAAAATAAAGGCCGGGGTGTGGCCTACTGTGCTACCTGTGATGGAGAATTTTTTACCGGTAAAGATGTGTTCGTAGTAGGTGGTGGCTTTGCAGCTGCGGAAGAAAGCGTATTTCTTACAAAGTTTGCACGTCAGGTTACGATTCTTGTTCGGGAAGAAGATTTCACCTGTGCCAAATCCGTAGCGGAACAGGCGAGAAATCATGAGAAAATCACCGTTTTTACCAATACCATTGTAGAAGAAGTATCTGGTGAAGGGGGATTAAATTATATCCGCTATAAAAATACCGCAACTGGTGAAGTTACGGAATACCATGGGAAAGAAAACGAGAATTTCGGTGTCTTTGTATTTGCCGGCTATGTTCCTGCTACCTCCTTAGTAAAAGGAATTGCCCAGTTGAATGAACAAGGCTACATCATCACGGATAACAGCCAGAAAACCAGTGTAGATGGACTTTATGCTGCCGGAGATGTGTGTATCAAACCTCTAAGACAGGTAGTTACTGCTGTAGGCGACGGTGCCCTTGCTGCTACGGAACTGGAAAAATATGCAGCTTCTATGCAAGAAAAAACCGGTATGAAACCAGACCTGCCAGTATCACAAAATGCAGACTCTTTAAAAACAGGTTCGAATTCGACAGCTTCCATTTCTGGTGTTTCAAATGCAACAGATTCAATTTCAGCAGGTTCCATTTCTGGTGCTTCCAATTCAGAATCTTCATCCAACGAGTTATTTACTGCCGAGATGAAAGCACAACTGGATACTGTATTTTCCCGAATGGAACAGCCTCTGCTACTTAGACTTTATTTAGATGAACGTTCCGTTTCCTTTGAATTAGAAGGTTATATGCAGACACTGGCTTCTATGACAGAAAAACTTTCTGTGGAAATCATGGATCGTGAAAATAAAAATTCGGATGCTCCTTGTGTTCGCATTTGTCTATCGGATGGTTCTGAAACAGGGCTTGCCTTCCATGGTGTACCAGGTGGTCACGAATTTACTTCCTTTGTTCTTGGTCTTTACAATGCTGCCGGTTCCGGTCAGGCATTAGATTCCCAGATAGAAGCGGATATTCATTCTATTACGGATTCTGTTGATATGAAAGTTCTTGTATCACTTTCTTGTACCATGTGTCCTGAACTGGTAACTGCTGCCCAGAAAATTGCCTCTAAAAATTCTAATGTGGTTGCAGAAGTGTATGATTTAAATCATTTTGAAGAGTTAAAAGAACGCTACAATGTAATGAGCGTTCCATGTTTGATCATCAATGATACAAAGGTTTCTTTTGGAAAGAAAAATATCAGACAAATACTGGATTTGATTGGATAGCCATTTTTAAGCATGTTACAGGATATGGATTACATCATGCTGGGAGAATTTCATAGATTCTGAAATCAGAAGATTTGAGTAACAAAACGGACGGAGTAATTACGTCCGTTTCTTATATCTTTTTACATCTTAATTCGTATATGCATTTTTTAATTATGCGGAATGATATGTTTAAATCCTTCATCTGCATAGGTTCCAATTAAATCACTAAGCCGCAATGCCTCCTCCAGCTCATACCCTCCATTCACAATACTTAAATATCCCTGCATCCGCATGGCTGCTAAAATCCTTACCAGATGTTCGTCCACAGAATGTCCGGAATATTGTTCATAGAACATAGCAAATCCCTGTTCTAATTTTTGCTGCACTTCTTCCTTAAAATGCTCGTATTTTGTACCTTTTGATTTTTCCAGAAGCAACTGAACTTCTATCTTATGCTTCCATAAAAACTTCATGATTTCCTGATCCACATCCGAACTTGACTTCTTTCCCTTCATCTCATCTTCGGCTACAGTGGAAATCAGCCCTTTAAGTTCTGAAATTGCTCCTGACACCAGCTGTGAAAACAAATCTTCTTTATTCTTAAAAAAGAAATACAACGCTCCCGTAGTAACGCCAGCCTTTTCACAAATTTTTCTAAGAGATGCCTTTTGAAATCCGTAGTTAAGGAACTCTTTTGCTGCCACTTCCATTAAAAGTTCCCTTGTTCTTTTTTCTTCTACTTTCATGCTCTCTCCTTCAGCCATTCAATGGTTTTTGCAAATGCGTCCCGCCGGTTTTTTCTACATTCTTCTTTAAACTTTCGTTCCACTTTAAACATTTTTAAAGCAGGAGGGTCTAAAGGAACCATAATATGACTTGCCTTTTCATAAGAAAGTACGGTAACATTATGTTTCCAACCTTTATCTATTAACCGTTTTTGCATATATTCCACTGCCGCTTTACTAGGCCACATCAAATCCTGTTCCGGATAGATAAACAAAATATCCCCGTTAATGTTCTCTACTGGTATTGCTGTACTTTCATCAAAATTTTTTAAAGGATTTTCATACATATAAGAAAGTTCAAACTGTTGATGTAGAAGAAAATTTTTCACAGCAGAACCATATTTTAATTCTGCTATCATACATGGAAAATCTTTTCCCCGCCAGGTAAATTCGGATTGTTTGGTAAATGTCTTATTCAGCAGACCCTTATTTCCCTTCATTCCACCCCAGATACAATGAATCGGTGATAATGCAATGACACCACAGATATCAGGCATAAGAGAAGCTACTAAAAGTGCCAGTTCTCCTCCTTTTGAAATACCATAGATAAAAATTTTTTCATATCCTTTTTTCTTTAACCAGCCAATTGCCTTTTCAAAAGGTTCCAAAGGTACACGAATCAGCTGTTCCGGAAGCCCTGGCACATTCCAGTAGCAGATTCCCAATGCTGGAATTCCTTTCTCAGCAAACTGCGCTCCCACATTCATAGGGATATTCTCGTTTCCCTCACTTCCTCCTAACACAATGACTACCTGCTTTTCTTCTATGTTTTGAACAGGATGAAACATCCCACAAAACCCTTCTTTTTCTACTGTTGTTCGTTCCATTTTTATACCTCTTTTATTTTTGTTTGCTTTTTGCTCTAATTTCTCCAACATAACAACCGTTATGTTGTATTGTATAAAAAATCCGGAGATTTCGTCCCCGGATTTTAAGGAGGGATGCCTTTTGAGCATACCTTGGGCATACGGTTTTTTATTTTCCTGGGGGAAAAAGCACTATTTCCCCCAAGGTGATACTTGTCATTTTATCTTTTTATATTTCTTGTCATTTTATTGTTGTTTGTTATCTTTTTACATTGAATGCTTCGATTCCCGGATAAATACCGCTTTCTCCTAATTCTTCCTCAATGCGAAGCAATTGATTGTATTTTGCAACACGTTCGGAACGGCTAGGAGCACCTGTCTTAATCTGGCAGGTATTTAAAGCCACCGCTAAATCAGCAATGGTAGTATCTTCTGTTTCACCGGAACGGTGGGAAGATACTGCAGTATATCCTGCTTTGTGAGCCATTTTAATGGCTTCTAATGTTTCAGAAACGGAACCAATCTGGTTTAACTTAATTAAAATACAGTTACCACAGCCCATCTTGATACCCTTTTGTAATCTTTCGGTATTGGTAACAAATAAATCGTCTCCTACAAGCTGTACCTTATCACCAAGTTCTTTGGTAAGCTTTTGCCAGCCTTCCCAGTCTTCTTCATCTAAGGCATCTTCAATAGAGATAATCGGATATTTCTCTACCAACTGTTTCCAGTGTTCGATTAATCCTTCAGAAGTGAATTTTGTTCCGGCCTTTGGAAGAACATATTCACCCTTAGCAGAACCTTTCCATTCACTGGAAGCTGCATCCATAGCAATCATGAAATCCTTGCCTGGTTCATAGCCTGCATTCTTTACTGCTTCTAAAATGTATTGAATTGCTTCTTCATCACTGGCAAGGTCAGGTGCAAATCCACCTTCATCCCCTACGGATGTTGCAAGTCCTTTTGACTTTAATAAAGCTGCAAGTGCATGGAATACTTCTGCACACCAGCGAAGTGCTTCCTTAAAGCTGCCAGCACCTACCGGCATAATCATAAATTCCTGTACATCTACAGTATTCGCTGCATGGGCACCACCATTTAAAATATTCATCATTGGAACCGGAAGTCTGTTGCCTGAGATTCCTCCAAGGAAACGATATAAAGGAAGATCCAAAGCCATGGCTGCCGCTCTTGCTGTTGCAATGGATACAGCAAGAATTGCATTTGCTCCGAGTTTTGATTTATCCTTTGTTCCATCGGCCTGAATCATAGCCTTATCCACTGCATAAATATCAGAGGCATCCATACCAATAATGGTATCTGCAATCACGGTATTGATATTTTCTACTGCCTTTGTAACACCTTTTCCAAGGTATCTTGTTTTATCACCATCTCTCAACTCTAAAGCTTCAAATTCTCCTGTGGATGCACCACTTGGTGCAGTACCTCTCCCCACGGTTCCGTCTGCTAATGTAACTTCAGCTTCTACGGTAGGATTTCCTCTAGAGTCCAAAATCTCTCTTCCAATTACTTTTTCAATCTGCAAATAATTCATTCGTCTATTTCTCCTTTTCAGCACAATTCCTATTGCTGTTCCCCATGTGACCAGCAACCAATTCCTTTCATAAAGATGTCCCACAAACCGCACCTCAGTTTCCGGGACATCCTACTCTGTCGTAACAGCTACGACTTTGAAAGGGCCTCACATGATTTACAATCAGTTAGTTGTATCTAACTGCGTATTAATATAGCATATCCTTTTTCTAAAATCAATACTTCTTATTGATAGATATTTTCATTTTGCTTTTTCTAAACCCAAAAAAATGACAAAGTGCATCTGGAAATGTCAGATATTTTGCTCTAACACCCGGATGCACTTTAATTTCATAGCTGTTTTACACTTCTATTATTTTATATATTAGTTTCTCTAGAACTTACGAAACTCCAATCATTCACAAAATATCTTATAAACCGCTATCAGCGTGGCTATTTCGTTTATTAAGCATTTTGGATGATTAATAATTCTCTTTTCTTACTTCGAAGTAACTTTGTGGATGATTACATACAGGGCAAACTTCCGGTGCTTCTAATCCCACTACTACATGACCACAGTTACGGCATTCCCACATAGTAACACCACTCTTTTTGAATACTTCCATGGCTTCTACATTATGAAGCAACGCTCTGTATCTTTCTTCATGCATTTTTTCAATGGCAGCAACACCTCTGAACTGTGCTGCTAATTCAGTAAAACCTTCTTCTTCCGCTTCCTTCGCCATACGCTCGTACATATCAGTCCATTCTGCATTTTCACCTTCTGCTGCATGCAAAAGGTTTGCTGGAGTATCTCCTAATTCTCCTAATGCCTTAAACCATAGTTTTGCATGTTCTTTTTCATTTTCTGCAGTCTGTAAAAATAATGCTGCAATCTGCTCATATCCTGCTTTCTTTGCTACGGAAGCAAAATAAGTATATTTATTTCTGGCCTGTGATTCTCCTGCAAATGCTTCCCATAAGTTCTTTTCTGTCTTTGTTCCTGCGTACTTGTTTGTTCCCATTTCTTTTTTCTCCTTTACTATTTTTTCAAAATCAGACGCCGGGTGTTTGCACAACGGACAAACAAAATCTTCCGGCAACTCTTCACCTACATATTCATAACCACAAATGGTGCATCTGAAAATGGTCTGCCCATCTTCTGTCCTTCCAACTTCCTGTGGTTTCGGCTTAATATTATTATGATAATAACTGTAAGTAGCCGATTGGACACTGCTTAATACCTTCATATCTGTAACTTCTGCAATAAAAAGTGTATGAGAGCCCAAGTCCTCCATTTTTTCTACTTTTGCAGAAATATAAGAATTGGTACCCTGTGTAATATACCGGATACCATTATCAGCAGTTTTAAAATCATGAAATCCTTCAAACTTATCTGTATCCTTTCCAGACTGGAAACCAAATCTCTTGAATAAATCAAATTTCGCCTGTTCACTGATGACAGATACTGTGAAAACTCCTGTGTCCACAATCATATCATGGGTATAATTTGCCTTGTTTACCGCAATACTGATACGATTAGGTTCCGATGTTACCTGTTGGACTGTATTAATAATACATCCATTGTCCTTTCCATCCTTCTTCGCAGTAAGGACAAATAACCCATAACTTAAACAATTCATCGCTTTTTTATCCACTCAAAGACCTCCTTTTTCGTTCAAGTTATTAACTATACCATTATAACCTATTTCTATTAATTTTTCATCATAAAATATACATTTTACATTATTATGTACCCCCCAAATTTTTTCTTTGCTTAAAATGCAGAAAAGAGCAAGTCCCCCTTTTTTCTGAGAGTCTTACCCTTTTCCGGTTAAACATTATGTGTTGATTTCAAACTCATGCTTTTTTGCAAACATGACCTCTGAATTCTGACATCAAATTATTTTACCCATACACCTTCATGATTAATCTTATATCCATCAATCACTGTATCGGTTGCCATAGCACCATCTTCATTCAAGTAATACCATAGACCTTTATCCTTTATCCAGCCGGTCTTCATAGAGCCATCTGCATTTAAATAATACCAGGTTCCTTTGTCTTTTACCCAGCCGGTCTTCATAGAGCCATCTGTATTTAGATAATACCAGGTTCCTTTGTCTTTTACCCAGCCGGTCTTCATAGAGCCATCTGTATTTAGATAATACCAGGTTCCTTTGTCTTTTACCCAGCCGGTCTTCATAGAGCCATCTGTATTTAGATAATACCAGATTCCTTTGTCTTTTACCCAGCCGGTCTTCATAGAGCCATCTGTATTCAAATAATACCAGGTTCCTTTGTCTTTTACCCAACCAGTCTTCATTGCTCCGTCTGCATTCAAGTAATACCAGGTTCCCTCATGCTTTAACCAGCCGGTTTTCATCATACCAACTTCATCAAAGTAATACCATTGATTGTCTTTTTTATACCATTGATTGCTTACGATGTTTCCGTCCTGATAAAAATAACGATTTCCATCCTTATCCGTATGCCATCCATTTTCCGGTTTTCCACTTTGTGGTGGAGTACTTGGAGTACTTGGAATTACAGAAATGGATGGTCCGGAAGGTAATATTGGAAGAAATGGATTCTTGCCTTCCTCATTATCTGAGTCTTGAGAAGATTGTTCTTTCAATACCACTGTACCTCCGTTTCCTTCTGCAGGAATACTGATAGTAACAGTCTTATCTGCTTTTACTTTATAAGCCTCTTCATTATATAAATCAATCAATATAGTACCAGGCTGATAATTTGTTGCAAAAGTTGCAGTTTTAGTCTCATCCGTTACATTTAATGCTACCACAAGACTATCACTTCCATAGTTTCTTTCAAATACAAGATACTTTAAGTCATCAGAACCTGCAAGTTTCGTTCTTGTACCCTTTGCAAACACCTCTGTATTATCATTTCTTATTTCTAACATCTTCTTATAATGAGCATAAATTGCATTGTCTTCGTTGGCAATTGACCAATCAAAGTCATAACGATTATCCTGATATGGATAATTATTTGCCCCTGACAAACCAATTTCTTCACCGTAATAAATAACCGGCTGTCCTTTGGAAGTTAATTGTAATGAAGCCGCTACCATCATCTTTGCAACAGCAGTATCCTCATCAAAATTTTGTCTTAAACCATATAAGAATCCCTCTTCATCATGGCTGCTTAAGAAGGCGCCCATTGTAGCGGTGTTGTCAACAGCTGCATTTCTTGACTCGAAGTAGGTTTCAACGCTGTCAATTTTACCATTTACAACAAAATCACTTGCCATATTGTTGAAATCGAAATCAAGCAGAGAGTCCATAGTACCTGTTCCTAAATTATCAAAAGTACTTGCGTAACCAGCACCATAGTATTCACCGATCATCTTAAATTCAGGATTTTCCTCTGTTAATGCATTCTTAAATGCTGTCCAGGTCGTATTATCCACATGCTTTACTGTATCAACACGGAAATAATCGATGTCAAACTTCGTCATCCATTGTACCTGCCACTTAATTACCTTATCCCTAACTTCCGGATTTTCAGTAACAAAGTCTGGAAGACCTGCCTGACCACCACCATGGATATAATCATTTTCGTCTGCATCATCACGAATCATTCCAGCAAATCTTTCCTCTGTATCCGCACCATATCCGGTATGATTTACTACTACGTCAACCATAATCTTCATATCACGATTATGGGCTTCCTCAATAAGGGTTGCAAATTCTTCTTCTGTTCCAAGAGCAGGATTTAAAGCTTCAAAATTATCTGCCCAGTATCCATGATAAGCTGCATTATAAGGAACGTCTTCTGAACCTGTTCCACTTACGGTTGTACCATCAATATTATCTACAATCGGTGTAATCCATATTGTATTTACTCCTAAATCCTTAAGATAATCCAATTTTTCAGTAACACCTGCAAAGTCACCACCATGATACAATCCAGGATTTTCTCCATAAGTATCTGCACCGTTTGCTGCATTATTAGATGAATTTCCGTCAAAGAAACGGTCTGTTACCATAAAATAAATAACAGCCTCATCCCAATCAAAATCATCCTCACTCTTTGCCACTACGGTAACATCTACGGTTGTTTTGTATTCATTACCATATTGGTCAACCACCGTAATTGGAAGAGTTTTCTTTCCTTCTGCTACAGAATCTTTTACTGACAATACTACTGCTAATAATTCTGTGTCAATTTTATACTGGCTGCTTAACCCTAAAGCGCTTGCATCCACATACGCTTCCGCAATCTCCATAGTTTCTAAGTTATTGCCTTGGATTACAAGTGATAACACATTATTTTGTGTTGAATTCATAGAAGTCATCTGCAATGATGCCTTAAGGCTTGCATTGTACTTACGATATTCATATACAGAATAGTCTGTTCCACTTACATTTTTTGTATTTTCATTGAATCTGTCTAATTCATATGTACCATTTATGTTATATCTGTATGTATGCTCTCCTTCTACTAAACCTGTCTTTTTGTAGACAAATCTCTGAGTTTGTGCATCATAAGTCATACTATATTCTTGTCCGTCTACTTCCACTTTCACAGTTCCAAGACCAGACAATGTTCCATCCAGATACTTGGCATCATCACGATAGTAAAAGTAAGTACTGTTGTCTTTCGTATCAATATAATAACCTGTATTGTATGGATATTGTAATTGTGGTTCTGAGCCTTCCAGCATATAGGACTTGATAATAGTCTGATCTAATGGTGTTACAATAGAATGATCTCCACCATCTTTATTTGCCCATTCATTGTCTCCAACGGTCTGTTTTACACAGAATGATAAGCTCGAAACACTAGAAGTAATTGGAACTTTGGCAACGCCTTTTCCATTCTCTTCTACAAAGTCTACGGTTACTGCTCCGCCAAAACCACTATTCCAGGTATAGATTCCCCAGCCGTCGTAATTTCCGTCAGCTCTTTCATACTCTAACACAACGTATCTTGGGTCTTCCTTCTTTACCACAGGTTTTTCTACGGTAATTCCTTGTCCATGCACATACCATGCTGTCACTTCAGTGTTTCCTTCTGGCATCTCAAAATATTGATTTCCATCCTGACCACCATTCCAATCACCTGCAACGATTCTGCCGATGATACCTAGTTTCGTATATGGTACTTTAATCTCTGTGGTCAACCAAGTGATACCATTCTCTTCATCCACAAGAGTTCCGGTAAAGGTATATCCCTGATTTCCTCTTCCAGTATTATCATTCGCCCAAACCCATAAGTCCGGACCATTTACATCCACACTGGTGGCATTTGGATTATAGTAACGAATGGTAAAGGTATAAATTTTGTCTACTGCATTTACAGTAACATCTTTACTATACCCATTATAGGAAACGGAAACAGTTACTGCTGTTTTTGAATAAGCTGCAGGCACTGTCAACACACCATCCGTTAAAGTTACACCTGCATTTTTATCCTCTTCTGTGATAGAATAAGTTACATTAACTCCGTTTTCAGCAGTTCCATCTCCGGCATAATAAGTAGCAGTAGATGGTAAAGTAAGACTCTTTCCCTTTTCTACCTCCATTTCTCCTGATAGAACTAAATCTTGTATGTATGTTGGTGTAACAGTAACACCCATGGTATCGTCTGCTTTATTGATACTAAATGTTACATTTGCAGGGGCTGATAAAGTATAGGTTCTATTATCGTTTCCTCCCCAAGGTTTATTCCAGCCATTTTCAGCAGGATTTTGTAATACCTTATATTCATAATTTCCTGCTGGTACATTATTTAAGGTTGCGGTATATTCGTCAGTGGAACCAACCTGTGAAAAATTAGGGTCGGCAGTTTGATCCCAGGCAATTCCAGGAATATTACCAACTAATAAAAATGGTGGAAATGACTCAAAGGAAGTCAATCTTTCAGTACATGATTCATCTTTATACAAGGCACCATTTTTATAATATAAGTCTCCACTATAGGAAGCCATATTTGCCTCATATCCTTTACCACTGGTGTTTGAACTTCCATCCGAGTTTAAAAATTGGAATCCTTCTACACTGCCTTGAATGGTTAAGGTATACCAATCATTTTCTTCAGCTGTTAATTTATACCTTTTCACATTCCAAGCAGCAAAATCCTCTTCTGTTGCATTTGTTATGGTAGCGGTTCCTGCCTGCCAATACTGCATATAAACTTCATCGTAACCTAATCCACCATCTGCTCCATTGTAAACATGCAAGGTGACGTTCATTCCAGTTCCATCTTCTGCATAAACTGGTGTACCAGCTGGTAATAAAGTTACAAACATACCAATTATCATTATAATACTTAATATTTTTCTTGTTATTTTGTATTTCTTCAAAACCTTACCTTCTTTCCTTTTTATTTTCTTCATAAATAGTTTTTTAAATAAATTTCCACAACCTGAATGACTCACAAATCATCCAAGGTAAAGGATTCGACTTCTATCAGCCACCACTTTGAAGCCTGTTTCTGTTTCCCCAATACCTTTTGCATCACTCCTTTACATACCTGCCTCAACTCCTTTTCTGCTCAATTATCACTATTTTATATGAACCATAGAGCTTTTTCAATCGATTTTTCGTTCAAAAAATAACGATTTTTTTATACATAATTACGATAAATAAACCTCGATGATTCATGTGGTGAATCACCGAGGTTTCATTGTTTCCTATTCATAATATTTTTTACAGTTTTTGTTTCAAACGTTTCATTGCTTTAAACTCAAACCAGACCATAAGGATGGCTATGATGGCTGCTACCCCGTCTGAAATCGGTCCTGCATAAAGAATTCCATCAATCCCCATAATTGCAGGCAGTATTAGTAATAACGGCAACAAGAATATAATCTGTCTGGTTAAAGACAAAAATACACCTTTTATAGCCTTACCGATGGATGTAAAGAAGGTAAAAGAATCAATCCACAGGCAAACAACATCACCAAAGCATTTCCTACATAATGAATTGCCTTGTTCTTCTCTCCCCGCCCTAAGGACAAGTTAAAGCAAGACGCCCCGCCAATACCAAATAATAGCGCCAGTGCAATACAGGACGTCGATAAAGGAAATGCAATATTGGTTGCTGCATTTCCCAATGTACCTACTTTCTGTCCAATAAACAACTGGTCTACAATGTTATATACTGCCCCCACAAGCATAGCAATAATACTTGGTACTGCAAATTGAAACATTAATTTTGAGACCTGCTCCGTTTGTAATGGATTTTCTTTCGAAGTTACTGTCTGACTCATTATACTCACACTTTCTTAAAAATTTTATCTTTTTTGTATCACTATATATTTTCCCGAAATCATTTACGGTTTAAATGATTGAAACTTAATATTGCAAATTTCAAAACTGCTATTAGCATACCATTATATCGTTCCTTTATACAACACCCTTATTTCAAATTATTAAAAATCCCCCTCAAAACCTCAGTTTTGAAGGGGATTTTTTAACAATACAATATTAGACCTCGAAAATTTTCTTGGCTAAATTATGAATAACTAGACCAACTTCCGTTATTATAAATCATTCCTGTACCATTTAAAGTAATGTCAACGGTTTGTGAACCATTTCCGTTATTGAAAATGATATACTTTGCATCGGAAGGAACTTCAATTTTGTATGTACCATTTCCAACACTGGTCATCTGTACACCTGGCCATGTAGTCATCTTTGTGTTACTGTCACTCCAATAGTAAGCATATACACTATTCCAGTTATTTGTATTCTTGTAATAAATGTTTTTATCAATAGGGATGATAGTGCCATTGCCATAATCTGACCAGCTGCCATTATTATAAATTTTATTTAATCCTGCCAGTGTCAAATCATCAGTCTTTGTGCCACTGCCATTATTGAAGATAATATATTTTGCATCCTCAGGAATGGAAGTACCATATGAATTATCCCCAACACTGGTCATCTGTACACCTGGCCATGTAGTCATCTTTGTGTTGCTGTCACTCCAGTAGTAAGCGTATACATTGCTCCAATTGCTTGTGTTTTTATAATAAATGTTATGGATGGTTGGTTTGATAGGATCACTGCCATACTTCGACCAGCTGCCATTGTTATAAATCATATCCATACCCGGAAGATCCAAATCATCTGTCTTTGAACTTCCTTGGTTGCTGAAAATGATATTAGTAGCATTCTTAGGAATTTCTACACTATATTCATTGTTACCAATGCTGGTCATTGGCACACCTGGCCATGTAGTCATATTCTTATTACTGTCGCTCCAATAGTAAGCATATACATTGTTCCAATTGTTCGTATTTTTGTAGTATACTGTACCTTTTTCTGTTGGTGGAGGTGTTACACCATCCTTGTAAATTACTGCAATACCTGATGAACCAATCTTTCCTGTAATAGTAGTTGATGTAACAGTCCATTTTTCACCTGTGATTTCATCCACATAAGTACCTGGTTCAGCTAAGCTTCCACCATTTGGAACTGAAACACTAAAGTTTCCGCCACTACCTGCTACAATAACCGCACCAGTATTACGAGTAACAACCGCACAGTTGTTTCCTGTCGTATAGTAGTCAGGCTGTCCAATCATTGCATTATGGAAATGATTTACTGCTGCTACTTCGATGCTTGTGAAGTGAGTACTTCCCTTCTGTCCTGCTCTAATGCTTTCTTTATTTGTAGAAGCCGGACGTGAGAAGTATAAAGCTGATACCCCATTACGGCTTGCTGCAACAGCATACGCACGGTCAATTACATTCTGGCTCATGCCATTTGAGTATCCCCAATCCTGATTGTTTGACCAGGTATCATGACTTTCGCCCCAATAAATTAATTTATCATTTGAAATACCACGAGCAGACCAGTTACCATAAGCTTCCGGTGCCTTACCTGATGCAAAAGCTTCACGAAGATCTTTTCCATAATTACTATCTGTAACTGTAATGTAATTTGTATACTCTTTCATCAGACCCTCATTACCGGTTTTACGATCGTCCGGACCTACAAGGATTTCACCATAGTGGTATAATCCCTGGCTTGTTACTGCAGGCCAGAAATTACAGCCTTCGCTTGGTAATGAAATATGTTTCGCTGCATCCCATCTGATACCATCAACACCCAATGATTTTAATTCATTGATATAATTACTTACACATTGTTGAACATAGCTATGTTCACTGTTAATATCAGGCATACCAATTTCTCCATGAGTAACCTGATAACGATCTGTCCAATCTGTTACCTCACCATAGTGATGCCAGAACTGTCCATCCTTAAGGTCACCTTGGATATTGGAATGATCTCCTGCAAGGTGATTTGCAACCACGTCTACGATTACTTTTATGCCATATTTATCTGCTTCTTCACAAAGTGAACGAAGTTCTTCCTTAGTTCCTATATCATTGTTAGCAACATAGAATCCAAGTGGCTGATAAAGCCAGTACCATACTCCTGAATTTACAGAAGGCTGTGCAGGTGATGTCTGCACTGAAGTAAAACCTGCTGCTGCAATATTCGGAAGTTCAGCCTTAATATCATTATATGTCCAATTAAAGCAGTGTAAAATAACACCATCCTGTATATCGTCTGCGAGTTTATAGTTGCTGCTATCTTGTTGTGCATTGACTGGCTCTGAATTAGGAATTGATATAATTCCTGCAAACGCCATACAAAGTGTTAAAATAATACATAAAATTCTGCTTTTTATGCTCTTTTTAAATTTGTAGTTCATGTTTTCTCTCCTAAAATTTTATTTCATTGCTCAAACTTTATTAGAGAATATTAATGGAAATCTTACAACCTTAAGATTAACATTACCTGTTATTGGAATTTGCCAAAAATATAAATCAGCTTCTGCATATTAGCTAATTTATTTGTATACAAAAAAATACAAAGATTCGTTATATTGGGTTAAAACAGACAATATAAACAACTTATTCCGTAAATTTCGACTTTTTTCGTACTTTTTGTCTATTGATTTTTATTCATTAGACTTTATAATACCTTATGAAAGATTCACCTCCTTTTAGATTCGTTACATTTTAATCATTGGCATTCCAACTCCCACTACTGATTCTACCTTTCCATGAAAGAACGAATAGTAATGCTTCCAGCTGCAAATAGTGGCAATACTATTCTTATCTATCCCTCTGCAAAGGAATATAGATGTCGATTGGAAGGTTCTGTAAAAAATCAGCAAAATTCTCTACCACTAGTATATAATATAGGAAATTCGTAGTCAAGCCAGCAAAACATCGAATCTTTAAGGAGATTTTCGTTACTTTTTACTACTCTTCTCCTTTATATTACTTCATCCAATGTAAAAATGCTCTTATTTATTTACCAATTATTATGTCACCAGGTTCAAAATATCTTTTGAACCTGATATCACTATTAAAATTCCATTTGGTTCTTTTTTCAATATGGAAAACCACTGCTGATTGTGCTTTAAAAATTTGTTTTACTGTCTGATCAAGAGTATTCCTACAAAATAGCTTTTAACTTTTCCGATTCCTCCTCTATCACCTTTTTATCAATTCTTTGGAACAAAATTTCTATTTCTGGAAGATGATATCCTGCCGAAACCGACTGTTTCTTCCACTTATCCGTTATATCCAGCCATGCAAACACTTTTCCCGAAGAAAATGGTAAAAACGGATGTAAGAGTACCGCCAAATTGGCAATGATTTGAACGCATTGATAAAGGGTATTTTTACAAGCTTTGTCATCCGTATCTCTGGTAATCCATGGTTGTTCTGTGTCAAAAAATTTATTTGCTGCCCTTACAAAATCAAAGATTTCACCCAAAGCATCCTTAAAAGCTCCACATTCTATTTTCTTACCTACAGTCTCAAACAAGGCTTCTATCTGCTTACTGATATCTGCTTGTTCCACACCTTCCGGTACAACACCATCCCAATATTTATTTATGAAAGATAAGGAACGATTGATAAAGTTTCCATAGGCCCCTAATAATTCTCCATTGTGAGTATGAACATATTCTCTCCATGAAAAATCTGCATCCTTTTTCTCCGGTCCATTGGCAAGAAAATAATAACGAATGGAGTCCGGTTCATATTGTTTCAGCAAATCCTTGACCCAAATGGCATAATTCTGGCTTGTGGAAATCTTTCTTCCTTCCAGTGTTAAATACTCACTTGAAACAATCTGATCCGGCAAATGCCATCCTTCCCCATTGGCAATCAAAAGGGCTGGTAAAATAATGGTATGGAATGGAATATTATCTTTTCCGTGGACATAATAGTGTTTTGCATCTTTCCCCCACAGTGCTTCAAAGCTTGATTTTCTAATTTCTGTGGCTGTTTTACTTGCAGAAAGATACCCTAACACATTTTCTGCCCAGATATAAATGGTCTTTTTATCATAATCCTCCCTAGGTACGCTGATTCCCCAATCTAAATCTCTTGTCAATGCCCGGTCTCTTAAGCCTTCTTCAATATATCGATTGGTAAAAGAAATTGCATTTTTTCTCCAGTCTGTATGTTTATCTACCAGTTCTTTTAACTCACACTCCTGCTTTGAAATCGCAATATATAAGTGTTTCGAATTTTTAAAGGTTATCTTCTTTCCACAGATTGCACAAACCGGTTCCAATAAGTTTTCCGGTTCCAGTATGGTACCACAATCATCGCATTGGTCTCCTCTTGTATTTCCTCCACATTTTGGACATTTCCCTAATACAAACCGGTCTGCTAAAAAGGTCAGACAGGTTTCACAATATGCCTGTGGAACTTCTTTTTCATAAACATACTCACTTTCATAAAGCTTCTCATGGAATTCTTTTACAAAGTTTTTGTGTTCTTCTGCTGATGTTTTGGTATATACGTCATAACTGAAACCCAGTTTTTCAAAACATTCTGCAAATTCCTGATGATAAAAATCACTGATTTCCTGTGGCGTTTTGTTTTCCTGTTTTGCCCGGATGGCAACCGGGGTTCCATGACAATCACTTCCTGATACAAAATATACATTGTCCCCGATGGCTCTATGATATCTTGCCAGTACATCTCCCGGCAACAATCCTGCAATATGTCCTATATGCAAAGAACCATTTGCATATACCCATGCTCCACCAATTAAAATATCTTTCATAATACATACCTCATTTCCTAATTTTGTAGTGATAACTTTGTACTGTCACATAGGAAATTCACGAATTTCCCTATAAAATGGCACCTCAATGATTCAAACATCATATCAGTGAAATAAAAAAAGCCCTCCTCTCTGAAAAATTTCTTTTTCAGGGACGAGAGCAAAAGCTTCGTGTTACCACCCTAAATTCACTTATACCTCACGATATAAGCCTTATCAACTACAGATGAGAAATGATTCACCGATAGTCTATCACTATAACGGGTGCACCCGTCGCAGCCTTGGCACAAACTATGCTTCGGTGCGCAGCTCCGAGACCATTTTCCATCGTTCCTTCTGTGTCTGTTCCCACCGCTCCAGACTCTCTGTGACATATCTAACGATGTACTCTTCTCTTCCTTGCCTTTGCGTTTTACTATAACACAATTATTTTAATTTGGGAAGTGTTTTTCTTTTTAAATTTCATTATATAATACTATCTCTTTTTACCTGACTCCACCCAGATAAAAAATCACAAAACACCTCGTTTCTTCATTTACCAGTATCCCTTCCGCCTTAGAGCCTGAACCTTGAGGATAGTAATATAAAACCGTATAATCCTCAATATTATCAGAGATTACTTCTGAAAATGGTAAACCTTTTGGGAAATTATTTAGCGAATAATCTAAATCCAAAAAGTCTTTTACCGTTGCTCCATAACCATTTGCAAAACCTTTATGATGCCTTGACATGGATAGAATTTCCTTATAATCCATTTTTTCAAAATTTTCTTCCAAATACTTCATTTCAGTCAATTCATCTTCCGTATAAACATAATCATCATTCCAATTCCAATATGGATAGGATACTGCATGTTCTGTGCAGCTATAATTCTTTATTTCTTCCATAAACAAATCATATTCCGCTTCATCCTCCATTACAAAGGAATAAATACTTTTCTTATAAATTGCGGTTTTAGAGAGATAATAATGTATCTCTTTCGCACCTTCCGGAAGGTTCCCATCTGATAAAGTTCCATATACCATCACTCCACCAGCTTCAGAAAATTCTTCAAAAGAAGAAAAATCCGTCCTTCCCAGGTTATTTTTGGCTTTTACACAAAAAAGGATTCCTCCGGCTAACAATACCATAAATACTGCTGTCACTATGTACCGTCTTTTCTTTTTCGGTAAATTTTTCTTTTTCGATACGTCACTTACGTTATTCATTTTCTACTTAAATTCCTCTCTTTCTTATCATTCTGATATTCAAATTTTCCCTCATAAAACCATCACATCCTCAAACATTTTGCGCCTGTGTTAAAAAAAAGTATCCTTTTTTCATTGAAATTTTTTCTCATTTAAACTCTTTTTTCATTTAAACTCATCCCGATGTTTTTCAAAAAAATCGTAAAAATATCTAACATTCGGTAGTTCTGTCCATTTCGCTTCTTCTAACTCTTTCCCATCAAGATTATAAATCTTCGCATTTAACGTCCCTAACATAAAAGGGGAATGCGTAGAAATAATAAACTGACAACCTAAAAATCTCGTCATCTGATTTAATTTTTCTGCTAATACAGTCTGATTTGCCGGTGACAGGGATACTTCCGGTTCGTCCAACAGATAAAGGGCATCCGGTTCAAGATAGTCCTCTAGCATCTGCAAGGTTGTTTCCCCATTCGAATATTTCTCCTGGGCAAATTTTAAGCATTCCAACTGTTCTTGCGTTTTTTTCGAATTTTTAAATCCTTCTATTTTTTCTTTTTGCATCCCTCGTCTTACATGTTCATACACATATCCATCTCCCAAAACCTGCTCTTGCTGTATTTTCTTAATTTCATACAAAATATCTTCACTCTTAATATATCTGCTTTTTTGCGGAAGCTTTTGAATCCATCTTCCCTCTTCATCTTCCCCCAGGGTATAACTGCATTCATCTATAAATTTCGTAAAATATGGTGTCGTTCCATATCGGTTACTGGTGGCATATTCCTGCCCTTCCATTTGCAGTTTATTCGCCATAATATTTAACATGGTAGACTTTCCGGATGCATTATTGCCGTATAACACAGTAATAGGATGAAAAATCAATACTGTTTCATTTTTATCTGCAAATACATTATAAGGATAAATATTAGGATTACTCACCATTTCTCTCGAAAATAAAAAACTACTTAAATATACCATCGAAGGCACCCCTTCACGACACAAGATTAAAAGATTCATAGTTCAATTGATGTATCATTCTATTTATCGAATCCTATTTCATTGCACATCACATCTTTTTTTCATACAACTTCCAAAAATATAAAACAAGTATACACTATTTCTAAACGCAAAACAACCATTGATTCCTGTCCTATCATGACAAACCCAAAAAATGGTAATATGTTCATTCATTCGTTTGTCGTGCCTGTACTATAAAGGATTTATGTATTACTGCTCCTCAATGATTCAAGACACATCTTGTAAAATCATACAATGAGACGTAATACTCAGGTTTCAATGGTTGTTTTATTTTTTTATAAAAATCGACGAATATCTATGGCAAGTTTTTCTTCCAGATTGATTAGTCGTTTGGTAATATCCTTGGTTTTTTCGTTGGCGGCTTTATATTGATTCAGATATCTATGGAGCGATTTTACCCCCATGTTACATCCATCTGTCATCAAATCAGCTATGGTTCCATCTGATTCATTCATAACCAGTTTCACATTTGTCTTCATCCATGACATACTTTTCGCCATGGGATTAGGATTTTTTCCTTCATCATGATATTCGTCCAAAAGAGTTTGAATTTCCTCTTTTAATTTAATGTGTTTATTTTTACACTCCGTAAGACAGGTTCGAAATGTTTCATCATGTACATAATCCAGTACGTCATCAATGGATGAAACCCCCATTTTAATCCCTGCATCGCATTCCCGTAATAATTTTACAGTATCTTGTTCTATCATAATATTGTTTTCACTCCTTTTGTCTTATAGAAGAAGTGTAACCAATTTTTATTATAATATCCAAGATAATTCATTTTCGTAATCGTTCCACTCTTTCCTGTATGTTCTTTTCAAATTCCTACTCAGAATAGGACGAATCTTTGTTTTTTCTATAGTTACTCCTACTAATCTACTTTTATTTATTATCATACTAAAATTTTTGTTCCGACCTAATATTTCATTTCACTGCAGTGTTCCTTTAACGCTTGATATACCTCTTCCTTCATTTTAACTGCCTGTTCCCGCACAATTTTTCCATACATCTCTCTGCTGCCATCATATTCTTTTACACCTACATATTGATACAATATTCCTCTGGAAGAACTTATTAACGCACCTAAACCATCTTCATTAAAACATGAAACAATATCTCTGGCACTTCCACCCTGGGCACCAAAACCGGGAACCAGGAAATAATTCCGCTTCATTTTCCTTCTTAATTTTCCTGCTTCCTCTGGGAAAGTTGCACCAATTACTGCCCCGATTGCAGAATATCCGCTTTTTCCTATATAGGATTCACTCATCCCATTTATGTATTCTGCCAGCCAACTGCTTATTTTTTCGCCATTGACATTGATTGCTTCTGAAATTTCTACAGAACCCGGATTTGACGTTTTTACTAACACAAATACTCCCTTATCATCAGCTATTGCCACATCCATAAATGGCTGAATACTGTCTGTACCCAAAAACGGAGACACCGTAAGAAAATCAGCCTTAATAGGACCTTCTTCCGCCAAATGGGCAAAAGCATAAGCTCTGGCTGTGTTTCCTATGTCATTTCGCTTACTGTCGTCTACCACAATCAATCCTTTGCTATGGGCATACTTTACTACATCCTGCACTACACGAAATCCTTCTGCTCCATATACCTCATAAAAAGCCATTTGTGGTTTTACAGCAATTATAATATCTTTCACCGCATCTATTACATCCATAGCCCAATTTAAAACAACCTGTGCTTTTGGTATGTCTTCCGATTTATAACAATCCGGAATCTTGTCCCATTCCGGATCCAATCCCACAATACATGGATTTTTCTTTTTCATGGTTTCTTCTACAACTTTGTCAATCAGCATCTTACTGTCCTCCATATTCTTCTTTGTAATGTAACATTGCATCTAAATATTCTGAATTTGCAATCACCCCACGCTTCATTGTATTTATAATATCCTGCAATGTTACAATGGAATAAATTTTTATATCGAATTCTTTTTCCACGCTGTCTAAGGCAGTTTTTGATAATTGTTGGCTTTTCTCCATCCTGTCTACAGAAACGATGACATTTATTCCACTTCCATCTGCTATATTTCTTATTTTTTTCAATGTATTACGCAATGTTTTTCCTGATGTCAATGTATCTTCCACTATAGTAATGTCTTCCTGTTGTTTTAATTTTGCCCCAATTTCATTTCCAACACTATACTCCACATCTTCACCGTACTTTTCGAATAAAACCATACTTGTAGCAATTAAAAGTGGAGTTACCCTGCCTGTATTCCCATATAAAATGTTGGATTGAATGTTATTTTCCCGGATACATTCCGCATAAAATGTTCCAAGCTTCGTAATCTGGGATGCAGTTTTATAATTTCTGGTATCAATATAATAGGGTGATGTTCTCCCACTTTGTAACTGGAATTCTCCGAATTTTAAAACACCATTATCCACCATAAATCGAATAAAGCGTTCCTTATAATTTAGGGCATCCAATCGATAATTAAAAAATTCATCCATGGTAATTCCAAAGTATCTTGCAATAATTGGTAACAATTCAATATCCGGCATGGAAATGCCATTTTCCCACTTGCTCACAGCCTGTGAAGAAACAGACAATACCTCTGCCAACCGCTCTTGTGTCATGTTTTTATTTTTCCTTAATGTTCTGATTTTCTTTCCTATGATATCCATTCCATTGCCTCCTTCTACAATCTATTATAGGTTTATTTCGTTTTTTCTCCATAGCATATTTTGATAGTTTCATACAACCAATGGTTGAAATTATATCTCTATATCTATATAAATTCCATCGCTTATCGTTTTTAATCATATACACAAATAAGCAGATAGTCCATATAAACCATCTGCTCACCTATCCTTGGTATCTAATTAAATTTCTTATGAAATGTTCCAATTAATACATTCTTTCCTTCAAATGCAAAACCGTACTTTCGTATCTTTTCCTTTGAAATTCCTTTCGCAATCAGGGTTTCTTCGTACTGTTTTTCCTCTATCTGATGAAGGGCAGAAGCAAGAGTATCTTCTAAGGAATTTTCTTTCCTTGGGTTAAATACTTTAAATTCAATGATAATGGCATCATCTGATTCCGTTTTTACTGGTTCTAACATGATGTCGTATCTGCCAAATCCACTTTCCCGGTTGGAAGTTACATAATAACGCCCCTTTAAATCCACCAGTAATCCTAATACGAAACCATGATAGAACCGTTCCGGCTGAGCTTTTTTGGAAACTCTTTTACCCGTATCAAAATAACTGAATATCTCACAGGAAATCTCATTTATATACTCATTCATTTCCTCCACATTCCCTGTCAGCATCGCGGTGATAAAGCGGTTATAGATTCCCCTTTGTGTACCAAACCAGCCACTAATCATATCTTCGAACATAAGCTGTACTTCTCCATTGGTCAGGGCTACTTCATAGTTTGGGCGTCTCCTCACCTTTTCCATCGCTTCATAACCAAGGATTTTCAAGTAACCACTTGCCACCAAAAGGCTCCAGATAGCCTCTTCATTATTATCTAACTGATTGTAAACAATCTGTTCATCAATGGGATAAAATAAATGTTCTCCTTTTAACAGTTGTTCCATAGACTGCTTGATTTCTTCGCTGCCTTCACGAATTAACTTCCCCACCAGACTGTTGGAACTGGTATTTGCCCAGTAGGTCGTATATTCCATTTTATTTAAAAAGTTAAGAATCGACCATGGATTATAAATATCCTCATGCTTTCCAAACACGAATCCATCGTACCATTCTTTCACGGTTTCCTTTTCTTCTCCCATTCCCACTGCATCCAGAGCTGCAAATACTTCTTCTTCCGTAAAACCAAATGACGTAGCATATTTATTTGATGTAGTAGTTACTACTTCAAGGTTGTTTAAATCCGAAAACACCGACTCTTTCGATACTCTGGTGATTCCGGTCATAATTCCCCTCCCCATATAAGGATTGGTCTTAAAGGTGGTGTTAAAAAGACTTCTGGTAAAGGCTACCATCTCATCCCAGTAACCATGAACATAGGCTTCCTGCATGGGGGTATCGTATTCATCAAGAAGAATAATGGGCTTTTTGCCATAATATCGGGTAAGGTAAGCCGATAAACGATTCAGGGTAATCGTAGCATCTGCATCATCCATATCAATATTTACACGTTTAAAATATTCTTTCTCTGTTTCATATAACAAATCACCCTTCAACAGGTAAGAATGTTTTGCATATAATTCGATCAGTTGCTGACATATCTTCTTCCTTGTCATGTGATAATTGGTTTCTTTTATATCCGCAAAAGAAAGACTGACGACAGGATAAGTACCCTGAAGATTTCGGTATTTTTCTTCTTCCCAGATGAAAAGTCCTTCGAACAAATCTCCTCTTCCTGCATAATCCAAAGAGAAAAATTTCTCTACCATGGACATATTCAGGGTTTTTCCAAAACGACGTGGGCGGGTAATTAGTGTTACATCATCCCCACTTTCCCACCATTCCTTGATAAATGAGGTTTTATCGATATAAAAGTTATGATTCTCACGTAGTTTCAAAAAATCCTGAATTCCAATCCCCACTGTATTGGTCAGGTTGGCTGTATTTATCTTACTCCTTGCGACTTTTGTATCTTGTGAATTTGTTCTTTTCATGTTTTCCATATCTGCTCACACCCCTTCAAAATCTCCCTATTACTTATGGTTAGTATAACGAATTTCCTTTTTCGGTTCATTTTTTTGAAAGAATCGTTACCATTTCCGTTTGAACAGTTGCAAAGTGGTTGTCGCACTCAGAATAATTTTTCCAAAACAGGAATTGTGTCATAAAATATAAGTCAAATCCTGTGTACTATATTCTTACTGCAACAGCCACCTTTTGTCAGATAAAACCCGGCTTATCCTATCAATACATTCTTCCCTTCAAAGGCAAAGCCGTACTTTCGTATCTTTTCTTTCGGAATTCCTCTTTCCATAAGGGTTGCTTCGTACTTTTTTTCTTCTATCTGGGCAAGGGCGGCGGCAACCGTTTCTTCTATGGACTTCTCTTTCCTCGGGTTAAATACCTTAAATTCAATAATAATGGCATCATCCTGTTCCTTTTTTACCGGTTCTAACATAATGTCATATCTGCCAAATCCACTTTCCCGGTTAGACATAATCTGATACCTTCCTCTTAATTCCACTAGCAATCCTAATACAAATCCGTGATAAAACCGT
>JAFQBM010000001.1 GCA_017399685.1 Lachnospiraceae bacterium
CTCTGCTGCTTCATCTTCTTCTCTCGATTCCTCGACTCTCTTCGCAATGCTGTGACTGATTATCGTCCAAGTGCGTGTTGCGGAATTTTACTCCATACAACATTTCTAGTATGACAATGATTTCTCATTGAATCTGTAATTACTATTCAGTTGTTCATCAGGTATCTTCCTGACTTGCATATAGTGTAACTCCACTTTTAAAATTCCAGAATATTCTCTCGTGGTCGAAATGAATGAATTTATATTCTCTCACGGTCTTTTTGAAAAAAATTAGGACTTAGCATACCTGTTCCACTAAAACAAGCATATTCTAAGTCCTATCTTACATATATTTTGATTTTCACCTCACAATCCCAGAGCTATCCTATCTAATATGGATAACTGGCTATTGTAGGTATAGATTCGATCGGCGCCGTCCTTATCTTTACCTCAAATTGATAATAAAAAAATAGGACTTAAACCATTCAAAACCTTTTATTTATTAGGTTTCTCTTGATTTAGTCCTATTTTAACGCAAGCCCCCGTGATAATCTTAATCATTCCGTTATCTTTTCTTATCTTTAACTGTTCAAGGTATGAATCTCTCTTAATTTCCATAGCGTCACTCCTTGTTTTTGTGCATTGCACGAATTTTGGTAATGTTATTTTACCACTAAATTATTTTCACTTCAATAGCCATTACTATTTTTTGTGCATTTGCACTTTTTTATGTATTGAATCAAACAAAAAAAAGGATATCACCTCTATTTTGAAATGAGACCCCTTCCTTTTATCGGTTCATATTTTTCGTAGCCACCTACCCGCTAATTTAAAACCCAAACAACTCTTTCAACTCCTCATACAGCTTAAACTTCACCACCACTTTCGGCTCCTCCTCAATCAGCATATTCTGATAGGCTTCTTCTCCTACCTCTTCCTTTAGCACCTCTTTTCCATCTTCATCCACAATGACGGTACTGCCATCCACAAAACACAAAGGCGGGTAAATCAGACACCACCAGTTCTGTCCTGCAGCTTCTCCAATATCTACCCGCAAAGATTCATATTCTCCACTCGGAATCAGTATATCCCCATATTCCTTCATAGGAAAATCCTCAGTACTAAAATAAATAGATACTGTATAGTCATATCCTTCCTCATGAATGGTCTCTAGAGCAATTTTTTCAAGTTCTTCCATCTCATCTTCTAATACCATTTTGGACTCTTCTTTCGTACTGCATTGTTCCAAAAGTGGAGAAACATATGCCACCAGATTAGCTTTTACCTCTTCTTTTAACAACTGGTCCTCTTCCTCATCACTATTTGCCCGAACATGAAATCGAATCACATGGTCACTTAATTCTTCCTGTTCACTTTTTCTTTCCTTATAATCTGCTGACACGTCCAAAACTGCTAAAAAAGTTCCTCCCAGCACCCCCAATAAAATTCCTAATATAGCACCTCTACCTAAATTCATAGTTCTTCCTCTTTCCTTAAAATATAATCAGGCAATTGCGAAACTACCATAACTTATATTAAGTGATTCAAAAGAAATAAATACATTAGCAGGTGCTTGGACGGCCGTCGGTACTTAATGAGCGTCTCGTCGCGAATTTAGTACCGCTACGAGCCGGACGCAGCGAGAGCGTACCTGCGTTGTTTTATTTCTTTTGAATCACTCTCATATAGAATATTATAGTTTCGCAATTACCAACCAACTAACCATTGCTCTTTTTAAGGATTGACAGAAATATCCGCTTTTATACCCTTCTCATCCAATCTCACCAAAGGTGCTTCCTTCTCGTCCTCCCCATCTGCAAACAAATCCACCAACTGCACTCTTTCTTTCTTCTTTTCCCCAACAAATCCCTGATACAAAAGAGTGGTAAGACCAAACGGCTCCGAGGCTTCCTTTTCTAATATTTCCTTGGCATCTGCTGCCTGATAAACATAACAAAGATAAGGAATGTCCTCTTTTAACAGTTCCTCTAACATCTTATTTTTCTTATCCTCTTGTAATAAACTCTCTCCTATTAAAACTGCCTTTATATGCCCAAGCTCCAGATTTTTATATGCCATTTTATTATACTGTTTCTCAATTTCAGTAAAATCATCCCCCTTCAAAGAAAGTACCTTTTTCTCTTCTTTCGTACCGTCCTGGTACAAATAAGTAAGAACATACCCACCCTGGGCATTTTCATCAATTCCCAAAACCATGACATAATTTTCATCCTCGATATCCCTGGCCCCCCCAAAGATACCGGTAAAACAAAAAATCAAAATCATTACAACCAATTCCTTCTTCATTCCCTTTGTCCCTCCTTCTTTCGTTTTCTTGTATAAACAATCAATGGGAGAATGATTGCCAAGATTACATCCACATATTTCATATACATGATATAAACCTCATAAGAATCCTGTAGTTTACTCCCATTACTTGCCAGTAAAAGCACCAACAACAAAAACAAAATTTCTATCTTAAACTCTTTCCATTTAGGAACCATAACCGAAAACATTTTTGCACCATAAAAGGAATATGCCCCCATCAAGGCAAACATCCCTAGCATCCAGAACAATAAAAGAAATAATTCAAATCTCTGCAAAAAACCTCCCGGAAGCGGAATAAAGGAAAGACTTTGAAATCCCGGCCAAAGCGTCATTAAAGTCAAATTTTCTCCTAAAGTCCCCATGGTTATCAGATAAATACCACACATAAAAACCGCAATCAGAAAAAATACCCCAAACAATCCCCTTGCCCGTCCCTTTCCTTTGGTATGTGGCAAAGACAAAAGTAAAAATTCACAAGGTAAAAACATACAAAATAGTTCCCAGCCTCCACCAAGCCCCGAAAGAAACGAAAAATCTCCCTGCGGAACGACTTTATCCCAGGAAATCTGCCCTATTCCCAGAAATAAAACAAGCAAAAACGGGAAAACCATCCACCAATACAAAAACTCAAGGGTTTTCGCCCTTTTCACCCATCCACCATAATTTGCAAATAAAATCACCCCAAACAGACAAAGCAAAATCAAAAAACTACTGCCTTTGGGAAGAAGATATTTTTTAGCAAGGGCGGCAAAATATTCTGCTGCAAAGATTCCCCGAAGCAAAAAACGTACTCCATAAACTGCCCCCACCACCTTACCAAAAAACACATCCCTGTTCTCTTTCAGCCACACATCATACCCTTCCGGAAACAAATTAGAAACCAGAAAAAAATAAACTCCAAAAAAGAACAACAATGCCAAGCCTAAAAGCAATACATAAATTCCCTTTTTTCCACCATATAACGTAGTAACATAGGGCATAATAAATGCCGCCAAAGAAAACAATTCCATAAAAATCATTCGTTTCGTCTGCCGTAACACCAACTGTTTTTCTTCCATTTTTCTTTCCTATTCCTTATTTTTCTCTCTTTTTTAATCGGGTTTTCTCCTTCGGTCTTGCAAAGATAGGTCTTTTTCTCAAATCCCAAATCGGATATTTTAAAACAAAATCTTTTTTATCTTCCTTTGGTTCATATTTTCCAGACACTGCCGGCATCATATATGGCACTCCGAAGCTCTCGAATCCACTTAAATGAATGGCTAATACCAGCAATCCAAGGAAAAATCCATAAAGCCCCAGCACCCCCGCAGCAAGAATAAATAGAAACTTAAGCAGTCGGAATGCCTGAGCAAAAGCCTCATTTGGTATGGCAAAAGAGGCAATGGCAGTCAGTGCCACCACAATCACCACAATGGTGCTGACTAATCCTGCCTCCACTGCAGCCTGTCCTACAATTAAACCTCCTACCACACCGATGGTATTTCCCATCTGCCCCGGAAGCCGAATTCCTGCCTCACGGAGAAGTTCAAAGGCAATTTCCATCATAAGAACTTCCATCAAAATAGGAAAAGGAACTGTTTCTCTTGCCTTGGCAATTTTTAACACTAAATCCGTTGGAAGTACCTGATTATGAAAAGTACTGACTGCCACATAAAATCCCGGAAAACCAATGGCAATGACTGCCGCAATATATCGTAATATTCGGGCAAATCCAGCCACCATAAATCGGGAATAATAATCATCCGCCGCCTGAAAAAAAGTATTAAAGGTAGCTGGTGCAATGAGACATTCCGGGGAATTGTCAAATAAAATCACCACTCTGCCTTCCATAATGGCAGATGCTGCTTTATCCGGTCTTTGTGTACTCTGCAAGGTTGGGAAGGGAGAATACCACTTCTTTTCAATTAACTGCTCCACCATTCCTCCATCCAGTATTCCATCAATTTCAAAAGACTCCAAATCCTTTTTTACCCTTTGTACCAGACTGTCCTTCGCCACATCCTCCAGATAAAGTACTGCATAGTCCGTATAAGAACGCTCCCCTATTTTTCCCTGTTCTACTCTTAGTTTTGTATCTCGGATTCTTCTTCGAATCAAAGCCGTAGAAGTCCGGATTCCCTCATCAAAACAATCCCTTGGCCCACGCATGGAATTCTCTTTTTGCACCTCTCCCACGCCACGCAAAGGCAATTTTTTAGAAGAAATGGTAACACAATGATTTACACCATCCAAAAACAATGCTGCATTTCCGGAAGTCAACTGAACCATTGCATCCTGCATGGTTTCCTGCTTTGAAAAATCAATGGTACTCAAACAGCTTTTTTCCACCTGTTCTCCCCATTCCCCTTCATAACGAAGTAATGGCTGAATCACAGACCGCTCCACCATAAAACCATCCGTAAGTCCATCCACATAAACCACAAAAAAGGAATTTCCACCCCCACTGCATAATTCCTTCATAACAATATCCTTATCCCCCCGAAACACCGTTTTAATAAACGCAATGTTTAAAGAAAGATTCTCCGATATTTCCCCCACCAGCTGATTCTTATCATCATATTCGATTTTCACACCCACTTGTGCATCTTCTTTTACATCCTCTTTTTCCATCTCTTCCTTCACATCCTCTAACATAATAAAAAAGACCCAAAAGATTTCTCTTTTAAGTCTTTTTAGTATGTGTAAATAGATTCAAATTATAACTGAACTGTTACAAAAATATCATAAATTGCCTTAATGGCAGTTTCAAAATCACGATTATCCACACCAATGATAATATTTAACTCAGAAGAACCCTGGTCAATCATCTTAACGTTTACGTTTACATGAGCAAGGGCTGCAAAAATACGGGCTGCAGTACCACGGTTTGACTTCATACCACGACCTACTACTGCGATTAATCCAAGATTTGGTTCGATATCGATAGAATCCGGCTGGGTTAATCTATGAATTTCTGCCAATACCTGTTGTTCTTTTCCTTCAAATTCTTCCTGATGTACAAAAACTGTCATGGTGTCAATACCAGAAGGAACATGTTCAAAAGAAATTCCATGGTCTTCAAATGACTGAAGCACACGACGTCCAAAACCAATTTCAGAGTTCATCATATCTTTTTCAATATTTACAGAAACAAATCCCTTCTTACCAGCAATACCGGTAATGGTGTACTTAGGTAACTTACAGGTAGATTCCACAATCATGGTACCTGGGTCTTCCGGTGCATTGGTATTCTTAATATTAATAGGAATTCCTTCCTTACGAACCGGGAAAATAGCATCTTCATGAAGAACGGTTGCTCCCATGTAAGATAATTCTCGAAGTTCTTTATAAGTAATAGTCTGAATTACTTCCGGCTTATCAATAATTCTTGGATCTGCTACTAAGAATCCTGATACATCGGTCCAGTTTTCATATAAATCCGCCTGCACTGCTTTTGCAACGATGGAACCGGTGACATCGGAACCACCTCTTGAGAAGGTCTTCACCACACCATTTTCATAAGCACCATAAAATCCAGGAACGACTGCTCTTTCTACATTTTCTAATCTCTTTCCTAACACCTGATTCGTCTTATCTGCATCAAAACTTCCATCTTCTTTAAAGAAAATAACCGTAGCAGAATCGATGAATTCATAACCAAGATAATTTGCCATGATGATACCATTTAAATACTCACCACGGGATGCCGCATAATCAGAACCGGCTTTTGCCTTAAATTGTTCCTTGATTACCTTAAATTCCTCTTCTAAAGATAAAGAAAGTCCTAAACCGCTGATAATCTCATCGTAACGCTCTTTGATTTTCTTTAATAAATCATCAAACTTTTTCCCTTCCTGAGCCACTGCGTAACATTGATATAACATATCTGTTACCTTTGTATCACTGTCAAATCTTTTTCCAGGAGCGGATGGCACAACAAACTTACGAGACTCATCACTACGGATAATATCTCCCACCTTCTTAAACTGTTGTGCACTTGCAAGAGAACTACCACCAAATTTAACTACTTTCTTCATAATATATTTCTTCCTCCATAAAACTGTCACTATCTCGAAATGTCTTTCTCTGAAAGACAAATGTCTTTTTGCATTATAACATCTTTTTCTAATATTTCAAGTATAAAATTTAATACAATGATACCATGGGCAAAAGGTCACAAATTGGATGCTCTCAAATCCGAGTCATTCGTAGTATCATTTACTCCTGAAATTACCCAATAATATTCGTAACCAGAATAATCAGGGTAAACAATGGTGCCAGATATTTTATCATGACAACATACAACTTTTCACTTTTAAACTTACCTTCCGGTTTAATATCTTTGATAAAATTCTTAGGTTTCATAACATAACCGATGAATACACAGGTTAAGAATGCTACCACCGGCATAATCAGGCTGTTGCTGACATAATCAAAGAAATCCAAAAGTCCATATCCTAAAGGTTTCACATTCTTTAGTACTCCGAATCCCAACGAAGAAGGAATTGCCGCAACAGCACCGTAAACTCCTACCAAAATACAAGCTTTCGTTCTTCCCATATGAAACTTCTCCTGCACCCACATAACAATGGTTTCCATAATAGAAATAGAAGAAGTAAGCGCTGCAAACAATACCAAAAAGAAAAATAATCCACCAATCAAAGCCCCGCCCTTCATGCCTTCAAATACCTTTGGCAGAGTAATAAACATCAGCTTTGGTCCGCTGGATAAAGTAGTGTCAATGTCACTAGAGAATACAAACACTGCACTGATAATGATAAGACCATACAAAAATGCAATTCCTGTATCAAATAATTCGATACTTCTTACAGTACTTTCTGCATCTTCCTTTTCATTCAGGTGTGCACCATAAGTAATCATAATTCCCATACCCAGCGACATAGAATAAAACATCTGCCCCATAGCCGCAAACACAGCCTCTTTGGATAATTTATCCATATCAAACTGAAAATAATAACGAATTCCTTCCGTTGCCCCTGGCTGCATTAATACATACACCAGCAAGAATATGGAAAATACTAAAAGAATCGGCATTATCACTTTACTTGCCTTTTCAATTCCCTTTTGTACTCCCATTAACACAATCACAAAAGTTAATACCAAAAACACCATCATCCAGATTAAAGGCTCTACCGTAGTACTGGTAAAAGAATTAAAATAATCACTTTCTGCAGCTGCCTTAGCACCACCAGTAAGGTAAACTGCGGTATATTTTGTTACCCATCCACCAATGACACAGTAATAAGGAAGAATAATGACCGGTACAATGGCCGCTAAAATCCCTAAAAATCCCCATTTTGGATGTAATTCTTTAAAGGCAAACAATACACTTTTTCTTGTCTTTCTACCAATTACAATTTCCGTCAACATCAAAGTAAATCCAAAGGTAACTACCAGAATGAGGTATACCATTAAAAAGGTACCTCCCCCATACTTTGCTGCTAAATGAGGGAATCTCCATATATTCCCCAAGCCCACAGCAGAACCTGCCGCAGCTAAAATAAATCCTAGTTTACTTGAAAATCCAACTTCTTTTTTCTCCATTTTGCACCTTCTTTTTCATTTTTTTCGAATTGTTCTTCCTTGGAACCAGATAAAAAATTACGCACATACTTACTTTTCGTTTTTCAAGATACCAATACTTCTTAACAAACAAAAAAAGCACTTTCCCAACGCTCACATGTCGCCAAAAAAGTACTTTGAGTGCGCCTCCAGAGGCTCGAACTCTGGACACCCTGATTAAGAGTCAGGTGCTCTACCAACTGAGCTAGAAGCGCTTATTATCTAATTTCCAACCCGTTATCTCTAACGCAAGATTGATTATATATGATTCTTTTATGAATGTCAACACTTTTTTTAAAATTTTTTCGATTTTTTTGAATTGTTTTAAAAAATTCGCCAAAACCCTTGTAAATAAGCCAAAAAAACATATTGAATCATTAACCTTAAGCCAGAAATGTGGTAATTTAGTAACTGTTCACACGTGAACAGTTACATAATTTACAATGATACCTTCCTAACCTCATTTCCGGCTTAAGTCCATATATCATTCCGTTTTTATTTTCCATTTAATAACTTTTTTATTTCTTCTAATGATTGATAAGACTGTTTCACTGGTTTTAATAATTTTCTCTTCTGATAGGTAAATGCATTAATTCGAAGTTTCGTCTTCTTCTTCACTGTTTTACTCCTATCTCCATTTTTCCGAAACATTATCTTCCACAGACACAAAAAACTTATACTAAACTGCTAAATTCCATTATCGATATGCCACCAGCTTACAAATCGGTTTGCCCTCACCTACAAACTTTGTCTCATACTCTGTCATAACATTCCCTTCCACATATTCACTATGGTGCAAATCATAAGTATGATACTCTAACTTCCAGCCTGCCAATGGAATCTGCTCCAAGGAAAAATCAAACAAGTCCTTGTTGTCTGTTTTGAACATAACCAATCCATCCTGTTTTAGTATATGATGATACCGGCTAAAAAATTCCTTACTGGTAAGTCTTCTTTTGGCATGGCGGTCCTTTGGCCATGGATCAGAAAAATTAAGATAAATCTGATCCACTTCCTGTTCCTCAAATACTTCTTCTATATTCTCTGCATCCATTCTGATAAAGATAACATTGGAAAGTTCCTGTTCCTTTCTCTTTTCAATGGCTCTTACCAACACACTGGAATACTTTTCAATTCCTATATAATTAATATCCGGATTCATGGCTGCCAGTTCCATGATAAATTTACCCTTTCCCATACCTATTTCTATATGAATAGGATTTTCATTCCCAAACACTTCCTTTTTCCAGTTCCCTTTGAACTGATTCGGTTCATTTATGGTAAATTCACTTGCCGCAATGGTTTCTCTGGAACCCTTCACATTTCTAAGTCTCATAACTTCCTCCACTTCACTGTAACGATTCATTTTTCTTAACGTATCACATTTTCTTCCAAGTGTCAAACAATCTTAATTTCTCACAAAAAAACGATGATTTTTTGTGGCTTTTTAGAAAAGAAATTTTTTCTGAAAAAAAGTATTTACTTTTTAAATTTTTGTAGTATCCTAAGTAATAGCCAAAATAAATATAGGAGGATTTTTTATGGAAAAGCTATTAGAAACCTTGGCCGAGATTGAAGAAAAGGCAAATCGAATTATGGATCATGCCCACTCCTATAAATCTACCTTAGACCAGGAAAAGAAAGAAAAATTACAACAATTGGAGGAAGAATCCAAAAAAAATCTGGACGAAAAGGTTGCTGCACTAAAAGCAAAGACTGACTCTGAAATCGCAAAAAGCAAAGAGAAGTTACAGGCTGATACCATGAAGCAGTTAAACACGCTGAATCTTATCAATGACGCTGAACTGGAACGTATGTCAGATAAGATTGTAGCAGGCATTTTGGAAGGTGCTGTTATATGATGACCAAAATGCTGAAATACAGTGCTATTGCTACTAAAATAAAATCTATGGAAAGCCAGTTGATTGATGCTGACGACTTAATTAAAATCTGTTCGCTGCATTCAACTGCTGAATTTGTTTCTTATATTAAGAATGTTTATGACTACAGAGAAATTTTTACCCATATGGATGAAACCAGTCTTCATAGAGGCACCATAGAATCTATGTTGACTTATTCTAAATATATGGACTTTCTTAAAATATATAAGTTTGTGGACTTAAAGACCAGAGCATTTTTAGATATTTTCTTTCTGCGTTTTGAAATTGATGCCATTAAGGAATGTCTTCGTTGTGCTATTGACCCTGATTTATTTGAATTTGATGCGAAGGTATTTCAGGACTTCTTCTTAAACCACACCTGTATTAATCCACAACAGTTGCTGGATGCACCAACCGTCACAGATTTTATTCAATGCCTTAGTGGTACCATTTATCATGATATTTTAACAAAATTTCCTGCTGACAATGACCATTTGTTTGAAATGGAAACCGCATTGGATTTATACTATTATAAAACCTATTGGAAGTATCACAAAAAATACTTACATGGTTCGGAACAAAAAAACATACGTGAAATGATTGGTGCTGAAATTGATTTAATGAATATTAGCTGGATTTATCGAATGAAACATTTTTTTCAAATACCGACAGCCACCATTTATTCCCATATCATTCCAATCTGCACCCATTTAAAGAAGTCACAGCTACAACAATTAATTGAGGCTTCTTCTATGACTGAGTTGGATGATATTTTGTCAAAGACTGCTTATGGTAAATATTTACCTGTCTTTACGGAGCAGTTAGATAATGCTGTTGAAATTATTTTATCTCGGATACAGAATAAGAAGCTACGGGAAAATCCTTATTCCATTGCCTGCATATTAAAATTCATATACCAAAAATCATTGGAAATTCATACCTTGACTACAGCACTGGAATGTATCCGTTATCAGTTACCGCCAAATGAAATACTAGAATATTTGAAGGACGGAGGACAAAAATTATGATTGAAAAAATGACCTTCGTTACCCTGACTGGTCCTAAATATACCATTGACCAGACAGTGGAGCGATATCTTACGAAATATGACATTCACCTGGAAAATGCCATGGTGGAGTTAAGTGGAGTTACTACTTTAAAACCTTTTGTTGAAGTAAATCCTTATAAAGATAAGGCCGCTGCCTTAAAAGACTACATTTCAAAAATTCCGGATGCCAAAAAAAACTCAAAAACTCTTAATAAAGAAGAAAGTCTTAAGGTTCTTCAAGACATCCGCTCTGAAATTACGTCTTTGGAGACACAAAGAGAGGAACTTTTAGCGGAACAAAGAAAACAGGAAGAATTACTAGATAAGATAGAACCATTCCGAAAATTGCAATATGATATCCATAGCATTTTAGATTTTCGTTTTATAAAATTCCGTTTTGGACGTATTCCTCATGAACATTTTTCTGCTTTTAGTAAATATGTAATTGAGAATAATGATGCTATTTTCTTTGAATGTGACAGCGACAGCAACTATGTATGGGGCGTTTATTTCCTTCCGGCTGGAATGAGAACAAAAACCGATGCGATTTATTCCTCCCTACATTTTGAACGCGTATATATCCCGGATGAATATCAGGGTACACCAGCCCAGGCCTATGAACAAATTAAAGAAAAGCTGGAAGCATTAAATCATTCCATGGAACTGATTTCAAACAATATTCTTTCTATTTTAGAAAGCAACCAAGAGGATTTACTTGCCGCTTATCAAACACTTTCCACCTTGAACGAGACCTTTGACATACGTAAGCTTGCTGCCTGTACTAAAGAAAATAACCAAGTATTTTACATTCTTTGTGGCTGGATGGGTAAATCTGATTTTGAGAAATTTGAAAAAGAAGCTTCCAAAGATGCAGATTTGATTTATTTTGTAGATGATGATTTCAAGGAACGTTTTGCCAAAACTCCGACAAGACTGAAAAATCCGAAGTTTTTTAAACCATTTGAACTGCTTCTTAGAATGTATGGTATGCCTGCCTACCATGAATTTGATCCGACGATTTTCGTTGCTATTTCCTATGCCTTCATTTTTGGTTTTATGTTTGGAGACGTAGGTCAGGGACTTTTCCTTGTAGTAGGAGGCTTTTTACTTTATAAATTCAAGAAAATGGACCTTGCGGCAGTCGTAAGTTTTGCTGGTGTTTTCTCTACCATGTTCGGCTTCCTCTTCGGAAGTGTCTTTGGATTTGAGAATGTCATCGATGCCCTATGGCTGCACCCTATGAAACACATGACCCAGATTCCATTGATTGGTAATCTAAACACCGTATTTATTGTTACCATTGCTTTTGGTATGGGACTTACTTTATTAACTATGATTTTCCATATTATCAATGGTATTAAGGCAAAAGATATGGAAAGCATCTTTTTTGATGCGAATGGTGTAGCAGGACTTGTCTTTTATGGTGCCCTTGTACTTTGCATCGTGCTTTATATGACCAGCAATCCACTTCCTGCAACCATTGTTTTAGTGGTGATGTTTGTCATTCCTTTGATTATGATTGCATTTAAGGAGCCAATTATGGCTGCCATTGAAAAGAAAGCAGAAATTTTCCCTAAGGAAAAAGGAATGTTTTTCGTTCAGATGTTTTTTGAACTGTTTGAAATTATGTTAAGCTATTTCTCCAATACGCTTTCTTTTGTCCGTATTGGTGCTTTTGCAGTCAGCCATGCGGCAATGATGGAAGTCGTATTAATGCTTGCAGGTGCAGAAAATGGAGCCTCTCCTAACTGGCTTGTGGTGGTTCTTGGAAACCTGTTTGTCTGTGGTATGGAAGGACTGATTGTTGGTATTCAGGTACTTCGTCTGGAATACTACGAATTGTTCAGCCGTTTCTATAAAGGTACCGGAAAGGTATTTAAGCCATTTTTTGCAAAAAAAGAGAACTCATAAGTTTTTTAACAAATGAACTCTTTCTAAAAAGAAGGTACTTAATAAAACCTGATAAATGATTTTTTTACTACTATTTCAAAAGATTTTTAATTTATTATACATTTATGTTTCATTAAGGAGGATATTTATCATGAACACAGTAACACAAATCACTTTTATTGTTGCATTATTGCTTAGCATTGTAATTCCATTTGGAAGTTTTCTTCTTTCTTCAAAGAACAAGGCAAAAGATCAGAAGAAACGTTATAAGCTGACCCTTGCAACCAACGTATTTTTCTTCTTTTCCACTATGCTTTTAGCTTCTATCGTAATGCTTAGCTCTACTCCTGCTTTCGCAGCTACAGAAGAAACAGCAGCTGCCGGTTCTGCAGTTGGTCTTGGATACCTTGCTGCCGGTCTTGCAGTTGGTCTTTCTTGTGTTGGTGGTGGTATTGCCGTTTCCTCTGCTGCTTCTGCTGCCCTTGGAGCAATCAGCGAAGACTCTTCATTATTAGGTAAATCCTTAATTTATGTTGGTCTTGCAGAAGGTGTTTGTTTGTACGGTTTGATTATTTCTTTCATGATTCTTGGTAGACTATAAGGATGGCGAATACTTATGCGTATGTACTTGATTAGTGACAATGTAGATACTTACACCGGACTAAGACTGGCTGGAATTGAAGGAACGGTCGTCCATGAAGAAGCGGAATTAAAGGAAGCACTTACCCGTGCGTTTTCTGATAAATCCATTGGAATTGTACTGCTGACGGAAAAATTCGGCAGACTTTTCCCTGAAATCATTGACGATGTAAAGCTAAACCGGAAACAGCCTCTCATCGTAGAAATTCCTGACCGACATGGTACAGGTCGTAAGGCAGACTTCATTACTTCTTATGTAAATGAAGCCATTGGATTAAAGTTATAATTCAGGAGGAAAACTCATGACACTAGAAGAAAAACTGGAAAATATATCACAGGCTGCCATCGAAGATGCTACCCAGCAAAGCGAAGCCTTGATTCAGGAATATCAGCAGGATATTAATAAAGTAATTAAAATCCACGAAGAGGAAATTCAAAAAAGAAACATAGCAGAATACGAATACCAGTATGCAAAAATGGAACGAGAAAAGAATAAGGCCATTTCACAGGCTATGTTAGAATCAAAAATGACCATTGCCAAAAAAACGCAGGAGCTTTCAGACAAACTTTTTGAACTGGTAAAGACAAAATTATCTGCTTATAAACAAACTCCGGAATATGAATCTTATCTGTTAAAACTCATTCAATCTGCAATAGATTTCAGTAATGGAAATGAGATTATGATTTATATTGACCCTTCCGACGCATCCTTAAAAGAAGCTTTGGAGAAAAAATCCGGCAAAACAATAACCATTAGTACCGAAGAATTTTTTGGTGGTATCCGTGCAATCATTACAGAAAAAAACATCTTAATCGACGAATCCTTTGCCACTAAGATTTCCGAAGAAAAAGAACAAAAAAGCGGAGGGATACTTTCATGTTAAAGAAAGGAATTATTTACGGTATCAACGGCCCTGTTATTTACCTAAAGGGGAATACCGGATTTAAGATGTCTGAAATGGTATTGGTTGGCGAAGAAAAGTTGGTGGGTGAAGTCATTGCCCTTACCAAAGATACCACTACCATTCAGGTTTTTGAAGAAACCACAGGTTTGAAACCAGGAGAAGAAGTAGTGGCTACAGGTGATGCCATCTGTGTGACTCTTGGCCCTGGTATCATCAGCAATATTTTTGATGGTATCGAACGTCCTTTGGACCGTATCAAGGACTCCCAGGGTGCGTTTATTTCCAGAGGTATCAGTGTGGATTCTCTGGATATGGAAAAGAAATGGGATGTTACCCTAAAAGTAAAGGAAGGGGAACTGGTAGAAGGCGGCACCATTATTGCCACTACTGTAGAAACCACTGCTATTGTGCATAAATCCATGGTACCTCCTAATATTTCCGGTACTGTTACTTTTGTGGCTCCAAACGGAGAATATACCTTAAAAGATACTTTAGTTATTGTTACAGATACAGCTGGTGTGGAACATCCCATTGGCTTAATGCAAAAATGGCCGATTCGTGTTCCAAGACCTACAAAAAATCGTTACCCGGCTTCCATGCCACTGATAACCGGGCAGAGAATCTTAGACACCCTTTTCCCAATTGCAAAGGGTGGTACTGCTTCAATCCCTGGCGGATTCGGAACCGGTAAAACCATGACCCAGCATCAGCTGGCAAAATGGTGCGATGCAGATATTATCGTTTATATTGGATGTGGAGAACGTGGAAATGAAATGACTCAGGTTTTGGAAGACTTTTCAAAACTGGTAGACCCAAAATCCGGAAATCCATTGATGGCAAGAACTACATTAATTGCCAATACATCTAACATGCCGGTAGCTGCCAGAGAAGCAAGTATTTACACTGGTATTACCTTAGCAGAATACTATCGTGATATGGGATATCATGTTGCCATTATGGCAGACTCTACTTCCCGTTGGGCAGAGGCTTTAAGAGAACTTTCCGGACGTCTGGAAGAAATGCCTGCGGAAGAAGGTTTCCCGGCTTACCTTGCTTCCAGACTTTCTAAGTTCTACGAACGTGCAGGATATATGGAAAACTTAAACCACACCAAGGGTTCCGTTTCTATCATCGGTGCAGTATCTCCACAGGGTGGTGATTTTTCCGAACCTGTTACCCAGAATACCAAACGTTTCGTACGTTGTTTCTGGGCTTTGGATAAGGCGCTTGCTTATGCCAGACATTTCCCTGCCATTAACTGGCTTACCAGCTACAGCGAGTACTTAACAGACCTTGCTCCTTGGTATCGCGAAAACGTTGGAGAAAATTTTATAACATGCAGAAATCAGATACTTGCTCTTTTAAATGAAGAAAGCAAGCTAAATGAAATCGTAAAATTAATTGGTAGCGATGTCCTTCCGGACGACCAGAAACTGGTACTTGAAATTTCCAAGGTAATCCGTTTAGGTTTCGTTCAACAAAATGCTTATCATCCAAGCGATACTTATGTACCACTGGAAAAGCAGTTAAAAATGATGCAGATTATTCTATATTTGTATACGAAATGTAAGGAATTGATTTCTTACAATTTACCAATTTCTACATTAAGAGAACAAGGGATTTTCGAAAAAATTACTTCCATTAAGTATGATGTACCAAATGATCAATTACAGTTACTGGATGGATACTTAGAACAAATTGATGAATTTTACACTACCGTAAAAAATCAATACATTTAATTGAGAAGGAGGACTATTATGGCAATTGAATATTTAGGACTTGATGAAATCAATGGACCTTTGGTGGTCTTAGATGGCGTCCAAAATGCTTCCTTTGAAGAAATTATAGAAATTACGGTAGACAATAAGGAAAAAAAATTAGGACGTATTGTAGAATTATATAATGAAAAAGCAGTGGTACAGGTATTTGAAGGTACAGAAAATATGTCCCTGAATAATACAAAGAGCCGTCTGACCGGACACCCTATGGAACTGGATTTATCTCCGGAGATTTTAGGACGTGTATTTAACGGAATCGGTCAGCCATTAGACGGACTTAGTCCCATTGTACCGGAACAACGGGTAAACGTAAATGGAAAGCCTTTAAATCCTGTTTCAAGAGAATATCCAAGAAATTATATCCATACCGGTATTTCTGCCATTGATGGATTAACTACTTTGATTCGTGGACAGAAGCTTCCTATTTTCTCCGGAAACGGTCTTCCTCACGACCAACTGGCTGCACAAATCGTAAAACAGGCTTCTTTAGGAGATCATTCCGATGAAGATTTTGCCATTGTTTTTGCAGCCATGGGTGTAAAATATGATGTGGCTGACTTTTTTAAACGTACTTTCGAAGAAAGTGGTGCCATGGACCACGTTGTTATGTACTTGAATCTTGCAAATGACCCTGTAGTAGAAAGACTGATTACTCCAAAGGTTGCTTTGACTGCGGCTGAATATCTTGCTTTTGAAAAGGGCATGCACATTCTGGTAATCTTAACGGATATGACTTCTTTTGCGGAAGCCATGCGTGAAGTTTCTTCTTCTAAGGGTGAAATCCCTTCCAGAAAAGGTTATCCGGGATATTTATACAGTGAACTGGCTACGATTTATGAACGTGCCGGTATTGTGTCAGGTAAAAATGGTTCTGTTACCCAGATTCCGATTTTATCCATGCCAAATGATGATATTACCCACCCAATCCCTGACTTAACAGGATACATTACGGAAGGACAGATTGTTTTGGAACGTTCCTTACATCAAAAAGCAGTTTATCCTCCAATTAATGTGTTACCATCGTTATCAAGATTGATGAAGGATGGTATCGGAAAGGGATTTACCAGAGAAGACCATCAGGATCTTGCAAACCAGCTTTTTTCTTCCTATGCGAAGGTGGGAGAAGCCCGTGCATTAGCTTCGGTTATCGGTGAAGATGAATTATCTCCTATTGATAAAAAATACCTATCTTTTGGTGAAGCCTTTGAAAAAGAATTCATCTGTCAGTCTGTCATTGAAAACCGCAGCATGATGCAAACTCTTGATTTAGGATGGAAACTACTTCATATTCTTCCAAGAGAGGAATTAGACCGTATCGATACTAAGATTTTGGATCAGTATTATCCTAAAAATGAGGCGTAAGGGGAAGGGAGTGATTACATGGATCCAAATACCTTTCCCACCAAGGGAAATCTGATTTTAGCCAAGAATTCTCTGGCTCTGGCGAAACAGGGTTATGAGCTGATGGATAAAAAACGGAATATATTAATCAAAGAACTTATGGATTTGATTGAACAGGCAAAGGATATCCAGTCTGAAATCGATGCAACCTTTTCTGACGCTTATAAGGCTCTGCAACGTGCCAACATCAAAATGGGAATTCATAATGTAGAAGAAATCTGTTATACCGTTCCTATTGATGATAACATCGTCATAAAAACAAGAAGTATTATGGGCACAGAAATTCCACTTGTAGAATATAACAAACAGACAGATTTGTTACCTTATTCCCTTCAAGGAACTTCTGTTGCGTTAGATGTTGCGTATAAACATTTTGAAAAAGTAAAACAATTAACCATCCGGCTTTCCATGGTAGAAAATTCTGCAATTCGTCTGGCGACTTCCATTAAGAAAACCCAGAAACGTGCCAACGCACTGCAGAACATTACCATTCCCCGCTATACGGAACTGGTAACTTCCATTACCAATGCATTAGAGGAAAAGGAAAGAGAAGAATTTACCAGATTAAAGGTAATTAAAAGAACTCATGGTTAAAATAAAAAAGAAGACGTCATGAAGTGCATCCCAGATGTTAGACAAAAGATATCTAACATTTACGGTTTCATTCCTTCGTCTTCTTTTTTTTGATAGAAAAAACTGAATTAGTTTTGTATTCATATTGCTTTTCTTTAAATTTTATCGTATATTTTAATGAGGAATGCCAGCAACATTCCTGAACTTAATGTTAAACAAAACATGGATGAAGTAATATCTCTTTCAACCATGGTATTTAAGCAATATCCGGGTTTACATGAGATATTGCATGGAGGATTCATATGAAAAAGAAATGTATGGTATATCTTCTCTGTTTTCTATGCCTGATTTCTTCCTTCACACCACATTCTGTTTTTGCAGAAAATACTGAGGAAGATAACGAAAACATTGAAATAACGAATATAAAAAGTACGACAGCCCCACCGGATATCGTGGCAGAATCTGCGATTGTCATGGATTTAAAGACCGGTGCCATTCTTTATGAAAAAGATGCCACCTCATTGCGTTATCCTGCCAGTATCACGAAAATTATGTCCTGTCTGGTAGCCATTGAGCAAATTGAAGATTTTGATGCTACCCTTACGGTTTCAGAAGGTGCTGTTGCTGCCATCCCGGAAGATGGGTCTAACATTGGATTAATGCCGGGAGAAATATTAAATGTGGAAGATTGTGTGTATGCGGTTCTTTTAGCTTCCGCTAATGAAGGTGCCAATGCCATGGCGGAATATGTGGCTGGTGATGTTGCCTCTTTTGTGGACTTAATGAACCAGAAAGCAGAAGAATTAGGCGTTGTGAATACCCATTTTGAAAATCCACATGGTTTACATGAAGATAATCATTATGTATGTGCCTATGATATGGCTCTGATTGCAAAAGCAGCTTACGAAAATGAACATTTTCGTAAAATAGTTACTACTCCATATTATACGATTCTTGCTACCAACCTTTATTTAGAAGAACGTCCCATGTATAACCACCATAAAATGATGTTTAATACCTCAGAATACTTTTATTCCAAGGCATTGGGTGGTAAGACCGGTTCTACGGATATGGCTCAAAAAACCCTTGTGACTTATGCCAAAGAAGGGGATAAAGAATTTGTCAGCGTTGTATTAAAATCCATTGACGGCGAAGTTTATAATGATACCAGAAAAATTCTAGAATATTGTTTTTCTGAATATGATTATGTATCCCCAAATATAGATTTATCCTATATCACTCAGATTTCAGAAAATGATGATATCTTACTTAAGAATTATGGTAAGATTTTTAATCCGGATATTTTTCATTTTGAATATAATAGCAATGTTTCTTTGCTATTTCCTAATTCCATTCCTGTTTCTTCCTTAAAGCAGGAAATTGTAGTCAGCAATTCCTCCACCATGGGGGAAGGAACCTTAATTCTTAGATATGAAGACAAAGTGGTGGGAGCATATCCTATTACCTACGACAATTATCATCCGGTAGTAGAAGCGGGTTTTATAGAACGAAGTACCCAAGCCATTAAAAAAATTGATGTTCGTTATTTTATTTTGGCAGGAGCCATTGTGTTATTCATCGTTCTTATCATTATCTACTACATTTACCGGAATGGAATGCACAATACCATATTCTTTAAAAGAAACAGAAGATACAGCCATTCCAAAAACAATAAATTACATTGGTAATGCTTTACCATAACATTTCATTCATAAGCAAATAGATAGAATGCTATACACCATTCTATGTTTTATAAACAAAAAACCGTGGATAAATAACAATATTTCGTTACTTATCCACAGTTTTTTTCACATAACAACAGACTTATCCACATTCATTTTATTGAATTATCCCACTTATCCACAAAGATACCCACAATTTAGGGATAAATTGTGGGTATCTCATCTATCATACCAACGTCAGATGGTTTGATTTCCATAATTTCAGAAAAAAGTTTGTACTCATTCCTCTTTATCCGTAATCAGACATCCATTGTCCGGTTACTGTGTAAACAGTAATCTTTATTCTTCACTTTTTGGCACGATGATTTTTACTGCTTTTGGAGCTACTTCTATGGTAACCGGTAATTCTCCGAAACATTCTCCATCATAATCCACAACCACCTTAGAATCATCTAAAATATTAATATCGATTTTCTTGGTCTGGAAATACTCTACATTTGGATGATTAATATGGTCTCCTTGCACTATTTTTAATAATAGATTAGATAATTGCCCTACTTCCACCTTCTTTAGAATTAAAACATCTAACAACCCGTCAGAAACCGATGCTAAAGGTGCCGCATTCCGGAATCCTCCTACGCTTTGTGAATTCGCCACGATAAACAGCAGACATTCACACTCCTCAGAAAATTCTTCTGTTTCGATAGAAAGCGGTATGGAGTGAAATAAATTTCTCGGAATATCCATGGCACCTTCCACATAATAAGCTAATTTTCCGAAAATGGCCTTTAGCTCCTTGGGTACTTTATATCCTACATCAGACAAAAGTCCTCCTGCCAATACATTCATAAAATAAGTACCATCGATTCTTCCAAGGTCTACTTCTTTTACATTGAAATCTTTGATTAAATCACAAAATTCATCGATTCCCTGAGGCAATGAAAGATAATTTGCAAAATCATTTACGGTACCGGCAGAAATAACTGCAATGGGAGTCTCGTTTTTTCCCAATACTACACCATTTACGACTTCATTTAACGTTCCATCTCCACCAATGGCAACTACAAAATCGTATTCCCCTTTTTTCATGTTCATGGCTGCATTTTTCGCATCATCCTGTTTTTCTGTATAAAATACATCCACATGATTTACAACCTGATCCATGATAAGTTTTCCAATCATTCCCTCAATGGTTTTTAAAAAGTTCTGCCTTCCCGAAGAAGGATTAATGATAAATTTTGCCTTTTTCATACTCCACAACTCCTTTTTCTGTGTCCTTATATCCTACATATCTTAAACCAGACTTCAATCCTTCCATTCTGAAATATGTTAGAATTTCATTTACATTGTGCCAGTATCCTGTTTACTTTCGCTTTTTTCTTTTAATTCCTGATATCGTTGTAACACCCGGTTTACCACCTCATCCTCTGCCAGCGTAACCGTACGAACCACAAAATATCCCCCGTTTTCCCTGGACTTAAGCTTAAGCTTTCCTAAAAGCATTCCATGTGTTTTACACTGAGCCAGTGCGTAATATACTGTAGGACTGCTTTGAAACCATCGCAAACGTTTGTTAGGCATTTGCTGACATAAAAAACATTGTATCTTTCTGACTTTTCGATCCGATGCCGCTTCCTTTTTGGTCTGAAACTCTCTGGTGATATACTCGGTTCCTTCTAAATGCAGTAAACTGATTTCTTCCTTGCTGTTGCTTGGAATTTTATAATAATCAAGACTGGTGTAGGAAAGAAAATTCTTTTTACTTAGATTCATCTTTCCCATAATCATTGCTGTATATCTGGCATCATTTAATGCCATATGATACTCATAATCCTGTGGCAGTTCTAACTCTTCCACAGCCTTATATAATGCCAGCACATCCTGTTTATGATAATTATGTGCAAAAATTCCCTGAATATCATAATAGTACAAAGGAAAATCCAATGTTTTTAATTTATGGTATTCTAAATTTCGCTGTAGCTGGGTTAAATCTTCCGTCCCCCAGGTACAAAACACATAATTTTCACCACACCATTCAAAAAAGGTATCTATTGCCTTAGAAAATGTCAGACCCTCTGCTAACTTTTTTTCATCATAAGCTAACAGTTCCCTTACATGTGCCTGCAGTTTTTTATGTACCACTGGCTTTATAAAACACTGAAATTCCGATATTTTCTGATATCTCTCATTTAATTTTACTGCACCTATCTCAATAATCTCATAAGAAAGTATTTTCTTCTTCTTTGAGCTGCCTTCGTAAGATGCCTGATTCCATTCTAAATCCAGAACTATATAATTCATTTTCTGCACTATCTCCGATTCCACACTATCTAAACATTCTTGACTTCAAGCATTCATCATGTATCTTTCATAATTTTGCTTGGTTTTGAACCGTTACATTTTATTATAATAACACAAACCTTATTGTAGTACAATCTTTTGGAAGAATTTTCAACAACGAACAAAAGCTCCTGATTGGAGCTTTTGCAAAATTCTATGAATACAAATTATTACTTTCATTCTTTAAGACTTTCTTTCGTTTCTTTTCCTGTTTATTTTCATACATATTAGCATCAGACTGTGAAAGTGCCTTTTCAAAATTCATGGCTGGCTCATAAGATACCATTCCCCATGCAATCTGATAAGGTGTTTTACTTAATTCCAGTTCCACCTGTTCTAATTTAGAAGCAACCAGTTCTTCCTTTACCTTAGGGCATACTATAACGAACTCATCTCCACCGATACGATAAAGCTTGCCCACATTGGCAAACACACTCTGTAATGTTTTAGCCACCGTAATAATCGCCAAATCTCCCTTGGCATGCCCTTGTGTATCGTTGATTACTTTCAGGTCATTCATATCCACAGAAACAAGAACGGTAGCTATTTTTTCATACTCCTCGCAATCCATATAAAAAGTGTGACGATTCAGCGCCTGGGTAAGTGCATCCCTTGTATAGGTCTGAGTATGTAAAAATAAATAATAAAATACACTGGAAATTGCTCCTATTCCATTTAAAATAAATTTAAAGTGAAACAAGGATTCCATTCCTGTAGCAACCACAGACATAAAAACGATAAACACCATAATACTTCCTTCTTTTTTATAACCCAGCTGATATCGTTTAATCGACCAATATAACAAACAGCCAAGATATATTCCACTGATAATGAAAGGAAGTGCCCCTAAAGGACCTCTGTGAAACTCATTCTTTTCATCAAAATAGAACATCCATTTTGTAAAAATACTGGTATATGCAATCACTGCATTTAAAACAAGAGGAACCGCTAAAATTTTATATTTTATCTTTTCTTCCCGTTTTAAGATGGTAGCAAGCAACATAATCGGTGTCGGTCTTAAAACATACCCCGTTGCGGAAGTCATATAACGTAACGCATGCGGTACTGTATCCTGGGCAAGATAATAATCGATACTATCTGCCACAATCAAAATATTTACTGCTACTGCCACTGTCAAAAATGCCCGGTTAATCTCTTTTGGCATGGTACGGTTTGTCAGCAGAAAAATATATAAAAATATCACTATGGAAAAATCAATAAAATTCGTCTGTACTAAATAAAACGATATAGAAGTAGACATATAAAGGCACTCCTTTCATGATATCTCATTGCTGTAATTTTATTTTTATTCCTTGCAGTCATTATACAACCTAAAAATTGCTAATACAAGTTCGAATTCTTTTCCATTTATGTCATTAATAAAAAAGAGCCATCACTTACGACGGCCCTTTCATGTTCCCGAGGCGATTCGAACGCCCGACCCTTCGCTTAGGAGGCGAATGCTCTATCCTGCTGAGCTACGGAAACCAACATCTATAGTTATAACAGATTTTTTATAAAAAATCAACCTTTCCCTGAAGCCAGATGACACCCTTAAATCTTCTTCCAGCCAAAGGTTCTCCCAATAAATCAATGGAATTGATACAAACATCAAAAATTACCTGATTACAATCAATCAATAATGAATACAGCATTTCCCCTGTTTCCACATTATAAATCGGAGTTACATTTAAAATACTTCCAATAATAGCATAATGGTCGCTTTCAATTCCATAAGGGATAAAGGTAGAGTCTACAATGGATAAAATATCTTCTTTTTTCACCCTTTTAGAAACAATAGAATACATATCCATATCTTCCAATGTAAGACTCTCTAATGCCTCAATATTACCTTCTTTCGCTGCCCGTATCAACTGGTTCCGGTTCTCATTTCCAGCTTGCTCCAATTCCATTTGGGATTCATTTTTCTGAATGGGTAAAATCACCTTTCCCTCTTTGGAAAGACCTGCCAACACAACCCTGGCAACCTCATTATGATAAGAACGGTACATATACCGCTGTACATACTCCCCCAGATTCTGCAAATAAAAAATCATGGAAACACCAAGATTAATGTTCTCGCAGATACCGGAATATGCCTCCTTATCCGTATGACGTTCAATTAAAATATCATTATAATTTACGCCATACCCTCCCCTTAGATAAGGAAAGGTATACTCCACATTTAAAAATCCCTTTTCATCGTATTCCCCTACCACACTTAATCCAATTCCAGGGCCAAAATCTTTATTTACCTGCACTAAGGTATGTTTCTCTCCAACCTTTGCAGATTTCTTTTCTGTAGGTAAATGAAGTGCCTTGCCAATCAATACATCCATTTCCTTTTTTGTGCTTATTTTACTAAATCCAATTGCTCTCATATAATGATTCAACAATAACACCTCCTAAATATTGCGGAACAATCAAATACATATATTAAGTGATTCAAAAAATCAAATACATAAGCAGGTGCTTGTTCGCCCGTCAGCACTTAATGAGAGGTTTACCTCGAATTTAGTACCGCTACGAGGCGAACGCACCGAAAGTGTGCCTGCGGTGTTTTGATTCTTTTGAATCACATCCATATAGTAAATTATAGCTTCGCAATCTTATGACTTAAATACTCTCTACACTATCTACAATAAACAAAGACAGCTCCTTCATTAAATCCTTTAAGATATACTTATTATAAACTTCGCCCTGCTGATTCTTTATCAGACGAAGAAGTGGTCTTGCAGGATATCCCTTATTCTGTCTATGTACCATGGCAGTATCCCCTTCACTGGTTATCACAATACTTCCGGTAGGATAAAGTGCCACAGAATCCATAAACGCCTTCACAACCTTTTCATCAAAGAGTTTACCACAATTACCTTGAATATATTCTATGGCTTCATATACTCTGGAACGATCTGAAACTCCGAAAACCATGCCATCAAAAGTATCACATACTGCAACGATACGGCTTCCACGGTCAATATTGGTTCCAAATAATCCGGAAGGATAACCGGAACCGTCAATCCGTTCATGATGATTTCTTACAATATCCAATACCAAATCGGAATACATGTCTTTCTTCCTTAAATGATCCAATCCGTAAAAAACATGATTCTTCACTACTTCTACCTTGCTGTTTCCTAAATCATCATCAAACTCATTTCGAAACACAGAAGGAACAAAAGTCATACCAATATCATGCAGCAATGCTCCAATGGCATATTCCTTCACAGAATGTCTTGGAATACTTAATTTCAAAGCCACAATGGTAGATAATGCTGCAACATTAATAGCATGTTCATAGGCCGCATGATCACTGTTACGAATCTTATTCACATTAATGAACACTTCTTCCTGATTCATAACACTCTGTAAAATCTCTTCGGTAACTCTTCCTATCTCTACATCTTCTGCCGAAGTCCCCTTGGTCTGGTTCTTCACAATATCTTTAATCAGATGGTAACATTCTTCCTTTACTTCCTCGTCTACCATCTCATCATAATCCACGCCAACATATAATTCATCTTTAATCTGAATTTCCTCTATTCCCAAATCCAGAAAAGTCTGAATATAGTCTGTTTTTATTACCGTTCCATCCGGTATTAACATAACGCCATTACTATTAAAAATAGGTTTGGCCAGTATTTCTTTTCCTTGTATATTTCTGACCTTTATGGTCCTCATAAACGTCCCTCCCATCTGCCGCTCTCGTAATGTCTGGTTATTTATTATTTTATCAAATTTTCTGAATTATACAAGTATTTCATATGTATAAATTACAACAGTTTTAGTAAAAAACAGTTTGTTCTTTGAATAAATTGCCGATTCTTTCGTATTTTTATGGATTTATGATTGACATAGCAATTAGAATCGTTTATAATGTCATTAATAATTGTTAAAAATTTATCAATTTCAAATTACAGGAGGAAACCCATTATGTCAAAGACTGAAACTGCAGAAGTTAAAAACTTCGCAATCGTTGATAGCGCAGAATCTCTTGAAGCTAAAATCGCTGAAGTAAAAGAAGCTCAAAAGATTTTCGCTACCTACACTCAAGAACAAGTAGATAAGATTTTTAAAGCCGCAGCAATGGCTGCTAACAAGCAAAGAATTCCACTAGCTAAGATGGCTGTAGAAGAAACTGGCATGGGTATCGTAGAAGATAAGGTTATTAAGAATCACTACGCTGCAGAATACATCTACAATGCATACAAGAACACTAAGACTTGTGGTGTAATTGAAGAAGATAAATCTTACGGAATTAAGAAAGTTGCTGAACCTATCGGTTTAGTTGGTGCTGTTATTCCTACTACAAACCCAACTTCAACTGCTATCTTCAAGACTTTAATTTCTTTAAAGACTAGAAACGGTATCATCATTTCCCCACATCCACGTGCTAAAAACAGCACAATTGCAGCTGCTAAAGTTGTTTTAGATGCTGCGGTAGAAGCTGGTGCACCAGCTGGTATCATTGGATGGATTGATGTTCCTTCTCTTGAACTTACAAATATGATTATGGCTGAATCAGACATCATCTTAGCTACTGGTGGTCCTGGTATGGTTAAGGCTGCTTACTCTTCAGGAACTCCTGCTTTAGGTGTAGGTGCTGGTAATACTCCTGTAATTATGGATGAATCTTGTGATGTTAGATTAGCTGTTAACTCTTTAATTCATTCTAAGACTTTCGATAACGGTATGATTTGTGCTTCTGAACAATCTGTTATCGTTGACCAGAAGATTTACAAAGAAGTTAAGAAAGAATTCCAGGATAGAGGATGTTACTTCTGTAATCCAGAAGAAACTGAAAAGGTTAGAAAGACTATCCTTATCAATGGTGCTTTAAATGCAAAGATCGTTGGTCAAAAGCCTGTTACTATCGCTAAGTTAGCTGGATTTGATATTCCTGCTGAAACTAAGGTATTAATCGGTGAAGTTGAATCTGTTGCATTAGAAGAAGAATTTGCACATGAAAAATTATCTCCAGTATTAGCAATGTACAAATCAAAGGATTTCGATGATGCTCTTGCTAAAGCTGAAGTTTTAGTAGCTGATGGTGGTTACGGACATACTTCTTCTTTATATATTAACTTAGGAACCGGACAAGAAAAGATTGCTAAATTCCAGGCTGCTATGAAGACTTGTCGTATCCTTATCAATACTCCTTCTTCACAAGGTGGTATCGGTGACTTATATAACTTTAAGTTAGCTCCTTCTTTAACCTTAGGATGTGGTTCTTGGGGTGGAAACTCTGTTTCTGAAAACGTTGGTGTAAAACACTTAATCAATATTAAGACAGTAGCTGAAAGGAGAGAAAACATGCTTTGGTTTAGAGCACCTGAAAAGGTATACTTCAAGAAGGGCTGTCTTCCAGTAGCTCTTGATGAATTAGGAACTATTATGAATAAGAAGAAAGCCTTCGTTGTAACTGACTCTTTCTTATATAAGAGTGGAGCAACTAAGTGCATTACTGATAAATTAGATGAAATGGGTATTCAACATACTACATTCTTTGAAGTAGCTCCAGATCCAAACCTTGCTTCTGCAACTGCTGGTGCTAAGGCTATGAGAGCATTCGAACCAGACGTTATCATCGCTGTTGGTGGTGGTTCTGCAATGGATGCCGGTAAGATTATGTGGGTATTATATGAACATCCAGAAGTTGACTTCTTAGATATGGCTATGAGATTTATGGATATCCGTAAGAGAGTTTACACTTTCCCTAAGATGGGTGAAAAGGCATACTTTGTTGCTATCCCTACTTCTTCAGGTACTGGTTCAGAAGTTACTCCTTTCGCAGTTATCACTGACGAAAAGACTGGTCACAAGTATCCACTTGCTGATTACGAATTACTTCCTAACATGTCAATCATTGATGCTGACATGATGATGGGACAACCTAAGGGATTAACTTCCGCTTCAGGTATTGATGCTTTAACTCATGCATTAGAAGCATATGCTTCTATCATGGCAACTGATTACACAGATGGTTTAGCATTAAAAGCTATGAAGAACATCTTCGCATATTTACCAAATGCTTATAACTTAGGAGCAGAAGATCCAATCGCTCGTGAAAAGATGGCAGATGCTTCTACTATGGCTGGTATGGCATTCGCTAATGCATTCTTAGGTGTATGTCACTCTATGGCTCATAAGTTAGGTGCTTTCCACCACTTACCACACGGTGTTGCTAACGCATTACTTATCACTGAAGTTATGAAGTTCAATGCTGCTCACGTTCCTACTAAGATGGGTACTTTCTCTCAATATCAATACCCACATGCATTCGAAAGATACGTTGAATGTGCTAACTTCTTAGGAATCGCTGGTAAGAATGACCAAGAAAAATTCGATAACCTTCTTAAAGCTATCGAAGATCTTAAGACTACTGTTGGTATTAAGAAGAGCATCGCTGAATACGGCGTAGATGAAAAGTACTTCTTAGACAACTTAGATGCAATGGTTGAACAAGCATTTGATGACCAATGTACAGGTGCAAACCCTCGTTATCCATTAATGGAAGAAATGAAGGCTATGTACTTAAAGGTTTACTACGGAAAGTAAGATTTGCTTAAAAGCATAATGGGATAAAAGAACCCCCTCTGGAATCAATGTTCCAGAGGGGGTTTTGTTTAAACATTTTATAATTTTATCTTCTGTATTTTGATTCAATTTCCAGTAGTCTTATCTGCTAATAATAATGGTATATCTTTAGTCTTTATTCTTATAATATTTAACACATACCGTTATAAGACAAAACATTCATACCATCTTTAGTTATGAACATGTTCTATATATTGACTTTCAAATATCTTTTGATTTCTTGCAGAAACTTTTAACTCCATTCCATCTATATAAATCATTCCATTCCGATACTCATCTACCCATTCCATATTGATAAGATAACTCCTATTAATCCGGAAAAAATTTTTATATGCTATGTTACTTTCCAACTGCGTTAACGACGTTTCTTTTCGATATTTTCCATTTTCCGTTATTACTTCTACATAGCTATCTATCGCTGTAATATATTTTACATTTGTTAAATCAATTTCATGTTTTTTTCGTCCTTTATATACCTCTATCCTTTCTGTAGCAAAAAAATCCATATATACTTTCTGTAATACTTCTTTCACTTCTTCTTTTGAGTAAAAAAATTCATCCTGTCTCTTTCTACCCACCTCATTCATGCACTCCTGAATCAATACCACTAAAAAATTCATTGTCATAGTATTATACTCAAGCCTCATCTTAGGTACCTCCCTACTCTTTTGTTTTTCTCCATTCGTCATATTACCATACTTTTCCCCAACTTCTTTGTCTATTTAAGAACAAAAAAAAGCAATCAAAGTATGTTTCTTTGATTGCAACCGAACTATCATAGCATTATGCCGTAGACTTCCAGCTTTGTGCCCCTATATTTCTATAAGTTTACCCTTGTCATACAAATTATACTATAATAGGTCTCATTTTTCAACATTTTTTTATTTTTACAAACTTTTCATGAAAATTTTATATCTGTAATTAACATTCTTATCTTCTCATTCTTATTTTTTTCTCGAACCAACATGTATGTAACTGACTCTCTTAAAATTTGTTATGATGAATTTTTCCACTTCACCTTATTCACTTTCTTTCTCGTCACCCCAGTATACCAAAAGCCCTTTTACTCCGCCACTAAAGAAGAAGTAGAATATACTAACTATGATTAATAAAAATCCTGTGGTAAATTTCTTCGTATCAATTTCAAAAGAATCTTGTATTATAAAATAATCCGAAATCACCACTTCATCAATTTCTTCTTTAGACTCGATACCTAATGCATTTTGATACCAATCATCCTCTAATTCATCCCCTGGTAAGGCTTTTACCACCTTTCCTTCGAAATAAGCAGAATTTCCTTTCCCTTCGACATAACTCTCTAATTCTTTTATTAGTTTCCAGTCTTCTTCATTCACAAATATATTAATATATTTCTCCCCATCTATTTTTACTGTAAAATACTTATATGTCTCTCCTCCTAAAATAGATGCTCCTGGAGTACAATAAAATCTATATTCATATCCAACATATTTATAATATCCCGCAATTTCATGTATGACTCCCCTTACATATTGTCCATCTTTTATCTGAGACTCTTTTAATTCGCTAATAGACAATGCATTTTGCCCTTTCTTAAATCCTAAGTAAGTCAAAAAGCCCCAAAGTAACATCAAAATTCCTAACATAAATATAACAGCTGTTATAATATAACCTTTTGTCGCATTGACGGTAAATCTTCTCTTCATGATTCTCTCCCATATTTTATCTAAAATCCATTTTTAAAAAAAAAGAACATCTGTCACTTATCATTTATATCACTATTAGAAATATAACAAAAACCATAGCCGCAAGATTACAAATAATCTTATGTTTCTCAAAAACAGTAAAGACTTTATGTTCTGCTCTTCGATCTATATAAACTATTTCACTATATCGACTTTTCATTTTTTCATTCATATCTGTCTCTGCTTCTATTTCCTTAAGCATATTTTTTAAACTTGAAATCTGTTCCATACAAAATCTTTGTTCTGATCTTATGGTAAATATTTTATTTTTTGCTTTATAATTCATAAAAGCCGGTGTTTCATTGTTTACATTAAACTCAAAGATTCTTTCTATCAGCCCAAATGCACTTTTAACAAATAAAAAGCCTGCTACCATAAAGCCAATCCATATTCCCCAGGCTCCCGGATAATGTATGGAAATTTGACTCCTAAGCGAAAGAAAAAATACCTCCGCCACAGTAACTGCAATAAACATCAAAATATATAGATACATTTCATTCCGCTTACTGTTTAGTCTTATATGTGTACTTTTTTCCTGTTCTTCATACTGATAAATAACAAAATTTAATTTATCATAGTAAGGATATTTACTGGCATCAAAAAAAACATCATTCGGTACATTTTTATGTATTTTGTTCTCTGGTGTTTCAAACATTTTCAATTTCTCTCCATTGACTTAACATTTTACTTATTCAAATTTTTTATTACTATTTACCAATCACTAAAAAAAGTAATCCATTATTATCTCTTAAACTCTCATATGATAACACATTACAATTTCAACCATAACTCCGTAAGCGTCGACTTAACTTCGTAAACGTAATACTATTGCAAGATTTCTGCCAACAAATATAAATATATACATATTAATCTATGGCTTTTTTGCACAAATAACATCTTATTTTTTCATCACTTTGATTTTTTTCAATACCTGTCATTTCCTTGTAATCAGCTACATAAAAAATCCAAAATATTTATTTGTTTTATTTTTATTATTTGTATATAAAGAAAGGGGCTGTGGCATTAAGCATATATCACACAAGATATGGAAAAAATTTTGATATATAGTTCCATATTTTGTTGAAATTTTTCTTAGTGCGACAGACTCATTTTTTTATAAAAATTTTTCTAAATAAAGTATTATATCAATAAATTAAAACCAATCAAATATATAATACTTTACTTAACTCTATACAGTTTAATTTTTAATCAATAATTTTTCCATCTTCTATATGGATAACTCTCTTGCAACGATTTGCAATATTAATATCATGCGTAATTAATATTACCGTCTTTCCATTCTTATTAATTTCCTCGAAACATTTCATAATTTCATTTCCAGTATTCTGATCCAATGCCCCGGTAGGCTCGTCTGCCAGTAAAACTGGAGTATCTGCAGCCAATGCTCTGGCAATGGCACAACGTTGTTGTTGTCCACCGGATAAATGAGAAGGAATTTTATTTTTTAAATCAGCAATTCCCATTTTCTCAAGATAGTCCATTACAATTGATTTACGATGTTTTATATGTCTTGCAATTAAAGGCATTTCTACGTTTTCATAAACAGTATATTTATCCATTAGGGCAAAGTTTTGAAATACAAAACTAATATTTTCTTTCCGGAATTCATGTAACTCTTTTAAATCACATGCAGTAATTTCCCTATCGTGAAACATATACTTTCCGGATGTTGCATAATCCATGGCACCTATAATATTAAGTAACGTAGATTTTCCAGAACCAGAAGTTCCCACGATTGCCACAAATTCTCCATCCTGTATCGTTACATTGATTCCTCTTAACGCATGGGTAACCTGTTCCTTATTCGTATAATCTTTTGTTATATCTTTCAGTATAATCATCTTATATCCTCTCTAAGCCTCAATTATTCGCTACACTTCTTATATATCACAATCAAAGTGACTCTGCGACACCTTTACCTATCACTTTTATATATTACCTTTATGTATTGCCTGATTTCAAAAAACATCATACCACTTTATTCTGAATCAGTTTTACTGGTGTGAATCTCCTTAAAACAGTAACTGTTATCATCTGCATAATAACTACAATTACGATTTCCACTGTAATTGCTATCGGAAATACATAATGTATCAATAATGTTTTTATCATGTAACTCATATCGTCCGTTGAAAACCGATACTTTGCAACCAATACGCATAAAGGTGCTGTCAGAACAAGTGAGCTAACCGCTGTGATGATATGTTTCCAAAGCAACATTTTATTCACTTCCTTAGGAGAAAAACCAACTACATACATCACACCATAAGCTTTCGCATTCTCCAACATAGTTACTATCTGTGTGGTAATTATCATCAATAAAGAGGCTGCTATAACAATACCAAGCAGTTTTGCCAAATAAGATAACAGTAAATCAACATCTTCTTCATCCTGTTCATACATATTTGCTAATGTTTCATATGAAAAACTAATATCATATTTGTCTCCCACTTCTTTTGCTGCATCTATTGCTTGTTCTATCGTATATCCATCTTCTGCACTAATCCATAATCCCCCCGAATATACATCATAATTTCCTACCATAAATATTCCATAGCTACAATCAACAGAACAATCCAAACGTTCAGAATTATATCCATTTTCCACATTAGAATCCACCCATCGCTGCTGTTCCTCCATTCTTCCTGCCACGATAAATTTGGTTCCGTTTTTTTCTATAAATTCAGACCCTACTTCCACACTATCATAAGCTGCTCCAATATATAAATAAAACATTTTTTCAGATTCATCAAATTCCAGTTTTTTAGGAGATATTCCTTCTTCCAGTTTAAGATCACACAAAAAGGCAGCACCCAGATTCATGCAATTTATTTCCAACAAACCGCCTTGTAACGCTAATTCATAATCCTGCGTATGACCTTTTTGTATTTCATATAATTCTTCTAACGACTCATAATAACACCCATACTCCACCATATTTCCAACGGAGTAAATTTCTTTTCTTTCATATGCCTCTTTAAAAAACGCTTTCACACCTTTCACATTCAAAAACGAATCTTCATCCAAACGTAAAATCGCCGTTCCCTCTATTCCTTTACTTAATATATCATCACAAGATATATAAGAATATTGTTTCCCTTTATAAATCATCACTGAAAACATAATTAGAAGAAGTGAAATCACCATAAGCACTACTGTCAAAAGAAACTTTTTAAACTGCATTGCAATCATATCAAAAGCAAATCTTAATATCCTCAAGCTAGCATCCCCCTTCTAATTTTCTGTCAATACGGATACCGGTGAAACCTTTTTTATATGCTGTATCATATGCAAAGCATTTAATATCGCAATTAATATCATTCCCATACATACAAATAGAATTTTCATAAACATCTGTCCCGTAAAAACATCTCCTCCAACTATATTTATATAGAGCAATTGCACCAACTCTGCTAAAATACATGCCGGTATACAAAGCTTCATAATATCTTTCATCATCATTCCTGTTATTTGCAATGAGCTATATCCATATGCCTTGCGTATTGCCAATTCCTTTTTTCTGCTAATTATCCATAAATATGATACAGTGAAACAATTAAAGATAGATAAAATCAAGCTAATTCCCATAAAGATAGAATTATAAAAACGATACCAGTAATTTTGATAATCACCATTATACTTTGCTTCTATTATAATATTTCTAAATCCTATGGCTTCCATATCAGAAATAAATGTCTGATAGGATTTTGATATATCTGACTGGCTTCTATAATTAAATTTCAAAAGAATTCTGATTTCATTTGATATTATTCCACTCAAATATTCCTTTACCTGTTCATCGCAATTATCCCAAAAAATATATATGCTATGATCCACTCCACCTGCCATTTCATTTTTCATAACTCCGATTACTTTCATGGTGTTTCCACCTATCTCTATGGTTTTTATACCATCTTTATCCCTTACTAATTCTATCAGGCTTTCTCCAATAATAATTCCATTTTTTTCATTCACATTATAATCTGTGCCACAATCAATCCTCGCATCTTCATTTAACTGCATTACAACATTTGCTGTATAGGTATCTATTTTCTCAGCTACCTTTACCTTAAGTTCCAAATAAGTATTACCAACCGCCTCTTCTGATAACCTTGATACTACCATGTCAGCAAGTTGATCGGCTGCTGCCATCTGGTCTTCATAATTACTAAGCGCTTCTTCGCCATCCAGATAAGAATATGCTGAATACTTAAAACTATTTAACACATTGTTTTCTTTATTTATCTTTTCTATTAAATCAGCAACATTAATTAATATAAAACAAGAAATCGTTAAACCTAATACAAACAATACGCTGGTTGCTGATTCCCTAAAAATCTTTTGTAAAAATCGCTTATATAAATTCATAAATTCTTACCTCGTATAAATTTATATAAAAGTATCTGTATATCATAGATACAGATACTTTTATATACTATGATCCTATGGATACGATTTTACGGTTTCTGTCGTATCTACACAAAACATCGCTAATTTTCCATAAGACCCACCATAGCCACAACTTATCTTACTTCCTGAACGCATTCTGTGACAATCATCAAGATATACTGGATTTAGTGAATTTTCATCAGTACCAGGAATTACATATACCATTTTGCCACCTGAATTTTCTGAAGGATCTGAACTATGAGGAATTGAACTTACATCTACTCCAGATATACTTGCACTGTACCATACTTTATCCGTAATCCAATATGGTCCTTCAACAAAATCAATATAACCATAGAGATTTACATCTGAATATTTTGATGAAATTCTTTTACTGGCTGAAGCAAACACCGATGCCCCTCCTACTAATGTTGACATAATCATTATTATAGCTATAGCTACCATTCTCTTCACTTTCATTTTTTATCTCCTTTTTCGTAATTTAGGTGTTTTCTTAATTACTGTTCATACAACCAGTAACATTTTCTAATATTACACCATAAATAAATTTTATTTACACTTATCCGAAAAAGTGATATACTTTACCTAGGTACTTTTTCGTAAGTGCTATGAGTTTTGGGACTCTGATGGTTTTCGCAGACTTTATCAGAGTCCTCTTTTTATATAAAACACTCCAACATTTGTCAAACTGCATTATATCATACCATTTTTCCAAAAGAAAATACTATTCTCTTTTATCTCTTGGCCTCTCATATGGTAACACATTACAATTACTATTGCAACCATAACTCCGTGAACGTCGATTTAACTCCGTGAACGTAATACTATTACAAAAATTTCTTCCAATAAATATAAATTTATACATATTAATCTATATCTTTTTTACACAAACAACATCTTATTATTTTTTTATCGTTAATATATAAAGAAATCCCCCTAGAACTAATGTTCCAGAGGGGTTTTATTTTTTATTATAAACAATCTATCCGTTTTCATACTATTTTTTAATGATTGCAATCATCTTTACTATATCATAAGCAGGAATATAACAAATATTATAATCATAATATTACTGATAATCTTATGGTCTTCAAAGAAAGTAAATGCTTTTTGGTCCGCTCTTCGTTCTATATACTTTACTTCCTTATATTGATTTAGCACTTCTGTATTAAGACCTGCTTGTAGTTCCTTAATTGCATTTTTTAAATTTGAAATCTGTTCCCTGCAATATCTTTGTTCTGCCTTGATGGTGAAAATACCTTTTTTTACTTTATAACTCATAAAAGCTGAAGTTTCATTATTTACATGAAACTCAAAAATATTTTCTATCATTCGAAATATACTTTTCACAAATACAATGCCCACTATAATAAAAGCAATCCAAACTCCAAATGCACCAGGATAAAATATGGAAAATTCACTTCCTAAATAAAGAAAAAACAACTCTGGTACAGAGGCTACTAAAAAAATGAAAATTGATAAATACATTCCATCACGCTTACTGTTTAATCTTTCCTTTGTACTTTTTTCCTGTTCTTCATACTGATAAATCACAAAATTAAATTTATCATAATTTAAATATTTACTGGCATCATAAAAATTATCATCCAATACATTTTTTTGTGTTTTATCTTCTGTTGTTTCAAACATCTTCATTCTCTCACCATTAATCTAATATTTTTATATATTCATAAGTTTTTATCGCTATTTACTCCATTTACCAATTACTTAAAATCTATTTTTTTATTAACCTATGGACTTTTCATTATCCTTTACTTTTTTTTGCTCATTAACCTTATAAATCATATTTTTACATATGTATCGTTCTTACTTCCACCGCCGTCTCAATGGCTTCTTCTTCCTCTCCCGAAAGTGGCATAAATGACTTTCCACCCAACACTTCTTTGGAATAAATATAACATCCACCATCTCTTCCATGAATACTGGTTAATACAAAGCCATCATTTCTATCATTTAAGATTGCCATAGAAAAGCTTAGTTTTCCTTTTACATCTTCTCCAAAAGCATCATAATGTATCAGTCCAATCTTGGAATAAGCATATTGCTTTTCCTCCATTAACAGTTCAATATCTTCCCGGTTCTTCTTTATTTGATTAATGTTAGCATCTATCTCCATAAATTTTTGAATCAGACACTCTTCCAGGGAAAGTGCATCTTTCCCGCTTAAAAAGGTTTCATAATTCTTTTTCATTTTCTTGATTTGCCTTGTATTTACGATATTTAATATCAGCAAAACAAGAGCAAATCCAAAAAGGGCAATGATAAGATACCCCTCGTCAATTCCTAATTTATCAAATATGTGTTGCATATCTTTTAACTCCTAATGATTCTTGGTATCGTTAAATAGTTAGGATTATTTACTTTTAATTTACTTTTAATTTACTTTTAATCTATTTTTAGTTAAATCATAAACTTCCTAACATATTTTATTTAAATTATGTTACCCCCACACAATCTAAATCTATGTTTTTTACTACATTCCTAGAACCATTTTCTTTATTTAATGAATAGTATTCATTAAATCTACGATTCGTTCCAATTCCTCCTGGGAATAATATTCAATTTCAATCTTTCCTTTGTCTTTATTCTTTTCTTTTATGGAAACCTTCGTACCAAACAATAACTTCATCCGGTCCTCTGCCTCTTTATAGATTGCTTTATAATCTCTGACCGGAGTTTCTGTTACTTCTTCATCCGTTTTCACCTTTTCTGAACCATACTTTTTCACCAATTTTTCAGTTTCTCGTACGCTCAATTTATGATTAAATACCTTATCTGCAATTTCATATTGAATATCATGGTCGTCAATAGACAATATTGCTCTGGCGTGTCCACTGGTTATCATTTCATCAATCAGCATTTCCTGAACTCTTTGGTCTAATTTTAATAACCGCATGGAATTCGTTACGGCAGTTCTGCTTTTTGAAACTCTGCTTGCAACTTCATCCTGCTTCATACTGAATTCTTTCATCAATCTTTGATATGCCATTGCTTCTTCAATAGGATTCAAGTCTTCTCTTTGTATGTTTTCAATTAAAGCGATTTCTACAATTTCTTTCTCCGTATAATTCTTAATTACTACGGGAATTTCCTTAAGTCCTGCCAATCTGGCGGCTCTCCATCTTCTTTCTCCGGCAATAATCTCATAAAATTCATCTCTCTTTTGAACTACCAATGGTTCAATGACTCCAAATTGTTTGATGGATTCTGCTAATTCTATCAAAGAATCTTCATTGAACTGCTTTCTTGGCTGTTCTCTGTTTGGTTCAATTTCATCAATATTTAATATGGTATTATCTTTTTCCTTGATGACTTCCTTAATGACTTCTTTTACTTTTACCTGTTCTTTCTTCTCTTTTTCTTTTGTTTCCTCCTTTGAGGCTTCTACTGGAATTAATGTATTCAGTCCCCTGCCAAGACCTCTTTTTACTGCCATTATTTTGTCCTCCCGTTTTTTCGACTATTTTTACTACTTCCGGTCAACCAATCCTTATGAATTTTCAATTACTTCCTCGGCCAATAACCGATAACTTTCTGCACCTGCGGATTTGCTGTCATATAAATTAATTGGAAGCCCATGGCTAGGTGCTTCAGCCAAGCGGACATTTCTAGGTATGATAGTCTTATAAATGTTATGATTTAATGTATCTTTTACATTTTCTACTACCTGTAAAGATAAGTTTGTTCTGGAATCAAACATGGTAAATACCACACCTTCCATCCGCAAATCCTTATTCAAACTTTTTTGTATTAATTCAATGGTATACATTAATTGTGATAATCCATCTAAAGCATAAAATTCACATTGAATTGGTACTAACACAGTATCTGCCGCTGTCATTGCATTCACCGTTAATAATCCCAATGCAGGAGGACAATCAATAACGATATAATCAAATTTATCTTTCACCTTATCTAAATGTTCCTTCAAAATATATTGCATCTTCTTTTCTGATGTTACCAGTTCAATCTCAGCACCAGCCAAATCTCTATTTGCAGGAATCAAATTTAAATTTTCGAAAACATCAACAATCATGCATTCTCCAATATTACACTCTTCACTGATTAAATCATACATACTGATTTCTAAATTATTTTTATCCACCCCTAATCCACTGGTCATGTTTCCCTGTGGATCCATATCAACTGCCAAAGTTTTCTTTCCCTTTTCTGCCAAACAGGCAGCAAGATTTACAGCGGTAGTTGTTTTACCAACTCCACCCTTTTGATTTGCAATCGCAATAATTCTACCCATATATATTTTATACCCTATGCATAACTAAAAATTACCCCTTCGACTTTTTTCATGTTTCTGTCACTACAGTAAGCACGTCCTGTTTACTATGGGATAAAATATATGAAGTTTGCATTTCATCCTTTCCATGTATTTTCTTATCATTATTATTAGTATTTTTTCACAGTAAATAAAATTTTTAAGATAGAGATATTTTATCACATCATATTTTATTATATCATCATTCATACCTATAATCTATAAAAATGTTTCACGTGAAACATTTTCAGAATATTTCATAAATATTTTTTTGTAATTCAATATATTTTATCCAAAATTGTTCACTTCATATATTATAAGAAAATGCTTAAATATGTTTTTACCCAAATAAGTATTTTTTACAATTCACAATTCTATTAACACATTTCATAAACAGTTGAAAAACTTTATCTTCTAAACAAGTCAATAATAATAATAGTAATATGTATCTTAGATTTTTTAAGTTTCTAGAAATGTTTCACGTGAAACATTTCTGAAATACTAAGTCTAGATTATTCACAAATTATTAAAAATAAAGTCTTATTGTAATATCCAAACGGCAGAATTCGCAGTTCCAATATTTAATAAATCTATCATTCCCACTTCCTCAATATAATATCCAATATATACCGTATCATGTTCTATTTCTTCCTCTTTTCCATCCATATAAAGAATATCATTATGTAATATAATACAATAAAATACATCTTTATCTACATCGTATGTTTCTGCATTAGAGTATTTCTCTCCAGTATAATTCTCTAACATATAAAACATCGAATTTTGTCCTGATACATCACCTAAACGATATCCGCTTTCTATAGTAGAATCTATTACACGGTCTATTTCTTCCTCTGTAATACCATATTGTTCCAAACTAACTACTTTATCTACTGCCTCCTGCCCATGATATGCTTCATAAGTTCCCTTATAATAATCTCCATCATACTCCTCTTTAGTTCTATAATATATAAAACTTCCATCCTCGTCCATTTGGATTTCTGAATCATCATTTAACACAACAAATCGATTTCCTGTTACGATATTTTCATTAACTACTTCTATATTGTCCTCCATAACTTCCGACGTTGTTATTTCCTTACTATTTTTGTCACATGAACACATATTTATTGCAGTCAGACCACTTAATAATAATATTGTAATCAATTTTTTAATTCTCATTTTTCTACTCTCCTCAACTTATCATTTATGACTAAATTATAACACAGCATCATTTCATTTACTATATAAATCAAATTTAAATCTGAAGTTCACAACAATATCAGCTATTTTTCACACGAACAGTGACATATTGGTTCTGCATACAAATTCACTTTCCAAAACAGACATCACCCCTGAATCATATTATGTTTCACGTGAAACATTTTCATTTATCCAAAACAATACTGTTGTAAAGAAATGACAAGCAACTGTTCACGCATGAACAGTTATAATGATAAAATAAGTATTCCATTATTTTCAAATAAAGAATTGCAAAATAGTATAAAAAGAGATACAATAAAATTAGAAGAAGAAATATTTCAAAGGAGATTTAGCATGCCATTTATTCAATCAAAAGTATCTGTTTCACTTACAGACACACAAAAGGACAACATAAAATCAAAACTAGGAAAAGCCATTTCTTTGATTCCAGGCAAATCGGAACAATGGCTTATGGTAGAAATAAAAGATAACTGTTGTCTATATTTTCAAGGAAATCAGGATGCACCGACAGCATTTGTAGAAGTGAAAATATTTGGAAAGACATCTTCCCAAGTATATGATTCTCTTACAAATGAAATATGCAATATACTAAATTCCGAACTCTCTATCCCTAAAAATCGTATTTATGTAAAATACGAAGAAGTAGCAAACTGGGGATGGAATGGAGGTAATTTCTAACAGAAAGGAGATGATCCTATGAATATTAATAATTTATCAAGTATATCGACTTTGTTTTCAAGTATGAATCAAACCAGTAGCAGCAACAATAATATGAATTTATATTCTGCATTTAGTGAATATTCCATTATTAAAAGCGGAGCATATCGTAAATTAGTAAAATCATATTATGGTGAAACTGGAAATAGCAATAGTACTATAAAAGATAAATTATCTAAACTAAATTCTGATACGACTTCTACAGAAGCAAAACAGTATACAGAAATTAAAAGTGCTACTGACTCACTTTCAAAATCAGCTACTACCCTTGTGACCAAAGGAACGAAATCCTTATTTAAGACAATGGAAACTAAGAAAGTGGATGAGTCTACTGGGGAAGAAACTACGGTAAAAGAATATGATATGAAAGCAATTCATGAAGCAGTAAGTAGTTTTATTAAGGAATACAACGATACTTTAGAAATTGCGTCTGAAACAGACAACCAGACTATTCTAAAAAATACCTTAAATATGACGAAACAAACTGCATCATATGAAACAAGCTTAGATAAAATAGGAATTACCATCAACGAAGATAATACTCTGAGTTTAAATGAAGAAAAGTTTAATTCTGCAGATATTACTTCCATTAAATCACTGTTTAATGATTCTCAATCATTTGCAGCGAAAACATTATATAAATCAAATCAAATCGGACAAAATGCTGTAAAAGCAGCTACAAATGCTTCGATTTACTCAAGTACAGGGACATATTCTACAACCAATTATTCCTCTGTGTATAACTGGCTATTATAAAATCTGAAATGTTGTCGGTTGCATCCTTGTAATTAAAAGTTAAGAAGGGAAAGAATATATGGAATTAAGCCAATGTATCAACGAAAGAAGAAGTATTAGAGACTATCAAACCAAAGAAGTTTCACGTGAAACAATTTTAGAATTAATCAATGCAGCCATAAAAGCTCCTTCATGGAAAAACTCCCAGGTATCCAGATACTATGTAACAGATACCTCCGAAAAAACGAAAGAATTTTTACCATGCATGGCGGAATTCAATCAAAAAAACATTGCAAATGCTCCTGTTGTGATTGTATCAACAGTTGTAAAGGGAAGAAGCGGCTTTGAACGAGATGGAAGTTATACCACTCACTTAAAAGATGGCTGGCAATATTTTGACAACGGACTTCAGGTGCAAAATATTTGCCTAAAAGCCTATGAATTAGGTCTTGGAACATTAATCATGGGAATTTATCATGAACAAAAAATCAGAGAATTCTTCCAAATCCCAGATACAGAAGAAATCGTAGCAGTCATTGGAGTTGGGTATCCGAACATAAAACCAGAAATGCCAAAAAGAAAAACTGCGGAAGAAATTACAACGTTTAAATAAATAATTCTAAAATATTTACTTTTCATTACCGATAAATAAATAGTATTTCCTGGTAATAAAAAAGCCTGTGAATGTAATTATTATTACACTCACAGGCTTTTTATTATCTCGACTACATTCTCTCCGGACACTGAATACCTAATAAATCCAAACCACTCTTTAATACATTCTTTGTAATACAAACAAGTTTTAATCTTGCCTTCTTCACCTTCTCATCTTCCACATTAATCTGGCAATTATTATAAAACTTATTAAATGCCTGAGCCACAGCAATGACATAACGAGCCACGATATATGGTTCCAATCTTTCACCTGCATCTGTTACTACCTGAGGGAATCTGCTAATTTCCTTCAACAATGCAAGAGAAAATTCATCGGATAATACCTCTGCATCAATATCATTGTCCACACTTTCCACTCCTGCTCTACGAAGAACACTGGCAGCTCTTGCATAAGTATATTGTGCGTAAGGTCCTGTTTCTCCATCGAAGTTCAGAATCTTTTCCCACTTAAAGCTGACATCCTTAATTCTCTGATTATATAAATCATTGAAAATAATCGCACCCACACCAACTTTTTTTGCCACTTCTTCTTTATCCTCAAGATCCGGATTTTTTACTTCAATTACTTCTTTAATCTTATTAATGGCTTCATTTAAAATATCTTCCGCATAAATAATGTTACCGCCTCTGGTAGATAATTTAGCACCTTCTAAACTTACCAATCCATAAGGAACATGAACCGGCTCAGTTTTTGCCCAGTCATAACCCATTAATTCAACAACCTTAAATACCTGACTAAAATGAAGTTTTTGCTCCTGGCCTGTAACATAAAGACACTTTGAAAAATCATAAGTTCTCTTACGATATAATAAAGCTGCTAAATCTCTGGTAGCATAAATAGTACTTCCATCTTTCTTCATAATCAAGCAAGGAGCCATATTATATTCTTCCAAATCAACGATTTTAGCACCTTCACTCTCAACTAATAAGTTTTTATCTTTCAGTTCAGCTACCACATCATGACACATATCACGGTAAAAACTTTCTCCATTATAAGAATCAAATCCAATTCCTAACAAATCATATACTCTCTTATATTCAATTAAACTGATATCCTTAAACCATTGCCAGATTGCAAGGGCTTCTTCGTTTCCCTGCTCCATCTTCGCAAACCATTCTCTTGCTTCATCTTCCAATTCAGGATTCTTTTCTGCTTCCTCATGGAATTTTACATAGATACGAAGTAGTTCGGCAATTCCTTCTTTTTCTACCTGTTCCTTGGAACTCCATGCCTTGTAAGCAACGATTAATTTACCAAACTGAGTTCCCCAGTCCCCTAAATGATTGATACGCTCTACTTTATATCCTAACTTATCATGAATCTTATACAATGAATTTCCAATGATAGTGGTTCTTAAATGTCCTACATGGAAGTTCTTTGCAACGTTTGGAGAAGAATAGTCGATACAAACGCATTTTCCACTTCCCTCTTTTGTGGATCCGAAATCTTCTTTGGAAGCTACATCAATGATTTGCTTAATAAAAGTAATCTTATCCACAAAAAAGTTCAGATATCCACCATTCGCCTCTACCTTAGAAATAAAATCAACATTGTTGAACTTTTCCTTTAATTCCTCTGCAATCATTTGTGGTGCCTTTCGATACGCCTTTGCCAGACGGAAACAAGGAAATGCAAAATCTCCTAATTCCGGCTTCGGTGGTATTTCCAAAAGTCCTTCTATATCGCTTACTTCTAAACCTTCTACTTCCTTTGCAATTAAATCAACAATCTTACTCTTCATAACTCATTTCCTTCCTTTTTCCCATTTAATAAAACCTTTGTGGATAAACCTTTATTTATTTTACCTTATCCACATTCCATGAGCGATATCCTGTAAATCCATCAGCATGGATTCCCAATAACACTGATTCGTCTCATTCCTGCATAAATCTTATATTATAGTTCACACATAAACAGTATCTATCTTAAACTGGTATTAGAATATCAATAATTGTACCGGATGTCAAATCTCCCGAAATCTCAAAGGTTCCATTTAGCAGATAAATCCACTCTTCTATAAAATGCAGACCACTATGCCAGTTTGACTTTTCCAGATAATCTTCTGATATTCCAATTCCATTATCACTCATCTGCAATGCAATTTCTTTTTCATTAAAATTCAAATAAACACTCATTCTGTTAGATTCCGAGTGTTTCCTAATATTTTCAAATAATTCATCCATAATTCGAAGTAATAATAAAACAATAATGGGAGCAATACTCTGCTGGAAATTTTTCTGACTTACTTCATACTTAAAATCCCACTCCGTATAAATCTCCTGCTTCTGCTTCAAATAACGCTCAAAATATACTTTTGCCGGCTCATTAAAATCTGTCTGTACCTGACGTTCTACACTTTGATTTTTAAAATTTCCCTGCCATTTCTTTAAAATCTTCTCCACCCGGTCCAAAGTAATTTTCGCCCGTTCCATATCTGAAAACATCATCCACTTAATTTTATCAATTTCCTGAAGACACTGATCCATTTCCTGTATCAATTCTTCCGACAGATAATTCTGCAAACGAACCTTATCATACTCCCAAAGCATTAAAATATTACTATTATGTGCATGAATTTCAGATAAGTCCACAAAATTTTCAGACTTATTCGCATTATCCACAGAGTTTTCCACAATTTCTTTCTTTTCAATCATTTTATGATTCATTTTTTCCCGAATCATTGCATTTCTATCCACAATTACTGCTGGAAGCTGGTCTTCTTCTTCAATAAAAATGAAATCTTCCTGCTCAAAAGCCTCAAAAAATTCTTCCTGCTGTCTGCTTTTTTCAAAGCAATACACCTTCAATTCATTCATGGATATTTCAAGCATTTGTAGGTTTTTATTGATTTCCCTTAGTAATTTTGTAGCATCCTCCCTCATTCCTAAAGTTCTCTCTTTTTCCTCACTAAGCTGCCTAATTTGCTTGTCAATGTACTCATTTTCCATACTATTGTCAGACAAATTCAAAGGAGAAAAAACATCTCTATAATGATGAGATTCTTTCGAATATAACTGCTTCGTTTTTTCTAATTGATCGATTTGTATGGCAAATTCTTTGATGCTGATGTCATATTCATTCATCTTTGCAACCACATTTGCTTTTTCTTTTTGGAAATGATTCCATAATTTCTGATTAGTTGCAAGAACGCCTGAAAATGGCTTTTCTTTCGATAAATCCATACGTTCTTCCCTCCTTTGTTTCTGTGACTTTTTTTGCCCCTATGAATCATTTCTTAAAAGAAAATATCACATACCTTCATAATCTGTTCCGGATACTCTAACTGAGGTAAACGCTTGGCATTTGGAATAATAGTAGTTTCCACTGCAGGATTTAAATTTTCATAAAACTTTAATGTTTCCTCATATCCATCTTCCCTGGAGCCAAAAACTATAAAAATAGAATGGTCTATTTGTTTTAAGGCATCCTTGATGTTCACATTTACATCATTATGAAACAAACTGGAAAATAAAAATTTACTGCATGACCCTTGTAAATGAGCGGATTCATGAAAACAATCAATTAATTTATCTGAAATTTCATCTTCCCGGTGATAGTATAAAGTCTCAAATCGTTTTTTGATATTCTTCTTTCTCATACAGTAAAGATAAATGCTGGTACCTAAAATCGGACATTCTAAAAGAATTTTTCCTAGTTTATGTTTTGCCCTTGGCACTCTGCATATGTTTTTCTTATTTTCCGGATTAATCAGACAAATCTTATCATAATACTCATTTTCAAAATGACAGGCCATTACCACGATACTGGCACTTTTTCCTGTTGCCATTACATTAGTCTTTTTTCCAATCACATTCTTAATAAAATCATTTAATAACTGTACATATAAAAAACTGGTATAAGTAATTTTAGGTTTATCAGAACGTCCACAACCTAACAAATCAATAGTGTATACAGTATGTTTTTTTGCCAGTTTATCCACAATGTAGGTCCATTCTTTTTCATTACTGTCACAACTGATATCATGAACAAGTAACAAAGGTTGTCCCTTTCCCTGTTTAGTATAAAAAATTTTACCAAAACGCCACTGATAATAGTTGCTGTTTTTCGAATATAAGTTTTCTTTTACGCAGTCCAGTTTAAAAATAAGATGATTCACAAAAGAAAAACCGGAAACTAAAGATGCTGTAGCAAAAGCAAGGTAACCAATTTTTTTATATCGATTCATAAAAGTCCTCCATTCTCCATCTTATACTACAATTCTGATGATTCAAGTCATAAGACTATACCTTAATCATTCACGACATACTTAAGCTACATTATCGGCTCCTTCGTCGGTAGTCCTGCCTTTCTTGGATACTTCTTTGGTGTTTGCTTCTCCTTCCTAATTCCAACAAAAGAACGCATATAATCCATCTGACACAAATTAAGATAATCCACCTTTGCCACACTGCCGCCTAAAACAGAGATTGCCTTTTTCGCAGACTCTAATTCCTCTTCGATTTCGCCGGATTTATAAGAAATAAAATATCCTCCCACCTTAACAAAAGGAAGACAATACTCACTTAAAGAAGCCAGATTCGCCACCGCTCTGGACACACAGATATCAAACTGTTCCCTGAATTCCACTTTTTTCGCACCATCCTCAGCCCTAAAATGAACTGCCTGAATATCTTCAAGTTGTAACTCATCTATTACATCCTGTAAAAAAGAAACTCTCTTATTTAAAGAATCCAATAAAGTTACCTTTAAATTTGGAAAAGCTATTTTTAAAGGAATTCCAGGAAAACCTGCCCCTGTTCCTACGTCAATCAAAGATACCTCCTGATTTACAAAATCATAACAGGAAGCCACTGCAATACTGTCTGCAAAATGTTTTACCATAACATCCTCTTTTTCTGTAATTGCAGTTAAATTCATGACTTTATTCTTTTCAATTAACATCTCATAATAGGTATGAAACTGATTCAGCTGTTCCTCACTTAGCAAAATCCCGTATTCTTTCGCATATTCCCGTAATTTCTCCATATCAACCCTCCTTATCATACCATCTTAGGTAATTGTGAAACCGTTAAAAACTTATTTTAAGTGTTTTATTTCTTTTCCATCACTTTCACATAACGTACTATAGTTTCGTAATTACCTAAGAACTCATACTTATATATAATTCTAATTTTACATTACTTATGAGCCTCTAAATAAACCAATAACATAGAAATATCCGCCGGAGACACCCCGGAAATTCTTGAAGCCTGTCCAATGTTAATCGGACGTATGGATTCCAGTTTTTGTCTTGCTTCTTTTCTTAAACTGTTTACTTCATTATAATCAATATCTTCCGGAATGGCTCTGCTTTCCATCACTTTAAACTTATTTACCTGGGATTTTTGCCTTTCGATATAACCATTATACTTTAAATGAATATCAATCTGTTCTATAATTTCCTTTTCAAACTCTTCTCTTTCCTCATCGATATCCTGAATGATTTCATAGGAAAGTTCCGGTCTTCTTGCCAAATCTGCCAGGGTTGAAGCCGTTTTTAATGTTGCGCTTCCTACAGACTCTAAAAATGCCTGAACCTTAGCATTGGCTCCCACTTTCGTATTCTCAAGCCGTTCAATTTCCTGGTTAATAATTTCTTCTTTTCTTACTACCTTTTCATATCTTTCCTGATCAATCAGTCCAACCTCATACCCAATCTTACTCAAACGAATATCCGCATTGTCCTGACGAAGCAATAAACGATATTCCGCACGGGAAGTCATCATTCGGTAAGGTTCAAAGGTCTCCTTGGTTACCAAATCATCAATTAACACTCCAATATACCCCTGAGAACGGTCTAATACAATAGCTTCTTTTCCCTGAATCTTACGGGCTGCGTTGATACCTGCCATTAAGCCCTGAGCTGCCGCCTCTTCATATCCTGAACTTCCATTAAACTGTCCACCACTAAAGAGTCCCGATACCTTTTTAAATTCCAAAGAAGGTTTTAACTGCAATGCATTGATACAATCGTATTCGATGGCATAAGCATTTCTAACAATTTTAGCATTCTCAAGCCCCTTTACAGAACGGTACATGGCATACTGTACATCCTCCGGCAAGGAACTTGACATGCCTCCGATATACATTTCATTGGTATATTCCCCCTCCGGCTCAATAAAGACCTGATGTCTTTCCTTATCCGGGAATTTTACTACCTTATCTTCGATGGAAGGACAATATCTTGGACCGGTTCCCTCAATAGCTCCGGAAAACAAAGGAGAACGGTCAATATTATCCTTTATTATCTTATGGGTTTCTTCATTGGTATAAGTAAGCCAGCAGGAAATCTGCTCTCTTTCAATGTCTTCTGCTTTGTTAGTAAAGGAAAAAGGAACAATTTCCTCGTCTCCCTTTTGCTCCTCCATTACGCTAAAATCAATGGAACGCTTATCAATACGAGCCGGAGTACCTGTTTTAAATCTTCTTACCTCAATGCCTAAAGAAATCAAAGAATCGGTTAATTTCGTAGCCGCCATCAAACCATTTGGACCTGTAGGAGTACTAACATCTCCATAAATACAACGAGCCTTTAAATAAGTTCCGGTACAAAGAATCACTGCCTTTGCATAAAAAGTAGCACCAGACGTAATTTTAACCCCTGTTACTTTCTTACTACCATCTACATCTTCTGCCAAGATTTCACAAACTTCAGCCTGTCTTAACGTAAGATGTTCTGTATCTTCCAACACCATTCTCATTTTTCTTGAATATTCTGCCTTGTCTGCCTGGGCTCTTAAGGAATGTACCGCAGGTCCCTTGGAACGATTTAACATTTTAGACTGCAGATAAGTCTTATCGATATTTTTACCCATTTCACCGCCCAGGGCATCCAATTCACGCACCAAATGCCCCTTGGAACTACCCCCTACATTAGGATTACAAGGCATCAAAGCCACGCTGTCCATGCTTACAGTAAAAATAATGGTTTCTAAACCCAGTCTGGCACAGGCCAGTGCAGCCTCACAACCGGCATGTCCCGCACCTACTACCACCACATCGTATGATTCTTCTAAAAAAGGCATTTCTAATAACTCCTTCCTACTTACCCATACAGAAAGAAGAAAAAATTTCATTCACTAAATCTTCTCCCAGGGATTCACCAATAATGTATCCTAATTCTTCGTATGCAGCCATTAAATCAATAGAATAAAAGTCCTCCGGCATTTCATTTTCGATACTTGTAAGAACCTGCAATAAATTATCCTTAGCGTTTAAAAGTGCCGTCTTATGACGCATATTCGTAATATAAATCTCATCATTAAAGGAAAAATTTCCATCAAAAAACATATCCTTTAACAAATCATATAATTCCTGCATTCCATCATTATGTTTCGCCGAAATTTCCACCACTGCCATGTCACTGAATACCCTGATATCCTCTTTCGAAATTACGGTGTCCAAATCCATCTTATTCATTAAGGCAATGACCTTTTTCTCTTTCAAAAGCTCCATAATATTTTTATCATCTTCATCCAGTTCCTTGGAAGCATCTATCACATAAAGCACCAAATCTGCATCTTTTGCCATTTCTTTTGCTTTATTGACACCGATTTTTTCCACCACATCCTCTGTACTGCGGATTCCTGCGGTATCAATGATATTTAAAGGAATACCATGAATGGAAACTGCCTCCTCCAAAGTATCCCTTGTGGTTCCTGCAATTTCCGTAACAATAGCACGTTCCTCCCCTAAAATAGAATTTAAAAGGGTAGATTTTCCCGCATTTGGCTTTCCAATGATGGCAGTTTTAATTCCTTCTTTCAAAATCCGTCCATTGTCTGTGGATTCTAACATTTTCTCAATTCGTTTTAATTCCTCTGTCACCACTACCTTTAAATTATCCGCATATCCATCCAAAGAAATATGCTCCGGATCATCCAAAGCAGACTCAATAAAAGCAATTTCATGTAAAATATTCTTTCTTAACCCTGTAATCTCTTCTTTTAAGGAACCTCTTAACTGCTTTAAGGAACTTTTTAATGCAAATTCATTCTTAGAATGAATAATATCCATTACAGATTCTGCCTGGGATAAATCAATTCTCCCATTTAAAAAAGCTCTCTTCGTAAATTCTCCCGGCTCTGCAGGTCTTGCTCCATTTCGAATCACCAGTTCCAAAACCTTTTTCATGACCATAACGCCGCCATGACAATCAATTTCCACCACATCTTCTTTTGTATAAGAATTTGGAGCCTTCATTAACAATACTACACACTCATCTACCATTTCCTCTCCATCATAAATAAAACCATAGTGAGCAGTATAAGTATTTCTGTCAGCCAGTTTTTTATTTCTATTCTTTGCAACAAAAATCTTATCCACAATAGAAATAGATTCCGGACCACTGACCCGGATAATTCCGATACCGGAATTTGTCATTGCTGTAGCAATCGACGCAATCGTATCATTTAAAAACATATCCTGCCTCCATAATTGAACACAACGGACAAATCCGCTCAAATTTCCTAGATTCTTCAACCTCATATAACATGTCTTTAAAACCCAAAACAGGCTGTCTCAAAATTTCTTAAGACAGCCTAGCTTTATTATTTTTTTAAATATATAACAACACGGCGATTTGGTTCTTCCCCTTCGCTCTTAGTTGCTACAAAACGGTCATTTTGTAATACCGTATGAATGATTCTTCTTTCATACGGAACCATAGGTTCCAGTGTAACAGGTTTTCTTGTTTTTTTCACCTTATATGCAATATTCGTTGCAAGATTTTCCAAGGTTTCTTTTCTACGTTTTCTGTAGTTTTCCGTATCCAGTTTTACTTTAATAAAAGTATCACTTCCACGGTTCGCATACAGGCTTACAAGATGTTGAATTGCATCTAAAGTCTGACCTCTTTTTCCAATCAGAATGCCCATCTCACTACCTGATAATTCAATGTCCATAAACTTCTTTTCTTCATTAAAATCAATCTTGATTTCAACTTCCATATTCATGGCACCAAACATCTCATTCATAAAATCCTTTACTCTGTCCACCAGATTTAACTTTACTCTGGCTTCAATAATACAAGGTCTTTTATTGATAAAACCAAGGATTCCGGCATTACCCTCATCAATTACCTTATATTCTAATTCATCACTGGTAACACTTAATCCTATAGACGCATTTGTAACTGCTTCTTCCAATGTTTTTCCTTTAAATTCTCTGAACTCCATACCAATGCCCCCTTTATTTCTTCGTATCCATGTATTTCAACATCATATTTGCCTTTGCTGCAATACTATTTGGATTGGAATTCATCTTTTCCTTCAACTGTGCTAATTCTTCTTCGGTATAATTATTTGTAGTAGCTTCTTTCGAAGTCAATACCTTCTTTGTACTAATTGTTGCAATCTGGCTAATGGACTTCTTCTTTGCTTCATCCATTTCACTTTGATACTGCTGATAATTTTCATTGGCATTCTGTTGCATTTCCAACATTCTTTCCATAAAAGACTTTTTATTCTTCTTTGCTGCCTTTTCCACATTCTTAGCAATAATCTTATCCATATCTACATGGTTAAAATACATATTAGTGAGTACTTGTTGAAGAGTGCTGAACAAAGAACTTGCAATCCAGTAAATACCAAGACCGGCTGGTAATGTCATACCCATTACAAAAGACATAACCGGCATAAACATATTCATGGATTTCATCATTCCGGCTGCCGGATTATCTTTATCCATCTGTGAATTTGCATTCATGGTTTTAATTGATATAATACTTAAAATCAAAGACAATACAGGAATCAGTAAGTATGCATTAAACTGTAGTCCCGGTACCTGTCCCACATTAATTCCAAGCATAAAATTATTATAATCATGTAAAGTTTCATAATTCGTTGAAATAATCTGCAATGCTTCAGAATCAGCTGAAAATAACTCAATAAAAGAATTCCAGTTATCTGTATTAAACTTACTTAATACATCAATGACCTGATTGGTTGTAGGATTTTCAGATAACTTTTCTAATCCATATCCGGTAACCTTTTCATTGGTAATAAAATCATTGATGGTATTTACATAATCACTATCTGATGCAACAATCGCTGCTACCATGTTATTATAAAGTAATTTTACTTTCGAAACATATGCCGGAATATTATTTAATAAACGATACAATGACCAAAGAATCGGCAACTGGATGAGTGTTGTCATACATCCGCCCGTCATGGAAGTTCCATACTTTTTATATACAGCATTGATTTCCATGTTCATCTTCTGCATGGATTCATTGTCATTTTTTCCTCTGTATTTCTTCTGAATCTTACTGATTTCCGGTTGTATCATCTGATTAATTTTCATACTCTTTTGTTGCTTTATGCTAAAAGGAAACAGTATAGCTTTCACAACAAAAGTAAAAATAATAATACAAATACCAATATTGAATACACCAAAATTGGCCAAAAGATCAAAAATAAGTTCAAATAACTTACCTAATACAATATAAATTGGTTTGGTAAGAAAATTTCCTTGCTGCGTAAGTAGCATCTTGCTCCTCCATTCCATTATGGAACCGGATCATATCCACCTTTTGAAAATGGATTACATCTTAATATTCTCCAAACTGCCAGCATAGTTCCCTTTATGGCACCATGCTTTTCAATTGCCTCAATCGCATAAGCCGAACAAGTCGGATAGAATTTACAAGTTGGGGCTGCCTTTAATGGAGACAAATATTTCTGATAAAAACGAATTCCATTTATTAATAAACTCTTTACAATTTTCAAATTTGTTCCACCTTTTTATGAGTAATCTCTATATGATGCAATCGAACCAAATGCATAAACGCACTTTCTATTTCCTTAAAGTTATGCCCCTTGGCATTTGGTCTTCCTACCACTACGATATCATATCCACATAGAATATTACTTTCATTTAAACGATAGCTTTCCCGAATCAATCTGGTTAATCTGTGTCTTATTACACTATTTCCAACTTTCTTACTGACTGAAATTCCAATTCTATTTTCTTTCCATTCATTCTCACAAATATACATTACTAAATATTTATTTGCGAAAGATGTTCCATTTTGATACACATTCGAAAACTCTTTAAAATTTTTCAGGGAACGAAACATTCTCATAAACGATCAATCCTTTTCCATAGAGTGAGACCTCATTGTGAGAGAAAAGAAAAGGTCACAATTTATGCGACCTTATGCTGATAATTTATGTCTTCCTTTTGCTCTTCTGCTAGCTAAAACTTTTCTTCCATTAGCAGTGCTCATTCTCTTTCTAAAACCATGAACTTTAGATCTAGATCTTTTCTTAGGTTGAAATGTCATCTTCATAATTAGGCACCTCCTTAAAATTATTTACTCAATGTTTCTTCTTCTTGTCCGCAAACCATAGATAATCTGCAAACATCACTCCTATTGTATTGAATAAAGGGGGTTCTGTCAATCTTTTTTTTATTTTTTTTTAGATAAAATTTTATCGTTTGGTTTATTTTGACCCCAAGTCAGAAAAGTTATCCACAATTTGTGAATAACTTGTTGATAACTTTTTAGTTTTTCACTTTTTTCTTTTATTTTAGCCATTTATTTTGTGGTATTATTTTTCAACAGCCTGTTTATACTATCATTCAAAAAATATTATGTCAATCAAAAAAACGAGTTTCTTCTTATTTAAATGCAATGAAAAATTACTTTTTTTTATCCACAATTTCTTTTTCCACAAAATAAACATTTTTATTTTTCCTTTTTAAATCTGTGTTTTTAGACTTTTTTTGATTGATTTCTTATTTTTTTATCCACATAAAATATCCACTTATCCGTTTTTCTCCACAAAAGTTTTGGAAAAGTTTTTTTCATTGTTTTTCCTTGAAAAAAAACTTACTTTATACTAAAATATATGTGTGTATCTATGCCTTTTTCATTGAACTCCTTTGAAAACATAAGATACGATACCAAAATGCCTACAGGCTTTCTGGTAAAATACTATTTTATCTTTAATGAATGAATTTGAAATGAGGTAATTTGCTATGGTGAATCAAAAGATAATAGAAGAAAAATGGATGGAAATTTTAAATCTGATTGAAGTAGAACATAACTGCAGTCCAGTTGCGATAAACTCCTGGATTAAGCCTCTTACTATCCATAAAATGGACAACTCTTCTATTACATTCCTGATAGGAGATAAATTTGACGAAAGAGCGATTCAGTTTATCAAATCAAAAATGTACGATTTTTATCTACAATTAGCCATTGAAGAAGTTACCGGAAATCAATATGATATTAATTTTATTTTAGCTTCTGATATAAAAGAATCTCAATCTGAAATAACAGAAGAAAAAGAAAATCCTTCCCTAAAACAAAAAGAGCTTTCCTCTATTTATGCAGCGGGACTGAATCCAAGTTACACCTTTGATAATTTTGTCATTGGTGAAACCAATAAACATGCTCATGCAGCGGCAGTTGCAGTTGCAGAATCTCCTGCCAAGGCCTTTAATCCATTATTTTTATATTCCGGAGCAGGACTTGGAAAGACTCACCTTATGCATTCCATTGGAAATTATGTCATTAAAAATTATCCTGAACTTAAAGTTTTCTATGTTCCTAGTGACCATTTTACCAATGAAATCATTGAAGCCATTCGAAAGGGAAGAACCAAAGAATTCAGGGACAAGTATCGCCAAATTGACGTTATATTAATCGATGATATCCAGTTCTTAATTGGTAAAGAGAGAACCCAGGAAGAATTCTTCCATATCTTTAATTATCTAAGAGATAACGGAAAGCAGATTGTAATTTCATCTGATAAACCGCCAAAGGACATTGAAACTTTAGAAGAAAGACTTCGTACCAGATTTGAATGGGGTGTAACCGTAGACATACAGCCCCCTGATTATGAGACCAGAATGGCGATTTTACAAAAGAAAGCAGAACTTGACGGTCTTGTCATTCCGAATGAAGTAATGCAGTATATTGCCACTAATATTAAGTCCAGCATTCGTGAAATAGAAGGCGCACTGAATAAGATATGTGTCTATGCAAATTTAGAACGTGCTCCAATTACATTAGAATTAGCGCAGATTTCTTTAAAAGACTTAATTTCTAATGATGCCATTAAAGCTATCACTTTAGATTTTATCATTAACACCGTAAGTGATCATTATAACGTATCTTACGAAGATTTATTATCTACGAAACGTAGTAAAGACATTGCATATCCAAGACAGGTTGCCATGTATTTATGCAGACAAATGACTACCCACTCCTTACAGGAAATAGGCAATGCCCTGGGAGACAGAGACCACTCTACGGTTATGAACGGAATCCGTAAAATTGATTCTGATAAGGAAATCAATGCTACCTTAAGAAACACTTTAGAAACCATAAAAAAGAAAATTTCAGGATAAATCTAAGTTTGATAAGAAATATATTTATAATATAGAAACATTTGTAATATATTTTTATCTCATTTACCTATATTTTAAATACCCATAGATAATGTTTATAACTTTGTGATTAAATTGTTCTTATTGTTTTCTTAAGTCGTGGATAATTGTTAATTCACATTTTTTTCCAGATGTTTTATTCACACTTTTTCACACTTAAGAATTCATTTTTACACCATGTTATACAACATTCTTGTCCTTGATTTTTAAGGGGTTAAAACACTTTTAAACAAATCAACACCCCCTACTACTATTACTACTAATTATTTTATATTTATAGATGTGCACAGAAAGGAAATTCACACAATGAAGATAGTTTGTTCAAAATCAAAATTTTCCACAGCGATTTCTATTGTATTAAAAGCAGTATCAAATAAGACTACTATGCCAATCTTAGAATGTATCTTAATAGAAGCTCAGGGAAACAAAATCAAATTAACTGCAAACGATATGGAATTAGGGATTGAGACATACCTGGATGGTGAAGTGATTGAACCAGGACGTATTGCATTAGAAGCAAAACTTTTATCTGAAATTGTTCGTAAATTACCAGATAATAATATTACCATTGAAACAGACGATACTTATCAGACTATGATTCGTTGTGAAAAATCAAAATTTAAGATTTCAGGAAAAGAAGGAAGTGACTTTACAGAACTTCCAGAAATAGAAAAAGATAAATTTATCACCATTTCACAATTTACCTTAAAAGAAGTTATCAGACAAACTATCTTTTCTACTTCTGATAACGAAAATAACATTTTAATGACTGGAGAATTATTTGAAATCAATGAAGATAAATTAAAAGTGGTATCTTTAGACGGTCATAGAATTTCTATTCGAAATATCAACTTAAAAGAAAACTATGGATTTAACAAAGTAATCGTACCTGGAAAAACCTTAAGTGAAATCAGTAAGATTTTGACCGGAGAAATTGAAGATGAAGTTAAAATTTACTTTACTTCAAAACATATTTTATTCGAATTTGACCAAACCAGGGTATTATCCAGAGTATTAGAAGGGGAATACTATAAAATATCCCAAATGCTTTCTTCTGATTATGAAACAAAAATTGACATTAACAAAAAAGAATTTTTAGAATGTATCGATCGTTCTACTTTGTTAATTAAAGAATCAGACAAAAAACCAATTATCCTTAATATCACCTCTGATAATATTGAATTAAAGATAAATTCCACTATGGGTTCTCTAAAAGAAGAAGTGGAAATCAAAAAAGAGGGTAAAGATATTATGATAGGATTTAATCCTAGATTTTTAATGGATGCCCTTAAGGTAATTGATGATGAAACCATATCTATTTACATGGTAAATCCAAAAGCACCATGTGTAATAAAAGATAACAAAGAAACTTATATTTATTTAATTTTACCTGTTAATTTTAATATTTAGTAGAAAGGAAGGATATGCTTAACCATTAAATTCTTTATATGATCCTTAATGATTCAGGTTTTGAATTATATTGATTTATTTTAAGTGTTAAGCATAAAAGATTATGGAAATCATTCAATTAAGAGACGAATACATTAAATTAGGTCAGGCATTAAAAGCAGCCGGACTTGTTTCTTCCGGAGTCGATGCGAAGATGGTAATTCAGGATGGACTTGTAAAAGTAAATGGACAAGTAGAATTACAAAGAGGAAAAAAATTATACGAAAATGACATTGTTGAATTTGAAGAAGAACAAATTAAAATTGTAAAGTAGGAACCTTTTATGATAGTAAAATCCTTACAGTTAGCTGATTTTCGTAACTATGATTTTTTAGATATTCATTTTAATGAAAACACAAATATCTTATACGGAAACAATGCACAAGGAAAAACCAATATATTAGAAGCACTTTATATATGTGTTACCACAAAATCCCATAGAGGCGGTAAAGACAAAGAAATGATACGCTTTGGGAAAGAGGAAGCACATATTAAAGTCACACTAGAAAAAAAAGGAATTCCTAGAAAAATAGATATTCATTTAAAAAATCATAAATCCAAAGGAATTGCGATTGATGGAATTCCAATTAAAAAATCATCGGAATTGTTAGGATTGTTAAATATTGTGTTTTTCTCTCCGGAAGATTTAAGTATTATTAAAAATGGTCCTGCGGAGAGAAGGAAATTTATGGATGTAGAGTTATGTCAACTAAATAACATCTATTTTTATAACTTTTCTCAATATCAAAAGGTGTTAAATCAAAGAAACAATCTACTAAAACAACTTACAAGAGAACCTTATCTTATGGATACTTTAGAAATATGGGACAAACAGTTAATGGAACATGGAAGTATCATGATTGAGGAAAGAGAAACATTTATCATAAAACTAAATGATATCATAAAAGAAATACATAAGAAATTAACCGGAGGCAAAGAGCAAATAGAAATTCTCTATGAAAAGAACACTACCAAGGAGCAGTTTGAAGAAAACTTAAATAAAAAAAGAGACAGTGATTTAAAAAGTTTAACTACACAGACAGGTCCCCACAGGGATGATATGGCTTTCATGGTAAATGGAATTGATATTCGTAAATATGGCTCCCAGGGACAGCAAAGAACCGTGGCTTTGTCTTTAAAACTTGCGGAAATACAATTAGTGAAGAGTATCATAAAAGATACTCCTATTCTATTATTGGATGATGTTATGAGTGAACTGGATCATGACAGAAAAAACTATTTATTAGAAAGTATCAAAGATATCCAAACTATGATTACCTGTACGGGTTTGGATGAATTTATAAACGGCAGGTTAAATATAGATAAAGTTTTTCAGGTAACAGAAGGGACTGTAACAGAAAAAAACTTAACTTGAGAAAAAACAGGTAATAGAAATATAGGATAGAGAATGTAAAGGTTGAATATAAAATTTAACTTATGTTTCTCAGCGTAAAACGCTTCGGAATGGAGGAAAAAATGGACGAAAACAAAAATGTAGAGTATGGTGCAGAGCAGATTCAGATTTTAGAAGGCTTGGATGCTGTAAGAAAAAGACCAGGTATGTACATTGGTAGTACCTCAGCAAGGGGTCTGCACCATCTGGTTTATGAAATCGTAGACAATGCAGTAGATGAAGCTTTGGCAGGATTTTGTGATACCATAAAAGTATTTATTAACAAAGACAATTCTATCACAGTTATTGATAATGGTCGTGGAATTCCAATCGGAATCCATGAGAAAAAGGGAATTCCTGCAGTTGAAGTAGTATTTACCATTCTGCATGCCGGCGGAAAATTCGGCGGTGGAGGATATAAAGTATCCGGTGGTCTTCACGGTGTTGGTGCTTCTGTTGTAAATGCACTTTCTAACTGGTTGGAAGTTACCATTCATAAAGACGGTAAAATGTACAAGCAGCGTTACGAAAAAGGAAAAGTTATGTATCCTTTAAAAGAAATAGGGGAAACAGACCACAATGGAACCGAAGTAACGTTTTTACCGGATGAAACCATTTTCGAAGAAACCATCTTTGATTTTGATGTATTAAAAAATCGTTTAAGAGAAATGGCATTTCTTACGAAAGGACTTAAAATCATTTTAACAGACCTTAGAGAAGAAGAGGAAAAAGAAAGAGTATTCCACTATGAAGGCGGAATTAAGGAATTTGTTCAATACCTGAATAAACACAAAGATCCGCTTTATGAGAAAATCATTTACTGCGAAGGAAAAAGAGATGATGTTTATGTAGAAGTAGCCATCCAGCATAATGATTCCTACACAGAAAACACTTATAGCTTCGTAAATAATATTACCACACCGGAAGGTGGTACTCATCTTGCAGGATTTAAGAATGCCTTAACCAAGACATTTAACGATTATGCAAGAACCAATAAATTATTAAAAGACAATGAACCGAACTTATCCGGTGAAGACATCAGAGAAGGATTGGTTGCCATTATCAGCATTAAGATTCCGGAACCTCAGTTTGAAGGACAGACCAAACAAAAATTAGGAAACAGTGAAGCAAGAGGAGCTGTAGATTCTGTTGTCAGTGAACAGTTAACCTATTTCTTAGAACAAAATCCTCAGGTTGCTAAAGTAATCTGCGATAAGGCAGTACTAGCCCAACGTGCAAGAGATGCTGCAAGAAAAGCAAGAGATTTAACCAGAAGAAAAACAGCTTTAGACAGCATGACTCTTCCTGGTAAGTTAGCAGATTGTTCCGATAAAGACCCTAAGAATTGTGAAATTTACATTGTAGAGGGTGACTCTGCAGGTGGTTCTGCGAAAACCGCCCGCCAAAGAGCAACCCAGGCGATTTTACCACTAAGAGGTAAAATTCTAAATGTGGAAAAATCCAGACTGGATAAGATTTTAGTAAACAACGAAATCAAAGCAATGATAACTGCTTTTGGAACAGGAATTCATGAAGATTTTGATATCAGCAAACTAAGATATCACAAAATCATCATTATGACAGATGCCGATGTGGATGGAGCACACATTGCAACCTTGTTATTAACATTCTTCTATCGTTTTATGCCAAAATTAATCACAGAAGGACATGTTTACCTTGCCCAGCCACCACTATACAAGATAGAAAAAAATAAAAAAGTATGGTATGCCTACAGTGATGAAGAATTAAATAAGATTCTTACCGAAATAGGAAGAGACGGAAATAATAAAATCCAACGATACAAAGGTCTTGGTGAAATGGATGCAGAACAATTATGGGAAACAACCATGGATCCGGAAAAGAGAATTTTATTAAGAGTAAACATTGATGAAGAAGATTCTGCCGAAGTAGATTTAACCTTTAACACCCTGATGGGAGATAAAGTAGAACCTAGACGTGAATTTATTGAAGCGAATGCAAAATTTGTTAAGAATTTAGATATATAGTGAGGTGAAATAAATGAACGAAGAGAACATCTTTGATAAGATTCAGGAAGTGGATCTTAAAAAGACAATGGAAAGCTCCTACATTGATTATGCCATGAGTGTAATTGCTGCAAGAGCATTGCCGGATGTAAGAGATGGTTTAAAGCCGGTTCAAAGAAGAATTCTTTATTCTATGATAGAGTTAAACAACGGCCCGGACAAGCCACATAGAAAATGTGCCCGTATCGTAGGAGACACCATGGGTAAATACCATCCACATGGTGACAGCTCCATTTATGATGCCATGGTTAAGTTAGCTCAGGAATGGAATACAAGATATAAACTGGTAGACGGTCACGGAAATTTTGGTTCTGTGGATGGAGACGGTGCCGCTGCCATGCGTTACACTGAAGCAAGACTTTCCAAGATATCCATGGAAATGCTGGCAGACATTAATAAAGATACCGTTGATTTTGCGCCGAACTTTGATGAAACCGAAAAAGAACCAATGGTGCTACCATCTAAGTTTCCAAACTTACTGGTAAACGGTACTTCCGGTATTGCAGTAGGTATGGCTACCAATATACCTCCACATAATTTAAGAGAAATCATAAATGCAGTGGTAAAAATCATTGATAACAGGGTATTGGAAGATAGAGAAACAGAACTGGAAGAATTATTAGAAATTGTAAAAGGTCCTGACTTCCCAACCGGTGCCCAGATTTTAGGTACTCATGGAATTGAAGAAGCTTACCGCACCGGACGTGGAAAAATAAAAGTGCGTGCTATCACCAATATCGAACCAATGCAAAATGGAAAGCAAAGAATCGTTATTACTGAGCTTCCATACATGGTAAACAAAGCCAGACTCATCGAGAAAATCGCAGATTTGGTAAAGGATAAGAAAGTAGAAGGAATTACAGAAATCCGTGATGAATCCGACCGTACAGGTATGCGTGTAGTCATTGAATTAAAGAGAGACTGTAATGCCAATGTATTATTAAATCAATTATACAAACATACCCAGTTACAGGATACCTTTGGTGTTATCATGCTGGCGTTGGTAAATAACGAACCAAAAGTTTTAAACTTATACCAGATGTTATACTATTATCTGGAACATCAAAAAGAAGTAATAACCAGAAGAACCAGATATGAATTAAATAAGGCGCAGGAACGCGCTCACATTTTACAAGGTTTAATGGTTGCTTTGGATCATATTGATGAAGTCATTTCCATTATTCGTTCTTCTAAGAATGTACAGGAAGCAAAGGATAGATTAATTCAAAGATTTGAATTAACGGATGCTCAGGCACAAGCTATTGTGGACATGAGACTTCGTGCATTAACAGGACTGGAAAGAGAAAAAATCGAGAGCGAATTGCGTGAATTGATGGAAAAAATCAAAGAATTAGAAGCAATTTTAGCAGATGGAAAGATTCTCTTAAGAACCATTAAAGAAGAATTATTAATTGTAGTAGAAAAATTTGGTGATGAAAGAAGAACTTCCATCGGATACGATGAAGAAGAAATCGACCTTGAAGACATGATAAAAAGAGAAACTACGGTCATTGCCATGACAAAACTCGGCTATATCAAGAGAATGACAGTAAATAACTTCAAGAGTCAGCACCGAGGCGGTAAAGGAATTAAGGGGATGCAGACCTTAGAAGAAGATTACATAGAAGATTTGGTTATGACCACAACTCACCACTATGTATTATTCTTTACCAATAAAGGTCGTGTATACCGTCTGAAAGCCTACGAAATACCGGAATCCAGCAGAACTACCAGAGGAACTGCCATTATTAACTTACTTCAGTTACAGCCGGATGAAAATATCACTGCCCTGATAACTTTGAAAGACTACAAGGGTGGCAAGTATTTATTTATGACCACAAAGAATGGTTTAGTAAAGAAAACAGATATCTCCGAATACCAGAACATCAGAAAATCCGGAATTACCGGAATTAATCTGAGAGAAGGCGATGAATTAATCGAAGTAAAAGCTACCGATAACAAACATGATGTTATCTTAGTAACCAAATATGGTATGTGCATCCGGTTCAAAGAAACAGACGTAAGATGTACAGGACGTAATTCCATGGGTGTCATTGGTATGAACTTATCTGAAGGTGACGAAGTAGTAGGAATGCAGTTAGATACCCAAGGTAAAGATTTATTAATTGTATCCGAAAATGGTATGGGTAAGAGAACTTCCTTAGATGAATTTACCCCACAACACCGTGGAGGAAAAGGTGTAAAATGTTATAAGATTCTTGAGAAAACAGGAAATGTAGTAGGATTTAAAGCGGTAAACGACGAAAATGAAATTATGCTGATTACCACGCAGGGAATCATTATCCGTTTAGAAGTAGATAAGATTTCTGAACTAGGAAGAATTACTTCCGGAGTGAAATTGATTAACATGGAAAATGATATCTCTGTTGCAAGTATTGCAAAAGTAAAAGAAAATGCCTCAGAAAAAGAATTAAAAGAGATGGAAGAAAATCTCGAACAGGAAGAGGAATCATAAAAAGATATATAATCATTGATGATTCATAACATATTTTGTAAACTGATATTAGTGTGGCAGATGACACTTGTTTATAAATGATGTAAATGAAATTATGAATCATTTCAAAAAAATAAATGGGTAAATTACCTGATAGCCTCCGGCGGATTGCGAAAAATAACCAGCTTTTATAACTACTTTTTGCAAAATGTCAGGAGGCATTCTTGAATTAAAATGATAATAAATAAAGCAGGAGGTTTAAAATGCGTACCATACATACCGATGAAATCGTAAAAAATATAAAAGAAATGTGTATCCAGGCAAACTATTATTTGTCTCCGGACATGGAATCCGCTATTAAAAGTGCAAAAGAACAGGAAAATAGTGCACTTGGAAAACAAATCTTAGGACAACTTTGTGAAAATATGAACATTGCAAAAGAAGACCAGATACCAATCTGTCAGGATACCGGAATGGCAATCGTTTTCCTAAAAGTAGGACAGGATGTTCATTTTGAAGGACAGAATATCACAGATGCCATCAATGAAGGAGTAAGACAAGGATATCAGGAAGGATATTTAAGAAAGTCAGTGGTAAATGACCCACTTTTAAGAGTAAATACTAAAGACAATACCCCGGCAATCATTCATTATGAAATCATACCAGGAGAAAATGTAGAAATCACAGTAGCTCCAAAAGGTTTTGGAAGTGAAAATATGAGTCGTGTCTTTATGCTGAAACCTGCAGATGGTGCTGAAGGAGTAAAAAAGAGTGTCATTCAGGCAGTGAAAGATGCAGGCCCTAACGCCTGTCCTCCAATGGTAGTAGGAGTAGGAATCGGAGGAGATTTTGAAAAAAGTGCCATTATGGCAAAAACTGCATTAACCAGAGATGTAGATAAAGAATCCCCACTACCACATATTGCACAAATGGAAAAAGAATTATTAAGCGAATTAAATCAGCTTGGTATTGGACCAGCGGGATTAGGTGGAAAAACCACAGTATTAAAAGTTAATATTGAAACCTTTGCAACACACATTGCAGGGCTTCCAATGGCAGTAAATATCTGCTGTCATGTAAATCGCCATGTAAAAAGAACTTTATAATGATGAAATAGAAAAAATTAAAATATGGGAGGAATCATGATGGAAAAGCATATTACTGCACCTATGACAAAAGAAACTGCTGTAACATTATCAGCCGGAGACTATGTATATATCAGCGGAACCATTTATACAGCCAGGGATGCCGCACATAAAAGAATGTTTGAAACACTAAAAGAAGGGGAACAATTACCAATTGACCTTGAAAACAATATTATTTATTACCTTGGACCAACCCCTGCCAGAGAAGGTAAAGTCATTGGTTCTGCAGGCCCTACTACCAGCAGCCGTATGGACAAATATGCACCAACTTTATTGGATATGGGACAGGCCGGAATGATAGGAAAAGGAAAAAGATCCGAAGAAGTCATAAAATCCATGGTGAAAAACCAGGCAGTGTATTTTGCTGCAGTGGGCGGTGCCGGAGCTTTGCTGTCAAAATGTATTAAAAAGGCAGAAGTAATTGCATATGAAGATTTAGGAACAGAAGCCATAAGAAAATTAGAAGTGGAAAACCTTCCTGTGATTGTGGTAATTGATTCAAAGGGTCAAAATCTTTATGAGACGGCAATAGATGAATATTTAAAAACTTTATAAATAAAAAAAGTGGATAAGTAAATAAAAAAATATAGTTATCCACAAAATATATAAAAATACCAGGATAATAATACCATTTATAATGTTAGATTATATTCAATATAAAAAAGAATTCTAACGATTCTATTATTCTGGTATTTATGTTTAAAGAAACATAAATATTATAGAATAAAAGTAAATATTTCGTATATTCTATGATACATAAGCTAATATGAAATGAATCATTGGCGAAATACTTTGTAAATATATATGGAGAGATAAGATGTGCACAGCAATAACCTATAAAACAAAAAATCACTATTTTGGACGAAATTTAGATTTAGAAATTTCATATAATGAAATGGTTGTGATTACACCAAGAAATTATCCATTTCAATTTCGAAAAAAAGAAGAATTAAAAAAACATTATGCCATGATAGGCATGGGGATTGTAGTAGATCATTACCCATTATATTTTGATGCCACCAATGAAAAAGGATTAAGTATGGCAGGTTTAAACTTTCCTGAAAATGCAGACTATAAACCAGAACAGGAAGGATATGATAACATTGCACCATTCGAATTTATTCCATGGATTTTAGGACAATGTGCAGATATCCTGGAAGTAAAAGAAAAATTAAAAAAAATCAATCTGGTTTCCATTCATTTTAGTGAAAAACTTCCATTATCTCCTCTACACTGGATTATTTCAGACAAGGAAACATCCATTACTGTGGAATGTGTAAAAGAAGGCATAAAAATTTATGATAATCCGGTAGGGGTATTAACGAATAATCCTACTTTTGATATGCAACTGTTTTCATTAAATAATTATATGTATTTGTCTACCAAAAATCCAATCAATCATTTTTCGGAAAAACTTAAATTAAATATCTATAGCCGTGGTATGGGAGCAATGGGAATGCCAGGTGATTTATCATCCCAATCCAGATTTGTAAAAGCTGTATTTACAAAAATGAATTCCATATCCGGAAATTCAGAATCAGAAAGTATCAGTCAGTTCTTTCATATATTAGAATCAGTTTATCAACAAAGAGGGTGTGTTCTTATAAATGAAGACAAATATGAGATTACAATTTATAGTTCCTGTTGCAATGTAGACCAGGGAATCTACTATTATAAGACATATGAAAACAGTCAGATAACTGGAGTAAATATGCAAAAAGAAAATCTGGAAGATGATAAACTGATTACTTATCCATTAATAAAGGGTCAGAAAATCAATATGCTAAATTAGCTAAATTGGTGTGATTTTACTAGATATATGGTGAATAACATCGAATTAATTATGGAACTAAAAAAAAATATAAAAAAACTGTTGACAATGATGATACAATTTGATATTATATTTAAGCGTTACAAATTGAATAGAGATAAATATTCAGGCGAGGAGAAGTACTCAAGAGGCTGAAGAGGCGCCCCTGCTAAGGGTGTAGGTCGGGTGACCGGCGCGAGGGTTCGAATCCCTCCTTCTCCGTTTTAATCAATTATATAATTGATTAAAAAATAAAAAATACTATTGACATTCTGAATAAGAGATGTTAATATATTTTTTGTCGGTTTTGAAAATGTCTTAATTGTTTGAAAAATATAAACAATTAAGAAAAATAAAAAAATAACACAAAAAATAAAAAAAAGTGTTGACAAACGAAATCGACTGTGGTAAGATATAGAAGTTGACTCGCTCAGCGAGGAAATGAAAAACTGAAAGAACATTGATAACTGAACAATATAACAACCCTGAAAATTCTAAAGAATTTCAGAACGAACAGCCTATAAAAGGCAACCTAAAACAGTAAAAAGGGAAAAATTAGCCAGAAGTTAATTTTGACCGGACAAACATAACATGAGAGTTTGATCCTGGCTCAGGATGAAC
>JAFQBM010000009.1 GCA_017399685.1 Lachnospiraceae bacterium
ACGGGAATCAGGAGATGCGGAAAATCATTCTTGTTATTTGTATTGTTTAAGAAATATTTGTTGGAGAGTGGTGTAGATAATGACCATATCATTGAGATTGCCTTAGATGGTATTGAAAATGAGGAGCTGAGAGATCCGAAAAAGTGTTATCAGTATATTAAGGACGCAATGAAAGATGAACAGAAGTATTATTTGCTTTTAGATGAAGTGCAGTTTATGCCACGATTTGAAGAAGTGCTGAACAGTTTGCTTCGGATTAGCAATATTGATGTATATGTGACCGGAAGCAACTCGAAATTTTTATCCAGTGATATTGTAACTGAATTTAGAGGCAGAGGAGATGAGATAAGAATTTATCCGCTATCCTTTGCAGAGTTCTATAATGCTTATGAGGGAGATTATGATGATGCTTGGGAGGAGTATATGATATATGGTGGGTTACCACAGGTAGCACAATTTTCTGTGGAACGCCAAAAGGCAGAATATCTAAAAAATATTTTTACCAATGTCTATATCAAGGATGTGGTAGAGAGAAATAAGATTCAAAATGTTGACGAAATTGGAACTTTGGTAGATATTCTAGCTTCTGCCATAGGGGCACCTACCAACCCAACCAAAATATCAAACACCTTTAAAAGTGAACGCGGGATCAATTACAGCAATAAAACCATATCCAATCATATAGATTATCTGGCAGAGGCTTTTTTGATTTCTAAAGCGGAACGGTATGATATTAAGGGAAGAAAATATGTGGGTGCTAACCTAAAATATTATTTTTCAGATGTGGGACTTAGAAATGCCAGATTAAATTTCAGACAGCAGGAACCTACTCATATTATGGAAAATATCGTTTATAATGAGCTACTTATCAGAGGTTATAATGTGGATGTTGGTATCGTAGAAGTGTATGCAAAAAATGATGAAGGGAAAACGACTCGTAAACAGTTTGAAGTTGATTTTGTAGTCAATCAGGGCAGTCAGAGATATTATATTCAGGTAGCCTATGACATGACTTCTGAGGAAAAGCAGACGCAGGAACTTAATTCATTTAGAAATATACCTGATTCATTTAAGAAGATTGTGATAGTAAACGGAACTAAAAAGCCGTGGAGAAATGAGGAAGGCTTTGTAATCATGGGAATGAAGTATTTTCTACTTAATGCGGATAGTTTGGAATTTTAGTGAGGTTAATGTGAGGAGGAATGAAGATGGAGGCACCATATATTCTAATTTCTACCATTAGTCCAGAGAAAGGCAAGAAATTAGATGCGTTTGATAAACATTCAAAATATGTTGTAAAGGTTTTTGCTCCTACAGATTTTTCAAAAACACTTTTTGAATATGCAGAATATTTTTTTGAAGCGGCACATAAAATAACGGAATTTATATTGTATGCGGAACATCCGGATATAGGTAAACTTGATACCTATTTCTTCTCGATTGCCTTTTTATATAGGCATTGTATAGAACTTGGATTAAAAGCAATAGGTTTTCAGTCCATTCAGGATAAGGATGGGAGGAAGAGTTTTGTCAAAGATACACGCCATAATCTGTCTGTGATTCTGTCCGTAATCGAAGAAAAAGTTTCTTCGACAAGACCGGAGGAAGAAATGGAATGGTTAAGAAAGTATTTAGCTGATTTATCACAGAAGGATAGGGAGTCAGATTCATTTCGTTATCCGTTTCATATTGTATGGGAGCCGGGTGATTGGGAGTACGAAGGGAAATTTTCAATTAAGAAAATTTTCGATGAACAAACCAATATTGATTTAGTAAAGTTTGCAAACAAATTTGAAGCCGCGTATGAAATTATTAGTAAATGGTATAATCTCTCGGAATCCCGAGTGATTATGGTCAGCGTAGCTGACAATGGACATTGAAAAGTGAATATTATCCAAAAAAGATAAAAAAGGATATGAGAAATAGACATAACGGTTGTCGCTATGCTGTGAAAGAGTGTATAATCTAAATAGGATTATGCCGTTTTTAGAATCAACTTTCTCAGGGCGGATTCATAGGGCAAATCCCATGCATCAAGATGCTGTAGCATCATGATGTGATAGAGGCGGCAGTACCACATTTTAGTTGAGCGGTGTCTGCCGTCTTCTAATTTAAAGTCTAATTTCTCACGTTTATTTGAACGTTCTGCAGAGGTTCTTGCATTAAATTCCGATTTCCATTCCTCACTGTCACGAGGTGGTATGTTAATCAATCTTGGATTGTCTTTCGTGGCAAGATGCACTGTTCTGCCGTATTTTGAATCAGAGCAGGGATGTTCACAGGAACAGCCATATTTTCTGCTTGCAAGGGGACATCTAAACTTTAACCTGTGCTTAGATGGTTCACAACCGTCGTGATTCATACGACGCCCTTCTTTACAGACAGGAACACCATCTTTACCGATGGTAAAGTCATTTTTGTATTTGACTTTGATACCACGTTTTTCATTCAAATCAATAAAAGGTATGATGTTTTCCCGTTTACAATATTTATAGATGGGCATTGCATCATGAGCAGAATCTAAAAGCAGCTTTGTAACATTGAAATCCGGAAGAAACGATTTCATTCTGAAAAATGTTTCTAAAAATCCATGAGAATCATGTTTAGAAGCCGGGTTTAATAAAGGAAAAACAGGAAGGTCACTTTCAGAATCGGATGCAACCAGCATATATAAATCGTATCCATGATACCAACAGTCTCTGGAAGAATCCCATCCGATATCACAGTCCGGTTGGGAAAAGTATCTGTCACAGTTGCATTCCGAACTTCCCTTTTCGGCACAGTCACAAATACGGTGACTTCTCATTCTGTGAGAGGTAACAACAGGAGTACCGTCGCCTGCGACAGATAAGGAATCGGCATTGATTAATCCTTTAGAAACAAACACATCAAGAAACTGCTTTTTATAAATTTGAAGCAGTGAATGATACGGCTGTTGTTCAAGAATAAAAGCAGTGTCGTCAAGTTGAGTGATCAATTGGTCAACGGTTACTTTTTCAACAGATGCGGCTTTTGCACCTTTGCTTTTGGGTTTCTTTACCTTCGTTTTTATGGGATGAATATGAGGAGAAAGATTATTATCTTCAGAATCCCATAGGCGATTAAAAAAATCATAAAAAGTACCGACACCTGGTGTGTTTCCAACTTCAAAGCCGCTGAGAATGGCATACAAAGGATTTATTTTCAATTGTGCTGCCCAGTCGGTTATGGAAGTAACCTTAAAATCAATGGATAAAAGATAAGAACGCTGCATACAGGAAGGTGTTCTTGGAGCCGGACCGAATTTAGAGTATTTATCACGCATGAGTTCATCAGTATAAGATAAATCTAATGTCCAAAAACGTTCAATGATATCCCATGTAGAGCGGGCAATCGCATCTGGGTTAGGATAATATTTACGAAGATTTTCAACAACAAAGTTTTGGTAGTCGGAATGACTGCCGTAATTAACAGGTAACAAATGAAATCGCCTCCAATCGAAAAATATGTCTTATAAATAAGGGCGCGAAGCGCCGCATTTTTCGATAGATTTGTCAAGTGTTTTGATAAAAAAAGTGGGGGATTTTAATAAAAAAGGAATCTGAAAGCCTTATACTTATTGGCTTAAAGATTCCGAGAGATTATATAATAGTAAGGGTGTTTGTATTTTACAGACACCCGGAAAGGATAAAGTTATGATATATATTACAGGTGATACGCATGGAAGTTTTGAGCGTATAGAAGAATTTTGCAGGCGTTTCCAGACTTCCAATGATGATATACTTATTATATTGGGAGATGCAGGTATCAATTTTAGTGGGGCAAGGCATGATGGTCTGAAAAAGAAATGGCTTGAGTCTCTGCCAATCACAATTTTTGCTATTCATGGAAATCATGAGCAACGACCATATACAATAGACAGCTACAAAGAAAAAATGTGGCATGGGGGAACTGTATTCTATGAGGACGAATACCCTAGTCTTTTGTTTGCAAAGGACGGTGAGATATTCGACCTAAACGGAAAACAGACAGTTGTTATGGGCGGTGCATACAGTATCGACAAAGAAATTAGGCTTGCATATGGTTGGGGCTGGTGGGAAGACGAGCAGCCTTCGGAAGAAATCAAAAGATATGTAGAACAGCAGCTTGAAAAATCCGGCTGGAAGGTGGATGTGGTATTAAGTCATACAACACCATTGAAGTATGAGCCTGTTGAGGTCTTTCTGTCAGGAGTAGATCAGAGCAGGGTTGATAAATCTACAGAAAAATGGCTAGATTGCATTGAAGAAAAACTGTCTTATAAAAAATGGTACTGTGGACATTATCATACAGAAAAGAAGATTGACAAACTGGAAATTATGTTTGAAAACTTCGATGAGTTCTGTGCAGGTATGAAATAAGTGCTTGATGGCATTGCAAAAAAATAGAATTTTTTTGTCCCATACTTGACATGAGCTGATGGAAATGGAAGAACTGCCAGACTTATGTCAGGATATATACTTGATTTTTATGGATATGGATTTAATGGAATTGGTTCTTTGGAAGAATACTTTGCCTATGACCCTGATGAGTATTATGCATCACTCCAGATGGGCTTACCGGCACTGTATTATTGAGGAAGAGAAAATCCTCCACATCCTGAGATTTGGGTAAATTATTTTCTTCGCATGGTGGAATTATATTCAAAAAAAGTATACGAATTATCAAAAAGAATGCAAGAAGATGATTTGGACGGCAGTTTATCTTATTTAAATGCAAAGGAAAAGGATTTTCTGGTTTTTCTTTTGAAAAAGAGGTTACTAGAGTTTACGCCAATTGATGTAAGTAAGATGATTGGTGTAACAAATAAAACAATTATTAATCGATGTGCAAAACTTACCAATCATGGTTTCCTGATTCCAAATATCGTAAATCAAAGAATTCGTTCGTATTCCTTGAGTGAGTTCACGAAAAAGAATGAAAAGAAAATTATTTCGAAGCTTACTAACTAAAGTAAAAAAGAAGTCTTGCAATCCTTTTTGTTTCCGTAAGTATGCCATACGATTACCAACGGAAAATTCCGGTGTGTCTTTTTTTTATATTTTTCATAGTCTTCCTCCTTTATAGAGATAAAAGTATCAAATTTTTAGAGATAAAAACGTAAAAAAATTTCATCTTGAAATGTTTATAGATATATGTTAGCATGAGTTTAAAGCATTCATTTCTTAAACTTACAGTGTTAATTCTATCATGAGAAATCATCTTATCTCTACGCATCAGTAGTAGTCGAAGTATTTTTGAAATCCATGCTTATAAAAATTAATAATGGGAGTTTGGAATGCATTCGGGTAGAAGTGGACGTTTTTTGAAAAATACTTTTAAGAAGAGCGGTTTTTCTAAAAATGTTTTTTTTAAAAGAATAGGATTTCTTTCTAAAAAATACTTTTATGAAGTGACAGGGTTTCTTCTTTGAAAATGTTTTTATGTAAGAAATAAAGTTTTTATATGAAATCCTTTTAAAAGAAAAATTCATTTCTTTGCCAAATGCAGATTCTGAACTCAAGGAAAAGGAGAGTGTATGGCAAAGGAAAAAACAAATGAAAAAAATTAAAACATGGATAAGGTGTTCCTTTCTGGAAAGGTACAGAATGATTCGGAACAACCGGATGTTGCAGTAAATTATAAATACAAAAGGAGTGCATATATCATGAGCGAATTAGAGATAATTTTAGAAAAAATAAATGAAATGGATAAAAAGTTCGATGGAAAATTCGATAAAATAGATGGAAAATTTGACGAAATGGATAAAAAATTTAATGAAATGGATAAAAAATTTAATGAAATGGATAAAAAATTTGAACATTTGGAAAAGAAAGTTGATGGTGTTGAATTTATCCTTGAAAACGAGGTAAATAAAAACATCATGCTTGTAGCAGAGGGTCATGCTGATTTATCACGGAATTTAAAAGAACTAACAACATCTAACAACGACTTTGAATTATTAAAGATTAGGGTCAATATTTTAGAATCTAACGTTGAAAAATTGCAACGTAAAATTTCATAATAGGTGAAGTGATTAAAAATGCCACAATAGATTTTATGCAGGAAGAGTTGATAAAAAATTAAAAGAAAAAAGTAAAATTTAGATGATTAGATTGAAATAAATGTGTTTTTTAAAATTGGTATGTAAAATACGGAATGAAAAGTGATAGAAAGTAAAAAGTTCTGATTTAAGGGAAAAGCTTGAATCAGAACTTTTTTATTCTGTTATACCTGTTCATTGACATAAAACAAACATAATGACCGGAGGTTATTGTGCAGGATAATACTGTTAATACACAAAGTAAAAACAAAACAAACTTCTGACACTTTTAAATTGTAATCGATTAGTAAATCTGCTATAGTAAAAGAAACAGAACTCACAGCAATTATGTTCCGATTGGAATACAGGATTTTGGGGATTTAATGCGAAAAGGATATTTTTATATTGATAAGACTGGTCTTATCAAAGAATGGTGGGAAGCGGGGGACAGTGTTACGTTGATTACCCGTCCATGCCGTTTTGGTAAAACCTTGAATACGAGTATGTTGGAACAGTTTTTTTTCAGTAAATTACGCAGAAAGTAAAGATGTGTTTGAAGGATTGGCTATCTGGGAGGATGATTCAGGGCTTACAGAGTGCGGAAAAGCCAAGGAGAAAGCATTCGGTGTCCTATTGATGAGCAGATTGTGTACAATCAATTGGATGACAATGAGGCTGCGATATGGAGTTTACTGCTTGCTAGCGGGTATCTTAAAGTGCTTTCTTATGATCGTCTGGATTTAATAGAGGCAAATGAAGACCAAATGTATGAACTTACCTTGACAAATTATGAGGTGAAACGGATGTTTCATAGTATGGTAAAGGGCTGGTTTACGAATGCAGGCTCTGCGTATAATGATTTTGTAAAGGCATTATTAAGTGGGAATTTAAAAGAGATGAGAAACAAGGATAAAACCATTTTCGGACTTTGATATTAAAGAAGGACAGGACGTTATTAAATCTTAGTTGGTAGGAAGATTTGGAGCAATTCCAGTTATAAAGGGGGGAGTATAATGGCATTTGTACCTCAATCAAGAATTCCATATACAAATTTAAATCCTTTTTGAACACGTAGACCAGCTACAGATAAAATCATCTTTTTATCTTGTGAAGGATGTGTAACGGAGGAAGAATATTTTCAATATATATCAGAAATGTTTGATGAATTAAAGTCTAAAATTCAATTTGTTTCTGTTGCGGAAGATGAATTTCATACCATGCCAAAGTATAGAACGAATGAACAGAATAAAAAATTAAGTAAAAGCAAGCTGAAACAGTTATTTGAGAAAATAGAGCAGTTTAAACTGGAAAAAGATAATATATATCAGTTTGAATCTCATAACGATGATGAGTTTTGGATTGTCATGGATATTGACCAAAATTTATCGGAAAATACGAAAGATTCGTATGGAAAAAGTTTTAAAGATTATTTTATAGAAACATTGGACAGATGTGATGAAAAAGGTTATAACTATGCCATAAGTAACCCTTTTTTTGAAATGTGGTTATTGGGGCTGTTGAACGTACCGAACTTTTACATATAGATAAAACATGCAGATATCCGGAATATTTTGCAACAACAGTATATCAATTGATAAATAAGATTACTGAATTAATATCATAACCAGAAAAGGGGGGAACTTATGGCTTTATTACAGAGAACAATTTAGAATTATTTATATTTGGGTCGTATTTATAAATGCATGAGAAATATGGGAGAATAAAAGGAGGATTATTATGAGAAAGATATACGAATTAGATTATACCCAGCTGAAAAATGTTTGTTCTCCAAGCGACTTTACATTCCAATCCACTGCTGAACTGACTCCGTTAGAGGAAATTATCGGTCAGGAACGGGCTGTGAAAGCATTTGAGTTTGGACTGGCAGTTAAAATGAAAGGCTATAATATTTATATGTGTGGTCCTTCAGGTACAGGGAAAACTACATATGCATTGAGCAGCACACAAAAGTTGGCTGCAACGGAACCTGTTCCGTCTGACTGGTGTTATGTTTACAATTTTGAGAATCCGATGAAGCCCATGGCAATCAGTTTTGAAGCTGGTATAGGAAAGCATTTTGTAGATGATATGGCAGAGTTGGTATCGCAGTTTCAAAAAGAACTGTCAAAAGCATTTCGCAGTGAGGATTATGAGAAAGAAAAACTGATGATAGCACATAGTTTTGAGGAACGACAGGATGAAATGTTCGAAGAAATGAGCGTTCTTGCAGACGAATATGATTTTATCCTTAAAAGTATGGAATCTGGTATCTATTTTATTCCGATTGTAAATGGTGAGCCTGTGGAAAATGAGAATTATGATGTATTGTCAGAGGATGAGAAGGCGGCAATAGATAAAAATAATCTGCTTCTGAGGGAAAAAACAGCACCATTTATGCGAAAGATATATGAGTTTCGCAAAGAATGTGATAAGCAGATTGATGAATTGAATCATAAGATTGCTGATGCTGCCATTGGGCATTATATCGAGGAACTTATGGAATCTTATAAAACAAATGAGCGGGTGATTTCTTATATCAAAGATGTGCAAAAAGATGTATTGGATCATCTGGAACAATTTATGGATGATGGAGAACCTGAGGAAGATGTATTGTCATCTTTAATGCCTTTGTTTGGAAAGAAGCAGGAAGATGATGTTACATTACGATACCGGGTAAATTTAATTGTTGATAATTCTCAAACTCAAGGTGCACCTGTAGTAGTTAATTTTAATCCAACCTATAATAACTTAATGGGAGAAATAGAGTACGATAGCGAATTTGGAAATCTGACTACTGATTTTATGAAGATTAAGAGTGGACTCTTTCATCAGGCAAATGGAGGTTATCTCATTGTGCAGGCGCATGATATTTTGTCTGCACCTCATGCATGGGAGGCACTTCGAAGTGTAATTAAGACAAAAGAGATTAATCTTGATACCATAAGAGAGCTACAGGGCAGTACTGCAACACCGGTACTAAAACCTGAGCCTATTCCAATTGGGTTCAAAGTAATAATGATAGGAAGTGAGTATTTTTATAATGTTTTAAGTGAATATGATGAAGAATTTGATAAGTTTTTCAAAATACGCGCAGATTTCGACTATGAAATGCCTCGCACCGATGAAAATATGATAAAGATTACTCAGTTTGTGAAAGGATTTGTAGAACGTGAGAAGACATTAGAATTTGATGTTAGTGCAATTTGTGCAATTATTGAATATTCTTCTCGCACGGTTTCAAGACAGGATAAATTGTCTACACGTTTTAATTATTTAGCGGAGATTTTAGTGGAGGCATATACTTGGGCGAAACTTGAAAGTGCGACGATTATCACATCGAAACATGTACATCAAGCTATATATGAAAAAGAACAAAGAATGAAGCTTTATGAAGAAAAGTTAGATGAAATGTTGGATGAGGAAGTAGTTATGATTGATACTGAAGGCTCTGAAATCGGACAGATTAACGGACTTGCTGTATTAGACATGGGTAACTATGCTTTTGGTACACCATCCCGCATTACGGCGACCACTTATGTTGGAAAATCCGGCATTGTAAATATCGAAAAAGAGGCTCATATGAGTGGACATACTCATGATAAAGGAGTGCAGATCATTACAGGATTTTTGGGACAGACATATGCACAAAAATTTCCAATGTCTTTATCTTGTCGTGTTTGCTTTGAACAAAACTATAACGGTATTGATGGAGATAGCGCTTCAAGTACAGAGTTATACTGTATTATTTCTTCTCTTTCTGAATTACCGATTCGTCAGAATCTTGCTGTAACAGGCTCGGTGAATCAAAAAGGGGAAATTCAGGCAATTGGCGGAGTAACTCAGAAAATCGAAGGATTTTTTAAGTTATGTAAAAAACGTGGACTTACAGGAAACCAGGGAGTTATCATTCCATTTTCTAACGTAAAAGAACTTGTGTTAAGCGATGAAGTTGTAGAAGCAGTGAAAGATGGTGTTTTTCATATTTATGCCATTAAACATATTGATGAAGGAATTGAACTGCTTATGGATTATCCTGCAGGAGAAAAGGATGAACAAGGCCGGTTCCCGGCAGATAGTGTGCATGGAAAAGTTTATGCGAAGTTAGAAGCTTTTGCGAAAGCATCAAAAAATGAAAGTTAAAGGGGATTGTTGGGGTACATTTTATGACAAAATTCAAAATTTTATTTTGTCAAGAAAAAATACTTGACAAAGTATTTATCCTCGTGTAGAATAATCAACTGTAAAGGGAAACTACTTTACAAAGATGGTGAATATATGGAAGAAATAGTGAAAAAAGCTTTGCTTTATGATTTTTATGGTCAGTTACTGACAGAACATCAAAGAGCACTTTACGAGGATATCGTGCTGAATGATTTATCTTATGCAGAAGTTGCAAAAGAAGAAGGAATCAGCAGACAAGGTGTTTATGATTTGATGAAACGATGTGATAAGATTCTTTCAGAATATGAAGAAAAACTTCATCTGGTAGAAAAGTTTCTTAACACGAAGAAAAAAGTGACACAAATCAACCAGTTCGCAAAAGATATTAAGAATCGCAATGGTGATGAAACTTTACAGGAACAGATAGAACAAATCGAAAAGATATCCAATGCGATTTTAGAAGAGTATTAGCGAAAGGAGACAGATTTATGGCATTCGAAAGCTTATCCGATAAGATTCAAAATGTATTTAAAAATTTAAGAAGCAAAGGAAAATTAACAGAAGCCGACATCAAGGAAGCCATGAAGGAAGTTAAGAAGGCGTTACTTGAGGCGGATGTAAATTTTAAAGTAGTAAAGCAGTTCATTTCCAGTGTCAGCGAAAGAGCCGTGGGTCAGGAAGTATTAAATGGATTAAATCCGGGACACATGGTAATTAAAATCGTAAAAGAAGAAATGGACAAACTGATGGGTTCTGATGTGACAGAACTTGTTTTAAAGCCAGGTAATGAAGTTTCAGTCATTATGATGTGTGGTTTACAGGGTGCAGGTAAAACGACTACTGTTGCGAAACTTGCAGGTAAACTAAAGTCAAAAGGAAAGAAACCATTATTGGTTGCCTGTGATGTATATCGTCCGGCTGCCATTAAGCAGTTGCAGGTAAATGGTGAGAAACAGCAGGTGGAAGTGTTCTCTATGGGAGATAAGCAGAAACCTTTGGATATTGCCAAAGCAGCGGTATTGCATGCACAGAAGAATGGATTTAATGTGGTATTTCTTGATACGGCAGGTCGTCTTCATGTAGATGAAGAAATGATGGAAGAACTTGCCTCAATCAAAGCAAATATAGATATTACCCAGACCATATTGACAGTTGATGCCATGACTGGTCAGGATGCGGTAAACGTTGCCCAGAATTTCAATGAGAAAATAGGTATCGATGGTGTTATCTTAACGAAGTTAGATGGCGATACCAGAGGTGGTGCGGCATTATCGATTCGTGCTGTTACCGGAAAGCCGATTTTGTATGTTGGTATGGGTGAAAAGTTATCGGATTTGGAACCATTTTATCCGGAACGTATGGCCAGTAGAATTCTTGGAATGGGAGATGTAGAATCTCTGATTGAAAGAGCTCAAAATGCCATTGACGAAGAACAGGCCAAAGAAATGGAAGAAAAGATGCGTAAAGCAAGCTTTGGTTTTGATGATTATTTGGAAGCAATGGAACAAATGAACAAGATGGGTGGATTTAAGGATATTCTTGGAATGATTCCTGGAATGGGAAATCAGCTGAAAGACATTGATATCGATGAAAAGGAATTAGAAAAGCCGAAGGCGATTATCTTGTCCATGACCAAGGAAGAAAGAAGAAATCCTGATATTTTAAATCCTTCCAGAAAGAACCGTATCGCGAAAGGTGCCGGTGTGGATATTTCAGAAGTAAACCGCATGGTGAAACAGTTTGAACAGTCTAAGAAGATGATGAAACAGATGTCAGGCATGATGGGTGGTAAAGGGAAACGTAAAATGAAGTTACCTTTTGGATTCTGATAATAAATGTATAACATTTTATTATAAATATTTTTTATACTATTAGGAGGTGAAAAGAAATGGCAGTAAAGATGAGATTAAAGAGAATGGGATACAAGAAGCATCCTTTTTATAGAGTAATTGTTGCAGATGCTAGATCTCCAAGAGATGGTAAGTTTATCGCTGAAATCGGTACTTATGATCCTAATCAGGAACCAAGCGTAATCAAGATCAATGAAGAAGAAGCTAAGAAGTGGTTAGCTAACGGAGCACAACCTACTGAAACAGTTGCTAAGTTATTAAAGCAAGCTGGTATTGAAAAGTAGTTTGAATTTGGAGGTTGTTTATGAAAGAATTAGTTGAAATCATAGCCAAGTCTCTCGTTGATTTACCAGATGAGGTTGTTGTAACAGAAGAAGAAACGCAGGATGCGATTGTTCTTAAGTTAAAGGTTGCAGATGAAGACATGGGTAAGGTAATTGGTAAACAAGGACGTATTGCTAAGTCCATCCGTACCGTAGTAAAAGCAGCAGCTTCAAAAGGTGATAAAAAAGTAATTGTAGATATTTTGCAATAATAGTATGAATAAGCGGGCATTGTATATATGCCCGCTTTCATTATGAAGGAGTATACGTTGGAAGATTTATTAAAAGTTGGAATTATCACGACGACTCATGGTATCCGTGGGGAAGTAAAAGTATTTCCTACCACAGATGATATGAAACGGTTTAAAAAGTTAAAACATTGTGTGTTACAACATAAAAAAGAAATGATTGATTTAGAAGTGGAAAGCTGTAAGTTTTTTAAGAATCTGGTCATTCTGAAATTTAAAGGAATCGATAACATCAATGATGTGATGATGTATAAAGATTGTGAACTGTTTGTTACAAGAGAACATGCAGTGAAATTAAAAAAAGATGAATATTTCATTTGTGATATGATTGGTGCAAAGGTAGTAACGGAGGAAGGAGAAGACTTTGGGGTATTAGACGAAGTCTTGCTTACCGGAGCCAATGATGTATATGTGGTGAAACGGGAAGGAAAAAAAGAAGTTTTGTTACCTGCCATCAAAGAATGTATCTTAAATGTTGATTTAGAGGAAAAAGTGATTACGATTCATGTAATGAAAGGATTGTTGGAAGAATGAGATTTCATGTACTGACTTTGTTTCCGGAAATGATTTTAAATGGAATGAGTGAAAGTATCATAGGCAGGGCAATTAAAAATGAATATATTTCATTGAATGTAGTAAATATCAGGGATTATTCGGATAATAAACACATGAAAGTAGATGATTATCCTTATGGTGGAGGTGCCGGTATGGTAATGCAGGCACCTCCTGTAGTGGCTGCCTATGAATCCATTGTTGACAACATGAATCTTGATGTTACAAAAAAGAAACCGAGGGTGGTGTATATGACGCCCCAGGGAAGTGTCTTTAACCAAGATATGGCACAAGATTTTGCGAAAGAAGAGGATTTAATCTTTTTATGTGGTCATTATGAAGGTATTGATGAACGGGCGTTGGAAATGATTGTTACGGATCATGTTTCAATTGGTGATTATGTTCTTACAGGTGGAGAACTTCCGGCTATGGTAGTAATGGACTGTGTTTCCAGATTGGTTCCTAATGTTTTGAATAATGAAGAATCTGCTATGTTTGAATCCTTTTATGATGGATTGCTGGAACATCCTCAATATACCAGACCAGTTGAATTTCGGGGGAAAAGAGTGCCGGATGTGTTGTTATCCGGTAATCATAAGAAAATAGAAGAGTGGCGGAAAGAGAAATCTTTAGAAAGAACCAGGGAGAGAAGACCAGACTTACTAGAAAAGAAAGAAAAGGAAAAGAAAGAGAATGGAAACAGTTAGATTTGAAGAATTAAATGTAAGACCTGAAATTTTAAGAGCTGTAGTGGAGATGGGATTTGAAGAGGCAACTCCCATTCAGGCAAAGGCCATTCCGGTTATTATGGACGGAGATGACATTGTGGGTCAGGCCCAGACCGGAACTGGAAAAACAGCAGCTTTTGGAATTCCGATTTTAAGTAAAATAGACCCGAAATTAAAAAAGACTCAGTCGCTTATTTTGTGTCCAACCAGAGAACTTGCAATTCAGGTAGCAGAAGAAATAAGAAAGCTCTCAAAGTTTTTACATGGTATTAAAGTGCTTCCAATCTATGGAGGACAGGAAATTACAAAACAGATTCGTTCTTTAAAAGGTGGAATCCAGATTATTGTGGGTACACCGGGACGAGTAATGGATCATATGCGAAGAAAAACCATTCGTTTAGACCATATCAAAATGGTTGCCTTAGATGAAGCAGACGAAATGTTAAATATGGGATTTCGCGATGAAATTGAGTCCATTTTAAGTGAAATTTCAGAAGAAAGACAGACCATCCTGTTTTCTGCCACAATGCCACAGGCAATTATGGATATTACAAAGAATTATCAAAAAAATGCGAAGGTAGTAAAGGTAGTCCGGAAGGAATTAACCGTTGCCAATATTGACCAATATTATTATGAAGTAAGACCAAAGAACAAGTTAGAAGTATTATGCCGTCTTTTGGATATGTATAATCCACGTCTGTCTGTAATTTTTTGTAATACCAAAAGACAGGTGGATGAACTGGTTTCTTCGTTACAGGGAAGAGGTTATTTTGCAGATGGAATTCATGGAGATTTAAAACAGCAGCAAAGAGACCGTGTTATGGGAAGTTTCCGTACCGGAAAGATAGAGATTCTTGTAGCCACTGATGTAGCTGCCAGAGGAATCGATGTAGATGATGTGGATGCAGTATTTAATTATGATATTCCACAGGATGAAGAATACTATGTACATCGTATCGGACGTACCGGAAGAGCTGGACGTGTAGGAAAAGCATTTTCTTTTGTCGTTGGCAAGGAAGTTTATAAATTAAAAGATATCCAAAGATATTGTAAAACTAAGATAAAAGCAAAGCCGATTCCTTCTATGGATGATGTTATGGCGACCAAGCTGGATAAGATTTTTGAAGATTTAGACGAATATATCAAGAGTGTAAATTTAAATGACTACATTGATTTGGTAAATGAGTATGTAGATGAAAAGGATTATACTGCTTTAGAGCTGGCAGCTGCTTTTGTAAAAATGAAGATGGAAGAAAATCTTGGTACGGATTCCTTCGATATGGACAGGGAACTGGATGATGCAGACCAGACTGGAGCTACAGAGCCGGGAATGGTACGTTTGTTCATTAATATCGGTAAGAATCATAAAGCCAGTCCAAAGGATATTTTGGGTGCCATCGCAGGAGAATCCGGCATTCCGGGTAAATTAGTAGGCACCATTGATATGTTTGATAAATATACTTTTGTTGAAGTTCCAAGAGAAGTGGCAAAAGATGTTTTACATGGAATGAAAAATGTAAAAATCAAAGGTAAAAATATTCATGTGGAAATTGCAAATAAAAAGTAAAAAGCCCTTGCAATTTCTGTGACTATATGATATACTTTTGAAGTTGCAAAATGTGCGATGGTCCTCTGCGTGAGTTTCATGCAAGAACGTCGAAATATATAAGGAGGCACACAAATGAACGATATTATTAAAAACATTGAAGCTGCTCAGTTAAAGGCAGAAGTTCCAGAATTTAACGTAGGTGATACTGTAAAGGTATACGCTAAGGTTAAGGAAGGAAACCGTGAAAGAATTCAGGTTTTCGAAGGAACTGTTTTAAAGAGACAGGGTGGAAGCTCTCGTGAAACTTTCACAGTTAGAAAGAACTCTAACGGTGTTGGTGTAGAAAAGACTTGGCCATTACACTCCCCAATCGTAGAAAAGATTGAAGTAGTTCGTCATGGTAAGGTTAGAAGAGCAAAACTTAACTACTTACGTGAAAGAGTTGGTAAGAGCGCTAAGGTTAAAGAATTAGTTAAGTAATATCAGATTAATTATTTAGAGTCTGTCTTTTGACAGGCTCTTTTTATCTACTAGGAGGAAAAGATGAATTTTAGAAAGAAAAATGAACTGTCTAAAATACAAATACTGAAAAATATAGGTGCTTTTTTCCTGCGAGTGATTGTAGTTGTAGCCATTGGATACAGTATTGTTGCTTTTGGCGGACAAACAATGGAAATGGTAGGAGAATCTATGGCACCTGTCATCCATAATGATGATATTTTGCTGGTGAATAAGATAAAATATAAGATTTTTGACCCAAAGCAAATGGATATTATCTTATTTAAGGTAAGAAAAAGTTCTGAAACCTATTATTCTGTAAAACGTGTCATTGGTGTTCCGGGAGATACGGTACAGATTATTGATGGGGAAGTTTATGTAAATGATTCAAAATTGGAAAATCCACCCTTTGAAGAATTAATATTAAATGCCGGACTTGCAAAGGATCCAATTCTTTTAGGTGAGGACGAATATTTTGTTATGGGAGATAATTGTAATATTAGTGAGGATTCCAGATTTGTAAACATTGGTGTAGTTTTAAAAGAGGATATTGTAGGACAGATTGTAAGAATCGTAAATCCAAAAGAAAGAAGAACGAAGTTAAGCAATTAACCGAGTTGTGAATTATAGAAATGGCTAATAAAACACTAACATATATAGAATATTATAGTTTCGCAATTGCCGAAACGAAAGGAAAGGATAAAAGGTGCAAAGTATGAATTTTCAATGGTATCCTGGACATATGACAAAAGCAAAAAGACAGATGCAGGAGGACATAAAGTTAATTGATATTGTGGTAGAAATTGTAGATGCAAGAATACCAGTCAGTTCAAAAAATCCTGATATTGACGAACTTGCAAAAAATAAATATCGTCTCATTATATTTAATAAAATTGATTTGGCAGATCCGAAAGAAACTGCGAAATGGGAAAATTACTATAAAGAAAAAGGCTTTCATACCATTCAGGTGAATTCGAAATCCGGTCTGGGTATGAAGAATGTAACCGGAGTCATTCAGGAAGCCTGTAAGGAAAAAATTGAAAGAGATAGAAAAAGAGGCATATTAAACCGTCCTATTCGTGCCATGATAGTGGGAATTCCGAATGTAGGAAAGTCTACTTTTATTAATTCTTTTGTGAAAAAAGCTTGTGCCAAAACCGGAAATAAGCCTGGTGTAACAAAGGGAAAACAATGGATTCGTATGAATAAAAATATTGAGCTCTTGGACACTCCTGGAATTTTATGGCCGAAATTTGAAGATCAAAGGGTAGGACTACGTCTGGCGTTTATTGGTTCCATAAAAGAAGAAATTTTAAATATAACGGAATTATCTATGGAATTAATAGACTTTTTATGTCATAATTATAGTAGTATTTTAACTCAAAGATATGGTGTAGATGAAACTCGTAACAAGGCAGAAATTTTAGAGGAAATAGCTGTGAACCGTCAGTGCAGATTAAAAGGAAACCAAATTGATTATGACAAGGCTGCAGGCATTCTGATGGATGAATTCAGAAATGGAAAGCTTGGTGCTATTACTCTGGAATTCGTAAATAAGGAGGAGAAGGCAAACAGTGAAACTGTTTAAGAAAAAAGACGAATTATACTTTACAGAACAGGTGGAAATAGAAGAAGAGGAATTTTCGCTGAAAGATGAAATTGTAGATGTTATTACTTATATTGGGATTGCTTTTTTTCTTGTTGCAATTTTGATTCAATTTGTAGTACAAAGGGACGTTGTGGATGGGGAATCTATGATGAATACTTTGCAGGACGAAGATAACATTTTGGTAGACAAGCTTACGTATCAGTTCAGTGACCCGGAACGTTTTGATATTGTTCTGTTTCCTTATGGAGAAGGTGACGAAGAACTTTGTTTTATCAAAAGAGTCATTGGTCTGCCGGGTGAAACGGTACAAATCAGCAGATCTGGTGATATTTTTATAGATGGTGAGTATCTGGATGAAGATTATGGAATGGAAGAAATCCAACAAGATAAGAGATATTTGGCTGCAGATGGATATACCTTGCAGGAGGATGAGTATTTTGTAATGGGTGATAATAGAAATAACAGTTATGACAGTAGACAAATTGGTGGAATAAAAAGAGAAGATATCATTGGCCGTGCAGTGTTTCGAATTTATCCGCTAAAAAGTATAGGGTTGGTTAAATAATGGAAAGCATTAGTATTATTACGGCGAAATTAAAAAATTTAACATGGGACAAGATGGATGTCTTTATTTTGGAATACGAGAAGGACGAAAGAGCCGGGGTACAAAAGCTGGTAGAAAAGGCGAAAAAGCAAAAAGAGGCTTATCTTGCAGAATGCAACCGTATAGAAGGCATGAAGCAGTTTGAAAAACAATATTCGAATCTTTCTTATATCTGTGGAATTGATGAAGTGGGAAGAGGGCCTTTGGCAGGTCCAGTGGTAGCGGCAGCGGTAGTTTTACCAAAAGACTGCGACATTTTGTATCTAAATGATTCCAAGCAGTTATCTGCGAAAAAACGGGAAGAGCTATATGATGAAATTATGAAAAAAGCCATTAGTGTTGGAATTGGGATTCAGGACGAGTCAGTGATTGATTCTGTCAATATTTTAAATGCGAATTACATAGCAATGCGGGAGGCTATTTCAAAGCTTACGGTGGAGCCGGAGGTTTTATTAAATGATGCTGTTACCATTCCGGAGGTAGATATCTTACAGGTTCCCATTATTAAAGGGGATACGAAAAGCATTTCCATTGCTGCTGCCAGTATTATTGCAAAGGTGACAAGGGATAACATCATGGTAGAATATGACGAAGTATATAAAGGCTACGGATTTGCGAAAAATAAAGGATATGGATCGAAAGAACATATTGAAGCCATAAAAGAATTGGGACCATGTCCGATTCATAGAAGAACATTTATTAAAAATTTTATAGATGATTCAAAGTAAATTTCTTGACTTATGAACATTTGAATGGGGTGTGAGATTACATGCAGATTTATAATAATCCGTTTGACAATAAAACGAATCGAAATAATGTCAGAAGTAATCAGGCTTTAGCAAAAGGTTTACAATCACTTTCGAAGAATAATTCTGCTAATAACGTGAAGCAGGCAGTGTCAACACTGATAAAAGGACAGGTAATTAAAGGGCTTGTTTTGGATGTTTCCAACAAACAGGTTGTTCTTGAAATGGAAAATGGAGAAAAACTAAATGCTACTGTTAAGGAAGCGGTAGATTTAAATATTGGTGAGCAGTTGTATTTTGAAGTAAAAGATGAATCTTCAGGTCAGATACAGTTACGTCCACTTACAGATCCTAATATTAATCCACAGAATGCCACATTGGAAAAAGTTCTTAATTCCAATGGTCTTATGTTGAATGAAAAAAATTTATCCATTGTTTCTGAATTAATGGATCAGGGAATGAATCTTGACGATGCCACCATTCGTACCATTATTCGAAATTCAACAAAATTCCCAGAGGCTTCTATTAAGTCTTTGGTATTAATGGAAAAGCTACAATTACCAGCAAATGAAACTACCATTTCCCAGCTGAATGAGTATGAAGAAGGCAATGGAATGATATTAAAGCAGACAGAAGATTTTATCAATCAGTTCTGTGAAGAATTGCAGTCTTGTAAGGATAGAAAAGGATTTGGAGAAGTATCAAGGAAACTTACCATGATGATGAAAGAAGAGATTACTTCTGCAGCCAAAGAACTTGAAGTTCTTCAAAAGATAAATCAGGTAATAGAGGATAAAAATGCTGGTGTTATCAAAGACTCTCAGGTACTTCAAAAAATAAATGAAATCATTCAGGATGAATATTCTGGTCAACTAGAAGGTACAAAAGGTGAAACTGTAGTTTTTGATAAAGGTTCTGTGATTCAAAATGAAAAGCTTTCCATTCAAGAGGATAGAACGAGTATACAACAAGATGTAAATGTATCCTCTGATAATGCATCTGTTAAGATGTCAGACACATCGACTGTTTTGAATGAAGAATCTGTAATCCAAAGGGGGTTACAGTCAAATCGTACGGAAGAGTTAGGAATAATAGCAGAAACAAAGGGAGGTCAGATTCTGGAAAAAATAAACCAGATCATTCAAAATGAATATCCAGAAGCAATGGATGCTCCCAAAAGTGAAACTGTAATTCAAAAAGCAATCAAAGAAAGTCAGACAGAAAATTTACAGACAATAAATATGAAAATGACATTGGAAGCCAAGGATGCACAGGCATTGCAAAAAATAACCCAAATAATTCAAAAAGAATATTTCGGTGAGATAAAAGATGCCAAGGGTGAGTCTGTGACAGAAAAGAATCTACATACAAATAAGGCAGATAATCTTCAAATGGCTGCTGCAACAAAAGAAGGTCAGATTCTGGAAAAAATAAATCAAGTAATTCAGGATGAATTTGGTGGAAATGTAGAGAAATCGAAAGGTGATTCTGTAGTTCAAAAAGGACAAACAGAAATTTCATCACAAAGCTCACAAACCGGGAACATTCAAATGTCATCGGAAACCAAAGAAATTCAGGTAATTCAAAAAATAAAGCAGATTATTAAGGAAGAATATCTGGAAGAAGTAAAAGAGACGAATGACGAAACTTTGCCTCAAAAAGAGACAAAGTTAAGACAATCTCAGAATTCAAAGCAGAATGAAACTATTGCTTCAGGAACAAAAGATGCGGAATACATGCAGAAGACTGCAAAAGTGGTTCAGGAAGAATCAGTGGCAAAGAATACTGAATTAATGACTAAAATTTCAAAAGTGCTTCAGGAAGAAAATTTAGGTTTATTAAAAGAAGCGAAAATTCTTCAAAAATTAACAGAAGCAGTGCGTAATGTTGAAATTCAGTCAAACCAGAGTGAACCAATAAAAATTACTCCGCTTACCATTAAATTAAATCAGTTTGTTTCAAAAGAGAATCCTGTTCAGACGAAAGAAAGTCAAATGCTTCAGAAATTTGAACAGGCGATTAAGAATGAAAATCTAGGTGTAGCAAAGGAAAGTCAATTGATGCAAAAATTGACCCAGGTAGTAAAAAATCAACTTTCAGATACTGTGCAGAATTCAACAGTAAATCTGACTCAAAATAAAGATATTAACATGACACAAGTCCAAAGTGAAAGTGTGTCTCAAAGCCAAGATACGAACATACCACAGAATCAAAGTGCCAATCAGATTCAAAGGCAAGATATGAATGCAATTCAAAACCAAACGATGGATGTGATTCAAGCTGAAAATACTGATACTTCGAAAGAAGCTCAACTGATTCAAAAGATAAATCAGTTTATTCAGATTGAAACCGAAAGTATGGGTGTGGTACAGGAGTCAAATGTGGATTCAATGATTCAATCCATAAAACAAATGATAAATGAGGCTTCTATAGAAGGAAACTTAAGTTTAAATGAAATTGGAATGAATCAAAACATAGGAGAAGAAGGGAAGATATTAAATGTTTCCGAGGAACGAAAGACATCCGTCCTTTTTGAAGAATTTGATGCCAGTAAAATAATAAAACAAAATTCTTCGAAAACAGTAGAATTTGTCCTTTCAAATGCAGGAACTTTTGAAGAGGCTTTGGATTCCTTTTTAAATATTGCGAATCATCCATTACTAAAAGAGCAGATAAATCAGGAAAGTTTAAAGCAGATTACAGATATTTATGCTTCTAATCTGCCCAAAGAAGAAATGCTTTCGCAAATCGAACAGGTGCTTACCAAAGAGGTCACATCCGATACAACAGCTTTCGGAAATAACGTGGATGCCATGCTACAGGAAAGTCCAAAACAGACTGCACAAAAGTTTGTTGAATTTATGGACCAAATGGATTTGTTAAAGAATTTACCACAGGAGTCGGCACAAAGACCAGCATTAAATTCAGGATTTCTTTCAAACAAAACGTTATCACAGGCTTCGAATTTAAATCAAAGCCAGAATTTGAATAATAATGGAACCACGAATCAAAACCAAAACTTGAACCAAAATGGAAATTCAAATCAAAACCAGACGTTAAATTTAAGTGCAAGTGGACTTCCGGCGAAATTAGAATCTGAATTATCGTCCTTACGAGATTTTTTACAATCCAAAGATTTCAATGACATTGTGAAAGGTGCATTACAGGAAAGATGGTATGCAGAGCCGGAAGATTTAAAAGATGATTTTAAGGTAAAAGAGCAAATCCGGAAAATAGGAAATGACTTAAACCAGATTTCCCAGTTGTTTGAAAAAGAAGGTGGATTCCAAAAATCCGCGGAACTTTCGAATCAGATTAAGGATAATATCGATTTTATGAATCAGGTAAATCAATATTATAATTATGTTCAGATTCCTTTAAAATTAACAGAACAGCTTACCAATAGTGAACTTTATGTCTATACCAATAAAAAGAATCTGAAGAATAACGATGGCCAGATTAGTGTATTACTACACTTGGATATGAAAAATCTTGGAAGTACAGACATTCATGTAGCGTTGACGAATCAGAGTATTCACACCAGATTTTATTTAGAAGAGGAAGATTCGTTGCAGATTTTAGAAAATCATATAAGCGAATTAGAAATAGCGATACAAAAATTAGGTTACACTATGAGTTATGAAATGAATGTAAGACAGCAGATGCCAAGTTTTTCAGAGAATCTACTGGAAGAAAAACCAAAGACAGATATCAAGAGGTATAATTTTGATGTAAGGATGTGATTTCTTGGAGAAGGGAAAAGAGTTTCATAAAAGAAAAGCGGTTGCATTATTATATGACCCAAGTGACTCTGCACCGAAAATCGTAGCTTCCGGTTCCGGTTATCTGGCAGAAAAAATCATTAGTGAAGGCGAAAAAAATCAAGTGCCAATTCATGAGGACCACCAGTTGGCAGATACTTTGTCAAGGCTGGAAATCGGAGATTATATTCCAAAAGAATTGTATGCAGTAGTCGCAGAAATTTTAGTTTTTGTAGATAAGACAGATAAAATTAAAGGGAAAATAAATGGTAAAAAATAAGAGGGAACTAGGGAAACAAAAAGAATCATTGGCTTGTGAATTATTAAAACAGAATGGATACCAGATTATCGAGCAGAACTTTTCCTGCCGTTTGGGAGAAATTGATATTATAGCAAAAGATGGGAAGTATCTGGTATTTGTAGAAGTGAAATACCGGAAAAATACAGAAAATGGATATGGATTTGAGGCAGTGGATGCTAAAAAACAAAGTAAAATAAAAAATACTTCTCTATATTATCTTACTACGAAAAAGAAAAGCATCGATATACCGGTTCGTTATGATGTTATTGAAATCATTGATAAAGTGTACCGGATTCAAAAGGATGCATTTTCTTTTTAACAAAGTATTTTTAGACATTAGCATGAAAAGTTTTATTTTTTTTACCTTAGATGATTCATAGATTAATTGATGTAACACCTATTTGTATGCTGTGAAGCATTGTGTGTTATCATAATTACAATTTTGTTCGATTAAAATGTATTAATTTTGGGGTAATGAAGAGGAAAGGATAAGTTTTATGGAAATTATATATAGCCCTTACGGTGAGACTATAGATATTATAACTAAAAATAATGTCTCATTCATACAGTTTCCAATCTTCAAAGATTTCCCACTGGTTCATGGGTTTTCCACCCGATTGGGAGGAGTGAGTAAAGACCATTTGTCTTCTATGAATTTTAAGCGTGGAGAAGATGAATCTGAAGAAAATATTCAGAAGAATTTTGAACTGTTTGCTAAGGCACTGGGGATATCGAAACATCAACTGGTATTATCACAACAGACCCATACCACCAACATTCGTGTGGTTACCAAGGAAGATAAAGGAAAAGGGATTCTTTTACCTCAGGATTATAAAGATGTGGATGGCTTGATTACGAAAGAGGAAGATATCTTTTTGATGATTTTTGGTGCAGACTGTGTTCCTGTTTTTTATTATGACCCGGTGAAAAAGGTAATCGGTGCCTCTCATTGTGGCTGGAAGGGTACCAAAGGTCTTTTTCCCAAGAAAATGCTGGAGCGGATGAAAGAGGAATTTGGAAGCAATTCAGCGGATGTTATTACTGCAATTGGTCCTTCCATCTGTAGGGACTGTTATGAAGTAAGCAAAGATGTTGCAGATGAGTTTTTAGAGGTTTATTCGAAAGAGGACTATCAAAAAATTGTAAGAGATGATAAAAACGGAAAATACCATATCGACCTATGGGAAGCAAATCGAATCACCTTGAAAAATGCCGGTGTGAAAAAAGAAAATATATTTGTTGGAAATCTATGCACCTGCTGTAACCCGGATTTCCTGTTTTCACACAGAGCAAGTAAGGGCTTACGAGGTGTTTTAGGCGGCGGCCTTATGATGAAAGGACATAACAAAGATGGACAATAAAAGAAAAAATGTAAATGTAATCAAAGAAATTCAGCCTGGCAGCATAGCGGAAGAATTAGAAGATTTAGAAATAGGAGATGCTATCATCTCGATTAATGATACTTTCATTGAGGATATTTTTGATTATCAGTTTCTGATTCAGGATGAATATTTGGAAATGGTAGTTCAAAAGAAAAATGGAGAAGAATGGGTTTATGAGATTGAAAAAGACTTTGATGAAGATTTAGGTCTTGTTTTTGAAGAACCTTTGATGGACCAATATCGCTCCTGCCATAATAAATGTATTTTTTGTTTTATTGATCAAATGCCGGAAGGAATGAGGGATACCCTTTATTTTAAAGATGACGATTCCAGACTTTCTTTTTTACAAGGAAATTATATTACCCTCACTAATATGAAAGAAAAAGATTTAAACCGGATTATCAGGTATCGTCTGGCACCAATTAATATTTCGGTTCATACCACGAATCCGGAACTACGTTGTAAAATGTTGAATAACCGTTTTGCCGGTAAGATTTTAGAGCAGATAAAGATGTTATATGACGCAGAGATACCAATGAATGCCCAGATTGTACTTTGTAAAGGCATCAATGATAAAGAAGAACTGGAACGTACCATTCAGGATTTAAGTGAATTTATGCCATACATGGAGAGTCTTTCTGTGGTTCCTGTTGGTTTAACTAAACATCGAAAGAATTTGCCAGAATTAGAATTGTTTGATGAAAAAAGTGCATTAGAGACTTTGGATATCATTCATAAATGGCAGAAAAAACTTTTGAAAGAAAAGGGAAATCGTTTTGTCCATGCTTCTGATGAATGGTTTTGTCTGGCAGGATTACCATTTCCGGACGAAGAATACTATGACGGTTATGGTCAGTTGGAAAACGGCGTAGGAATGATGCGTTTATTTATCAGTGAATTTGAAGAAGCCTTGGAAAAGGCAGAAGATTCTAATAAACAGATAGAAGTTTCTGTTGTGACTGCAAAACTGGCTTATCCTACTATTTTATACTTTAAGGAACGCCTGGAAAAAAAGTATAAAGGCGTAAAACTTCATGTGTATTGCATTACAAATCATTATTTTGGTGAAACTATTACTGTAACCGGATTATTAACTGCGACAGATATTTTAGAACAGTTAAAAGAACAGCCATTAGGTGATAAATTATTATTGCCGGGAAATCTGCTTAAGGCGGACGAAGATATATTTTTAGATGATGTAACATTGGAAGAATTTCAAAAAACTTTACAAGTACCCGTGGATATTGTAAAATCAAACGGTATGGATTTTTTCAATGCCATTATGAAATAGAATAAAGGAGAAAACAAATGAGCAAACCAATCGTTGCAATCGTAGGAAGACCCAATGTTGGTAAATCTACGTTGTTTAATGTATTAGCAGGAGACCAGATTTCAATTGTAAAGGATACTCCTGGAGTTACGAGAGATCGTATTTATGCCGATGTAACATGGCTTAATTATAACTTTACCATGATTGATACTGGAGGTATCGAACCGGAAAGTGGAGATATCATCTTAAAAAGTATGCGTCAACAGGCGGAACTTGCCATTGAAACAGCAGATGTGATTGTATTTTTGGTAGATGTAAGACAGGGAGTAATCGATGCAGATTACAAGGTTGCAGATATGCTTCGAAGATCCCATAAGCCTGTAGTTCTGGTTGTAAATAAAGTAGATAGTTTTGAAAAATTTATGCCAGATGTATATGAATTTTATAATTTGGGAATGGGAGAACCTTTCCCGGTTTCCGCTGCTTCAAGGCTGGGCTTAGGTGATATGCTGGATGAAGTAACCAGCCATTTTCCTCATGCCAATGAAGAAGATGAAGAAGATGACAGACCTCGAATTGCCATTATTGGTAAACCAAATGTAGGAAAGTCTTCGATTGTAAATAAATTGTTAGGGGAAGATCGCTGTATCGTATCTGATATTGCAGGTACTACCAGAGATGCTATTGACACCACTATTAAGAGAAATGGAAAAGAATATGTTTTCATTGATACTGCTGGTTTAAGAAAAAAGAGTAAAATTAAAGAAGACATTGAACGTTACAGTATTATCCGAACCGTATCTGCAGTAGAGCGTTGTAATGTAGCTGTTTTAGTCATTGATGCAAAAGAAGGGGTTACAGAGCAGGATGCTAAGATTGCAGGAATTGCCCATGAAAGAGGAAAGGCTATGATTATCGCCGTAAACAAGTGGGATGCAATCGAAAAAAATGATAAAACGATTTATAAATTTACAGAAGATATCCGTAGAACTTTAGCATATATGCCATATGCAGAATTAATTTTTATTTCGGCTGCTACGGGACAGCGTCTGCCAAAATTATTTGAATTATTGGATGCTGTCATTGAAAATCATGCCTTAAGAGTTGCAACTGGTGTATTGAATGAAATTCTTTCAGAGGCGGTTGTAATGCAGCAACCACCTTCAGATAAAGGAAAGCGATTAAAGCTATACTACATTACTCAGGTATCGGTAAAACCGCCTACTTTTGTTATTTTTGTAAATGATAAAGAATTAATGCATTTTTCTTATACAAGATACATTGAAAATAAAATCAGAGATGCATTTGGTTTTCGAGGTACACCTCTTAAATTTATTATCCGGGAACGAAAGGAAAAGGAATAACATGGAAAGAGTTTTATGCTTGATTATCGGATACTGTTTTGGATTATTCCAAACAGGATACATATACGGAAAATTACATGGAATTGATATCAGGGAACATGGAAGTGGAAATGCAGGAACTACTAATGTAGGACGTATTCTTGGAAGAAAAGCTGGTGCTGTCGTATATATTGGAGATATTTCCAAAACATTGATTGCATTAGGAATCGTTAGAATCTTATATACCCAGTCACAACCGGAACATTTATATTTGTATCTGGCATATGCAGGACTGGGAGTTGTATTGGGACATATTTTTCCTTTCTATTTAAAATTTAAGGGTGGAAAAGGAATTGCAGCTATGTCAGCCATTTTTGCTTCGATGGATTGGCGTATTTGTGTCATAGCTATATTGATTTTTGGTATTACACTTGTTGTTACCAGATATGTTTCTCTTGGTTCTATTTTAATGTCGGTGGCTTTTTTCATTGAATATGTTATTTTTTCTCTCCAAAGCAGTTTTAACTGGTTTGGAGTAAAGCTGGATGCTGAGATTCCAATGGAAGCAACCATAGAAGGAAGTATTGTTATTTTTGTATTGGCATTTATTGCTATTTATAAGCACAAATCTAACATAGTACGATTAATTCATGGCACAGAAAATAAGGTAGGATCAAAAAAGAAAGCATAGGAGGGATTGATTTGAAAAAAATTAGTGTAATTGGGGCCGGCAGCTGGGGAACGGCATTAGCATGTTTATTAAATGCTAATCAGCATGATGTAACCATTTGGTCTATTGATGAAAAAGAAGTTGAAATGTTAAGCAATTTTCGTGAGCAGAAGGAAAAGCTGGCTGGAGTAAAGGTTGCAGATGAAATTAAGATAACTTCTGATTTAAAAGAGGCTTTGACAGAAAAAGATATTATTGTTATGGCAGTGCCATCCATTTTTGTCCGATCTACAGCGAAAAAAATGGCAGAGTTTATAAGTGGAAGTCCAATTATAGTGAATGTAGCTAAGGGAATTGAAGAAAATACTCTTATGACCTTGACAGATATCATAAAGGAAGAATTACCTGGATATCAGGTGGCTGTTTTATCCGGACCTTCTCATGCGGAAGAAGTCGGAAAAAAGATACCAACTACTTGTGTGGTTGGTTCTTCCGACCAGAAAACTTGTGAAATTCTTCAGGATGTTTTTATGAATCAGGTTTTCAGGGTTTATACCAGCAGTGATGTCTTAGGGATTGAACTTGGTGGTGCATTAAAGAATGTGATTGCTTTGGCTGCCGGTATCAATGATGGACTTGGATATGGAGATAATTCCAAAGCAGCACTTATGACAAGAGGAATTGCTGAGATTTCAAGATTAGGTGTAAAAATGGGAGCTAAAATGGAGACTTTTTATGGTTTATCCGGAATCGGTGATTTGATTGTAACCTGTTCCAGTAAACACAGCCGTAACCGAAATGCAGGATACTATATTGGAAAAGGTATGTCCTATGAAGAGGCAATGAAGGAAGTAAAAATGGTAGTAGAGGGAGTTTATTCAGCGAAAGCTGCCTATGCGCTATCCCAAAAATACGATTCTCCACTTCCTATTATAGAACAAATAAATCAGGTCTTATTTGAGCAAAAGTCCCCTGCTGAGGCGGTAACAGAATTATTTTTAAGAGATAAAAAAATGGAAAGTGGAACTGACTTCTGGAATTAGGAGGTACAAGAAAATGAGCAAATTAAATGATTGTTATAAAAGTTTATTAAATCAGGTGAATTTTAAACCGGCAGTGGGAATTGTATTAGGTTCTGGGCTTGGAAACTTTGCAGATACCATTCAGGTGGTTCAGACGATAGAATACAGCAATATCGAAGGATTCCCAGTTTCCACAGTATCCGGTCATAAAGGAAGATATGTTTTTGGTTACGTAGGTAATATCCCGGTAGTAATTATGCAAGGCAGGGTTCATTATTACGAAGGATATTCTATGGAAGACGTGGTATTGCCAATCCGTTTAATGGGGCTTATGGGAATTGAAAATCTGATTCTGACAAATGCTGCCGGAGGTCTGGATGAAGATATGAAACCGGGAGACTTGATGATGATTACAGACCAAATCAGTAGTTTTGTACCTTCACCATTAATAGGAAAAAATGATGATTCTCTAGGTACCAGATTTCCGGATATGTCCAATATTTATAATAAAGACTTGCAGAATTTGGTTCGTAACGTAGCATATGCCAATGGAATTTCACTACGGGAAGGTGTCTATGTTCAGTTTACAGGACCTAATTATGAATCACCGGCAGAAGTTCGAATGGCTAAAATGTTAGGTGGAAGTGCGGTAGGCATGAGTACTGCTTGTGAAGCATTGGCTGCAAATCATATGGGTATAAAGTTAATTGGAATATCTTGTATATCTAATTTGGCAAGTGGCATCAGTGAGACTCCATTAAATCATTTGGAGGTAAAACAGGCTGCAGACAGAGTAGCACCTGTGTTTCAGAAATTGGTAACTGAAATAGTAAAGGTTCTGAAGATTAATTCGAATTAGCCACCATAATGACAGGTTACAAGATATGTTTTATTAAGTATTTTAATATACAAAAAACGACGAATAGAAAACAACAACTATGTATGATTGACATTATTTTATGGTTCATGTTAGCATGGTGCTAATGGGAGCGTTAAAATGATGTAATAAGAGGGAGAAGTTTTAAAGTGTATATTACAATATAAAAGTATATTAAAACAGTGTAAAACTAAGGAGAGAAAATATGAGAAAATGTGAAAAATGTGGAAGAGAAATAGAGGATTGGGGTATTTGTCCCTGTTCTCAACAGCAGGAATTTTATTATTCCCAAAATGAATTCTCAAGTGTGAATCATAACATGAACCAGGCTCCAGAGCCGTTTGTAATTGATACTTTTGAGACTAAAAAGCCGAAAAGCCGAAATTTACTTCCTATACTTGGATTAGTGGTGATTGCCGTTGTTGCATTGGTTTGTTATCAGTTTTTTAAAGATGATAGTTATAAAGAACCCATCGACAACTTATGTTTGATTTTTAATACAAAAGAAGACGATGCAAAAGTGTTTTTTTCGAAAATGGTGCCGGGATATATTGGAGATATCATGGTTGGAACTATAGATACTTTTAGTACAAACGGTGAAATATTAAATACAATAAATGAGGCATCCGATTCTATGAATCAAGCTTATGGTGATATTCAAGCGGAATGTGGAACTGATTTTATTGTTACATATAAGGTAAAATGGAAACAAAAAATGTCTCAGACGGAATTAGACCAATGTAAGCAGGGTATAAATGCTTTTTACATTTCCACTGTTGCACCAGCGGTTGATGTATTTAAAACTTATGATTCATCTACCATAGCAACTTATCTTGGTGGGTCAGTTCAACAAATCGAGGAATTAAAAAATATATATTCTAAGGCAGAACAAGAGCATCAAAATTTAGAAATTACAGAAGGATATTCCTTGACAGTTGAGTTTAAATTTAAGGGAAGCCAAGGCGTTGAAAAAGCAAAAACAAAATTTAATGTGATTAAGGTAAATGACAAATGGATGTTTGACTTTTTTTCTTCCGGCAACGGAAATATGTTTTCTGTTAATAATTTAATAGAATAGTTGATTTATGTCTTTTATTTGACAAAATAATATATTTTATGCTAAGATACATTTTACGTGTAATATATAATTTAACGGAGGAGAACAATTATGAAATTTTGTACCAAGTGTGGAAAACAATTAGAAGATAATGAAATTTGTTCCTGTACCACACAAAATGTAATGAACTATCAATCCAATCAACAGAACGAGCAGGCTACTTATTATCAGTCTAATCAGTCTGTGTATAATGTTGCTGATAACCAACCGGTATTTAATTCAGATGCTTTGAACCAGCCTGTAAATGGTTCTTCTAAGAAGGCTGTAATTGGATTAGTTGCAGCGGTAGCAGTAGTTCTTGTGCTGGGAGTATTGTTGATTGTATCTTTAGGTGGTGGTTATAAAAAACCATTAGATAAAATCTGTAAAACAATAAATAAACAAGAAAAAGATGTGGATAAGCTTGTAGAAGTATTTTTACCTGATTTTGCTGGTGATGCATATTCTGATTTGATGAAAATCATGAAAGACAATGATGAAGTAGCTGATACATACGAAGAAGCAGAAGACAGCATAGAGGAATTATATGAGACTTTGGAAGATTCCTTCGGTGATGATGTAAAGATTTCTTATGAAATCAAAAAGAAAGAAAAGATGGATAAGGATGACTTGGAAGATATCGAAGAAACTATCCATGATATGTATGACAGCTATTTTGAAGATGTAATCGATGAAATTGATGACATGGATTCTGATGATTGGGAAGACATGGCGGATGAATTAGATATTACAAAAAGCAAAGCCAAAAAAGTAGGAAAAGTAGTTAAGAGTTTTGGTAAAGAATTAGAAAAAGCAAAAGTTTCTTCTGGATATACATTAAAAGTAAAGATTAAAATCGAAGGTGACGATGATGATGTCAACGAAACTCTTGAATTTAATGTAATAAAAGTAAATGGTGACTGGATGATTGACTATTTTACTTTATTTGAAGAAAATTCTGATATGTTATATGATTTAATGTATTAATCATAAATTTATTCACGGTGGCTGTACTCATTGAATAGAATTTATGCAGGATAAGTCATAAATTATCGAACTTAATTTAGGCATAATCATTCCCCCTTGCACATATACTTTACTAGTATATACAAGGGGGAATTTTTTGTGGAGCAATCTTTTGAAGTTTATGAACATATGAAAGCAAGAACTAATGGTGAGATTTATTTTGGCGTTGTAGGTCCTGTTCGTACCGGAAAATCAACATTTATCAAACGATTCATGGATTTGTTTGTTTTGCCTAATATAGAAAATGAGGTAGACCGGAAACAAGCATTGGATGAAATGCCTCAATCAGCCGGAGGAACTACGGTTATGACAACGGAGCCAAAGTTTGTACCAAAAGAAGCAGTTACCATTCACATTGGAGAGGATGTATCATTCAAAGTACGTTTGGTAGACTGTGTCGGATTTATGGTAGATGGTGCCACTGGACATTTAGAAAACGAGCAAGAAAGAAATGTAAAAACCCCATGGTTTGATTATGATATTCCTTTTTCGAAAGCTGCTGAAATAGGAACTCAAAAAGTAATTCATGACCATTCAACGGTTGGAATCGTAGTCACTTCTGATGGCTCCTTTGGTTCTATTAAAAGAGAAGATTATGAACCTGCGGAAGAAAAGACGATTGCTGAACTAAAAACTTTACATAAACCTTTTATTGTGATTTTAAATTCTTTACATCCATATTCAAAAGAAACCAAAGAATTAGAACAAAAATTAAATGAAAAATATCAGGTAAAAGTAATTTCAATGAACTGTGACCAATTACGAAAAGAAGATATTTATCGGATGATGGAAGGGTTACTACTAGAATTTCCGTTATTGGAAATTCAGTTCCAGTTACCAAAATGGGTGGAAATGATTGAGGAAAATCATCCATTAAAAGAAGCTATGATACGAGTAGGAATGGAAATGATACACTCATTTAATATGATGAGAGATGTATATGAGTATGATTATGGTGAAAAAGAATACATACAACAAATAAAATTAGACCATATTGATCTTTCTACTGGAACGGCTTATGTCATTATGAAGCTGGATGACAAATACTATTATGAGTTATTAAGTCAAATGCTTGATATGAAGATTGAGTCAGAATTCGACTTTATTCATCTTCTGAAGAATCTTGCCAAGAACCGGAGTGAATATGATAAAGTATCCGATGCCTTATGTGATGTTCAAATAAAAGGATATGGAACTGTAACACCCACTAAGGATCAAATTACTTTGGAAAAACCAGAAATCATACGACATGGTAATAAATTTGGCGTGAAGATTAAGGCGGTGGCTCCATCTATTCATTTTATCAAAGCAAATGTAACAACAGAAATTGCGCCTATTGTAGGAAGTGAAGAACAGGCAAAAGATTTGATTTCCTATATGGAAGCAGATGCTAAGGATAATCCAGAAGCAATCTGGGGAGTAAATATTTTCGGAAAAACCATAGAACAACTGGTGGAAGAGGGGATTCGGAATAAAACTTCAAAAATGAAAGAGGAAAGCCAAGTAAAGCTTCAGGATACTATGGAGAAAATTGTAAATGAAGGAAACGGCGGTTTGATTTGCATTATCATTTAAGAAATAGCACGATAGAATTTAAACTATCGTGCTAATTTAATTTTATAAGAATAATCTATAAATGTTATTTTGTTTCGGAAGGATTCTTTCGTTTTACCAGGGTTGAGAAATATTCGGCAAAATAAACACGAATAATTCTGTTAGGCACAACAAAGGTAGAAGTAAACTTGTCTGAATCTTTGTATGTCAAATAGCCATTATAGAACAGAATAGCAATGGAATTATTCTTAGGACTGTTACTTAATGATTTATAATTTTCTACTAACTGACCTTTGATACTTTCTTCTTCTAATAATTCTTTTAAGAAATCATATTTTTGATTGGTGTTTACCAATTCAAGAGAAGATTCAATGTTGGAGAAGTCGTGCATAACGTTTGGATCCATGACTTTATCCGGCGCAATTCCCTGTTCAATTAATTCATCTAGAAAATACATAACCAGATTACCATTGCATAATGTCTCGTCGCTATCTTTGCAGAATTTGTAGCCTCCGTAATGTTTTTGAATATATTCTAATATTTCGAGTTTTTCTGCTTCACCACAAGATTCCGGAAGACATTCATCTAATACTTTCTTAGTTTCCTCTTTTGTAAAACCGGAGATAGCAGCAAAGTTTTTCTTTAAACTGATATCTTTGGTAATATTGAATTCATCGGAAATTTCATATCTTGTAATAGGATTTACTCCGGTAGCGAAGAAACGGTCTACCACACCTTGTTCGGTAGCTTTTTTGATTTCAACATAAAACGCTTTGATGAAACCGCCATCCTCTAAAGATTTTTTGTAGGTATTGGAATTACCTTTAATCAATCCATTAATAAAGGAATCATATTCATCAATAATGATATAAATCTTGTTTTTTAAGCCTAATCCCTTGAAGGAAATCATGAAATCACCTAAAATACTGGCTGGAGCAGAATCATAATTTAATGAAATCGGAAGAGAGTAGCGGTAAGAAAATTCTTTAATGCTACGAATCACAATTTCTTTAAAGGTATTTTGCTGTTGATCTAAAGGCATACCTGCATTTAAGGTTAAACCGGAAAAATTGAATTTCAGTATGTAATAACTGTTTCTTTTTTCCGTAGGATGGTCATAAATATATAATCCTTTAAATAAGGTATCAAATTCGGAATCCTTATCAATAGCATAGTATGCATCCAGCATGGTTGTAAGTAAACTCTTTCCGAAACGACGTGGTCGAAAGAACATGGCTATTTTGTTGTATTTTTCCAGGTCTTCGATGTAGCTGGTTTTATCAACATACATGTAGTTTTCACGACGAATCACTTCAAAATCAGATAAAGAATAAGGTATTTTTTTCATATAAGACAAGCCTCCATAATATTGTTTCATTCTATTATGAATTATACTATAATTATCTAAGAATTTAAATTGTCAATATTGCACAGTAAATTTTATTGAAAATTCTTTTGAAAAAAATATATTCAAGACAATGAAGTGAGTGTTTGGAAAATAAACATAATTTTTTTTCAAGGTAATAAAATAAAAAGTATGGGGATATTAAATGATGAAGTGATATTGTATAATGGTGTTACTGTTCATACAGTAACCTGACACTTGCTGTCAGGCTACGTAATAGAGTGATTCAAGGGTTGGTTTTTGCTTCGCGAAGCGAATTTGCATGCAAAAACCAATATGTAACTGTTCAAGTGTGAACAGTTACATAACGGTAAGAAAAAGTATAGAAAAAAATGAAAATATAAAGATTTTTTTTATAAGATGTGGTATACTATGAATAAGGGTAATAATGGGGCTGTCACGAAAGATGAGATGGTTTTTCGTTGTGTAAATTGCTTTGGTTGATCGGATTGGAGGATTATTATGGATATTCAATTATGGAGGGAAATGCTGGACCCTTACCGTCTGGCAGTAGATGAATTGATTTTGAAGTTCAATCATTTAATCGAGGAATTTCATAATGCAAATTTATATTCGCCTATCGAACAGGTGAATGGACGCGTGAAAAAGATATCTAGCATTTTGGATAAATGTCAAAAAAAGGGGATTCCTTATGACGAAATTGATAAATATATCGAAGATATTGCAGGAGTGCGGATTATTTGTCAATTTGTAGAAGATATTGACCGTGTGGTAGAAATCATTCGTCAAAGAACGGATATGGAAGTGAAAAGCGAAAAGGATTATATCACTAACATGAAGAAAAGTGGTTATAGAAGTTATCATATGATTGTTTATTATGAAGTACATACTTTACAGGGAGTAAAAAGACTATGTTGTGAAATTCAAATTCGTACACTTGCTATGAATTTCTGGGCTACTGTGGAGCATTCGTTACAATACAAATATAAGAAAAATATACCGGATGATGTGAAGGAAAAACTTCATAACGCGTCAAAGGCTATTGTGGCATTGGATCAGGAAATGTCATCTGTCAGGGATGAAATTACGGATGCACAGAATTTATTTCAGATTAAGGCGAATGTGGTTTCCGATATTCTATGTAATATTCAGAATTTGTACAAAGCGGCAAATAAACGTGAAGTAATTAAAATTCAAGATGAATTTTACCGTGTATTTAAACAAGATGATGTAGAACAATTGATTCGTTTTTGTAAGGAATTGGATATTGTTGCGGAGGGATATCGTGCACAAAGTCTGCATTGATAGATTCGGGAAGGATGAAAGAAGAAAAGGGAAAGGAATTTTTTTGAAATCATGAAATTACCAAAAGAATTTGAAGATAAAATGATTGGATTAATCGGAAAGGAGGAATTTAGCATCTATGAAAAAAAGCTGGAAGAAGATAATTTTCATGGACTGCGGGTGAATACCTCAAAAATTTCCGTTGAGGATTTTTTAAAGATTTCTCCTTTTTCTCTTACGCCGGTTCCATGGACGAAAAACGGTTTTTACTATGATAAGGAGGAAAAGCCTGCGAAACATCCCTATTATTTCGCAGGTCTTTACTATATTCAGGAACCAAGTGCCATGACACCGGCAAGTTTTATGCCAGTGGAGCCAGGAGATAAGGTGTTAGACATTTGTGCTGCACCAGGAGGAAAATCTACAGAACTGGCTGCAAAATTAAATGGAACAGGAATTTTGGTGTCTAATGATATTAGTAACTCTCGGGCAAAGGCATTGCTTAAAAATCTGGAGATGTTTGGAATACCGAATTCCATTATTGTCAGCGAGCCACCGAATAAGCTGGCAGAACGTTTTCAAGGTTATTTTGATAAGATTTTGATTGATGCGCCATGTTCTGGAGAGGGTATGTTTCGTAAGTCTAATTCCATGATTACAGCCTGGGAGAAAAATGGTGTAGACTTGTTTGTGGGATTGCAAAGAAGTATTTTAAAAGAAGCGGTTACCATGTTGAAACCAGGTGGAATGATACTATATTCTACCTGTACTTTTTCACCGGAAGAAAACGAACAGGCTATTGAATATTTACTGGAATTAAATCCGGATATGGAAATTGCAGAATTACCAAAAGAATGGGGATTCGCTGATGGAAATCCTGATTGGGGACGAAAACAGCTTAACAGTCTTCGTAATACGGTTCGAATCTGGCCACATAAGGTACAAGGGGAAGGTCATTTTGTTGCTTTAATGAAAGACCAAAGGGAAGAAAAGGGTGAGAGTTTTTCAAGATATCATTATAAAAAAGAGAAACTTCCTGATTTTGTAAAAGAGTTTTTAAATCAACTGGATGCACCATATAAGGATGGAAAGTATGAAATCATTAAAGATAACCTTTACTGGTTACCGGAAGAGATGGCGGATATTAAAGGATTAAGGCTGCTTCGTTCTGGTCTTTATCTTGGCGTGATTAAGAAGAATCGTTTTGAACCAAGTCAGTCACTTGCCATGGCACTAACACAATTCCAATTTCCAAACACAGTTTCCCTTGGTGTAGATGACCCTAGAGTGATGAAGTATCTAAAAGGAGAAACCATTGAAGATATCTCTGGTGCGAAAGATGGATATGTTTTATTCTGTGTGGACGGTTTTCCTTTAGGTTGGGGAAAATTATCCGGTACAACATTGAAGAACAAATATCATAGTGGTTGGAGATGGATGTAATGAAGCTGATGCGATTGGATAAATTTTTGTGTGAAGTGGGTATAGGGACACGAAGTGAAGTAAAGAATAAAATTAAGAATGGTTTGGTTCAGATAGAAGGAGTAAGCAAAGTTACACCAGAATACAAAGTAGATATTGAAAATGATAAGATTTATTATAATGGGACTTTACTTCAGTATGCGGAATTTGAATATTATATGTTGAATAAGCCTATGGGGTGTGTCAGTGCTACGGTAGATAATCTGCATAAAACCGTTTTGGAGTTGATTGATACGAAAATCAGAAAGGATTTATTCCCAGTGGGACGTTTGGACATCGATACCGAAGGCCTATTATTGATTACCAATGATGGAGCACTTGCACATCAGCTGCTTTCACCCAAAAAGCATGTAGATAAAACCTATTATGCAGAGGTGGAAGGAAAGGTTACGAAAGAAGATGTAGTGGCATTTTCAGAAGGACTTGACATCGGTGAAGAGGCACTTACACTTCCGGCAAAACTTGTAATCAAAAAAAGTGGAGAAGTTTCGCAAATAGAGGTTACTATTCAAGAAGGAAAATTTCATCAGGTAAAAAGAATGTTTGAAGCGGTGGGAAAGAAAGTAGTTTATCTAAAGAGACTTTCCATGGGAACTTTAAAACTGGACGAATCTTTAAAGCCGGGGGAATACCGTATATTGACCCAGGAAGAAATTGATGGTTTAAAAATGATAACATAAATTAAGATGTGAATCTATCGTCTATTATTTGAGTAATATCATAGTAAAACTGTGATGTGTTTGGAGGATTGTATGTTAACAGGAAAAAGGGGCATGTTGTTTGATTTGGATGGCACATTGATTGACTCCATGTGGATGTGGAAGGCCATTGATATTGAATATCTTGGAAGATATGGAATTGAACTTCCGGATGGATTACAACGGCATATCGAGGGTATGAGTTTTTCGGAAACCGCAGTTTATTTCAAGGAAAACTTTCAGATTCCGGATTCTTTGGAAGTAATAAAAAACACCTGGAATCAGATGGCTTATGATAAATATAAAAATGAGGTTCCTTTAAAGAAGGGTGTTTTGGATTTTCTAAAATATTGTAAAAAGCAAGGCTTAAAAACCGCTATCTGCACCAGTAATTCCAGAGAACTGGCGTCGGTTTGTCTGGAAAGTTTAGGGATTGACCAATACATAGATTTACTGGTAACTGCCTGCGATGTAAATAAAGGAAAACCATCTCCGGATATTTATCTGACTGCAGCCCGGAAATTAGCATTACACCCGGAAGAATGTCTTGTATTTGAAGATATTGTAAAGGGATTACAGGCCGGTATTTCGGCAGGAATGGATACTTGTGCAGTGGAGGATAAGTATTCCGAAGAAACAGAAGCAGAAAAAAGAAAACATGCCCGATACTATGTACGTTCCTTTGAGGAAATTGTTACGGGCAAATTCGAAAGAATTGTATAAGGATGGAGTTTTGTTATGGATTTTTTACCAATTACCATAGAGGATATGAAAAAAAGAGGATGGGAAAGACCGGATTTTGTTTATATTACCGGAGATGCTTATGTAGATCATCCTTCCTTTGGACCAGCCATAATCAGCAGAGTGTTAGAGGCAAATGGATATAAAGTGGCCATGATTCCACAGCCGGATTGGAAGAACAGGGAAAGTATCATGACCTTTGGAGAGCCAAGATTAGGTTTTTTGATTTCAGGCGGTAATATGGATTCTATGGTAAATCATTATTCTGTTTCGAAAAAAAGACGGCAGACAGATGCCTATACGCCGGGAGGAGTAATCGGAAAAAGACCGGATCATGCTACGATTGTATATGGGAATTTAGTTCGTCAGGTTTATCCAAATTCACCGATTATTATTGGAGGAATTGAGGCCAGTTTAAGAAGACTGGCTCATTATGATTACTGGGATAATAAAGTAAAACGCTCCATACTGTTAGATTCCAGAGCAGATATCATTTCTTATGGAATGGGTGAAAGGTCTATTGTGGAGATAGCAGATGCTTTAAACAGTGGAATTTCGGTTTCTGATATTACTTTTATCGAAGGGACTGTCTTTAAGACCAAGTCCTTAGAAGGAATCTATGATTACATTATGCTTCCAGCTTATGACGAAATAAAAGAGGACAAGGAAACTTATGCCAGAAGTTTTTATACCCAATATACCAATACCGATCCTTTTTCTGCAAAGAAATTAATTGAAGAATATGACAGGGGGGTATATGTGGTTCAAAATACGCCGGGAAAACCTTTGTCAAGGGAAGAAATGGATTTTGTGTATGGTCTTGATTATATGAGAACTTACCATCCTTCTTACGAAGAAGCTGGAGGAATTCCGGCAATAGCAGAGGTAAAATTTAGTCTGGTGCATAACCGGGGATGTTATGGAGCATGTAATTTCTGTGCATTGACGTTCCATCAGGGACGTATTATGCAAAGCAGAAGTCATGAATCGGTAATCCAAGAAGCAGAAAAAATAGTAGAAGAACCGGATTTTAAAGGATATATTCATGATGTAGGTGGACCTACGGCTAATTTCAGGGATACTGCCTGTCAAAAACAGTTGACGCATGGAGCCTGTAAGGAGCGACAGTGCCTTTTCCCAAGTCCATGTAAAAATCTTAGAATTCATCATGAAGATTATTTGAGCCTTTTAAGGAAATTAAGAAAGATTCCAAAGGTGAAAAAAGTGTTTGTTCGTTCCGGAATTCGATTTGATTATCTAATTCATGATAACGATGATACTTTCTTTAGAGAACTTTGCGAACATCACGTAAGTGGTCAGTTAAAAGTAGCTCCGGAACATATCTGTGATGAGGTTCTTACTAAAATGGGAAAACCTGAGAACCGGGTATATGAAGAATTTCAAAAGAAATTCAAAGATATTAATCAGAAATTAGGAAAAAAACAGTTTTTGGTTCCTTATCTCATGTCATCACATCCGGGTTCTACGTTAAATTCGGCTATTAAGTTAGCGGAATATCTGAGGGATTTGGGCTATATGCCAGAACAGGTTCAAGATTTCTATCCTACACCGGCTACGATTTCAACCTGTATGTATTATACAGAAATAGATCCAAGAACCATGAAAAAAGTTTATGTTCCAAAAAATCCACACGAAAAAGCAATGCAAAGAGCGTTAATTCAATACAGAAATCCAAAGAATTATGATTTGGTATACGAAGCATTGGTAAAAGCAGGTAGAGAAGATTTGATTGGATATGACAAAAAATGCTTAATACGTCCTAGAAAAGATGGAGTAGGAAAAAATACCAATGATATAACGTTTTCTTCTGAAAAGTCAGGAGGAAAAAGAAATACAAAATCGAAAAATTTAAAGGATACAAGACGAAATGTGGAAGGTATAAAAAAAGCAAAATCAAAAAAGAAAACCATAAGAAATGTTCATAAAAAGAAATAATGGAAATTGTGGAGAAAGGATAAACTGGTATAAAGTATGAAGATAGCATTGGTTACGGGTGCAAGTTCTGGAATGGGGAAAGAAGCTGCTTGTTTTTTAGCAGAACATGCAAAAAAGTTGGATGAAATCTGGCTGGTTGCCAGAAGAAAAGAAGAAATGCAGAAGTTAGAAAAGCAATATCCTGATGTGAAGTTTCGGATTTTCGCCATGGATTTGTTACAGGAAGTAGATGAGGATGAATTAATTCTTGCATTAAATGTTACAAAACCGAAAATTAAATATTTAGTAAATGCTTCTGGTTTTGGTAAGATAGGTTCTTTTCGAGAGACATCTGAAAAGAATAATACCAATATGGTTCGATTAAATTGCGAAGCACTTACCAGAATGACTTATATTGCTTTACCATATATGCCACAAGACAGCTATATTTTACAATTTGCTTCAAGTGCTGCCTTTGTACCTCAACCGGGTTTTAGTGTTTATGCTGCATCCAAATCCTATGTATTAAGTTTATCACTAGCTTTGAACCAGGAGTTAAAAGCTAGAAAAATTCATGTTACAGCTATTTGTCCTGGACCTGTAAAAACAGAGTTTTTTGACGTAGCACAGGAAAAAGCCGAAATTAAATTATATAAAAAGCTAGTGATGGCCAATCCAAAGAAAGTGGTTAAAAAGGCTTTTTTAGATGCCAAAAAAGGAAAAACGGTTTCTGTATATGGTGGCACCATGAAAGCTTTCCGTTGTTTGTGCAAGGTATTACCTCACCAATTTATTTTAAAATTTATTAAATAGAAAGTGGATGGACCAAATGAACAAAGGAGAATATGGGTATTTACAAAAGTATCGAAAAGATGAGTTAAAGAAAACACTGTTATTAGGTCTGGTTATTTTAACCGGGGCATTGATTTGTGTGGCAGTACTTAAGACCACAAAACATATTATTATACTCATTCCGATTCTGGCCAGTCTGCCGTTTGCAAAGTCACTGGTAAACTGGTTTATGGTTGCAAAATATCAATTTGTTTCAAAAGAAGATTACGAGAAATTAAAAGACCTTTTGGAAGAAGACGAAACATTATTAGCAGAACTTACTTTTGTAACCCAAGAAAGTATGTTTTATCTTCCAATTATATATATTTGTGAAGATCAAATTTTTTATATTTATGAAAAAGGACTTACAAAGCTTACCAGAGAGCTAATAAATCAGGAAGTAACGGATTTAATGAACAGAACCGGTTATTCATGTAATGTAGTACTTTGTGATGATTATAAGGATTTGGTTGAAAAGATTAAGAAAAGAATTAAAAAGAAGGATAAAGATTACAGTAAAACAGTAAGTAATCTTTCCCAACGCTTTTTGAATCAATCAGTTTAATATTTGCAGGAGTTGATATGAAAGAAATTATTGTGAATCGTAATGAAGCAGGGCAAAGACTTGACAAGTTACTTGGAAAATATTTAAATCAGGCACCGAAGAGTTTTATTTATAAAATGCTTCGAAAGAAAAATATCAAGTTAAATGATAAAAAAGCACAAGGAAATGAGATTTTAAAGGAAAAGGATAGTGTAAAACTTTTCTTATCTGAAGAAACCATCTCTTCTTTTCAAAATCATAGTCAGAAGTTATCATTACCAGATAAGAAAGCGGAACTGGATATCGTTTATCAGGATAAGGATGTTATTTTTGTGAATAAACCTGCCGGAATGCTTTCTCAAAAAGCAGAAGCAGCCGATATATCGCTAAATGAACATCTGCTTTCTTATGTTGTGAAACAGAATATTTTAAAAGAAGAGGAACTTAGAAATTTCCGTCCTTCTGTATGTAACAGGCTGGACAGAAATACCAGTGGTTTGGTTTTATGTGGGATTTCTTTGCAAGGATTACAAGAATTATCCGAAGCATTAAGGGAACGTAGCGTGCAGAAATACTATTTAACCATTGTCAAGGGAGTGGTTGAAAAGGCTGGAAAAGTAGAAGGATATCTTTTGAAAGATGAACATACAAATTCAGTAGTCTTGAAAAAAGAAAAATCCGAATCTTCTTCCTATGTCTTAACAGAATACGAACCTGTTTCCAGTAATGGAAGTTATACACTGTTAAAAGTGCATTTAATTACTGGGAAAACGCATCAAATCCGTGCATGTTTGTCACAGATAGGTTTTCCGATTCTTGGAGATGGAAAATATGGTGATGTTTTGGTAAATCAGGAGATGAAAAAAGAATATTCGTTAAAGTTTCAATTACTACATAGTTATCAGGTAGTATTTCCAAACGATTTTTCATTGAAAGCATTGGCAGGAAAAACGTTTACCGCACCTTTACCAATTCAATTTTTAAAAATGAAAAATGGATTAAAGCTTTAATATCGTAGATATGTTATGAAACATGATTGTTAAAGTATTTTGAAAAGGGTGACTGCAATCCTTATTGGCTTTGAACAATAAGAAGTTCACAAATAGTGTTTAAATTTTGAATTGTTGAAGGAGGACTTTAATATGCCAACATGGAATTCGAGAGGTCTTCGTGGAGCATCTTTAGAAGAACTGATTAATGTAACCAATGATAAGTACCGTGAGAAAAAACTTGCGTTGGTTCAAAAAATTCCGACTCCCATTAAACCAATAAAAATCGACAAAGAAACCAGACACATTACATTGGCATATTTTGATCAGAAGAGTACAGTGGATTATATTGGAATCGCTCAGGGATATGCCATTGCATTTGATGCAAAGGAATGTGCGAAGGACACCTTTCCACTGGCTAACATTCATCCCCACCAGGTTCAGTTTATGAAAGAATTTGAAGATCAAAAGGGAATCAGTTTTTTGATTTTGTATTTTTCTCGAAGGGATGTATATTATTATCTACGATATTTTGAAATGCAGCTTTTTTTTCAAAGAGTGAAAGAAGGAAGTGCAAAGCAGTTCCGGTTTGACGAATTAAATCCGGAATATATCATTGAAAGAAAAGGACTATATTTATGTTATCTGGACTGTCTGAATAAAGATTTAATGGAGCGGAGTATAATTTCTGAATCATAATGTAACTTGTAAAAGACTTGACATCATCAGGTCTTTTTTTTATAATAGATAAGATTTATCTTTGTTGAATGAGCACTTTAATTCGGTAAATCACTAAAGAGTATATGAAAGGAACACAAAAATATCATGATGAAAGATAGTTTGTTACATACACCAGAGGGTGTAAGAGATATTTATGGAGAAGAGTATAGAAAAAAAGAATGGATTGAAGGAAAACTACAGGATGTTTTGAAGCGACATTGCTTTTTGGATATACAAACACCGACCTTTGAATTTTTCGATATTTTTAATCGTGAAAAAGGTTCTGCTATTTCAAAAGATATGTATAAGTTTTTTGACCGTGATAATAATACATTGGTACTTAGACCAGATATGACACCTTCTATCGCAAGATGTGTATCGAAGTATTTTTCAGAAAAAGATATGCCTCTTCGTTTGGGATATTGTGGGAATACTTTTATTAACAGTCCGAAATATCAGGGAAAATTAAAAGAAACCACGAATTTAGGAGCAGAATTATTAGGAGATGATACTTCCATTGCAGATGCTGAAATTATTGCAACCGTAATTGAAGGCTTTTTAGCAATAGGGCTAAAGGAATTTCAAATATCCATTGGACATGTTGGTTTTTTTAAGGGACTAATTGAACAGGCAGGATTAGATACAGAAACTGAAATTGAATTTAAGGAATTTATTAATAAAAAGAATTTCTTTGGATTGGAACAAAAAATTTCCCAGATTGATTTGAAGCCTAATATTGCAGAAGCATTTATTTCTATTGATGAACTAAATGGGGGAATTGAAGTCATTGAAAATGCAAAGAAGTTTGCAGACAATAAAGTTTCAAAAGAGGCTTTGGAGCGTTTGGAAAAAGTAAATCAGGCATTGGAATATTTCGGATATGAGAAATATGTTTCGTATGATTTAGGAATGCTTAGCAGATATGATTATTATACTGGAGTTATTATTAAAGGTTATACATATGGAATCGGAGATGCAGTGGTTCGTGGAGGCCGTTATAATAATTTAATGAAACAATTTGGAGAAGATTTACCAGCTATTGGTTTCTCCTTCGTAGTAGATGATATTTTGGCTGCTATGAATCGTCAGAAATTAGAGATAAAAACAGATTTTCAGGCAAGTATGTGTTTATATGAAAGAGCAAACCAGAAGCAGGCAGTAAGATTTGCCAGTGAATGCAGAAATAAAGGTGAAAATATTGCATTAACCCGGAAATCTTCTAAGAAATCCATTGAAGAATATTTGCAATGTGCGAAAATAAATCATTATTCAAAAGTAATTTATTTTGATCATGCGGATAAGGTAAGCGTTTACGATGTAGAAACAGGAAAAGAAGAAAAAGCAGAATGGAAAGATTTAGTTTAAGACATCTGTTCTTTGAAACAGAATAGTTAAGAAAGGCTTGGTCAAATTATGAGATATTTAACATTTGCGTTGGCAAAGGGACGTTTAGCAAAGAAAACCTTGAAATTATTAGAAAAAGTAGGTATTACCTGTGAAGAAATGAAGGATCCTGATACAAGAAAATTGATTTTTGTAAATGAGGAGCTAAAAGTGAAATTCTTCCTTGCAAAAGCAACGGATGTTCCTACTTATGTAGAATATGGAGCGGCTGATATTGGTGTTGTAGGCCGTGATACCATATTAGAAGAAGGTAGAAATTTATTTGAAGTGATGGACTTAGGTTACGGAAAATGCAAAATGTGTGTGTGTGGACCGGAATCAGCCAGAGAATTACTGAAAAAGAACGAATTAATTCGTGTTGCAAGTAAGTATCCAAATATTGCAAAGGATTATTTTTATAATGTAAGACATCAGACTGTGGAAATGATTAAATTGAATGGTTCTGTGGAACTGGCTCCAATCGTTGGACTGTCAGAGGTTATCGTAGATATTGTAGAAACAGGAGCAACCTTACGTGAGAACGGTTTGGGCGTGTTAGAAGAAATTTGTGATTTATCAGCCAGAATTGTGGTAAATCAGGTGAGTTTGAAAATGGAACACGAAAGAATCAGTAAGTTATTAAAAGATTTAAAAACGGTTTTACAGGAAGAGAACGAATAGCATAAAAGAAAGTAAAAGGTGATGGATATGAAAATAATAGAATTAAATGAAAATGAAATCTCTAATATTTTAAATGATCTTTTAAAGAGAAGTCCAAATAACTATGGGGAATATGAAGGAAGAGTAAAGGATATTCTGGATAATGTAAAAGAACGAGGCGATGCGGCTTTATTTGAATATACAAAGAATTTTGATAAAGCAGACATTCATGAAGGAAATATTCTTGTTACTGAGGAAGAAATTCAGGCAGCATATGATAGTGTAGACCCTTCCTTAGTAGAAGTTATCAAAAAGGCAATTAAGAACATACGAGAATATCACGAGAAACAACGTCAATACAGCTGGTTTGATTCCAAGCCGGACGGAAGTATGTTAGGACAAAAAGTAACTGCATTGTCAAGAGTAGGAGTTTATGTTCCGGGAGGAAAAGCTGCTTACCCTTCTTCTGTTCTTATGAATATCATTCCTGCAAAAGTAGCAGGAGTGGAAGAAATCATTATGACAACACCTCCAAATAAAGATGGTGTGGTGAATCCAGGCACCTTAGTTGCAGCAAAAGAAGCTGGTGCGGATAAAATTTATAAGGTCGGTGGTGCTCAGGCAATCGGAGCAATGGCATATGGAACGAAGTCTATCTCAAAAGTAGATAAAATCGTAGGACCTGGTAATATTTATGTAGCATTAGCCAAAAAAGCTGTTTACGGACATGTAAGTATTGATTCCATTGCAGGCCCAAGTGAAATTTTAGTATTAGCAGATGAAACTGCAAATCCAAGATTTGTGGCTGCAGATTTATTATCACAGGCAGAACATGATGAACTTGCGAGTGCGATTTTAGTTACTACCAGCATGGAATTGGCGAAGAAAGTAGAAGAAGAAGTAAAGAAGTTTGTAGAAGTACTTTCCAGAAAAGAAATTATGGAAAAATCCTTAGAAAATTATGGATACTTATTAGTTGCTAAAGATATGGAACAAGCAATTCAGGTAACCAATGAAATTGCTTCTGAACATTTAGAAATCGTAACAAAAGATCCTTTTATGGTTATGACTAAGATTAGAAATGCTGGTGCTATCTTTATTGGAGAATATAGTTCTGAACCTTTAGGAGACTATTTTGCAGGACCAAATCATGTGCTTCCTACCAATGGAACTGCTAAGTTTTTCTCTCCATTAAGTGTAGACGATTTTATAAAAAAATCCAGTATTATTTACTTTTCTAAGGATGCCTTAGAACCATTACACAAGGATATTGAACAATTTGCTACAGCAGAACAGTTGACGGCTCATGCTAACTCTATCCGGGTTCGCTTTGAATAAAGGGGGCGGTTTCATGCAACGAGTAACAGTAGTAGAAAGAAAAACAAAAGAAACTGATATTAAATGTGAACTTAATCTTGATGGAAGCGGCATTGCAGAAGTAGAAACAGGCATTGGTTTTTTTGACCATATGTTAACAAGCTTTGCAAGACATGGATTTTTTGATCTTCGTCTAGTGGCAGAAGGGGATTTGTATGTGGACAGCCATCATACCATTGAAGATGTAGGAATTGTATTAGGACAAGCAATCAAGAAAGCATTAGGAGAAAAAAATGGAATCAAACGATATGGTTCTTTTACCCTTCCTATGGACGAAACTTTAATCTTATGTGCTTTGGATTTGTCTTCTCGTCCGTATTTTTGCTTTGATGTCGAATTTACAGTAGATAAAGTAGGATATTTTGATACAGAAATGGTGAAAGAATTTTTTTATGCTATTTCTTATTCTGCAGGTATGAATCTTCATATCAGACAATTAGCCGGAAGTAACAATCATCATATCATTGAAGCATGTTTTAAAGCATTCGCAAAAGCATTAGATGAGGCTGTTTCTTTTGACCCGAGAATTAAAGATGTATTATCTACCAAGGGTGCTTTATAAATTTGATTGATATTTTCTAAGAATCATAGTAAAATAAAAGGTAGCAGTTTACGAAAGGAAGTTTATGTTATGAACTATACAAAAGTAATTCCATGTTTAGACTTAAATAATGCCCTTGAAATGGCAAGATTTTATAACGATGTGGGAGCAGATGAAATTGCCTATTTTGACAGTAAATGTACAAAAGAGGGCAGAGAAGCTAACATTGAGGCCATAAAGGAAATTACACGCCAGATTGATATTCCACTTATTGTATGTGGTGGAATCAAGAAACTTGAAGATGTAAAAAAGATTCTTTACGCCGGTGCAGCAAAGGTTTGTATGAAGTCGGCAGCATTGAATAACAAAGGCTTAGTAACAGAAGTGGCGGAACGTTTTGGTTCAGAACGTCTGATTGTTACCATTGATTTAAGTGAAGTTTCTGATGCTGTTGCTTATGCTCAAGAATTACAAAAGCTTGGAGCAGGAGAGTTATTATTACTTCATAATGGACAGGTTCCGAATTATGTAGAAAAGGTAAAAGAAATTAAAAATGCAGTTACCATTCCAGTGATTATTTCTTCTGGCAGTACCAAGGGAACAGAAGTTGCTGAATTAGTCAATGCTACAGGAGCCCAAACTGTTTCTTTATATAGTCTTGAAAAAATGGATATTATGGAAATGAAACAAGAAATGGCAAAGGAACACATTGAAGTGAACACTTTCCAAAGTAAGATAAGTTTCGATTTATTTAAGTTAGATGAAAAAGGATTAATTCCTTGTATTGTTCAGGATTATAAGACCAGTGAAGTATTGATGATGGCTTATATGAACAGGGAAGCTTTTGAAAATACCATTAAGACTGGTAAGATGACCTATTATAGCAGAAGCAGACAGGCTTTATGGGTAAAAGGCGAAACTTCAGGCTGTTATCAGTTCGTAAAAGAATTAAAATTAGATTGTGATAATGATACGATTTTAGCCAAGGTATCACAAATTGGAGCGGCATGTCATACCGGTTCCAGAAGTTGTTTCTTTACAGAGCTGGTAAAGAAGGAATATGATGATACCAATCCTTTGACCGTATTTGAAGATGTTATGAAAGTCATTCTTGACCGTAAGAAGAATCCAAAGGAAGGTTCTTATACAAATTACTTATTTGATAAGGGTATTGATAAGATATTAAAGAAAGTTGGAGAAGAAGCTACTGAAATTGTGATTGCTGCGAAAAATCCGGATGCAGAAGAATTAAAATATGAAATCTCAGATTTGTTATATCACATGATGGTGCTTATGGCTGAAAAATCTGTTACATGGAAAGATGTTACAGATGAACTTGCAGATAGAAGATAGGCGAATGAATTGGCGGAAAGCAAAATAATAAGGATTAAAATATAAAATAAAAGATTTGACAATTTTGCTTTTTTACCCCGAACTATTCCCAGAATGGAGGATTTTATGGAAGCTCTAGCAAATGAATTTTTTATTTATTTATTTAAATATGTAGTATTATTAGCGGTTACAGTCTGTGGAGTTATGGTTGGTATTCAAATAAAAAAGAAAAAAAGTGATAAGGCTGAATAACCTTAGGAGGACATAACAAGTGAAGAAGTATGGTTTAAATGAATTAAGAAAAATGTATTTAGACTTTTTTGAAAGTAAAGGTCATTTAAAATTAGGAAGTTTTTCTTTAGTTCCAAATAACGATAAAAGTTTATTATTAATTAATTCCGGTATGGCACCATTAAAGCCATATTTTACCGGACAGGAAGTGCCACCTAGAAAAAGAGTAACTACCTGTCAGAAATGCATTCGTACCGGTGATATTGAGAATGTTGGAAAAACCGCAAGACATGGTACCTTTTTTGAAATGTTAGGAAACTTTTCTTTCGGTGATTATTTTAAGAATGAAGCCATTGCCTGGTCTTGGGAGTTTTTAACTGAAGTAGTAGGTTTGGATAAAGAGCGTTTATATCCTTCTATTTATTTAGATGATGAAGAAGCTTTTGAAATCTGGAATCAAAAAATCGGAATTCCTGTAAATCGGATTTTCCGTTTTGGAAAAGAAGATAATTTCTGGGAACATGGTGCAGGTCCTTGTGGTCCTTGTTCTGAAATTTACTATGACCGTGGAGAAAAATATGGTTGTGGAAAAGAAGGATGTACCGTTGGATGCGAATGTGACAGATACATTGAAGTATGGAACAACGTATTTACCCAGTTTGAAAGCGATGGAAAAGGAAATTATACTGAATTGGTTCAAAAGAACATTGATACAGGAATGGGATTAGAGCGTCTTGCAACCGTAGTTCAGGATGTGGATTCTATTTTCGATGTAGATACTATTAAAGCACTGCGGGATAAGGTTTGTGAACTTGCTCATGTTACCTATCATGAAGACACGAAGAAAGACGTATCCATCCGTTTGATTACAGACCATATCCGTTCTGTAACCTTTATGATTTCTGATGGTATTTTACCTAGCAATGAAGGCAGAGGATATGTTCTTAGAAGATTGTTAAGACGTGCAGCACGTCATGGAAGATTATTAGGTATTGATGGTCTGTTCTTATCAAAATTAAGCGAAACTGTAATTGAAGTTTCGAAAGATGGTTATCCTGAACTGGATGAAAAGAAAGATACCATCTTTAAAGTTGTGACTACTGAAGAAGAAAACTTTAACATTAAGATTGATCAGGGACTTAATATCTTAAAGAAGTTAGAAGAAGAATTAAAGGTTGCCGGTAAGGATGTTCTTTCCGGAGAGGATGCTTTCAAATTATATGATACTTATGGATTCCCATTGGATTTAACCATTGAAATTATGGAAGAATCTGGAGTTCAGGTGGATGTAGAAGGCTTTAATAAGGCGATGGAAGTACAAAGAGTAACTGCCCGTACTGCCAGAAAAGAAACAAATTATATGGGTGCAGATGCTAATGTTTATCAGGAAATTGACCCTTCTGTTACTACAGAATTTGTTGGTTATGAAAAACATACTCATGATTCCAAAATTACAGTATTAACCACACAGGATGCGATTGTAGAAACTTTATGTGAAGGGGAACAGGGCACTATTTTCGTGGAAGAAACTCCGTTCTATGCAACCAGTGGTGGTCAGGAAGCAGACACTGGTATCATATCTTGCGCTACTGGTACTTTCATGGTACAGGATACCATTAAACTTTTAGGTGGTAAATTTGGACATGTGGGTGTAGTTACTTCTGGTGAATTTAAGGTTGGTTCTACTGTTACATTAACCATTGATGAAGAACGTCGTGCATTGACAGGTCGAAATCACAGTGCTACTCACTTATTACAAAAAGCATTAAAGATGGTACTTGGAAATCATGTAGAGCAGTCTGGTTCCAGTGTAAACAAAGATAGATTACGTTTTGACTTTACTCATTTTAATGCCATGACAAAAGAAGAGATTGCTAAGGTAGAAGAGTTGGTAAACCAACAGATTTCTGCCGGAATAGCAGTTTGCACTGATATTATGAGCATAGAAGATGCGAAGAAAACCGGTGCTATGGCATTATTCGGCGAAAAGTATGGAGATAGTGTAAGAGTCGTTTCCATGGGAGATTTTAGTAAGGAATTATGTGGAGGTACTCATGTAAAAAATACAAACGAGATTTCTACCTTTAAGATTATTTCTGAAGCCGGTGTCGCTGCCAATGTAAGAAGAATTGAAGCATTAACTTCTGATGGTGCTTTTGATTATTATAAGAATTTAGAATCGGAATTATTCCAGGCAGCGAAAACTGCAAAAACAGAGCCTCAGAATTTAACTGCAAAAATTCAAAGTATGTTAGATGAAATTAAAATGCTGACAGCAGAAAATAATAAATTAAAAGATAAAGTTGCGAAGGATTCCATGGGAGATGTTATGAGCAATGTCGTAGAAGTGAAAGGGGTAAAAGTATTACCGGTTTCATTAAAAGACGTTGATATGAATTCTCTTCGTAACTTAGGAGATCAATTAAAAGAAAAGCTTGGTTCCGGTGTGGTTGTATTAGCATCTGAGATGGATGGCAAGGTAAATTTAATTGCCATGGTAACAGAAGATGTTATGAAACAGGGTGCACATGCTGGCAATTTAATCAAAGAAATTGCTTCCCTTGTTGGTGGTGGCGGTGGCGGCCGACCAAATATGGCACAAGCAGGTGGTAAGAATCCAGCAGGAATCAAAGATGCATTAGAAAAAGCAGTTACAGTGGTTGAACAACAAATGAATTAAGGTGTGTAAATGAAAACAAAAAAACAAGGAAAACTTTTAGTTCTTACCTCGATTTTAATTCTTTCCATAGGAATTTTAGGGTTCTTGGCAATTTATGCGAAAGACATGGAACAGAATAGAACAAATCAGGATGTTAAAGTAATGAAAGTATCTTCCACTTCATTTTCTGCATTAGGAAAAGAAAATCTGTCAAAATATATGGTTCGTAGTATTACCATCACTTCTGTTGGTGATATTATGTGCCATAAATGGCAAATCAATCGTGCTTATGATGAAGCTACAGACACTTTTGATTTTGCAGAAGCTTTTACTTATATAGAAAAGTACCTTAGTGAATCTGATTTTACCGTTGGTAATCTGGAAACAACACTGGCAGGGCGTAATGTTGGTTCGGCCAGTGTTTTAGGATATAGTGGCTATCCGAGATTTAATTCTCCAGAAATCTTGGCAAAGAATCTAAAAGATATTGGATTTGATTTATTAACGACAGCAAATAACCATTCCATTGACAGTGGGTATAAAGGAATTGTAGCCACTTTGGATGAATTAGATAAAGTTGGTCTGTTACATACTGGTACTGCTAGAAGTTTGGAAGAAAAGGAAAAGCATGTTATCTGTGATATTGAAGGAATTCAGGTAGGATTTTTAGGATATACCAATATTACAAATGGTCTTAGTGTTCCGGATGAAAATTCTTATGCTATTAATAATATTGATTATTATACGCAATCCAGAATACAGAACATGTGTGAAGAAGTTCAATCTTTAAAAGAAAATTCAGATTTTGTCGTTGTTATGATTCACTTTGGAAATGAATATGTGACACAGCCGGATAGATATCAAAAAGCGGTAGCAGATGCTTTATTCGAAGCAGGGGCTGATGTTATTTTAGGTTCCCATCCACATGTCATCCAGCCTATGGAAATCCGTGAGATTCAAAATCCGGATGGTACCACAAGGAAGGGTGTTGTTATTTATTCCTTGGGTAATTTTATTTCTTCTCAGAAATATGATGAAGAAGGAAGACAAAAGGATATCGGGTTAATTTTAAATTTAAATCTCGAAAGTGATGGTATAAATACAAAACTTTGTTCTGTTGAACTAATTCCAACTTATGTCTATTGGACTGAGGATGTCATTGGAGTGGTATCCTGCTATGAAGCATATGAGAATAAGGATGCGTATTCTTTCCTTTCAGAAAAGGATTTTTCGAGAATTACTTCAGCAGCAGAGAATATGTTCCAGCATATTAATTCCATTGGAAATTATGATGCGGTTTATGAAAATGAAAGATATATTATTCCTATTGATTAATATAAAATAATGTATGTTTATATTAAAAAATAGTATGGTGTTATCCTTGTTTTATATGTAATAGTGATAAAAAAGCATAAAAAAATATCCATAAAATCTCAAAAAATAGTTGACGAATCAAAAAAATCTGCTATAATGTTATTTAGTGCTTTGAAAAAATACCCAAACAGTTGTATTGTTAAATAGGCACAATATGCAACTGGAGGGAGGTTAGGGTGAAACTATGTCAAATGTAATTGTTAAAGAAAACGAAACATTAGATAGTGCTCTTCGCAGATTCAAGAGAAATTGTGCGAAAGCTGGAATTCAACAAGAAATCCGTAAAAGAGAGCATTATGAAAAACCAAGTGTAAAACGTAAAAAGAAATCAGAAGCAGCTAGAAAGAGAAAGTTCAAATAGTGTTTCTGCTGAATTCCCAGATGCGAAAGTGTCTGGGATTTTTTTCGATTGAAGTATTTTTATTGAAATTATGTAATATTCTATTTTTATTATAGTATATAAGTGAAATGTATAGGGAAACAGAATTTTTAATTTTACATTATAAGTTTGGTTTGCAAAAGGAAATATTTGAAATGAAATTAATAAAAAATAATATAACATCTTCTGACAATAAAGAAAAAACCAAAAAAAGAATGAAAAAAAAGAACGTGATCTTGATTTTTTTGTTTCTACTTCTTACATATGTAGTTGGGATTGCAATCAGCATTTGGAATTATGGAAAAGTAGATGATAAATGTTCTGCAGATGTAGCTATTGTATTGGGAGCTGCTACATGGAATGGAGAAGTATCTCCGGTATTTAAAGAAAGAATCAACCATGGAATCTGGTTGTATAAGAATGGGTATGTAGAGAAGATTATTTTAACCGGTGGCTATGGAGATAATAATGAACAGTCAGATGCATATATAGCAATGATATACGCCGTGTCTCAGGGAGTTCCGGAAGAAGACATTTTAATGGAAGAAGAATCAACTATCACACAGGAAAACCTGGAAAATGCAAAAAGAATCATGGATGAAAAAGGATATAAATCAGCCATTTTGGTTAGTGATCCTTTGCATATGAAGCGTTCCATGCTTCTTGCTAAGGACTGTGGCATCTCAGCATTTAGTTCTCCAACATCAACCACGAGATATATTGGAACAAAAAGTAAAGTTCAGTTTTTAGCCAGGGAAGTATTTTTTTATATTGGTTATCAGATATATCGAATATTTTAAGAAATAAAAATATATTCTGAAAAGGTAATGAAAAGTTTATTTTCGAAATTGACACATAGGAATTAAATATTTTTTATTATATGAATCGTAAGAGATTCAGATTAAATCTAATTGTATAGAAAAGAATTCCTCTTTGTTAGACTAACAGTCTGATGAAGAGGAATTTTTTTGTTGAGTTTGCAGTGTTAAAAATTCTGCGAAAGAAAAATGTTGAAATTGGTAATATAAGGTTGATTTTTTGGCTTTTCTATGCTATTATATGAAAATATTTCCGCTCTACCTAAAAATAATTGAGAGTGGTAAATATGATTGTTACTGATGGCAGGGAGTAAAAAGTATAATTTAAGGAAAAATGTTTAGAAATTATTAAGAAAGGAAGAATCAAAATGAAAAAGAAAAAAAGAATAAACAGAATCATTTCCATGATACTGTTACTTACGCTTGTTTTCACCAATCTCGGATTGGAGAACTTTGCCGTACAGGCGGCAAACTACACCACTTTGTATCTGGTGGACAATACAGCAGAACAGTGGGTTGGAAATGACAACGCGGTCATAGAACTGGTGGACAACACCTATGGTCATGACCATTATATTATGACGAAAGTAAACAGTAACACCTGGAGTGCCAAAGTGCCCTCCAGTACCTATAACGTAACTTTTAACCGTTTAAGTCCCGACCGGACCACCCAGTGGAATTCCTGGAGCGCCGGAGGAAGGGATAACCATAATACC
>JAFQBM010000010.1 GCA_017399685.1 Lachnospiraceae bacterium
CACAGTATCTCTTTCAGAAGAAAACAAAGAAGTGGCAGACCAGACAGACATTCAGGTAATGATTCTGACAGAAAATATGTCAGCCTTTGGAGAAGAAGAAAATGTCTCTGCCGGAATTCATATCTCAGATATCTCCCAGGACACTTCCAATACGAATCAGCTTTTTGTGGATTCACTGGCTTCGTAATGCTGAGACATCTTATTATGTATGTTGTGGAAAAATAACTACAATCATTAGGAATGATACATAAAAAGAATGGAATTCAAATATTGACAAAAAACGACTATTATGTTATTATCGCGTATATGGAAGAGAAAATGTATTTGGCAAACTTATAGAAATGTAAGGACGCAAAACTTGAATTCTAAGGCAAAGAAACAAAATGCTATGAAAGTTCGGTTGCAATGACAATTATATCATTGCGACCATTTTTTAATTTTAAGGGAGGGAAAGAAATATGACATACAAATATCAAAAAATTTCAGAAGAAGAGGAAGAAAGTTTAAGAGGAAAGTATGAAATTGCTTTAAATCTCGTAGAAATGATACAGAATGAATGGATGAAAGTGGAAGATGTAATTTTATTTCCATTTTTTAATGTTGATTTCTATAAATTCGATGAGATGGTGGTTCGAGATGAAGAAAAAAAAGTTTGTTTAATGAAGAGTGGTTATCATTCTGAAAAACCAGAGTACAAATTTAGAATTGAGTTTTCGTATGCATTGTTTTTATTTATAGAAGAGGAAATAATACTTATAGATATGAATGATTATGGCGGTTGGGTTGAAATAGACGGAATCTTTGTGCCATCCAGTTTAGCAGAACAGGAAGAGGAGATAAAAAAAATAGTGGAAGATTCTTATACGGTCTGGTTTTATAGTAGCCAAAAAATGCCAGAATTAGAAATTAGTTTTCATTACAATAATCAAATGGGATATGTTGTTTATGATGAGGGGAGTAAAGAATGATAAATCAATACAAAGAAATATTGGATTATATAAGAGAGTGGGAATTAGATAAATCACTGAGTGAAACTGAGAACTTAAAGACATTTGTGGTTGGTTTGCAAAATAAAATTTCAGAACTATCTACCATGCCCAATTCGCATCATGGTATTTACGAACCAGTTTACTATAATGATACAATTGTAACATACTGTGGGAAGATTGAAGGCAAATATTACTATAATATATTAAAATCAGTTTATAATAATCAACTTGGATACTATATTATGAGTCATACGGAAATGGGGGAATTATTAAATTTAAAGGAATCAGGAGGATTATTGGGTGCTTTAATGGAGAGAATTAAAAATGATTCTGTGCTTAAGACGTGTGATGCAACTACAAAAAAAGATTTTATTCGAAGAATTACTGGGGAAAAAATCTCTACTGGGGAACGATCCAATTTTATTGTAGCATTTGATGGAACAGAAACAGAATTATTAACTATTTTCGATTTTTGTTCTCAAAGAATAATAGGGGATAATGCGGTGGGCAATGCATTATTTATAGGAAGTAAAGAAGATGAAAATAACGTTTTTGCATTAACGGAATTACCAACCCTACTTAGCAGTTCTAAGGTAAACATGATTGATGGTATTGAGACGGAGTACTTAAATCTTATTACAACAGATGGAGCGTATACATTCTTGACAGACTTATCTTCAGAATTTTTCAAGTCATCAGATTATAAAGAAATAGCAAAAAAACTAGACGAACTTCAGCAATTTAAAACTGCCACAGCTCTTAATATTAACATTAATACAAATCAAGTAAATTCAAACTCACTATTTGATTTATTTTATTCAAAGAGAGATATTAATGCATTAATGAATGATAAAACGGTCACTGCAAAAGACTTTGGACAAGCATTTTTTGACATATATACAGCTACGGATAATAAGGCTGTCAAAGTTTATGTAGATACGAATAAAGATGATATAATTGCTATTAATGAGAAAGATATAAAAAATATACAACAGATTTTTCAACATCCTAAATACCGTCATTATTATTGGAACTATGATATTGGAAATTATATAGAATGTAAACATAAAGACGAGGATTCAGAATCAGCTTATGTTATTGTATCTAAGCCAAATACAGATGATAAAGATAATTCAGGCTCTAATGTAATTGACTTTCCTGAGAAAAAAGAAGAGGAAGAAGACTTCAATGTAGCGGCTATTACATTGAAAGGAATAGAATATATTACCACTGCCATAGTGGCATACGAGATTGCTACTTATCTGTGGAAATATGTGAAAGTACATAAGGGTACGGATTCACCTTCATTGGCAAAGGCGGCATGTTGTGCGGCATTTTTTGCAGGTACTATAAGTGCAGCAGAGTTTATTGATGAAATGTCGATTCTTTGTGTTGACTTGGAGGAAATCCTGGGACCGGCATCCGTATATGCGGCAGAAATGAAGTATGAGGGATTGACGGAAGAAGAATTAAAGGAAATCGGTGAAAGTTACTTAGAAGCAAGTACTGCTCAACCACCAAGGGATCCATTGGTAATAGATTTAGGTGCTACCGGAATTGATTTGACTTCGTTAGACAATGGTGTACATTTTGATTTGGATAATAACGGGTTTGCGGAACAAACTGCATGGATAGGAGAGGAAGATGGTTTTCTGGTTCTGGATCGAAATTCTAATGGTGTAATAGATAATGGAGGAGAACTGTTTGGCGACCAGGTAACATTACAAAATGGTGAATTATCCAAGTCCGGATTTGAGGCACTTTCTGAACTTGATTCCAATAATGATGGAAAAATTGATATGGATGATGAAGCTTTTCCACAATTAAAGGTATGGATAGATGCAAATCATAATGGAGTATCGGAAAGTAATGAATTAAAAACATTAACAGAATTAAAGATAGAAACCATAGGTCTTGAGTATACTGAAACCAATGTTACTGATGAGGAAACCGGGACATTGATTGCGGAAACAGCAACGGTAACTTTTACAGATGAATCAGGAGATGGAAAGAAAATAACAGCAATCAGTGAATTTTGGTTTCCAGTGGATACCATGGATACAACACAGGGAAGCGGTGATAATCTGGTGGTTACCATTGGTAATGTTCCGGATATTATGCAGGCAATAAAAGATGACGAAACAGGGGAATTAGCACATTTATATGTACAATTTTCACAGACTACTGATATATCAGAACAACGTTATTACTTAAAAAAGATTCTATATTTTATTACCGGGGCAGAGGATGTAGCGATTCATTCCAGAGGCAGTAATATAGATGCAAGGGACTTAAAAGTTGTCGAACAATTCATGGGGGCTGAATTTTCCGGTATTGGAGGAAAAAATCCGAATACCAATGCAGCAAATATGTTAAAAGCGGTATATGCCAATATAGAAAATATGTATTTTAATATCATTAACTCCAAAGCGGAATTTGGAAACTATATGACGATGTTATTCATTTTTTCGGATGAAGAAGGGAATAAAACTATTGATATGAAATTGTTCGATGAGATGATTTCCGGTAAAATCCATGATAACGAGGAAGTTGATTTTCTTATATATGGTGTTGGAATGTACCTAAAATCATATGATAAAGCCAATAAAACCAATACGTTTGATGTGTTTGAGGAATATTATTCTTCCTATTCCAAACAGTTTGCTCACATTATAAATTTATCGGAAACAGGAAATACCTATCTTGGTACAGAAAATTCAGACAGCTATTATGGTACCAATAACAATGATTTTATTTTTGGAGAGACAGGAAATGATAGTTTAAGAGGAAGTTATGGAAATGATTACCTATATGGTGGAGCCGGGAACGATATTTTATATGGAGAAAATGGAAATGACACTTCATTTGGTGGTGAGGGCGATGACGTTCTTTACGGTGATATAGGAGATGACATTCTCCATGGTGAATCCGGAAATGACACTCTGGACGGTGGAACCGGAAATGACATATTAAAAGGTGGCGAAGAAGAAGATACCTATGTCTTTGCAAAAGGTTATGGAAATGACACCATAATCGATTCCGGAAGCCTTAATACCATAAAATTTACCGGACTGAATCCGGAAGACATCCGTGTCAATGGTACGGGTGAAAATGATGTCACCATTACCATAAAAAGTACCGGAGATACCCTTGTAATTCAGGATTTCCGAAAATCTGAAGAATACAGGGATTATAACCTGGAATTTACCTCCATAAAAATGCATGTCACCGACCCCAACAGCCCATTCCGCCATATTTACGGAGGCACCGGCAATGACGTTCTGAAAGCCGTGGTGAAAGATTCCATTCTCCATGCTTTTGCGGGAGATGATGAAGTACACGGCAGCGACGGAGAAGACATCATTTACGGAAACGAAGGAAACGACACTGTTTTTGCAGGTTCCGGCAAAGATTTTGTTTTTGGCGGTACCGGAAATGACAATCTTTCCGGAGAAGAAGGAGATGATATCCTCCATGCAGGGGAAGGGGATGACATACTGGATGGAGGAAGCGGAAACGATGTGCTGGACGGAGGAAACGGAAACGATACCTGCCTCTTTGGCAAAAACTACGGCACCGACACTGTAAATGACAGCAACGGAACCACCACGGTAAAACTGACCGACGGACTTACCCTGTCCGATGTCAATATCTTCCCAGCAGGAGAAGAAGTGGTAATCTGCCGAAAAGACACCGAAGACAGACTGGTTCTTCAAAACTATGCAAAGAATCCTGCCGCCTTTATGATGCAGACAGAAGAGGGGACATTTGCAGTTTCAGACCTCCTTTCCGGCAATGACGGCTCCGTTCTTGTGGGA
>JAFQBM010000011.1 GCA_017399685.1 Lachnospiraceae bacterium
GTATTTCCACCTAATAATTCATTAATAAGATGATTTGCTTCTTTTTGTATACGCTCGTTCTTTCCCATTTCCTCAGCTGCTTTTATAAGACGTGAATCGTTATGTATGCTTGATGATAATTTAGGTATTGAAGAACCACTATCACTCTTGACATAAAGTCTTTACCCTTATAATTATCCAAGCCGATGCCCCATTATCGAAAAAAGAATACACTTCCCAAAGCTGACTGTTTCATCTGCTTAAAATAATATCACATATTTGCCATTTTCACTACATATTTTCACCAGTACTTTCCACTGCTGGCATGCGGTATTCTGTACCGCTTTTTAACATTCCATAAATAATACTGATTAATCGTCTTGATATACAAAGCAGTGCCTGCTGGCTTGTCTTACCCTCAGCTTTACGCTTCTCATAATACGCACGAAAAGCTGGATGCCTTGGTGTACCCTTGGAAGATACCTGTATCATCTGCACTGCAAGGAAGTATATCGTAGCCTGCAATCGTCTGTTGTAATTTATCGGATGACCAGCGAAAAGTGATACTCAACTGGATTGATACTATCAATGCAATGAATGAAACTTATACTACAGTTGTCTTCCGTATGGCGATGCAGTGTTGTTTTGCACTAATTCTGGAATTGGCGGATTTGAAGTAATAAGAATCTCAAAAGCAGAGATAAACCACTTTTGGAAAAAATATGAAATTCATCTCAAAAAACGCATTGTATCCACAGCACCAAGTGCCATGAAAACAATGCGTTTCAAATCTTTTGAAGAAACAATATTCAGTTTTGATTTCGGATGTCCTTAAGACACATAATAAAAATAATTATGAACCATCATAAGAAGTGTAACCGTATCGATTTAAAGTTACCTGCATCTCACTGAATTTATCTCTACTTTTCCTGCATCTAAAAATACCCTTAAATTTAAAACTTAGTTTTATTCGTTCAGTATCATAAAATATAAAATGTCTCTCATCACCTTCTGAAAATCGTAGTGCAACACAAACTGTATCTGCAACAGATATATTGTTTTCTTTAGCCCATTCATATCTGCAATCCTCAAATTTCATAAACGTAGTATCAGAAAATAAAATACCAGTTTTATCAACTTTAACAACATCTGAATAATTATATTCTTTCATATTACTCACCTTTAGTTATTATAATTTTTTATTTGTATTGGCACTTTTTCCAAACCAACTTTTTGTGCTGCCAACCATCTATGATGACCATTTACAATTTCATATCCACCTGTAGATAACTTCTGAACCTCAATCGGTTTTGAAAGTTTACCTGTCGTATTTATTTCCTTCATGTATTTAGCCACTGCTGATTCAGAAGGACCAATTCTTGGATTCGAAAATTCATCTAGCGGATTAGCATGTAAATCATTTACATTTGCTTTTTTGGTTGTTAAACGTTCCCATAAACTTGCTTTTTGATACTTATTAGGAATACTACCACTCTTACTACCAAACTTAGTTAACTTTATATCTTTAAATACTCCTGCACTTCCAATGATGGATGGAAGAGTTAAAAGAGTTCTAATCACCGCCTGCTTGCCATGTCCATTATCAAATGAGTCCTTTATTCCGAAATAACCTAAAATAACACCTGCTATCGGTTGGATTTTTAATGCCACTTCTAATTCTGGTAAAAAATTTGCAAAAGCAGACATCACTCCACCACAAAAAGTTCCAGTTAAAGCTCCTTTTAAAGCATCATCCAATATCTGAGGTAATTCGTTTCCTCCTGCCCAGGAATCAACTGCTCCGATAACTCCTCCTGCAGCCATTCCTGCCTCGAACTTATCATAAGTATACTGCGCAATGGTTCCGTTTTCAATGTTTTCGGTTCCTGTTTTTAAAGTAACCGTGGAAACCGGGGCGTTTTCACTGTCTGCGTTTCCCGTAACCACGGTGTATTCCTTCAGGTTCTTGTCTGCCACGGTTCCCGTCAGTCCTGTGGCGTCTTCTGCAAGAATTTCAATCTGGTAGACTCCGTTTTACAGAATATAAAATAAGAATGTAGATTTTCATACATTTTTATTTTGTATTTTTCCTACATTCTTATTATAAACTTTGCATTCAAGCAATTTAGTCTTTAAGTATTTCAAAAAATTATCAAGCCAATTAGATTATTCCACTGTTATCAAATCAATTTTTCCATACTCTCTGCTTTTAATTGCCGTTCATATCCCCACAATATATCTCTTTCATGAATATATCCTGCCCATGAAAAGTGAGTCTTGCAAAATTGAGCTGGTTCTTCTGGATATTCAAACAAATGGCATTTACCTAGATATGTAAAATCTTTCGGTCTTTCTCTTTTTGATTCTTCACATAAAAATGACCTGTACCCACAGAAAAAAAATACTTTTTTCGCCTTCAAAATGTCTTCAGCAGCCTCTGGTTTTTCTTTTTGCAGAAAGAAAAATACATCTGCCATTTCATCCTGTATTTCTCTCACAATCCAATCTTCTGTAAATATTTTATCCACATACATTAAGGTATACCAACCTTTATATTTCTCGTATCCCTCTATTTCATTCATTATTTGAAAACAATACACCCCTCCTTCTTCCAACCCTATTTTATATGGTTTATGAATGGATACCTTTTTTCTTTCTGGCATTGGACTTAATAGTTTTTCTTTAAACTTATCAAGAACTTTAATTCTCTCTTTTTTAAGTTTATCACTTTGCCAACGTTCAGAAATTTTTTCCTCCTCTATGATTTCAAGAGTCTTGTTTTTTACTTCCTCTGTTAATCTGCCTTTTTTCCATAAAGTGTCTGCCAAACCAATGTAAAAATCATATTTTTCATCAATATCCCAGATAGAAGTCTTATATTCACTAAGTATCTCCCTTAGGGCTTCTTCGTCACTTTTTCCGCCTTTTAGTTTGCTAATATAATCATCTCGTACATCCTCACTTAAATCATTTTGAAATAATCCTGTACCCCAGGTTCCCATTTTCTTTTCCTACATGTATCACATACATGTTTTTCCTTTCCTTTTATTTTAATTACCACCATGCACTCATATCTTCTTTTATTGCATTTAGTTCTTCTTCAACGAAATTTTCAAATAAAGATGGATATCTGTTCATATATTTTATCGTATCATCATAATAGCTAACCCTATCTCTAGCATTAATTGCGACTCCCTTCACATAATTATAGTATGGAATACTTTGATCCTTTTTTGAATTCAGAGTATGGTTTAACACAATTAAAGTTTGTTCCAAACCACGTGCTTCATTTTTTGTTAGACCTGAAATATAAGGTCCTGGTATTAAGCCATACAATCTAATCTTCCCATTTTTATTATATTTATGTGCTTTTATTCTTGCTGGATAATCTTTCGTTCTTCCAACATATCTTACCGTTCCTTGACCATCAATCAAAGTGTACACAGTATATATTCGTTTTTCTTCTTTTTCCCCTGTCACCGCTACAGTTTTTGCTTCATCTTTGACCTTTTCAGCAACAGCGGCAGTTGAATTTACAATAACACCGCTTTCTATTATTTCGGTAATGATTGAAACATAGTTGTATGTTACCGTTATATCCTCTTTTAAATTAGTCAAAGAGCGTAAAATCAAACTTCCCATTGCAAATGCAAACGCACCACTGGTCACTGCCGCTACTTGCAATAAATTATTCATACCAGTAGCTACCAACTGTTCTTCTGCACTATACCCACTCGGATCCGTATACATCACCGGATTTGCATTGGCATACAGATATTTATGCAAGCTTACCGGGTCGTAGATACTTCCCTGATAACTGTCCATGCTGATGAAGGTTCCGGTAGATGGGTCCATGTATCTGGCTCTTAGGTAGTAAAGTCCGGTTCCGGCGTTATACTGTTCTCCTGCGTAGAAGAAGTCGTTTTCCGTGGTTCCTTCTTTTTCTAAAAGGTTTCCGTAGGCATCATAGGAGTAGCTGTCGGTAACGGTTCCATTACTGTCTGTAAGGTGTCTGACACTTCCATGTCCGTCATAGATATAATACCATGTTTCCCCGTTTCGTTCCATACTGATAAGGTCTTCCCCTAAGGTATAGAATGCG
>JAFQBM010000012.1 GCA_017399685.1 Lachnospiraceae bacterium
ATGGTATCCGAAAGAATCACAAGAATAAATACAAAAAGCTATATCACAAGAAAGGATAAACAACTTGAAATACATAAAAAAATTTTTGAAAGAATGTTTCAGATACAAACTTTCCGGATTTTCTATGGTTGCCTGTCTTAGTTTATCTATGCTAGCGGCCTATTATGGAATTACTATATTTAATAATCTTTATTATGAACATAAAGAACAAACCGAATATCAGTACCAATATACTACAACCTTTAACTGTATGGCAAAAGAACTATCAGAGTTACCCTCTTTGCCGGAAAATATAAATTGTAATCTAAAAATTACAAACTATGAAATGTATCTATCCGATACAAATACCACAAACCTGGTTCATATTGCCCTTCATTCTAAAAACGAAAACTGGCCTTTGGTTTCCGGATATTATCCAAATAAAAAAGAAAGAAATGAAACTGAGAACCCCATATTAATTGGTCAGGCATTTTTAGAATATACCTATGAAGAAAATGGAAATCGATATTATGATATATTTGATGATAAATATAAAGTTGTCGGTGTATTCGGTTCAAAAAACAGTGTGGCTTATGACTACTACATCGTGCTATATGCAGATTCTTTAGGTGAAAAAACTAAAAAAATGATGGAAGAAAATGAATTTATGAGTAGCTATAATATGATTTTAGAAAGTAATACGGAAGATACAGATGTTATTTTTCAATCCTATATCAAAAACAATTATGCTGCAAGCATAAGCGCTCATGAATCATATTTCAATGCTTCTGCTGCACCTATATACAATGAAAAAGAATTCTGCATTATCATATATCTTTTTTGTTTTATTTGCATTGCAATTATAATGAAATTTTGGATGGTTCAACGTTCTCATGAAATGCAGGTTTGCAAAGCATTCGGTTATAGCAATCGAAAGGTAATATTACGATTACTACGTTCCTTTGGATGTATGATGTTATTTAGTCTTATAGTATTTAGCATATGTTGTAGTACTATTAACTTTATACTAAAAGATTCTCTAAAAGAATACCATTTGGAATTTTCCTGGAATATTTTAATACCTTACTTTGCAGTATTTTTCATTGCTGTTTTAGTGGTCAGCATCAAACCTGTTTATGTGCTTATCACTAAGAGTATTGCAAGTAGTTTACACGAAGGATAAAGTTGAAAGAAATTAACAATAGAAAGGAAAAGTGCAAATTGCCCATACTTTCAACTTGTTTATTAGGGCAGTTTCGCAAGCTTGCTTGTGAAATGCATGGGTACAAAAATGAACCTTAAAAACAGTATACATTTTAGTTTCATGCATCTATATAACAAAAAATCCATCTTTATCTTGTCTTCCATCATAATGTTGGTAGGCATCATTGTAACCTATAATATTTTTTGCATTTATTTTTCTACTCACAAAAGTATAATAAAAACAAGGGAAATTTTTGGCGAAGAACGGAATCATCTTTACAAAATGAATTCCGGATATACCGTCCCGGATTATCATTATTATGAAAACTACCGTGATTTCTTAATAGAACTAAAAGCAACATATCCTATAAGTATATATGAAACTACATCCTTAAATTTTGAAGGTAACAACCGCTCTGCTTTGTTAAATCACTTGCAGCAAAATTTAAGCTGGACCGACTTCCAACAAAGCAGTAGCTCAATACCCATATTAAAAATTGATAACGAATTGCTCCGTACCGTTGATATTCGCACTGAAAACAATGAAGTTTTACAATTAGGAACGAGAGATGACCGAGTTGAAGTGGCTGTGGGTTCTTTTTATAAAGATGTACTCCAGATTGGAGATACTTTCGAGGATAAGATAACCGGAAAAAAGTATATCATCACTTCTTTTTTAGATACAAACCAGGAATGGATTTCCGCTGGAATATATAACTCAGAAATCATCTCTTTGGATTTGTATTTTATTACATCCATTGATTTAAAAGATTATACTGATTTTAGCTGTATGGTTTATACAGACAATATATACGTCTCCTTAGCCCCTGAAGAAGCTAATACTAAAATAAAAGAAATTGAAAATTTAGCAAAAAACAACGACATTTACATAGATATTGTTTCCTTCAAAGAAAACGAAGCATCTAATATATCAGAAAATAAAACCTTATATAATTTGAGTTTTCTACTTTCAATTATTATGTTTATCACCGTATTTGTTGTTATAGGAATTATGGCTATTTTATCCTGGATGTTTGACTATCATGATATTGGTATTCTCTATGCAAACGGATTTACTGATTCCGATATCCGAAATATTATCCTACATGAAAATTTATTTAAAATGGTATTTCCGCTTATGCTTTCCTATGGCTATCTACTATCATCCATGTCCGACTCCGGTCTGGACAAATCCTATTCATTACTAATATACGGTGTCATCATTTTCATTTATGCTGTTGAAATGATTTTATGTTCTTACCTTTCTTATCGCTTTATTAGAAAATATGCACCAATTCGATTACTTGGAGGAGAAGGAATATGATAAAAATATGTGGCATGAATAAAACATATAAAGGAACAGATTTTGAAGTAAAAGCATTAAAAGATATTACTCTTACCATAGAAGATGGAGAATTCGTAGCAATCATGGGAGAATCTGGATGCGGAAAAACCACCTTGTTAAACTGTATCGGTTTAATGGATACCTTTGATAGTGGTGAATATTATCTAAATGATACTGCCATCCATACCCTTCCAAAACGGAAAATGGATGGGATACGAAAAGATAACATCAGTTTTATCTTCCAACACTATGAATTAATGCGAAACTACACTATATATGAAAATCTGGAAATCCCATTACTAGCAAAAAATACAAAAAGGAAAGAAAGAAAAAAACTGATTTTAGATTATGCAAAGCGATTAGAAATCGATGAACTGTTAACCAAATACCCCTATCAGATTTCTGGCGGTCAACAACAAAGAGCCGCCATCGTAAGAGCCATGGTTGCAGACAATTCCGTGATTCTTGCAGACGAACCTACCGGTGCATTAGATTCCCGTAATTCCAAGGAATTCATGAATCATATGCTTATGCTGAAAGAATTGAAAAAAACTATTATTATGGTGACTCACGATGAAAAGATTGCAAGGTACAGTGACCGAGTCATTTATTTAAAAGATGGAGAAATCATAGATTCTTAGCATATAACAAACATATTTCATTTCAGACTGCCACAACATTGGTGACAGTCTGAAACAATCATATTACTATGCTTAATAGATTGATTACATATCTTAAGATAATTTATTCTATCCTACAACACGGATTCCAGATGCAAACGATAACTTCTTCCTACTGGTATCATCCATTCCCCTAATTGTATATATTGACACGCTTTATCATAATTATCTATATATTTTCTATTTATGATAGCCCCTCGGTGGCATTGAACAAAATCTGAACCTAATACTTTTAAGATTTTTTCTAATGTATACTCCCGTGTAACAACACTTCCATTACTTGTATGAATAATTAAAGTATGATTTTTCGCTTCTATAGTATAAATATCATTTATCATAATTTTATGACGAATACGATTCGTATCCACAAGCTCAAAAAAATCATTATCATCACATTCTAAATATCCCGTAATTGACATTTGTTCAAGTTCAAATAATAGTTGTTCTGGAAAAATCGGTTTTTCGATATAGTTATAACAATGAATTTCAGACAACGCGTAAAAGTATCCCTCTGAAAACCCCGATAAAAAAATAATGGGAGTTTTATAATAAACAGAATATTTTCTTGTTTCTTTTGCAAGTTCAAAACCACCCTTATCTCCCATCACGTTCGATAATTTTACATCAAACAAAAACAAATTATAAAAACATCCTGAGCAAACAGAATCTTCCAACAACATTTTTCCATTTTCAAAATTTAATGAAGTTTCTACTATCCAATCTGGATATCTTTCACATATGGTTTCTTTCAACATTTCAAGCTGAAAAAAATTATCTTCTACAATTAACACACGATTCATCTTGTATCTCCCATTTATTCATTCTCTCTTTTATTGATAGAACTACCTGTTTCATTGAATCTGCTTCTGTGTTGTATGTCCTATCTTCAATAGTATTAGTATAATCAATTCCAGTTTTTTTTCAATATATTTTGCTTAAATTGTCGATTTTCTTGTTTAAATTGTCAAATAAAATTTCATTCTCCCATTTATATGCCACCTATTATTTCACAAACTCTTTAGAAAAAGGAGTTACATGGGAGTCCTTACAGTCAAAACATTAGCTTAAGATATACTTAACTGGAGGAATACTCATATGAAATATTTGAAAAAGTTTTTTCGGCAATGTTTTCGATATAAACTTTCCGGCGTATCTATGGTAGCTTGTCTCATTATATCCATGCTGGCTGCATACTATGGTATTACCATATTTAATAACATATATTATGAGCATAAGGAATCCACAGAATATGCTTATCAATACACCACGACTTTTAACTGTAACGTGGATAGTCTTTCAGAACTGCCCTCCTTACCGGACAAGGATAGCGCATGAAAAGATTTATGGAAAGGGAGTGTAAGTTTGAAACTAAGAAACAGTATACATTTTGGCTTAATGCATTTACATAATAAAAAATCCATTTTTATCTTGTCCTCCATTATTCTGCTAGTAGGAATTATTGTAACCTATCATATATTCAGCATCTATTTTTCTGTTTATAAAGAGGTATTGGAAACAAGAAAAGTTTTTGGAGATAATAGAGAAAATCTCTATAAAATAAATTCAGCCTATATTACCACTAATTTTGTCTATTATGAAACATATCATGATTTTTTAATGGAATTAAGAAAATACTATGATATTGGTATCTACGAATGTACTTCCCTTTCTATAGAAAGTGGCTGTAGTTCCGCGATAAAAGAGCATATCAGCCAGAATTTGAACCAAACTGGCACCAATCAAAACCTTGTATCCATTCCTGTTGTAAAAATTGACAATGAATTAGTTCAGACAGTTGGTATTCGCACGGATGATAATAAAACTTTACAATTAAAGATTAGAGAGGATGGACAAATCGAAGTAGCTGCCGGCTCCTTTTATAAAGAGGTTGTAAATATCGGAGATACCTTTGAAAATCCACATACCGGTAAAAAATATATCATAACTTCTTTTTTAGAAGAAGGGCAGGAATGGATTCCTGCTTCAATCTATAACAATACAATAATATCCTTAGATACCTATTTTTTGACTCCTTTCGACTTACAAGAATATACCGATTTTAGCTGTGCAGTTTATGTTAATAACGTATATCTGACTTTAAATCCCGCTGAGGCAAAAGAACAAATAAATAAAATAGAAACTCTGGCAGAAAAGAATAATATCTTTATCGACATTGTTTCCTATAAAGAGAATGAACAGGAACATATTGCACATAACAAATCCGTATATGACTTAAGCCTTCTGCTTTCCATTATTATGTTCATTACTGTGTTTGTAGTCATAGGAATTATGGCTATTTTATCATGGATGTTTGACTATCATGATATCGGTATCCTCTATGCAAACGGATTTACCGATTCCGATATCCGAAACATTATCCTACATGAAAATTTATTTAAAATGGTATTTCCGCTTATGCTTTCCTATGGATATCTATTATCATCCATGTCCAACTCCGGTCTGGACAAATCCTATTCATTACTAATATACGGTGTCATCATTTTCATCTATACCGTGGAAATGGTTTTATGCTCTTACCTTTCTTACCGTTTTATCAGAAGATATGCACCAATTCGATTATTAGGAGGCGAAGGAATATGATAAAAATATGTGGCATGAATAAAACATATAAATCATATGCTTATGCTGAAAGAAATAAAAAAGACCTTTATTATGGTGACTCACGATGAAAAGATTGCAAAGTACAGTGACCGAATCATTTATTTGAAAGACGGACAAATCATAGAATCTTGATTGCATAAACAAAAACAGAGACCGCCGAAATAGTAAACTACTTTTTTCAAACGGTCTTTTGTTTTTTATCCCTTTAGAGTATGAATGTTCTCCACTAAATATCCTGTATACAGCATCTGTTCCATTTGAAATAGTATATCCTCTGGTACAAATGGTTTCATACTATAATGATAACATTTCTTTTATCTCCTCAATTAATCGGGCCCCTTCATCCGTCTCTAGATTAAGGACTTTATTTCCAAGGTCTTTTATTTTTTCAGCAACTTCATCAGTATATTCAAACTGATTAAGAGAAGTCATGCATTCATCTGCCAGGTCTACTTCCATCTCATAAAGAGCCTGTTTTAACTCCTCAAGTTTACTGATTACTTCATTCTTATCCTCTATCTGTATTTTTGTTTGTTCCACCTCATACATGGAAAGCTTGTCTTTGAAACTACGCCATTCTTCCAAAAATGTCGGGGTCATATATTTTACAACCTCCATCTTTCCATCCCTTGCCGCATATTCCAAGGTCTTAGCCATACTGCTTAACATAAGTGCACCAATATAGGCGGCAGAGCTTTTCATGGTATGAACCTTAATTCTGTATTCATTTAGCATATCTTTATTTTCTTCTATCTGCCTTAAGTAGCTTTCAAGACAATCTGCTTCTGAATCAATCAAGCAATAAAAATTCTTTACTGTATTTTCAAGAACTTCCACACTAGGCATAGCAGAAAGAGCATGTTTCCACTCAATTCCATCAATTTGTGGAAGCTTATCCACATCGATGTCAGAATTCGATTTCTTCGATGTCTTGCTCGATTTTTCTCTTTTTTCATAAAAAACTTTATCCTCCGGAAGAAGTGATTGAATCGTTTTCTCCAGCTTTTCTGCTTGAACAGGTTTTGGTAAAAAGTCATCAAAGCCCTCATTCAGATACATTTCCTTAGCTCCTGATATTGCATTTGCCGTAAGGGCGATGACAGGAGTATTCACACATGGATATTCTGTCATTTTTTTCATATTGTTGAGTGTTTCTATCCCATCCATTTCAGGCATCATATGGTCAAGGAAAATGATATCATAATGAGTCCCGGCTACTTTTTCAAGACATTCCATACCGCTTTCAGCCTCATCAATCTGAACCCTGGTTTCCTTAAGAAGGCTGATAAATACTCTTCGATTCATCATATTATCATCCACCACTAAAAGCTTTGCCTCAGGTGCCACGAAGGAGGCATTATAAACATACTCTTCAGATATATTCTTAATTCTCTCTTCTAAGTTACCAATCGGTTCCTTGTCAATGATCTTCTGGGTCAGCTCAAATGAGAATTTTGAACCTTCTCCATATACACTTTCTACCTTAAGCTCACTTCCCATTAATTTAAGAAGTTGCAGTGCGATACTCATTCCAAGTCCGGTACCTTCTATGTTACGATTTCTTTTTTCTTCTATTCTTTCAAATCTTTCAAATAATTTCGAAAGATCTTCTTTCTTGATTCCAATCCCTGTATCTGCAACTTCAAAATAAAGTTTTACCTCATCTTCGTTTATAGTACCATCTACCGTAAAACTAACGCTGCCTTCTTTCGTATATTTCACCGCATTGGTAAGAAGATTAATCAATATCTGCTTGATTCTGATTCCGTCTCCAACCACCATGTAAGGAAGATTTTCATTCACCGACACATTCATATTAAGCCCTTTATCCTTTGCTTTTATCATAATCATGGTGACAACGTCATGAATCATACTGCTAAATTCATACTCAACAGGAATAATCTCCATCTTTCCTGACTCTATTTTTGAAAAATCCAAAATATCATTGATAAGATAAAGCAAGGTCTGACTTGCATTTTGAATATTCATGGCGTATTCCTTGATTGTTTCATCTTCACATTCACGAAGAATCATGGAATCCATACCAAGTATTGCGTTAATTGGTGTTCTTATCTCATGGGACATATTTGCAAGGAATTTCCCTTTTGCCTGATTGGATAATACAGCCTCCTGTTTTTCTTTCTCTATTCCAAGGATATCCTTCATGGTATTTATAAACGAAATAATAAGCACAAATACCATAGCAACTGCAATTGCAGCACCGCTGAACTGGGTTGTCCATTTGAAATACATAATGATTTGTATCACCGCTGACAGGCATACACCTAATATACCAAGTGCAACCAGCATGTATTCTTTAATTCGTCCTGTAACAATATCTATCATCATGGTCACTCCCAGCAATGCAATGGAGCCTCCTGCCACTGTTGTCATTACCTTTATAGTGTCAGAAAAATCAATGATATTTCCGACATGAAGTGTTGTGCAAATAATAAAGTCAATGATATTCGTACTTATGGCAATGAGATAAGCCTTAGAATATCGTTCCGACTGTACTTGATTAAGATACAGCATAAATGGTATAGAAAGCAGCATGATCATAAAAAATGCCACATCACTAATTGCAGAAATATTAGGGAAAATCATCTGCCGAAACACCGAATTAGCGATAATCCATATGGCCGCAAGAAAGATAGCCCAGCCCAGATATTCCATTTCGATTTTCTTTCTATAACAAAACTTTAAAGCGATACTAATTACAATACTGGCAAGACCAAGAACCAGTACGAATATTGCAATAATAAGCTCTACTCCACCCTTTTCAAACAGATACTCCCATATATCCATCATTTCACCATAGAATATCTCATGCATAACCCCGGTATAGGAAGAGTCCGTGCTCATTTCAACTCTTATGGTTTTTCCTGCGTCTTCTGAGTTTATTTCCACGTAAACATAGGCAACTGCACTTACCTTTCCGAAGGGTCTTGTATCCTTGGTACTGTATTCTTGTCTCAGTTCATCATCTATGTATACTTTCATCTCCTGTTTCGAACTTCTAAAACACATATACAGGTTATCCTCAAGGTAATCCGGCAGAGTATTTTCAATCACCATCTTCTCGTTTCGTTCTAAAGGATTCTTGCCTGGCACAATAGCGTTCGTTCGTGTTCCATCTTCCTTTATCCATTCCCACCCTGTGGAGAAATCTTTGCATCCAAAATGTTCATTCTGATTCTCGGCGGGCATATATATCTCACCCAAAATGAGATACAGGCATACTCCCACGGCAAGTACCATAAATATTATTTTTGAAATAGTTATTCCTTTATTCTCTCTCATAGATTATCCTCGCTATTCTTTATCAAAATAGTAATATTACGTCCGTGATTTCCCTGTGCCGGACAATTTTTTCCGTTCCAATTATATGTACATTATACTCGTTTTTTCTTGCACAGTCCATAATTCATAATGAAAATCTCATTCCAAAATGAACCCACGATTTTTCTGAATAACCAAAAAAAGAGTTTTCCATTTTTAGCATATATATAACATTCTTCCTCATGAAGACTGGGTATAGGGATTTTCACAATGGCATATACGTTTGCTTTTGCCAGAAAGCAATGAAAAAGAAACAAAACACTTGCTTATGTATTGTTTCTTTTTCATCACTCAACATATGTTTTTGATAGTTTTGCAATTACCTATATCATAGATATAAGACCGTTAAACACCAAAACAGGAACCGTCTGAATCAGCAAAATGCTTTTTCAAACATTCCCTGCAGTCCCAGACCCTATTCGGCAAACCTTCATAGTTTTCTTTAAAATGTATTTCCACTTGGATTTTTTGTCACTTTTTCCACTAACTACTTTTTTCAATTAAAAATTATTTTTCAACGATATAATTATTTACCATTTCTCTGAATATTTCTACATAGTCCTTATCTGTTATGTAATACTTTCCATTTATAGATACATCATCCTCGAGAAAATGCAAAGAATATTTCGTTCCATCATTCATAGTTATAACAATGTCCGCACCCATTCCGTCCTTTTTATGGGACTTTGTTTTTTTTAACTCAATATTGTTGAGTACTTCCATTATTTCAGATATTTTCTCTTTTTCTTCACTATCTACTCTCACACAATTTTCCTTTGACGTTACTATAACTTCTATAGTAGCAATTTCCGATTCTTTTATTTCGGATATAGGATTTTTTATCAACATGAATACTATCATACTTATCAATGCAACAAAAATCAATCCTCCCCCAAAAAACAACCATTTCTTCTGCATAAAAATCCCTCCAGCATATTTTTCAAAATTTTCATTAAGGATTCTTCAAAATACAAGCTACTCAATATAAATATGTATAATATATTGCTGAACGTTCCCATATATAAACATTCCCATCATACGAAAATCTGCTTCCATATACTATTACTAATCACATCATAAATAATATAAGGTGCCATTGTTTCTAAATATTCATCTATTTCTGCAGGAACTTCTTCACTTAGTATTACTAAATCTTTGTTTTCATCTTCTGCATAACAAATATTTACTTCATTTCCCATTCCAAAACCTACTGTCAAAGCCAATATGATAATCACGCATAAAAATTTTTTCATACAACTTCTTCCTAGTATCATTTTTAACAAATCTAATTTTCTTTTTGCAAACCACACTATCAAAAAATCTATAACAATCACAGAATCTTCCTTTATATATGGATTTAGCTAACACATCCTTTCTGACCCTTATATACATAGTATATCTAAGCTTCGACATTTTTGCAATAGATTATATACAAAATTATACTTTTCAATATAAAAATATAACTAATCCCAGATGATTCACATCCATTATCATAGAAATATGATTATAATTGACACATAAAGTCTCTTCTTTTCATTTATGGCATATTGCAACAAAAAACACTATTAAAAAACAGGAACCGTCTAAATCAGCCAATGCTTATCAAACGATTCCTGTCTTTTATGCTCTAACTTAAAGGATTACAAATATCCCTGTTAATTTTTTATTATATTTTTTATTCCTAGAAAAGCTTCGTGGTCCATTCCCTGCAATCCCAGACCTTCGTAGCCAGTCCTTCGTAAAACTCAGGTTCATGACATACCATCAAAATACTTCCCTTATATTCTTTTAAGGCACGTTTTAATTCTTCCTTCGCCTCTACGTCCAGATGGTTGGTAGGCTCATCCAGTAACAGAATGTTGGTTTCCCTGTTGATTAATTTACAAAGGCGTACCTTCGCCTGTTCTCCACCACTTAGAACCTTCACCTTACTTTCGATGTGTTTCGTAGTCAGACCACATTTTGCCAAAGCAGAACGAACTTCATACTGGGTATAACCCGGAAATTCCTGCCAGATTTCTTCGATACAGGTGGTTTCGATGCCCGGCTTCATTTCCTGTTCAAAATATCCGATGCTTAGGTAATCTCCCTGGGTTACCTTTCCCGATACCGGAGGGATTAATCCTAAAATACTCTTTAATAACGTAGTCTTACCGATTCCATTGGAACCAATCAGAGCGATTTTATCTCCTCGTTCCATCTCGATATTTAAAGGAGAAGACAATGGTTCCTCATATCCAATCACTAAATCTTCTGTCTGGAAAATATAACGTGACGGAGTTCTTGCCTCTTTAAAATGCATTTCCGGCTTTGGTTTTTGTGCTGCTAATTCGATGACTTCCATTTTATCCAGTTTCTTTTGTCTGGACATTGCCATATTTCTGGTAGCAACCCTCGCCTTATTTCTTGCCACAAAGTCCTGTAAATCTGCAATTTCCTTCTGTTGCTTTTCGTATGCCGCCAACTGTTGAGCCTGCTTCATTTCATACACTTCCATGAACTTATCATAATCTCCCACATAGCGGTTTAATTCCTGACGGTCCATATGATAAATCAGATTTACCACACTGTTTAAGAACGGAACATCATGGGAAATCAAAATAAAAGCATTTTCATATTCATTCAGATATCTCTTCAGCCATTCAATGTGTTCTACATCCAGATAGTTGGTAGGCTCATCCAATAATAAAATATCAGGTTTTTCCAATAAAAGTTTTCCTAATAATACCTTGGTTCTTTGACCACCGGAAAGCTCTGTGACTTCCTTATCCAAGCCGATATCACTTAAGCCCAATGCCCGGCCTACTTCCTCTACCTTCGCATCAATCATATAAAAATCATGCATGGTAAGTAAATCCTGAATGGTTCCTAACTCTTCCATGTAGGCTTCCATTTCCTCTGGACCGGCTTCTCCTAATTTATCACAGATTTCATTCATGTTCTTTTCCATATCAAACAAGAATTCAAAGGCCGAAGTCAAAACGTCCCGAATGGTCATGCCTTTTTCCAACACTGTATGCTGGTCTAAATAACCCACACGACAGTTTTTCGCCCATTCAATTTTTCCTTCATCCGGTTGTAATTTTCCTGTAATAATATTAAAAAAAGTAGATTTTCCTTCACCATTGGCACCCACCAAACCGATATGTTCTCCCTTTAATAAACGGAAAGATACCTTATCGAAAATGGCTCTGTCACCAAATCCATGTGTTAAATTCTGTACTGTTAAAATACTCATAATTCCTATCCTATATTTCTACATCCTGTGTATAATCCACGAAATCAAACTTAAATCCAAACATATTATAAAAATCTTCCCAATATCCCTCGATATCTGCATATTCTAAGATATTGTCTGAATTTACCTTGTCCCACGCTGCAATCACGGCTTCCTGAACTGCATCTTCCATTTCCCAATCATCTAAGCGAATCAAGTTTTCTGCATCCACTTTAAAAGAGTCTCCTTCTTTTTTCTCATGGAACAGACGGTTAATCTGCTGGATACAATTTTCATGATTTCCCATTTCTTTCATGGTCTTATATAAAATCGCCATATAAAGTGGAACTACCGGAATCGCTGCCGATGCCTGGGTTACCAATGCCTTATTAACAGAAATATATGCCTTAAGTCCTGAATTTTTAAATTCTTCATTGATGACTGCTGCTGTTTCTTTTAAGTGTTTCTTTGCAAGACCAATGGTTCCCTGGAAGTAAACCGGATAAGTAAGCTTTGGTCCAATGTAAGAATATGCTAAAGTAACTGCATTATCCTCCAATACATCTGCCTCTTTTAATGCACGCATCCAATCTAACCAGTCTTCTCCACCCATTACCTTTATGGTAGCTTCAATTTCTTCTTCATTGGCAGGTGAAATCGATGCTGTTTCAATGGTATTGTTCTTTAAATTTAAAGACTTATTGACAAATTCTTCCCCTACAGTTTTAAGAGTAGACTGATAAACAGTTCCATCTTCCATGGTTCTTCTAGGAGCTGCCAGGCTGTAAATTACAGTATCTACCTTTCCTAAATCTTTCTTTATCAGTTCAATTACCTGTTCCTTTATTTCTTTTGAAAAAGCATCGCCATTTAACGTCTTCGCGTAAATACCTTCTTCTTTCGCGAATTCTTCAAAAGCAAGATTATTATACCAGCCTGCAGAAGCAGTTCTCTTCGCTTTTCCTTCTTTTTCAAACATAACACCAATGGTAGCTGCCTTAGCACCAAATGCACTTACAATGCGGGAAGCCAGACCATATCCGGTGGATGAGCCAATGATCAACGCTTTCTTTATTCCCTTTACCTCACCTTGTTCTTTTGTGTAGGCAATCTGTCTTCTCACATTTTCCCTACAACCCACAGGATGAGCAGTTGTACAGATAAATTCTCTCACTTTTGGTTCCACTATCATTTTCTTTTCTCCTTCTTAAACCCGAAAATATGGTAACGATTCCACATAATTAGCTGGAACCGTTACCAAATATGTAAAGATACTGTAACTATTCACCTGCGAACAGTTACAAGATACTGAAAAAATGGGCTTACGAATGTAAAACATTCACCGCCCTTTTCTACTTGACTCTCAATAGTACCATTCTATCAATAAATTCACCAAAATACAAGGAAAAAATTAAGTGAGATGATTCACGGCCTTCATCGTAGTTCCTTGTTACCTTTTGACCCTAGTATCATATAATAATAACATATTGCCATTTTATTTAGGAATCCTTATGCCAAATTCAAACTCCAATTTCAGCCAAAAATTAGAAACCCAATTAAATCTTTCTCTCTCCCTACCGGAATCTACCAGACAAAAGAGTGAGGAACTTTCCTCTGGTTTTCTTCCGGGTGCCAATTCCTGGGATTTGATTATAAAATACAACGGAGATTTAAGCAGTATCACCGAAGAAATCCCTTTAATTATTACCTACCTATACCAGCAATACGCCATTGTCCGGGTTCGTCAGGAGGATATTTTAAAATTATCTTCCTTTCCCCAGATTATCTATATTGAAATGCCCAAAAATCTTTTTTTCGAAAACATGAATGGTATCCGGGAATCCTGCATTCTTCCTGTAAGACAATCCCCTTTTTTCTTAACCGGAGCGCAAACCTTAATTGCCATCATTGACAGCGGCATCGATTACTACCATCCAGATTTTCGAAAGGAAGACGGAACCACCCGAATTTTAGGAATTTGGGATCAGACCATCGAAGGAAATCCACCAAAAGGATATTTTCTTGGCTCATTCTATACTGAGGAACAAATCAATGAAGCCCTATCTCTTCCTCGTTCTGAAGGGTATTTTGTAGTTCCTTCCACCGACATTTCCGGTCACGGAACTGCGGTAGCAGGGATTGCCTGCGGAAATGGCAGGGCAAGCGAAGAAAACAACGTAGGAACTGCACCAGAGGCCTCTTTACTGGTAGTGAAACTTGCCAATATAAACAACGGATTCTCCAAAACCACAGAACTAATGCAGGCCATTAATTTTTCCATTTCTTTTGCATTAGAACAAGGAATGCCTTTAGCCATAAACTTAAGTTTCGGAAACAATTACGGCTCCCACGATGGGACTTCTTTACTGGAAACCTACATTAATGAAGCTTCCTCTCTTTCCAGAAACTCCATCGTCATCGGAACCGGAAACGAAGGAAACACCGCCAGACATACTTCCGGAGTGGTAACAACCGGCAATACTGCCTCCATCGATTTTATCATTGGAGAAAATGAGCCCTCTCTGTCTCTGCAGATTTGGAAATCCTATGCGGATGATTTTGACTACATCATTACTTCCCCCGGAAATATCAGTGTAGGACCTATCAGTAAAATCCAAGGCACACAGGAATTCACTATAAATAATACCACTGTCTTTGCTTACTATGCCCCTCCCTCCCCTTATCAGCTTGCGGAAGAAATTTATTTTTCTTTTCTTCCCAGAGAGAATGCACTTCAGGAAGGAATCTGGAACATACAGCTGGTAGGAAGAAAGGTGGTAAATGGCTCTTTTGACCTTTGGCTTCCGGTAACTTCTGCCACCAATCCCACCACCGGATTCCTGTTACCAAAAGAATCCACCACTTTAACCATACCTTCCACCGCCTCCAGAGCCATTTCCGTAGGAGCCTACGATTCCAATTTAAACCGTCTTGCTCCTTTCTCCGGCCGCGGCTACACCCGCACCAATGCCATAAAGCCGGATTTAGTGGCTCCTGGAGTAAACATTAACTCCACTTCTGTTGGAGGCGGATATGGCTCCTTTACCGGCACCTCCTTTGCCACCCCATTTGTAACTGGCAGTGCTGCCCTTCTTATGCAATGGGGAATCATTGATGGAAATGACCCTTATCTTTATGGCGAAAAGGTCAAAGCATATCTCATAAAAGGTGCCAAACCCATCGCAGGAATACAGGAATATCCGGATGCAAGAGCCGGTTGGGGAGCATTGTGCGTGGAAGACAGCCTTCCACACTAAAAATACTCTCTATATAATAAGGAAAAGAATTGCTAAAACGAAAAAGTAATGCTAAAATGTGAGAAGTAAATTGAAAGAGAAAGAAAGGCTGATTAAAAAATGAACATTGAAATCAAAAGAAAATTATATACGGAAAAAGAACTAAAAGAATTACTTCCAATGACTATGGAAATGAAAGCCATCAAAGAAAGAAGAGATGCTGAAATCGCTGATATTTTATCTGGAAAATCCGATAAAATCATTTTAGTCATTGGTCCATGTTCTGCAGACAGAGAAGATGCTGTTTTAGACTACATAGGAAGACTAAGAACGGTTCAAGATAAAGTAGAAGATAAAATCTTCATTATCCCAAGAATCTATACCAACAAGCCAAGAACCACTGGAGACGGTTATAAAGGAATGGCACTTCAACCAGACCCGGAACAGGATGCAGATATGCAAAAAGGTTTATACTCTATTCGTGATATGCATATCCGTGCCATCAACGAAACCGGATTTACCTGTGCCGATGAAATGCTGTATCCGGAAAACCACAGTTATTTAGACGATGTTTTATCTTATGTTGCTGTAGGAGCAAGATCTGTAGAAAACCAACAGCACAGATTAACCGCCAGCGGTATTAAAATTCCGGTTGGTATGAAAAATCCAACCAGTGGAGACATGGAAGTTATGTTAAATTCCATTACTGCTGCCCAACACCCTCATACCTTCTCTTACAGAGGATATGAAGTAACCAGTACCGGAAACCCATTTGCCCATGCCATTTTAAGAGGTTATGTAAAGGAAGATGGTAAATCTTACTCCAATTACCACTATGAAGACTTAGAAAGACTTTATTCCTTATATAGCAAACGTGGCTTAGAAAACATGGGAGTTATCGTAGATACCAACCACGCTAATTCCGGTAAAAATTATCTTGCTCAAATCAGAATCTGTAAAGAAGTTCTTCACAGTTGTCGTTTATCCAACGATTTAAAGAACTTCGTAAAAGGATTTATGATTGAAAGTTATATTGAAGATGGAAGCCAGAAAATCGGAGAAGGCTGCTACGGCAAATCCATCACTGACCCTTGCTTGGGATGGGAGAAAACAGAACGCTTAATTCTTGATATGGCAGAATTGCTGTAGGAGGCGTACAACATGATAAAAGAAAATCTAATAGAAGTACAAAAAAAAATCGCGGATGCCTGTGAACGTACCTCAAGAAATCCCAAAGAGGTAACCTTAATCGCTGTCAGCAAAACAAAACCAAATGAAATGCTGGAAGAAGCCATCTCCTGCGGACAAACCATTTTTGGCGAAAACTATGTGCAGGAACTTACCCAAAAGATAGAAGACTTCCCTGAATCCATTCATTGGCATATGATTGGACACCTGCAGCGTAACAAGGTGAAATATATCATCGGGAAAGTTGACTGCATCCATTCCGTAGACTCTGTCCGTCTTGCAAAACAAATTCAGGACGAAGCACAAAAAAAAGACATCTGTCAGGATATCCTCTTAGAAATCAATGTAGGTATGGAAGAATCCAAATGGGGCTTTACCTTGGAAAACATTCAGGACGCCTTAAAAGAAATCTCTCTTTTTTCTAACATCCGTGTGAAAGGCTTTATGACCTCTGCCCCTTATGTAGAGAATCCGGAAGAAAACCGCCTCTTATTCCGTTCTTTAAAACAATGTTTTGAAGAAACCAAACAATATGGTTACCCAAATGTTTCCATGGAACATCTCTCCATGGGAATGACAAATGATTTCGAAGTGGCTATCGAAGAAGGTGCCACCATGGTAAGAGTCGGAACCGCCATTTTCGGAGAACGAAATTATAACTAGTTTTCATAAATAGCCAAATAACAACAAAACAAAGGCCCGGCATTCCTTATAAAAAAGAAATCCTGAGCCTTTGTTTTTTATCACTGTATCATATGTCCATCACTGAAACGACACTTCATCCCATATGGTATTAATATCTCGTTTCGCATTCCACTTTTTTTCTGCGTCTAAGGTTAAATCATGGTAAAAAGCATCAAAAGCATCTTTTTCCAATTCCTCTATCATTTCCGCTTTTCTTTGTGCCGTCTTTTCCTCATCTGTCAAAGTTATCATATAAATAATATGGTAACCATACTTTGTTTCAATGACAGAAGAATATTGTCCTTCACTTAATTCATACATCTTGGTTTCATATTCTTCCCCATACTTTGCTGCTGCCTCTCCCTGTTCAAAATAAATCTCTCCGGATTCATTGTATCCATAGGTCTTGGCATATTCCTCTATGGTCGGTGGAACCATTCCTTCTTCCAGTCCTACTCCATTCAGTGCATCCAATGCCTCCGTTGCTTCTGCCAACGCCTCCTGCCGTTGTTCCTCTCCTAAAGGAATGACAACGTCTGCCGCATATTCATAAGCAGGAATTAACAGGTCATATACTTTGGTTACTCTGGCTTCTTCATCCGAGATTTCTCTTACTTTGTCTGCCACCAGCTTTTCATAAGCCTTATCTGCCAGACGATTCTCTTCATAAACCCGGACTACCACTTCTAAAGAAATCCCCATCTCTTCTATCTGCTGGTCTGTAAGGCCTTCATAAAACGTCTTCGCCTGCTGTCCCATTTCTTCCTGTTCTTCTTCCGTCAGGGCAATTTCCTCTTCTTCCGCCGTGGTAATCATTACCTTTACCATCTTCATTTGCTCAACGGTCTCTTCTTTGATTAATTCCTCAAAATTCACCTTGGAACCATCCGTTGCCTCATAGGTAATATTCCAGATATCCTCCCCATAAGCTGCCTCATAAGATTCCTCAATCACCTTGGCATAAATCATGGCTTCATCCAAATAAACATCACAGCCATAATAAGAAAATAATTTCACTCGTTCTTTTGAAGAAGAATCATCCTTACCTCCTTTATTCATGCAAGCAGTAAAAACACCCACAATCATAGCTGACAGGAATAAAAAAGCCGCGGATTTTTTTAGAATGCCTTTCTTATTTTCTAACCCCTTGTCTCTTCGTTTCATAAACATATCTCCTCTTTCATGTGTTCTAGAATGTTGTCTATGGTAGCAAGCAATTCCTTCTTGGCAACCCTACCTGCAAAATAAGAAAAAGTAGGTTCCTTGCCCTGTTTTAATTTCATGGTTCTAGGATAGCTTTCAATAAATGTAGGAATCTTCCCAGCATCCACCTTAGCATCCCACTTCATTTTAAATTCAAGGTCCTGATTCTTTAATGCGATTTCCAAAATTCCTATTTTATGAGCCTTTGCCTTTAACAATGCTACTTTCAGCAAATCTACTACCGGTGCTGGAGGATCTGAAAAACGGTCCGTCAGTTCATCCAGCATATCTTCCTGTTCTTCTGAATTAGAAATATCCGCAATTCTCTTATATAATTCCAGCTTTGCAGCTTCATTTTTTACATAAGTAGCCGGAATAAAAGCATCGATTGGCAAGTCAATGACAGTTTCGAAGCTTTCCTCTACTTCCTCGCCTTTTAAATGAAGCACTGCCTCATTTAACATCTTACAATAAAGGTCATACCCTACGGCTGCCAAATGTCCGGACTGGTCTTCCCCTAGTAAATTACCGGCACCACGGATTTCCAAATCTCTCATGGCAATTTTAACACCAGAACCCAAATCTGTAAATTCCCTGATTGCCTGAAGACGTTTTTCCGCCGTTTCTTTTAACATGGTATCTCTTTTATACATTAAAAAGGCGTATGCCTGGCGGTTCGAACGGCCTACCCGTCCTCTTAGCTGATATAACTGGGACAGCCCCAAGTTATTGGCATCATGAATAATCATGGTATTGACATTCGGAATATCCAGTCCGGTTTCAATGATGGTAGTTGCCACCAAAACATCCAATTCTTTATGGGTAAAAGCAAACATAATCTTTTCCAGTTCCCTCTCACTCATTTGTCCGTGGGCAAAGGCAACCCTGGCATCCGGAACCAGTTTTGAAAGTTCCAAAGCAACTTCGTCAATGTTATTTACCCTGTTATATACATAATAAACCTGTCCGCCCCTGGATAGTTCCCTATGAATAGCTTCTTTGATTAACTGTGCATTGTATTCCAAAACGTAGGTCTGTATTCCCTGACGATCTACCGGAGCTTCTTCTAACAGACTCATATCACGAATTCCAATCAGGGACATATGAAGGGTTCTTGGAATCGGTGTGGCAGATAAGGTCAGTACATCCACATCCTTTTTTAACATCTTAATCTTTTCCTTATGAGTCACACCAAAACGCTGTTCCTCATCAATGATTAAAAGTCCCAGATTCTTAAACTGAACATCCTTGGATAACAGACGATGGGTTCCAATGACAATGTCCACCTGTCCTGTTTTTATGGCTTCAATGGTCTTTTTCTGCTGTGCAGGTGTCCGGAATCTGGATAACACTCCCACCCGGATAGGAAATTCCTTCATACGTTCAAAAAAGGTTTCATAATGCTGCTGAGCAAGGATGGTGGTAGGCACCAGATACGCCACCTGTTTTCCACTGTCTACCGCTTTAAATGCCGCCCGGATGGCGACTTCCGTCTTTCCAAACCCTACGTCTCCACAAATCAGACGATCCATGATTTTCGTACTCATCATATCTTTCTTGGTTTCTTCAATGGCCCGTAACTGATCCTGTGTTTCCTCGTATGGGAACATTTCCTCAAACTCTCTTTGCCAAACCGTATCTTCCACGAACTGATACCCTATTCTCTCCTGCCTGATAGCGTATAATTCCACCAATTCCTTCGCAATATTCTGCACCTGGGTACGAACCTTATCCTTGGTCTTCTTCCATTCTGTTCCACCTAATTTATTTAACTTCGGCTTTCTGGCTTCTTTTCCAGCATATTTCTGAATTAAATCCAGGGACGATGCCTGAATAAATAATTTACTTCCGCCTTCATATTCAATACTGATGTAATCCTTCTGGATTCCATCCACCTGAATCTTTTCAATTCCTTTATAAATTCCCAGACCGTGATTTTCATGCACCACATAATCTCCCACATTTAAATCATGGAAGCTGCTGATTTTTTCTCCACTTTGGGCTGCCCGCTTTTTCACCTTCCGTGCAGGCTTGTTGCTAAAAATATCACTTTCTGATATTACCACAAACTTAAGCGACGGATATTCAAATCCCTTCTTTAACCTTCCTGCTGCCACCACTAGTTCTCCCGGTAAAATGCTTTTATCCATATCCTCTGAAAAAGCACATTCCACCTCGTCTTTTCTAAGATCATCCACAAGACGCAAGGCTCTGGTTTTGGAAGCACACAACAACAAAATCTTATATTTATCGCTCTTATATTTCTTAATGTCTTTTAACAACTCGGAAAAACTGTTAAGATAAGGTGCTACGGATTTTACCCTTAACTCGCAAAATTCCTTGGGCTCAAATAATTCTAAATTATGTGCCAACATACTGACAAGTACCGTCTTCCCGTTAGCAACTTTTGCAAGAATCTCCTTATAATCACATAAAATCTCTGCCTGCTTCGGAAGAATATATCCTCCCTCCAGTCTTTGGGACATACTTTCCCGAAATTCCAGCTGACAGGCATAAGCACTTTCCTGTATTCTGTTTGGCTCATCTAAGAAAAATACTGTCTCTCCCTTTGGAAAATAATCCAAAAGGGACACTGTTTTTTCATAGAAATAAGGCAGAAAACTGTCAAGACCCATGGCAGCATTAAATTCTGTCAAGTCCTCTTTTACCTTTTCCACCATCTTCTTTAAACGATGACTTTCTTCGGTTTTAAATTCTCCACGAAGTTTTTCATAAACTTCTTTGAATTCCTCTTCGATACGGGCAATGCCCTGTTCGATTCTTGTCTTATTCAGCACCATTTCACAGGCCGGATAAAAGGCTAATTCCTCCACGCTTTCAATGGAACGCTGGCTTTGCACGTCAAAACTTCGAATGGAATCCACCTCATCATCCCATAATTCAATACGATATGGGCAATCCTCCGTCAAAGGAAAAATATCAATGATACCGCCACGAATGGCAAATTGTCCGGTTCCTTCTACAAAAGAAGCCCTCTCATAACCTAAATGAATCAGTTTTTCCTTTAATTCTTCCAGGTTAATTTGCTGTCCTACCTGAAACTGAAGCACCTGACGTTCTATTTCTTCTAATGGCACTACCTTATCCAATAGTCCGTCCAGAGTTACTACCACCGTCAAAGGTTCCTTTTCCAGCAATTTTTTTATGACATTCTGACGCTGCTTTACAATTTCATTTCCATGCACATCTGCACTGTAAAACAGTACGTCTTTGGAAGGGTAAAAGGATACATTTTTATCAAAGAAATGATATTCTTCCTGTAATTGTTTTCCTCTGGATTCGTCGTAAGTAATGATTACACGATATAAATACTCTTCCCCTATATACTTTATAACGTGGCATTTTTGATTTTCTGTACAACCCGTAAGAAGTACAGGAACCTTATCTTTTTTTAGTCCTTCTTTTACCTTATTTAATTCCGGTTCCTGACTCAACGGTTCATAAAGTGCTCTCATTTTACCACCCCTTGTTTTTTAGTTATAATCATTCATAGCTTTGTTTACATCATTGGAGAGGATGCATTCGATGGCATCGCAGGCTTTTTTGGCTGCTTCTCTTACCATAGGCTGTTCTTCCTTGGTAAATCTTCCCAGTACATGGTCTGCCAAATCCTGTCCGGGTCTTTTTTCTCCAACCCCTACTTTTACCCGAATAAAAATATCTTCACCTAAATGGCTGATAATACTCTTAATTCCATTATGCCCTCCAGCACTTCCTTTCGGACGGATTCTAAGTTTTCCTACGTCCAGGCTGATATCATCATATACCACAATCAAATCTTCCTGACTGTCCACCTTGTAATAATCTACAATTTCTCTAACGCTTTCACCACTAAGATTCATATAAGTCTGTGGCATGGCAAGAATGACCTTCTCTCCGGAAATTCTTCCGACTCCAATCAATGCCTTATGCTTTTTTTCTGTTATCTTTATATTATACTGCTCTGCCAGTTCTTCTATTACTGCAAATCCCATGTTATGTCTTGTTCCTGCATACTGGGCAGTGGGATTTCCCAAACCTACGATTACTTTCATATTCTGTTTATCCTTTCAAAACATCCGCCTTCTATTCTTATCATTAAGATATATCTTATAAACTACCCCTGCTTTGTTATTCTCTGGCCTTCATGATTTCTTCTACTTCTTTTAACTGTTCCGGAGTGTTTACCCCTAGAATTTCCTGATGATTTTTCGTCATCATGGCATCTACGGTTCCGGTTCCTAAATTTTTCACTATGGTTAAGGTGTCTGGAAGGTAATATTCTTTCTGGGCATTATTATTTTTTATCAAATCCAAAGTTTCATACAATAATTTGCTTTCAAATAAATACATTCCGGAATTGATTTCCTGAATCTGCTTTTCTTCTGGTGTAGCATCTTTGTCCTCTACGCTCTTTACAAAGACGCCGTTTTCTCTGACGATTCTTCCGTATCCTGCCGGATTCTCTACCAAAGTAGATAATACGGTAATTCCGTTCTTCTTTTCTTTATGAAATTCCAGCAATTCCTTTAATGTATTACCAGTGATGAGCGGTGTATCTCCGAATAAAATCATGGTTTGCCCTGCGACACCGATAAACTCCTTGGCACAACGGACTGCATGGCCGGTTCCTAATTGTTCTTCCTGAAGTGCGAAATCTACTTTGACTTCTAATTCCACTGCTACCTTTTTCACGGCTTCCTTTACCAGTTCCGCGCCATATCCTACTACGGCACAAATCTCTTTCGCACCGGCTTCTTTTGCTGCCTTCATGGCATAATAAACCAATGGTTTTCCTAAGGCAGTGTGTACTACCTTTGGTAAATCCGATTTCATTCTTGTTCCTTTTCCTGCTGCTAAAATCACTGCTTTTAACATTTCACTTACCAAACCTTTCTAAATAAATTCACTTTTTATTCAGGAAGAAATTTGTTATTGTTTGTGTGTGAGCGATAACAAATTTTCCTGTTTTAAAACACACTTTTAAGGTGCCACTGATTTGTGCCACCTAATTACCACTGTAATTTTTTATATTTTATTCACATATTTTATCATGAGTAGGCAAAATATTCAAGAAATAAGGCAAGATTTAAGATTTACAATATATTTTCGAATATCATTTTGACACAAACCATACATTATGATATGATACAAAGAATTATTAGATAATGCGGTGTTTTGTTTCTTTTTCATCACTTTCGTATAGAATAAAAGAATTATAAAAGAGGGGAATTCTATGATAACCTTATTGGCAAAATTATTTATCAAAGACTATAAAAACTACAATAAGGATACCGTTCGCCGTTCCTATGGTATGCTAAGCGGCATCGTAGGAATTTGTCTGAATATCTTATTGTTTTTTGGAAAGTATGTTTCCGGTATGATCAGCGGCTCCATTGCCATTACTGCGGATGCTTTTAATAACCTTTCCGATGCAGGTTCTTCTTTCATTACCCTGGTTGGTTTCAAACTTTCCGGGAAAAAATCCGATTCTGACCACCCCTTTGGACATGGAAGAATCGAGTATCTTACCGGACTTTTTGTTTCTGTCATCATCTTGTTTATGGGATTTGAATTATTTAAGTCTTCTTTGATGAAAATCATTCATCCGGAAGAAGTAAATACCAGTAACCTAGCCCTGATTATTTTAATTTGTTCCATTGCCATTAAAATATATATGGCAGTTTATAATCACTCTATTGGCAAAAAGATTTCTTCTACTGCCATGAAAGCAACTGCATTAGACAGTTTAAGTGATACTTTTGCTACTACCATGGTTTTGATTTCCATGTTATTTTTAAAACTCACAGGCATTAATATTGATGGAATCAGCGGTGTCATTGTAGCTGCTTTTATTCTCTATGCAGGATATAAATCAGCGAAAGAGACCATCAGCCCTTTGCTTGGGCAGGCGCCGGACCCCGAGTTTGTAAAACAGATTGAAGAAATCGTGTTATCCCACGAGGAAATTTTAGGAATCCACGACTTGGTAGTACATGATTATGGTCCGGGACGGGTTATGATTTCACTTCACGGAGAAGTCCCAGGAGATGGTGATATTTTCCAATTGCACGATGTCATCGACCGGATTGAAAATGAACTTCATGATAAATTAAACTGTGAAGCAGTATTGCATATGGACCCGGTAGAGGTAAATGATTACAGCATCAAAGAAATGCGTCAAAAAATCACAGAATTACTAAAAACTTATGATGAATGCATTACCATCCACGATTTTCGTATGGTAAGCGGCCCTACCCATACAAATTTAATTTTTGATGCCGTCATCCCCCACAGCTATAAAAAAACAGAAAACCAGGTAAAACGGGAAATTGAAGAATTAATACATAACACCTATGAAAATTATTATGCTGTGATAAAAATTGATAAATTGTATGCTGATAAAGAAAACAAGAGATGAGATGACCATGGAAGAAGCCGTAGAAAGAACCATTCATGACTGTATCAAAGAAGGCATTCTGGTGGATATTCTATCAAATTCCAAGGCGATTCTATCTCAAATATTTGTTACCAGCCGATATGCAACTAAAATAAAATCGGTTTCAAATGTATGTCGCTACTGGATATGCGACTCATCAAAAGGTCGAGTTCAAATAATATCGGGGGCAAAAAATATTTCGCCCCCATGATACTTACAAATTATAATTTTAAACTTATTCTTCCAAACTCCGGTATACTTTCAGAATTTCATTCTGAACATATTCTCTGGCTTCCTGTGTAATCGGATGTGCCACATCAATATGTTCTCCCTCACTGTTTTTTCTGCTAGGCATTGCAATAAACAATCCTCTTTCTCCTTCAATAACCTTAATGTCATGTACTACAAAAACATGGTCCAGAGTAATAGATACCACTGCTTTCATTCTGCCTTCTTTGTTTACTTTTCGAACTCTTACCTCTGTAATCTCCATAAAATCTCCCTCCTCCAATTTCTCCTCCAGATTTCAAACCTGAATCATTCCTGTCAATTCCATTTTCCTTCTGTGATGCATGCCATAAATCATCCTTGTTAAACTGTATATCTAAAATTCTTTTCTACTACAACTTTAATATTGTCCTCTTCTCCTATATGGGTGGTATTCGGACGTAATGTATCCCTGCTTTCAATAATGCAGTTTTCTATGTAGCAATTATCCCCAATATGCACATCATTTAAAATGATGGAATTTTTAATGACGCAATTATTTCCTACCACTACTTTTTTGAAAATGACGGAATTCTCCACCCTTCCATTAATGATACACCCACTGGAAATCAGACTGTTCTTTACTTCACAGCCATAATTATATTTCGCCGGTGGTAAGTCATCCACCTTAGAATAAACATCCGGATGCTGTTTGAAAAAATAGTCTCTGATATCCGGATTTAGAAAATCCATGTTTGCCCGGTAATAGGATTCTACAGTACTGATATTCCTCCAATAAGAATCCATCTTATAAGCATGGACATTCTTAATGCTCTTATAACGTACTATTATGTCTTTTACAAAATCATTTCTTTCTTCTGCTGCACAGGTTTCTAACAGCTCCATTAACTGCCTTCTTCGAATGACATAGACACCGATGGACACCAAATTCGTGGCCGCCACCAATGGCTTTTCCTCAAAATCAATAATCCGGTTCTGTTCGTCCATATTTACCACAACACCATATCTGGTAGGATCGTCTTCCTCCGGATTAATTTCCTTCACTACAACTGTAATATCAGCATTGCTCTTTATATGTTCTTCCAACACCTTGTTATAATCCAGCTTATAAATACCGTCTCCGGAAGCAATCACCACATAAGGCTCATGGCTGTCTCTTAAAAAACCCATATTCTGATAAAGGGCATCCGCGGTACCTGTATACCAGTAACTGTTTTTCGGAGTAATGGTAGGGTTAAAAACATAAAGTCCACCCTGTTTACGTCCGAAATCCCACCATTTTGAAGAACTTAAGTGTTCGTTCAAAGACCTGGAATTATACTGGGTAAAAACAGCCACATTCTGAATTTTGGAATTTGACATATTACTAAGTGCAAAATCAATGCTTCGGTAACTTCCAACCACCGGCATAGCCGCAATGGCCCTCTTTGCGGACAATTCTCTCATTTTGGTACTATTTCCCCCTGCCAGGATAATTCCGATTGCTCTCATATTCCATCACTTCCTTTAATTAAATTCTCCCCACTTGGTAATACTCCATCTACATAATCTGATGCAACGGTAATCCCGGAAATGGCGGTATTCTTTCCAATCCGAACACCGGCAGGAATGTAACTTCCTTCCCCAATCACTGATATTCCATCGGAATAAATATGTGGTGCTACCCTATTCGGAACTTCATCAAAACATCCAATATGTGTATTCTCTTCTATGGTAGTATTCTCTGCTATAATTCCTTTATAAATATTTACATTTTTCCCTAACTTGCAGTCATTCATGATAATACTGTCACGAATCACTGTACCTTCTCCAATGTAAACTCCTGAGCCAATGACAGAATGCTCCACCGTTCCATAAACTTCCGTACCTTCCCCGATGATACTTCCTCCTACATGAGAGGTATTGGAAATAAACTGTGGTGTGGTACGGTCATTTTTCGTATAAATTCTCCAGAATTCTTCATATAAATTAAATTCAGGAACCAGATTAATCAGTTCCATATTAGACTGCCAGTAAGAAGCAAGGGTTCCGACATCCTTCCAATATCCCCTGTAATTATAAGAATAAATTCTATTTCCACAATTATGACAATATGGAATGATATGCTTACCAAAGTCACAAGCCGCTTCCTGGGACAAAGACCGTAATGCGTTCTTTAATACCTCCCAGGTAAAAATATAAATACCCATGGATGCCTGATTTGATTTCGGATTTTCCGGTTTTTCCTCAAATTCTTTAATTCTTCCATTAGAATCTGCAATCACTACTCCATAACGATGGGCATCTTCATATGGTACCTGAATCGTTGCAATGGTAACATCTGCGTTACATGCCTTATGATAATCCAGCATCACTGCATAATCCATCTTATAAATATGATCTGCTGACAGAATCAAAACATAGTCCGGATGATAATACTCCATGTATTCCAGATTCTGGTATATGGCATTGGCTGTACCAGTATACCACTGACTGTTCGTACTCTTCTCATAAGGTGGAAGCACCGTAACACCACCGATATTTCTATCCAAATCCCAAGGAATACCAATTCCAATGTGCTGATTCAGACGAAGAGGACGATACTGGGTTAAAACCCCTACGGTATCGATGCCGGAATTAATGCAGTTACTAAGTGGAAAATCAATGATTTTATATCTTCCACCAAAAGCCACCGCCGGTTTTGCAAGCTTGGAAGTCAGAACTCCCAAACGACTCCCCTGTCCCCCGGCAAGCAACATGGCAATCATCTCTTTCTTAATCAAACGAAACACCTCTCTTCCATAGAATAAGCCCTCATCTTTCACCTCCATTATTCCAGACATCACCTAATAAACTGCACTGAAATAATCTTCCCTCATTCTAATTCATAATTGTTTTTATTTTATCATATTTTACATCAAGCCTCAAGGGAAAATACTTGCATTTTCATGGTAGACGAACATAAAAAAAAGTCCTATAATATATTTAGCCGAGTTCATTTACGACCGTAATCATAGCACTATGATTATGTAAATTTACTTACGAATAACCATAACCTGAATGAAAAGAATCTAAAACGATGGATTTCAAGTAACGGTTCATGTTTGAACAATTACTTGAAATCCATCATAACAATAGGAGGACCTAATGTACAATATTCAATTTAACCAACCTTGTCATGTCCATTTTATGGGAATTGGAGGAATCAGCATGAGTGGTCTGGCAGAAATTTTATTAAATGCCGGTTTTACCATCAGTGGTTCCGACCAAAATGCATCTTCCATTACGGAACACTTAACATCTCTTGGTGCTTCCATCCATATCGGACAATGCAAAGAAAACATAAATGATTCCATTGACCTTGTTGTATACACTGCAGCTATTTCCAAGGAAAATGAGGAGTATGTAGCAGCCCTGGAAAAACAGATTCCTATGTTGTCTCGGGCCGAGTTACTTGGTCAGTTAATGACCAACTATGATACGCCGATTGCGATTTCCGGTACTCACGGAAAAACCACTACGACTTCTATGCTAACTCATATTTTATTAGCGGCTGATAGTGACCCTACCATTTCTGTTGGAGGAATTTTAAAAGCCATCGGAGGTAATATCCGTGTTGGAAAGTCACCATTATTCGTCACAGAAGCCTGCGAATATACTAACAGCTTCCTATCCTTCTTCCCAAAAATCAGTGTTATTTTAAATGTGGAAGAAGACCACCTGGACTTTTTCAGTGGAATTGAAGAAATCACAGAATCTTTTCATCAATTTGCCGGAAAACTTCCGAAAGACGGACTTTTGGTGATAAATGGAGACATTCCAACGAAGGATGCTATTTTAAAAGGACTTGACTGCAGAGTAAAAACATACGGAACTTCAAAAGAAAACGACTATTATCCTTCCAATATTACGTATGATGAAACCGGAAATTCCTCCTTTGATTTATTCTCTGGTGAAGAATCAGAAGGACACTATACCTTAAAAGTTGCCGGAGAACATAATATTTATAATGCCATTTCTGCTATCATTATTGCAAAGGAACTTGGCATTACCAACCAACAAATCAATGAAGGTTTTTCCACTTTTTATGGAACCAACCGTCGATTTGAGTACAAAGGGGATTTATGCGGAGTTCATGTAATTGACGATTATGCACATCATCCAACAGAAATCCAGGCAACCCTGGATGCTGCCACCCGCTATCCACATAATGAACTTTGGTGCGTCTTCCAGCCACATACCTATTCCCGTACTAAGGCATTTTTAGATGATTTTGCCAAGACTTTAAGTCAGGCTGACCACGTGGTGCTGGCGGATATTTACGCAGCCAGAGAAGTAGATACCGGAGAAATCAGTTCAAAGGATTTGGCGGAAAAAATCGCAGCTTATGGAACTGACGTACATTATTTCCCTTCCTTTGATGAAATTGAGAATTTTTTATTAACAAACTGCAAAAAAAATGATTTGTTGATAACTATGGGAGCCGGAAATGTTGTGAACATTGGAGAATCGCTTTTAAATTTATAGTTATCCACATTATCCACAGGTTTATTCACAATTTATGTGAACAAACTCTGTGGATTTTTTTGTTTACATAACGAATTATTTCGAATTTTAAGTTTTTATTGTTTTCCACAGAATTTCAGCCTTTTTTCTCATGTAAACAAATTATGTCCACCAACTTATCCACATTATCCACAATTTCCACAATTTTTTGGTGCATAAACCCCCGAAAAATTAGCAATTTACAATTCAAAAATACTGTACTATAATAAAAGTCCCATGAATGAATCTGCTAAGATATTTCTCTCTATGGACATTTCATGGGCTAAACTATATGAGTTCATTGCCCCATAGGGCATCAAAATAACAAAGGATGTTAAACATGAATCAATTTTCAATTACCGCAAAAAATCAGCCCACATATACCATTGTTCCGGATGCTTTTATTCTGGAATATATGCCAAAGGCAAATGGCTCTTATGTTAAAGTATACTTGTATCTGTGTCTGGCGTTATCAAAAAACCGCCCTCTTTCTATCAGTGAACTGGCAGAATCTTGCAACGAGACGGAAAATGATATCAAACGTGCCTTGCAGTACTGGGAAAAGGAAGGATTACTTTCCCTTGAGATAAATCAAAACCGCACCTTAACAGGTATCGATTTACTTACTCCTGTCAAAGAACCTGCTGAAGATTTCAATTCAGAACCCCCTGAATCATTAGATACAGAGTATACTCCATATATGGATTCCTCTGCGGAAACTTATTCCACTTACTATACAGAATCCAACAAGGAACCAGAGCTTGCTGCTGCAAAGGAAATTCCTACCCCTCCGAAAAAGGAATACTCCATTGTTCAAATCAAGGAACGTGAAAAAGATACTTCTTTTTCCCAATTGGTTTACATGATAGAGACCTATTTTGGCAGACCTTTCACCCAGACAGATTACCATAGTTTACTCTACATTCTGGATGATTTGGAATTTTCCTTAGAGTTATTGGAATACCTGGTAGAATACAGTGTTTCCAAAAATAAAAATAGTATGCGGTATATTGAGGCAGTTGCCATAGCATGGCATAAAGAAGGTATCAAGACCATAAAGGCAGCCAAACTACAGTCCAGTTCTTATAATGAACTTTATACCCTTGTGGCGAAATCTTTAGGACTGGGACGAAATATCACCAGTGTAGAGGCAGAATTTATAGACAACTGGCAGAACAAATTAGGTTTTGAAGCTGCCATGATTAAAGAAGCATGTAACCGTGCTATTCTTCATTCCCCAACCAGTGGAACCGTAACTTATGTAAATGGTATTTTGGAAACATGGAACAAAGCCAAGGTGCATAATCTTTCGGAACTGGCCAAATTTGATGAAGAATATAAGAAAACAAAGGCATTGAAACAAAATAAGTCCAATGCCGGATCTACAAAAAAAGCTTTGAATTATTCCCAGAGAACCTATAACCCGGACTCTTTAGAAAATCTGTTCTTAGAAGAGGTAAATCGGACGTCATCCCAAGGAAGGAAGGAATCATGACACTAAAGAGCAGCCAATATCTTGAAATTATGAAAGAATACGATGAAATACAACTTCTTCATAAAAAAGAGTTAAATGCCCGTCAGGAAGAAATATACAAAAAAATCCCGGAAATAAAACAACTGGACCAGGAATTATCCACAGGTTCCATTGCAAAGATGAAAGAATTGATTTTATCCGGTGATTCTATAACTTCCAGGCAAATGAAAGAGAATAATCGGATACTTCGTGAAAAAAAGAAAGAACTCCTTTCTAGAAACGGATACCCTGCGGATTATCTTGAACCGATTTTTACCTGTAAGCTATGTAAAGATACCGGTTATGATGAAAATCAGAAGAAATGTTCCTGTCTGAACCAGAAAATCATAAAGAAATTATACGCTCAGTCTTATATTCAGCGTTTTTTGGAAACAGAGAATTTTGGCTCTTTTGATTTTACCTATTACAGCAAAGAAAAAGAAGAAAAATTTCCTTTTTCCCCTTATGAAAACATCCAAAATGTATATCATAAGTGTAAGGACTTTGTGCGGGATTTTGATACTTGCACAAACAACATTATTTTTACAGGTTCTACAGGAGTTGGGAAAACCTTTCTTGCCAAGTGTATTGCCAAGGATTTATTAGATTCCGGACACACTGTACTATATCTTAGTGCACCTAAGCTATTAGAACAGATTCTTCCCATATTAAAAAAGGGAGGTACACTGGATTCTGAACTACAGGGACTTTCTTCCTATATATATGATGCACAGCTATTAATTATGGACGATTTAGGAACGGAATACACCACTGCCTATACCATTACCATGCTGCAGTCTCTGTTAAATGAACGCAGGTTACGAAATCATGCTACCATTATCACTACCAATTACTCGATTCATGATATCAAAGAACAATATGGGGAGCGAATTTCTTCCCGTATTTTAGAATCTTTCCATGTATTTTTCTTGTATGGACAGGATATCCGCTACCAGAAGAGAGAACGCCAAATAAAACAAAAGAATGCGTAATGTTGAATCATGCCATTACGTAACCTGACAAGAAGTGGAAGGTTACTGTGTGAACAGTTACTATCAGGTTACTATTTGAACAGTAATGTGAAGTTTCTTCTTGACGAATGTAGGTTATAATGTTATAAACAATGTGGAAGGGTTTTTAGCATTATTAAATTTTAAATATAAATATTATGATTTTACGGAGGAAAATGAAATGCCAGAAGAAAGCAATTTTGATACTATACCAGTTGGAAGACTTGGTATCGTAGCCTTAGAAAGCTGCAAGGAATTAGGAGAAAAGGTGAATAATTATCTTGTAAAGTGGCGTGACGAAAGAAAGAACGAGCACAAAACTACCATCGCATTTAATGGTTATGAAAGAGATAATTATTTAATCAGCCATGCCTGCCCTCGTTTTGGTTCAGGCGAATCGAAAGGTATCATCAAAGAGTCTGTTCGTGGTACTGACCTTTATATCTTAGTAGATGTATTAAATCATAGTCTGGAATACTCTCTTAGTGGTACAAAATGTAAAATGTCACCAGATGATCATTATGCAGATGTTAAGAGAGTCATTGCTGCAGTTGGTGGTAAGGCCAGAAAGATTACCGTGATTATGCCTTTCTTATACGAAAGCCGTCAGCATAAAAGAAGTACCAGAGAATCCCTTGACTGTGCATTAGCTCTTCAGGAATTATGTTCTCTTGGTGTAGAAAACATTATCACCTTCGATGCCCATGACCCTCGTGTTCAAAATGCGATTCCATTAAAGGGCTTTGAAAATGTTCAGCCAACTTATCAGTTTATTAAAGCATTACTTCGTTCTACCAACGATTTGGAAATCAACAAAGACCACATGATGGTAATCAGCCCGGATGAAGGTGCCATGAACCGTGCAATTTACTTTGCCAATGTTCTTGGAGTAGACGTAGGTATGTTCTATAAACGCCGTGATTATACTACCATCGTAAATGGACGTAATCCTATCGTTGCTCATGAATTCTTAGGTGATTCTGTAGAAGGTAAAGATGTTATTATCATTGACGATATGATTTCTTCTGGTGAAAGTATGTTAGACGTTGCCAGAGAATTAAAGAAAAGAAAGGCAAAAAGAGTCTTTGCACTTGCTACCTTCGGTTTATTTACGAATGGTTTAGAATCCTTTGATAAGGCAAAAGAAGAAGGATTAATTGAAAAAGTTATCACTACAAATGTAACTTATCAGTCTCCTGAATTGTTAAGCCGTGACTGGTATGTAAGTTCTGATTTAAGTAAATACATTGCATTGTTAATCGACCGTTTAAATCATGATACTTCCATTAGTGATATCTTAGATCCAACAGAAAAGATTCAAGCTAGAATCCAGGAATACATTGCTGGAAGAAAGTAATATCAACTAAAAACAGGCAGTCCTTAAAAACTGCCTGTTTTTTATATAGAAATCCACGGCTTTCTTACTCAGGATTTCTATTTTCTTCTGTAGACCTCATTTCTGTCGTATTTTCACTACTTGTAATAACTTCTGTAGTAGTTTCTTCCGTAGAAACTTCTGTAACGATTTCTGTGGTGGTAATAACTTCTGTTGTAGCGACTTCTGTAACCGCCTCTGTAGTAACAGCAGCCTCCGTGGTAGTGGCTTCTATGGTATTCTCACTCACAGGTTCTTCACTGCTTAATTCACTGGACGCTGTCTCTTCTGTTGTTACTTCTTCCGTGTCTTCTACCGTAGTCTCATCCTTTATCAGACTTTGAACATACGTGTATGCCGGAAATTCCTTTCGTTCCAGTCCTTCATGAATCTTTTCCATATAACTTTTCCATATCTTACCCGGCGACGTAGTAGAGCTTAATGTATTCACTGTCTTTGGAATATCATATCCTACCCATACTGCTGTGGTGTAATATGGAGTATATCCCACAAACCATCCATCTTTTTTATCATTGGTGGTTCCGGTTTTTCCTGCACAAGGCATACCGGAGATTCCATATCCTCTTCCTGTACCAGATGTTACAACTGTCACCAGCACATCCGTCATCATACGGCTGGCATTTCTGTCATAAATCCTAATTTCCTCCCATTCATTTGGAACCAGAACATTTCCTTGGGCATCCAGAATCTCTACAATACAAGTAGCATCCCGATAAACACCGTCATTTTGAATGGTACAAAATCCCGAAGCCATTTCCTTGGTAGTAACACCATAGGTAAATCCTCCTAAAGCAGAGGACATATTATAAGTATCCTGAGTCATGATTTTGGAAAATCTCATATTTAAAATGTATTGCATACCTACCTTTGGTGTAATAGCTTCAAAAATCTTATGGGCAATGGTATTTTTTGAATACTGCACCGCCGTTCTGATATCAATGGCTCCGCTGTAACTTCCTGAATTTTTCGGTCCATCTTCCATGAGTTCATCCACTAAAATCGTATCCGGAGTATACCCCCTTTCAAAAGCCGGAGTGTAAACAACCAAGGGTTTGATACTGCTTCCAGGCTGGCGATAAGACTGAAAAGCACGGTTTAAGGTATAACCGGAAGCTTCTTGAGACCTGCCCCCTACAATCGCTACCACCTTGCCTGTGGCATTGTCAATGCAGGTAGCAGAGCCTTGAAGAGAATAAATACCATCCTCACTTAGTTCCTGATTGGCACTTAAACCTTCATCCAAAGATGCCTGTAGCATTGTCTGTTTCTCCATGTCCATAGAAGTATAGATTCGATAACCCTCTACATATAAAGAACGCAGGCAACGGGTGTATAATTCCTCATATCGTTCTTCATAATTTTTTCTGGCTTCATCCGACTCAAATTGATAACAGAAAACGAATCCATTGTATTCCATTAATGCTTTGGCTGCACAGTCAAAGACATAAGTTTCAACATAATTATTGATTCCTTCTTCTTCTTTTGGATTCAGAATGATTTCTTCCCTTATGGCAATTTCATAATCCAACTCTGAAATCTTTGTTTCTGCAAGCATTTCCTGCAAAATAAAATCCCTTCGCTTCATGGTGTTCTCATAGTTTGTCAAAGGATGATATGTGGTGGGATTGTTTGGTATGGCACATAAAAATGCAACCTGGGAAAGGCTTAATTCTTTCGCTGGAAGTTGGAAATATCCTTGGCTTGCTGCCTCTATACCATAATATCCATTGGCAAAATAAATATTATTTAAATAGAATTCCATAATTTCCTGCTTGGAATACTTCTTTTCCAATTCAATGGCCAGGAAAATCTCTTTGATTTTACGTTCCCAGGTTACCTCCTGGGTAAGATAAATGTTTCTTGCCAACTGTTGTGTAATGGTGCTGGCACCCTGCGTAATTTCCCCTTTTTTCTCTATGTAGGACTTCGTGGCACGTATAATGGCCTTGGTATCATATCCGGGATGCTCATAAAACTTTTTATCTTCCACGGATACCATGGCATCTTTAAAATACTGGGGTATTTCTTCGTCTGAAAGATAATATACGTCTTTTTCTGCTTTAAGACTTGTAATCTGATTCCCATAGGTATCAAAAATCAGGCTGGTTTCTGCCTGTTTAAAATCTTCTGTGTCGGAATATTTCACTATCTTTTCCGCAGACTCCTTCATTGCCAGAATATCTTTCGCATACCGCTTATAGAAAACAATGCCTAATAATATGATGGTAACAAGGAATAAAGCCCCTATTTCCAAAAATACTGTTTTAATGATTTTTTTCTTTTTCTTCTTTTTGTTCTTTGTATTGCTGGCATCCTTTTTAGAATGCTTTTTTAACTTCGACATTTGTTTCCTCCCGTAATTCTTCCAATATTATTATATCATATCAAAAAAACATTACAAGACGTCGGTTTTTTATTATGATGTTCTTAGAAAATTTATCCCAGCTCATGCTGATGGAGATACTTCTCTTTCGTAGCCAGCCCTCCTCGAATGTGGCGTTCTTCCTTGTTTACATCCAGAATCTTTCTCGCATCCTTTCCAAGGGAAGGGTTAATGTAAGGAAGTCGGTCCGTTAAATCCTTATGTACTGTTGACTTGCTGACTCCGAACTGCTTCGCCGCCTGCCTTACCGTAGCATTATTCTCAATGATGTAATTTGCTATCTCAATGGTTCTCTCTTCAATATATTGTTTCATAAAAAAACATACCTTGTATTATTGTTTATACAAGGTATGCTTGATTGAAATAAGTTATGCTGATGTTTTTTGTCTGGGATAATAATCTCTCTTATTTCTTTTCTTCAGTTCATTTCTATCTCTCCTATCAGCAGTTCTTTATCTTACCCTCCAATACTTCCAGGATTAAGTAAAAACTCATAAATATTCACTGTCAAAATTCCATTCTCATCATAATGTGTCGGAACTATATCCTTTGTTACTACGATTTTCTTAAAGGAATCATCTATTTTTCTAAATGGTCTTATCTCTTGATTTCTCTTTGCTTCATCTGGAAGAGAATATGCGGACTGGATATAATATCTTGTCGAACCAAGGTTACACACAAAATCTACTTCCAGAGCTTTTCGAACTACTTTTCCATTTTTATCTTTTTCTGCAATTGGCACAACACCTATATCTACGCTATATCCACGCATACGAAGTTCATTATAAATAACATTCTCCATAGAATGTGTCTGCTCAAACTGACGGAAATTTATTCGAGCATTGCGAAGTCCTAAATCAGAAAAATAATATTTCTTTGGGGTTTCAATATAAGCCTTTCCTTTAATATCATATCTCTGCGCAGACTCTATCAAAAAAGAATCTTCAAAGTAATCTAAATATTTCTTAATAGTTTTCGCTGTAATACTTGATTTCTTAACTGTCTTAAATGTATTTTTCAGTTTTTCCGGATTAGTAAGAGAACCGATTGCAGAAGAAAGGATATTAAGCAAATCTTCTAACTCACCTTGGTTCTTCACTCTATTTCTCTTGAATATGTCTGTGATATAAATTTCGTCAAACAAATTCTGCAACACGGCAGCTTTTTCATTTACTCCATCTCGTAGGACTACGAGTGGTATTCCACCATAAAGCATGTATTCAGACAAGCCTTCGTACTTATCCCCCTTATATACAGACATAAATTCCGCAAAACTTAATGGATACATGTGAATTTCATCACCACGTCCTGCAAACTCCGTGATAATATCCTTTGACAAAAACTTTGCATTACTTCCGGTAACATACACATCCATATTGTCCTTACGCAAGTATCCATTCAGAACAGATTCAAAGCAATCAAGTAGCTGTACTTCATCTAAAAGTAAATAATATTTTCCTTCTTCGGATGTTTGGGAACGAATATATTCCATAAACAACTCTGGATTCACTCCTCTTTTTTCTCGTTCAACACTAATGAGACTTTCTCCGATAAGATGAAGATCATCTGCTGAATCAAATGCAAAACGAATAATATGTTCCTGATCCACTCCACTCTCTATCAAATAATTATAAAAAAGCGTATTTAGCAAATAGGATTTTCCACATCTTCTAATACCAGTAATAACCTTTATTAATCCATTATTTTGTCTTTTTATCAATTTGTCTAAATAATACTCACGTTTGATTTCCATATTTGTACACTCCTTTAGGGAAGATTTTTGCAACCAGTTGCATTTTTCAGTCTTAGCATAGCACATATCTCTGTATTTCTCAACTCATTCCACTAAAATAGGACTGATTTTTGTAAGTGGTTGCACTTTTCAGTCCTAGAATTCCCTTCTAATATTTTTTTATGCATAAAAACTTCTGAATTATTACTTTGCGCCAATTTATGTTACATCAAAAAACTTCACGAACTCAAATAGGAACTCGAATTTCACAGTAAACTTATTCAATTCTATTCTTAAGGTTCACACATGGACCCTTAACAAACTTACAATGATGTTGTATCATAAAAGTTGACACCCTATTCTCAAGAATTTTGAGATATAATCAATAGAGAATAAGGAGTGAATTATTATGTCAACAAAACGAACACAAAAATCTTATGATAACGAATTTAAGGCACAGGCTGTAAAG